>JBKQMB010000030.1:0-58861 GCA_052326605.1 Acidimicrobiales bacterium | reverse complement strand
TCCGGGAGGCTGCCGAGTGGCCCGGAGGCGTGGCCAAGCGGGTGGGCTGGCGTCCGAGCATCAACCTGACCGAGGTGTGGCGCAGCTATACGACCCTGACCGACCGGCACGGCCAGATGGCCTTCGTGAACACCGTGCGCTCGGTGATCGACATCGCCGGCCAGCGGGTGAGCGCCCATGACCGGCTGTACCTGGCTGCGGCGGTTCCGACCCTCATCGTCTGGGGCGACCGTGACCGGATCATCCCGGTGGACCACGCCTACCGTGCCGCCGAGGCCATCCCCGGAGCCCGGCTCGAGGTCCTCAAGGGCGCCGGGCACTTCCTGCCGTGGCGGGACGCCGACCGGTTCCTCCCTGTGCTCGAGGACTTCCTCAAGTCGACCACGCCGGCCAACGTGCCCGACGATCAGTGGCGGAAGCTCCTGACCAGCGCGCCACCCGACGACGAGTTGGAATAGCGGTCACCGCAGCCCCTCGAGGGAATCAGATCGATACGAAGGTTCTGCTCGCTCCGCTGCCCAAGGTATACGTAAATGCGATTCGATGTCGCCCAAGGTTGTGTCCACTCCTTGCCCGAGGTGGCCCGCGTCGAAGGGACGCCATGTCGTGTTTCGATCCATCAGCGGACCCCGGTTCGGAGCGTCATCTGCTCACTGGCTAGGGCCAGGGGCGCCCTGCTGATCGGCGATCGAGGGAACCTCTTGGCGACGAGAACGTGCCGAAGGACTCTGTTACGCTCCCGTCCATTCGGACACCATGCCTGTAGCCACAGGTTGGCGAATCGAGGACCTAGAGAAGGAGAGCTTCATGCCCGGTAAAGAGACAGGCTCCGACGACGCTGATCGCATCATCGAAACGCTTCAGGGGGCAGAGACCTCGGCGCTCGAGGCGGTCCGGAAGTTCCTTGACACCGTCAATGGCGTTTTTCCTGACGTGAGCTCGGACGATGGCCCACGCAAGAAGATCATCGATTCGGCGTTCAAGATGACAGAGCAACTTGTCGGCACGTGGAGCGAGCTCGCCCAAAGGATTGTGAAGGTGAGTCAGAACGCGGTGGGCGAGGCCGACAAGGAAGGCTGAACGTCCAAGTTTGAGTTGAGGGGCACATCATGTCTCCGCATGCTCACACCGGTCGGCTTCGACACTCGATGCAACCCAACGGCAGCGGCATGAGTCGACTCAGGCGACTCCACGAAAGCGACTGTTCGGCAATGGGTGGGGTGTGAGAGTCGCTGTGCAATCGGGTCCTACGCGCATGTGCGAGCTGTTGCTCAGCTTGCCGTAAGTGAACGTCCTCGGCACCGGCGAAGTGGCAGGTGACCCACTTCGAGTTCACGTCGAGGTCCGGTCGCGCCGATCGTGGTGCGCCGGATGTGGCGTGTTTGCCCACGTGAAGGATCGGCCGGTCGTCGAACTCGTGGAACTGCCCTGCTTCGGACGACCGACCCGGCTGGTGTGGCCCAAGCATCGGTGACGGGGTCCGGAGACTTCGTGCTCGGCGACATCGTGGATCGGCGAGGAGTTGCACATTGGTGCGCCCCGCATGGCCATGAGTGACCGGGCCGGGAGGTGGGTTACCGAGCAGGTCGGCCGCTACGCCAGAAACGTGAACGAAGCCGCCATCGAGCTCGGGTGCGACTGGCGCACGGTGAACGACACGGTCATCGCCCTTGGCACCGCCCTGGTCGACGATGATCCTCACCGTTTCGGGGCAGTCGATGCGCTCGGACTCGACGAAATGCTCATGGTCCGGATCGGGCCCTGGCATCGCCAGGAGTTCTCGACCCAGATCGTCGGCGGTGGCCAGTAGCTCGACGTCGCCCCAGGCCGCAGCAGCGCTGAGCCCATGGCCTGGCTGGCCGCACGGGAGCAGACCTTGTGCGACCAGATCCGCTTCGCCGCCCTCGACCTGTCCGGTCCCTACATGCGGATCTTCACGCTCATGGTTCCCGGCGCCATCCCGGTGGCCGATCCGTTCCACCTGGTGAAAGTACATGATCCTCAGGGGGATCGTCGTTGCTCCACGGAGTTCCGGAGAATCGCAGTACGTCGCATGTTCCCTGTTCATCAGCCATGTTTTCAGAAGGCCTCGCAACGGGGTGCGGCGGCGTGGCACGCGGTGGGACCCAATTGTTGGCTCGCGTGTCGGCTTCTTGGCCAGCCGGTCGGGGTCCACGTCAGCGGGTCACGATCGGGTCCCGTGCGAGGGCGGTTCAGGCTTGATGGCAGTGCTTGGCTTTCCGGCCGCTCTTGCAGGGGCACGGATCATTGCGGCCGGCCGAGGCCCAGATGCCGAGGATCTCATCGGCGAACCGACCCTTCCGGACCAGATCGGTCATTGTCTGCATCGGGCCATCGATGTGGGAGAAGAAGTCCTTGTACCCGGCGCAGAGGTAGTTGAGCCCCTCCTCCCCGTCCGGGGTGAGCGTGAAGCGGTTCTTCGGGCACTCACCCTGGCAGGCGAAGCGGACCTCGCACTGCCGGCAGTAGCCGGGCAGCGTGTCGCGCTTGGCGTTCCCGAACGAGCGCTGTCGGTCCGATGCCATCAGTTCGACCATGTGGACGTCACCGATGTTGCCCAATAGGTAGTCGGGCTCCACGAAGTGGTCACACGAGTAGAGGTCGCCGTTGTGTTCTAGCGCCACTGCGCTGCCGCAGGTCTCGTTGAAGATGCACAGGGCGGGCGGTACGCCGACCCACGAGGCCAGCGCGGCATCGAAGTGGGAGACGAACACGGTGCCCACGTCGTGCTTCACCCATTCGTCGAACACCATCGAGAGGAACCGCCCCCAGGCCTGGGGTTCAACCGACCGGTCCGTGACCTGGTCACCCTCCTGGAAGCCGGTGTCGTTGTCCCGTTCGACGATCGGAATCAGCTGGATGTACCGAACACCGAGTTCGTCACGGAAGAATCGGTACACGTCCAATGGCCGATCCTGGTTGGCAGCGTTGACCGTGCACAGGACATTTAGCTCGATGTCATGGGCCTTGAGCAGGTCGAAACCCCTCATGACCTTGTCGAAGGTCGGTCGCCCCTTCTTGTCGACCCGATTGGAGTCGTGTAGTTCCCGCGGCCCGTCGATGCTGATTCCCACCAGGAACTCGTGGTCGGCCAGGAGTTCGCACCACTCATCGGTGAGCAGGGTCCCATTGGTCTGGATCGTGTGGTTGATGGTCTGGCCGGGGCGGCAATACTGCTCGACGAGATCGAGGGCCCGGCGGAAGAAGTCCACTCCCATCAACGTGGGCTCGCCGCCCTGCCAGGCCACCGTGACCTCCGGGTCGTCCTGAGACTCGATCACCTGCCGGACGTAGCGCTCCAGCATCTCGTCGGACATCCGGAACCGGTCCCCCGGATACAGGGCCTCCTTCGACAGGAAGAAGCAGTAGCTGCAGTCCAGATTGCAGATCGGGCCAGATGGCTTGGCCAGGACGTGGAAGTACGAGGGCGCGCCGAGCGGGCGGGCGGCGGGCAGGGGCGGAAAGCGGGGGTCGGACTCGTTCTTCCTGGTCAGGGTGATGGGAACGTCAGTCATGTCGTAGGGCCAGCCAGACGTCCGAGTCTTCGTGCATGGTAATCCTCCGAGAATCGTGCCCGCGAGTCACAGTAGGTCCAATGCGCCGGCCCGGTCGCCCGCCATCGACATGATGATCCTACCTCCGGGCCTACCGTTCGATCGGAAGCGCGCCACCCTCAGCCGCCTCCCGCTCTTCCTTGTCGGGAAGACCTCGGACAAGGCCGATCAACATGACAGCGATCGCGGCTCCGCCGATCGGTCCAACGATGTAGATCCACCAACCGTTGAAGTCGAGACCGACGACGTCCGGCCCGAGGGTGCGGGCGGGGTTCATCGAGGCGCCGCTGATCGGACTGGCGAACAGGCCCAGCAGGGCGACGGTGGCGCCCCTGGCCAGCGCGGCATTGTGTCCGATGCTCCGGTAGCCGGTGGCCGTATTCAGGATCACCGAGACCAGGATGGCGGTGAGGACGATCTCCATGACCAGGGACCGCCACTCGCCGCCGGGCCGGGCGATCGGGTAGTTGCCGCCCGAGGCGACGTGGCTGTACATCGCCTGGAGGAAGAGGGCGGCGAGGACCGCACCCGCCAACTGCACAAGGAGGTAAGGCACCGCCCAGGCCGCCTTGAACACGCCTCGACCGGTGAAGGCCAGTGTCACCGCCGGGTTGATGTGCAGTCCCGACAGTGGCCCGAAGGCGTAGATCATGGCCATGACCACGGCACCCGGGGCGATCACGGCAGCGGTCCGACTGATCGGTCCACCACCCACGTAGTGGTTGATCACACCCGACCCGGCGGCGACGGTCACCAAGATGAAGGTGCCGACGAACTCGATGATCAGCCCGATCCACTGAGGGCGGTGCCTGAGCGTGTCCTCCTGGAATCGGACCAGATAGCGGCTGCCGATCAGGTCTGCGGTGGTCTTCGCCTAGCGCCTTCGGAGACGCGGCGGCAGTCGCTGAAGCGGGTGACGAATCGGTCCTCTCACGCTCCTTGCCGGTGCCGAGTGGGACATCGCTCGGTGGAGCATCACAGACCGGTCTCGGCGACGATGCGCCCCTCGGAGACGGCCGTCTACAGGGCGTCGTAGTCCCGTTGGTTCTGGTCTGCGTACGTCTCGGCGAATGACGCAATGGCAGTGTCGAGGGCCTTGCTGGCGCCGAGGTATGCAGCAATGGCGATCCGATCGCCGGAACGGGCGTGGGCCCTGGCCAGAGTCCAGCCGCACAGCCTGCCGTAGGCGGCCATGACCTGGGGGATCATCTGATCAGTGTCGGCCGAACCCTTCCAGTCGCGCAGCTGACGGATGTAGAAGTCCCGGTGGATGCCATCGAGGCCCTCGACCTCGTCCCAGCCCAGGAAGATGTCACTCGATGCCTGCATGAGATGCTGTCCAGCGACGACCCGCTCACCCCGGTTTGCATAGTGGCTCTCGCCCACGAACTCGGCCAGCACCGATGGTTGCGCTTCCTTGGCTTGGAGCAATAGCGGGTCCTGTCCGTCGCTGCCCAGCATGAGCACGACCCATGCCCTGGTCCCGACGCTGCCGACCCCCACCACTTTGCGGGCGATGCCGGCGAACCGCATCTCGTCGCATTTTCCCTGGTAGATGGCTACATATTCAGAAGGTCGCGCCACGGGACGCGATGGCGTGAGACGCGATAGGACCCAATTGTTGTCTCGCGTGTTGGCTTTTCGCCCGATCGGCGGCCGCATCGACACGGTCTTCGTGAGCCGGGTCGACTTCGCCCGATTGGCGTCCGGTCCGCCGCCGGGACCCCGGCAAGCAGCGCCCGCAGGTATTCCTAGGCCGTGAACCCGATCGACGCATGGGAGGCATCGCAGAACGGTTTGTTGTTCGATGCCCCGCACCGGCACAGGGTGACCCGGTTGCGCACTTCGTAGGTCTCCCCGTCGGCGCCGGTGATCGGGATGCCTCCCCTCACCCAGATGGGCCCCGCCACTCCCTCGGAAGGATCGTCGACGAGGCCGATCGATGGTTCGAATCTGGGCTCGAGGGCCTTCTTCGTCTCCGGCTCCCAGGCCACAAGTCGACCAGACGGGCACAGCCCAGCCTCTAGCGCCGTCTGGTGCGCCGCCTCAACGCCGGGCTGCTCCACCAGGTTCCAGACCTGCCCCGCCACGTCGCAGTACCGGGCGAAGGCGCATAGCGGCTGGGCGTCGCTCAGGATCAGAGACGGGCCGGCCTGTTCGGTCGCCTGAGCCGAGTACGGCTCGTGGCTGGCGGTCTCGGTTCCGTCGAAGCCGGTCCGCACATGGGACCCGTCGCAGAAGGGCTTGTCGGCGGACTGCCCGCATCGGCACAGCGCACAGGTCGCCTGAGCCTCATACTCCTCGCCCTGCCGCCAGCCGACGGAGTTTCCTTCGGCATCGGCGACGATGGTCTGTTTCGCCAGCGGGACCGAGCCCTCCACCAGATACGGTCCGTTCGTGGTGACGGTCACCTTCATGTCGTCGATCCGGTCCATGGGCTCGCCTCGGCACTCGAAACCCTCGCGAAACCAGTAGAACACACTCGAAATCGGCAGGCGAGGCCAACGCCTACGAGAAGAGTGTCCAGCGAGCTGACGCTTTGCCCCAGTTGGCCAGGGCGTGACGAGCTCCATAGCGGCGGCAGGAATTCCTGCCCGGTGTGAGACCGAATCCCACGAGCAGACGCTGGTGCCCAATGGCGCGTCCAGCTCCATCGCCTGCGATACTTCGCCAGAGCCTGGTGGAGGTGCGAGCAGTGCCCGAATCATCGACAGTGCACCGGAACACCGGTTCCTCGGTCGACGAAGCTCATGCTGGCGGGCGGACGTGAACCAGTTCCTCTTTGTCCTCGGTCTTCTGGTCGTCCTCCTCACCGTAACGAGCGTCCTCTTCACCCTGGTCCTCCCGCGCCAGCCGGTGGGAATCGAACGCGTGACACTGGTGGTGAACCGCAGTGTCCGCCTGGCGTTCGTTGCGCTGTCGCGCCTGGCCAAGAGCTACGAAGGGAAGGACGCGATCCTGGCGCCGACGGCACCGGTCGCGTTGCTGGCCCAGCTCGTGTTCTGGGCGGTGACTCTGGTCATCGGGTTCGGGCTGATGCTGATGGCGACGGTCCACTCCTTCACTGACGGGCTTCTGCAAGCCCTGACCGCCTTGTTCACGGTCGGCGCGGTGCACCTCGGGGGCCGGGCGAACACGGGAGTCGACATCGCAGTGGGTGCCATCTGGGTGGTAATCGTCGCGCTCCAGATCGCCTACCTCCCTGCGCTCTACAGCTCGTTCAACCGCAGAGAGGGCCTCGTGACTCTCCTCGAAAGCCGAGCCGGCGAGCCGGCCTGGGGACCGGAGCTACTCGCCCGTCACCAGCTCGTCGGTATCACCGACACTCTGCCGGACCTCTATGCAGCATGGGAGGAGTGGGCTGCGGACGTAGCCGAAAGCCACACCACGTACCCGATCTTGCTCCTCTTCCGATCACCTGAACCTTGGCTGTCATGGATGATTGGCCTCCTGGCGGTGCTGGATGCCGGGGCCATGCACCTGTCCCTCGCTCCAAGCGCCGCTCCCTCGCAGGCGCGCCTGTGCCTGCGCATGGGGTTCACTCTGATGAACCGCATTGCAACCTCGTTGGGTTGGGAGATCGACCCAGACCCGAATCCGGAAGGCCCGATCGATCTGGAGTACCAAGAGTTCGAACAGGCCGTTGCCATCCTTGCAGCCTGCGGATTCCCCATGGAACGGACCGCGGAGGAGGCATGGCCGGACTTCCGTGGATGGCGGGTGAACTATGAGAGCGTCTCCTACCGCTTGGCCGACCGTCTCACGGCCCCGCCCGCACCCTGGTCCGGGCCCCGTCGCCACTTGCGAACGGGGGTGGTCGAGCCGCGTCGGCCCCCTCAGCGCCGCCCGGGGGGAAGTCCACCGTTCACCTACGAACGTCCCCAGGTGGTGAACCCGGCCCGTGGACGGAGGACGCAGAAAGGACCCTCGGCCGGCTCCGACGGTTGACCGGAGATCTGCGGGCACCAGTTCCTCGCCCCGCAAAGTGTCAGGCGACGCCAGCCCCAATCTGGCCGTCACACCTGTGGCATCGAATCCGGGCCGGAAGTCAGAGGTAGACCATGACCACCGCCTCACGTGAGCCCCTACTGTTCCTGTTGTTCTACGCCTCGCTGCAGTCAGATTCCCTGAACACTCGGCCGGCGCAGCTCGCGGCAAGGACGATCGAAGCGCACGGCTCCAAAGTCGATCTGGCGTCGATGCGTGAGTTCGAGGCACCGTCGTTTGACGCCAATGTGGAGCGGGATGAAGGTCCTCCTTCGGGCGCCGAACGATTCCGCCAGCGGCTCGAGGACGCCGACGCCTTTGTCATCGCTTCCCCCGAGTAGAACTAGTCGATTCCCGGCGTGCTCAAGAACGCCATCGGCTGGGTGTCGCGCTACTCGCCGCAGCCGTTCAATGAACACCACGGCCTCCTCCTGTCGGCGTCACCGTCGATGATCGGTGGCAACCGTGGACTGTGGGCACTGCGGGTTCCACTGGAGCATCTCGGAGCTCGCATCTACCCGAACATGTCTTACTTGGCCCAGGCCCACCACGCGTTCACCGACGAAGGCGGCATAGCCGATGAGCAGCTCCAGGACCGGTTCGACGCCAATATCGTCAGCTTCATGGACCTCGTCGAGGCGGCAACCCACGATCCATGCGTGAAGAAGGAACGGGTCGAGTACCTCGGGCAGCAGCCCGATCCGACCATCGATCGCGTCGAGTAGTGCGGATTCGCGCAGCTCGTGACCGCCTGCCACGCCGAACGACATGCCGGTAGCAGCAACGCCGGCGTGTCGCCTCCGTGGGACCTACCGGACGTTGCCAAACGGGTCGGGCAGGACATGCTGATTGGCGTTGTTCCAGAAGTTCTGGATGACGAACTCATACTCCGGCAGTTCGTTGGTGAACGGGTCGAACATGGCCTAGCCCGAAGGCAGATTTCTGTCCGACTGCAGCTCACACCTCGGGGCGAACACGGTCGCCAGTGCGGCACCGGCTCGAGACATGCGCGCCATCGCCGCCTGGGCCTCGGTGCCGTTCCAGGCGCCACAGGCATCGACCACAGGGAAGACCTGTCAGCCGTCGTTGAGGATCGAGAAGGTCGGCATGGTGCAGCAGGTGCCGATGGCGACCCCCGAGATGATCACGTGGGTACGGCCGGTCCGCGCCGGCAGATCGTCGAGCGCGGCACGGAAGGTGGGCTCTTCGTAGGCGATGACGATGCCGGTCCGGGGGTAGGTCGGATCGTTGCCGGATACTCACCGTTGCCTCCGATCACCTTCTGGCCCTCGAGCGGCACGTTCTCAACGACGGATTCCTTGCACCAGCTGCAACAATTTCGGGCGTATGAGGACTCAGCCGGAAGAATCGCGTGGTTAGAGCCGTTGGTGAGGTGAGCCAACGGGCCGACTGGCTCTCAATGGTTCACTACTCCGGCTCCTCGTCGAGGGCCAGGGTCGCGGCACCGGCAGTGATCGCTTCGTAGAGCGCACGGAGCTCCTCGGTGATCCGTACCCCGTCGGTGGCGAGCGGTGCCGGGTCGAGTTGGCGGAGGACCAGATCGGGGGCGACGGCCAGGCGGGGTCGGGTCTCTATGGCCGCCAGGTCGGCGTCAACTCCCCACGGGGACATCGAGTCGGCCAGCTGCCTTGCGGCGGCGCTGTCGGGATCAGCCACCGGCCAGCCGAACGGACCGTTGTCGGCAGCCTCGGCCGCGGCACGCGATTCGGAGCCGTCGTTCGGGTCCGATCCACGTCGGCGGGCCCGCAAGCCAGTGAGCAGTTCCTCCTTTGTTCGGCCACGCCAGGCGAAGATCAGGAACGGGTCGTCGTCGAAGGCCTCCGCCAGGAGGTAGTAGACCGCGGCGATGTGCTTGCACGGGTTCTCCCAGTCCGGACACGAGCAGGCCGAGTCGAGCTCGTCTGCCGACGCCGGGAACAGCGACGTCGACGAGTCGGCGAACGCCTCCTCGATCTCCTCGGGCATCTCGCCGGCCAGCAGCCTGGCCGCAAAGGCCGCGCTCGATGCCATGACGGACTCGATCGCGTCCCACTCGGGCGCAGTGAGCACCTTCGTCTCGATGAACACCCGGTAGGGCTTGGCCCGCGACCCCTGCACCGAGGCCTTCACCTGACCGGCGGTGACCTCCATGGTCAGCACCTGGCCGGTTCGGGCATACCGCTTGCCGCGCTGGAGACGACTGCCGATACCGAAGGTCTCGAGCACGGCGATGAAGCGCTGCGACCACCAGGTGTCGCCGATCCGCCCCCGTTGACTTCGTGCCTGCAGGCCGCCCTCGACCGCGATCGGCGTGGAAGGAGGAGGCCACCACCCGTCGGCAGGTCGCCCGGACCGGCCCATGGGACGACGGGGGGTCGGGCGGCGCGGCGGCATCAGTCCTCCCCCACCGCGTCGGCCGACAGGGCGACGACTTCGCGGAGCTGTTCGGTGGACAGCTCGGTGATCCAGCCCTCGCCGGACCCGACGATGCGGTCGGCCAGGGCGCGCTTCGCCTCGATCATGGCGTCGATCCGCTCCTCGAGGGTCCCCCCGCACACGAACTTCCGCACCTGCACATTGCGCTTCTGGCCGATCCGGAAGGCCCGATCGGTCGCCTGGTCCTCCACCGCCGGGTTCCACCACCGGTCGAAGTGCACGACGTTGGTCGCTGCCGTCAGGTTCAGGCCGGTGCCACCGGCCTTCAGCGACAGCAGGAACACCGGCGGGCCGGCGGCGCCCTGGAACTGCTCGACCATCGCGTCCCTCGCCTTCTTCGAGACCCCACCGTGGAGCCACAGCACGTGGCAGCCCAACCGGTTGCGCAGGTGCCGCTCCAGCATGTCCCCCATCTGCGTGAACTGGGTGAAGACGAGAGAACGGTCACCTTCGGTCACCGCCTCCTCCAGTACCTCGACGAGGCGTGACACCTTGCCCGAGCGACCCGCGATCGACGAGCCGTCGGCCAGGAACTGCGCCGGGTGGTTGCACACCTGCTTGAGCTTCATCATCGTGGCGAGGACCAGCCCACGGCGTTCGATTCCCTCGGCCTCGTCGATCCGGGCCAACATGTCGTCGACGACCGCCTGATAGAGGGTGGCCTGCTCGCGGGTCAGGTTGCAGAACTCCTTCATCTCGAGTTTGTCGGGCAGGTCGGCGATGATCGACCGGTCGGTCTTCAAACGGCGGAGCACGAACGGGCCGGTGATCCGGCGGAGACGGGCTGCGGCCTCGTCGTCACCATCGCGCTCGATGGGGAGGGCAAACCGCTCGCGGAAGGCCTTCTCCGAGCCCAGCATGCCCGGATTGATGAACTGCATGATCGACCAGAGCTCGGACAGGCGGTTCTCCACCGGCGTGCCGGTCATGGCGATCCGACGCTCGGCCGGGATCGCCCGGACGCTCTGGGTGGTACGGGCCGCGCTGTTCTTGATCTGCTGTGCCTCGTCGAGGACCATCCGTCGCCACGGCACTGTCGCCAGCAGCTGCTGGTCGCGGGCGGCCAACCCGTAGGTCGACAGCACCAGGTCCACCGTGCCGGCTTCGCGGGTGAAGGCCTTGCCGTCGAGCCGGTCCGGTCCGTGATGGACGTAGACCGACAGCTTCGGAGCGAAGCGGGCGGTCTCGCGCTGCCAGTTGCCGACCAGCGACATCGGGCACAGCACCAGTGTCGGGCCCAGTGTCGGCGTGACGGTCCGCCGCTTCGTTGTGGTGGCAGCCCCCCGGCGCGGCGGCGCCTTGTCACCACGGGCGCGCTCGTCGACCAACAGTGCGAGGAGCTGGGCCGTCTTCCCGAGCCCCATGTCGTCAGCGAGGCAGGCCCCGAGGCCGAGATCACCGAGGAAGGCGAGCCACCCGAGCCCGCGCTCCTGGTATGGGCGCAACTCCCCGGCAAAGCCGTCTGGCGTCGGAATCGCCCGTAGGCGTCGGTCATCGGCACCGGCGAGAAGGTCCCCGAGCCACCCGTCCGCCTCAACCGCGGCCACCGGCAGGCCACCCGTGGCCTGCTCGAGCCCGAGGGCCGTGCGTAGAACCTCGCCGGCCGACATGTGCTCTGCGCTCGCGCCCCTCTTTCCGACCGCGGTGATGGCGGCGGCGAGATCCTCTTCGTGCAGCTCCACCCACTGACCGCGCAGCCGGACGAGAGGTTGCTTCAGACGCGCAAGTTGACGTAGTTCCGCAAGCCCGAGCTTGTCATCCCCGAGCACCGCCTCCCATCGAATGTCACAGAGGCCGTCGAGCCCGATGGTGCCTGTCGAGGCGGCGATCTTCGAGCCGGTCCGAGCCTTGAGCCGAAGGGCCAGGCGTGCTCTCGAGGAACGCCACCAGGGTGGCGCCATCACCCCGAATCCGGCCTCCTCCAGAACCGGGGCACCGTCGCGGAGGAAGGCGAGGATGCCGGTGGCGTCGGTTGTCTGGTCGCAGGGTGCCATCTCGGCCAGTGCCGGGCCGAGTGAGGGGACGAGCCGAGCGGCCCGGCCCAGGCCACGGAGGAGATGCTCATCGGGGTGCGCCACGTGGCGCTCCAGAGCAGTGAGCTCAGGACCGTCGGTCCACACGGTGGCAGCGGACACGAGCAGGCTCGGGTCGTCCACGGCCTGCAGGGCGAACTCGATCCGCCATTCGTCGATGCGTTCGGGCTGACCCTTCTGACGGCGCGGCCCCGGCCGCTCGGGACCACCGTCCCCTTCTCCAGGGAGATCTTCCGCGTCGTCGGCAGGAGGGATGATCCGGAAGCACGTTCGCACCGGTTCGGCGAGCGTGCTCGCTGTGGCCTGCCAGGCATGGAGTTTCTCGGCGAGCAAGGCGAGCTCGTCGCCATCGGCCTCCACGATTCCATCGGGCGAGACCAGGGCGGCCAGCCACGCGTCGACGGAACCCGGTGTCCTCGGTCGGTGTCTTCGCGCGGCAGGCGGCCGGTCGGTCGCGAACTGCCGGGCCATCGCATCGGTGAGGCCCCACATGAGGGAGCGGAGGACCTCGTCGGGTGTCTCCGGCTCTGGGTCGCCGTGGGCGGCACCTTGGCCCAGGTCGTACCCACCCGAGGCCATGAACGATGCGGGCAGTGACCACAGGAGTGCTTCGATCCGACCACGGTCATGCCCGTCGACGAGCGGGCGCCAGCGGGCCCGCCATCCGTCGGTGGTGAGCTCGAGGGCAGGGAACAGACGTCCTCGGGTGGTCAACTCAAGGATCATCTCCGCCGCCCGTGCGGCGAATCGGAAGTCGGCGGCGAGGACGATGCCGGACGGGTCGGTGGTCGAGAGGCCCGCGGGATCGCCTGCCACTGCCATCAACGTCGAGAGGACGTGCCGGGTAACCGGCCACTCGAGGACCAGGCCCGGGACGGTCCACAAGGGGAGAGACTGCGGGGAAACCAAGGGCTCGGACAGAGGGTCAGAGGCCTCGTCCTCGAGCCATGGGGAGCCGACCGGCCCTGCACCCGCGTCGGGCAGCCGGAGCATGAGTTCCACGTCGCCCGCCCCCACCAGACTTCCCACCACCAGCCCTCCGAGCTCGTTGACCGCGAGTCGGATGCCATCGGCGTCGAGGGCGAAGGGATGGGGTCTCGGGCGTGGTCGGCGGGGCGGGCGCCCACGACGGGCCGGAGCTGTTCGAGGCCGCCTACCGTCCTCCGCCCACACGGCGAGACGGCCCCCAGAGGCCAGCCACACGGCGTGGAGAACGATCACCCCGGAATACTGCCTCGTCCGTGTGACGCTGCCGAATCGCTGCCGGAGATGGTCAGCAGAGTAACTTGATTCTGTTTCAGAATCTCTATTGTTTCATGTTATGTGACACAGCATTACTCTTGAAACATCCAGAGCGGGGCGAGCGCCGGTCGTCGCGACGGAGCTGGTGAAGATGACGGGTCACGGTCCGACCACAGACACCCAGATCCTCCACGAGACCGAAGAGCTGATCCGACGCGCCCTCCCCGGAGACTGGACTGTCACCGCCATACGGGAGCCTGGTTCCGGCCGAACGCCTGCGTCCACCCTCCTGGCGCTCGGTGCACCTGGCGGAGAACAGGCGACCTTCGTCATCAAGGTGATGCATTCCCCCGGTGCTCAGGTCCTCCTGTCCGCAGTCGGCCCGCTGGCGCGATCAGCGGACCTCACGGAGGGAGGGGCGCTCCCCCTCGTGGTGGCTGCCTCTCTGAGCCCGCGGTCGAAACAGGTGCTGGTCGAACGCGGGGTCAGCTACGCCGACGCGACCGGGAACCTGCGGATCTCGGCCCAACGGCCGGGCCTCTTCATCGACGTGACCGGAGCCACGAAGGGCCCGTGGCCCGAGGACCGGCCGCTGCGCTCCCTTCGTGGCCGGGGCGCAGGGCGGGCGGCGCGGGCCCTGGTCGACTTCCGTCCCCCCTACGGCGTTCGCTACCTGGGATCCCGTGCCGGCGTCTCGCCGGCGACGCTGTCCCGGGTCATCGAGCTCCTGGAGCGCGACGCACTGTCGACCCGGGACGGCCGTGGCGGTGTGGCCGACCTCGACTGGTCCGCCACCATCCGGAGGTGGAGCCGGGACTACGAGCTGAAGCGATCGAACACGGTCACCGGCTATCTCGATCCGCGCGGGCTTTCTGCGGTGGCCGACAAGCTGAGGGGATCGGACTGGCGGTACGCGGTGACGGCATCGCTCGCGGCACAGGGCCTCGCCCCCATCGCCCCGACCCGCTCGGCGGTGCTCTACGTCGAGGATTCCATGGAGACCGCCGACAAGCTGAGCCTCAGACCCGCGGACGTCGGTGCCAACGTGTTCCTGGTCGAGCCCTACGACGCCGTGGTGTTCGAGCGCACGATGGTCCGGGACGGGCTCGTCACCGCTTCACCGAGCCAGGTGGCAGCCGACCTCTTGACCGGCCCGGGCCGGGAACCGTCCGAGGGCGGGGAGCACCTCTACTGGATGAAGAGGAACGAAGATGCCTGGCGCACCTGATCCCCTCTACGTGCGCCCACGATCCGCCCTGCTCGATGTGCTCGAGGCCTTGGAGCCGCATCTCGACGCCGTGGTGCTCGTGGGCGCCCAGGCGGTCTATGTCCACACCGGCAAGGCCGACGTGGGAGGCGCCGCCAGACCGACGGGGCGGCATCCTCGTCCTCGAGCCGGATCCATACGCAGCTGGACGATGGTCTGGCCTGGTGGTTGGATTCGAGCGGGGAGCATCCATCGAGAGTATTCGGGTCGGTGGAGACTCCCTAGCCTCCTCCTGTGGCACCGGTCCGCACGGTCAGACCCTCGATGGTCCGGGAGATCATCGTGTGGGTCGGCGGCGCCGGACGAAACCGGGTGTGCGTCCTACGATGAGATGGAGTCGCCGCAGTCCACGGCCACCGACAGGGCAGCGCACAACGCTGTCATGGTGGCGGGCTGAACTCGTCCGATGCGTCTGAGGAAGCGGTCGCGGGCGACAAGCTGGACGTTGTCGAGGTTCGCGACAGATTGGTGTCTGATGCCGTCGTCGCGCCCGAGAAGCACCTCGGTGGACAGACCCCGGATGGTAGAGGTGACAGGAGCGATGATCACCGAGTGGAGGAGCCGTCCGAAGGGATCGCGAGTGAGGACGACGACAGGACGGGTCTTGTCAAGATCGGCGAGCCAGACCTCGCCCCGGCGCACGACGGCGGTCACGAGAGGTCGTCGGCGTACAGCGCTTCCCAGTCGGTGTCGTCGCCGATGCCACCGGTGTCGCCAAGCGATGCCAATGCGACCTCGTCCTGCGTCGGTGGCACGCGCTGGTATGCCGCTATGTCCGCCCGGAGGCGCTCGGCGCGAATGAGTCGATCCAAAGCCACGTCGATGACCTCCGAGGTGGAGCCGACGCCGAGCAGAGCCCGAGCGGCGGCTGCCTTGCCACGGTCCAGCGTGATAGTGGCCTTCTCTCTTGCCATATTTTCTATACTACTACTTGGTGGTAGGAAGTGGACGGAAGCCCAGGTCGGGCTGGGGAAGCGTTCCCCTCGGCTGCCGGGTCGCCTCACCTCACATCGATCCGGCGGATGCTGGTGGGGACCTCTTTGGCCTGACCCTCGCCCCGAACGGTCACGGCGTCCTCTTCGTCGACGACGGTGACAACACCCTGCAGCTCTTCGGCCCGGGACCGTCTGGCCACTGACCGACAGTTCCCCATGCCGGAGAGGACCGCCCGCCGTCCTCTCCGGCATGGCCTCCTGTACGGCTCGGTCCCTCTTCACAAACTGCGAACCTGACCTGCCCGCTCCGACCGTCGCGGGGCGGGCTGCACGGAAAGAGTTTGCATTCTTTGTGAACATTCCGCGTGTGAGCTCGGTATTCGTTGATATGAACCTCACGCTTCCTCCGCACAGCCCAAGCTTCCGGCGCCCTCAGCCCGCTCCCGTCAGTCCTTTCGACGGCACTCCGGACCGTCGGCGACCGCTGACTTCCTGGCGGATGGGCGTCGGAATCCTCCTGACAGTGACGGCACTTGCGGTGTCTGCCTGCTCGGGCACATCCTCAAGTGCCAATTCGTCCACGCCGCCAAGTTCGACAGCGGCCACTTCGGGTCAGACCAGTTCGAATGTCGCCACGGCCACCAAGGGCACTGTAGGGACCGTGCTGGTGTCGTCCAATGGGCACACCTTGTACCACCTGACCACCGACACCGCCGGGAACTCCACCTGCACGGGCTCGTGCGCACAACTGTGGCCGCCGGTGACCGTGCCTTCGGGGACGACGCCAACGGCCGTCGCTGGGTTGTCCGGAAAGCTCGGCACCATCACCCGGTCCGACGGGACCATCCAGGTCACCTACAACGGTGAGCCTCTCTACCAGTACTCGCTGGACACGACTGCCAGTGATGCCCTCGGCCAGGGCGTCGGAGGTGTCTGGTTTGCCGTGAAGGCGACCGGGTCCGGAGCCGCATCCGCTTCGAGCTCCACTTCGACGACCACCAAGTCGGGCGGGTATTGATCTCCGCCGGGGTGCATGATCGGGGGATGGTGAGCGGGCCAGAGGCCGCCGATACGGAGGGGCTTCGTCATGCGTACCTCGCCTATGGCGGCGAGTTGCTCGGCTACGCCCGGCGATCCCTTGGAGAACCGCAACTGGCCGAAGAGGCCGTTCAAGAGACCTTTGCCCGCGCCTGGCGATTCCGGGAATCCTTCAATCGTGATCTCGGGGCCTTACGGGGATGGCTCTTCGCCATCGAGCGCCGAGTCCTCATTGACCTGGCTCAGCAACGATCCGCCCGTCCCACCCAGCCGATCGAGCTGGAACCGGCCGCCCCTGAGGATGAGATCGAGCGGGCCATGATGGGCTGGCAGGTCGAAGAGGCCATCCGTCGCCTGCGGCCGGAGCACCGCCACGTCCTCGTCAAGACCTACTTCGGGCAATGCTCAGGAAAAGAACTGGCAAAAGAGCTGGGCATCCCGGAGGGCACCGTGCGCAGCCGCCTCTTCTACGCCTTGCGCTCGCTGCGCCTCACCATGGACGAAATGGGGTGGGAATGGTGACCCCGATGAAGGACTGTGAGCACTGGAGGGGATTGCTGGCCATGGGCGCCGTCGGCCAGCTCGGCGAGGCCGAACGTGCGGAGCTACGTGCCCACGTCGACGGCTGTGTGCAGTGCCAGGCCGACAGGCATGAACTGTCCGGTGTAGTCGGTGCCCTGGCCCTGGCCGACGGCTCGGCGTTGGATGATGCCATGGTCCTGACCCCAGCGAGACTGCACGACATACGTCCAGCGACGCTCGATGCAGCGGTATTGACGATGCTGGCTGACCCGGATTCGGATCCAGGTCTGACTCGCCGAACCCACCTTCGCCTTCGAGTCTGGGCAGGGATGGCCGTTGCCGCCGCCGTGATCGTAGTCATCGGCACGTTGGGCATCGTTCATCATGGGACAACGGGGTCGCGTGCCGTCGCCCTCCGTGGTCAGGGCGGGAGTTACGGCAATGCAGTGCTGATCCCTGAAACGTGGGGGACATCCATCGAACTGACCGATCACGGCGAGCATGTCAGTGAGGTCCTGACTGTCTCGATGCTTACTGAATATGGTCGTCAGTGGTTCGTGGGCAGCTATCGCTCTGTTGCGGCCGGAGAGTCGAGGGTGACGCTGGCTTGTGCCTTGCCACCTCAGCAGATCGACGGCATCTCGGTAACTGACTCCTCTGGACACGAGGTGTTGCACAGCTGAACGCAGCGGCGTGTTCGGTCCATGTCGCATGCAGCGAGGATGACGGCCTGCCGGACCCGAACCTCGGCCACGCTGGATTCGCCCAGCAGGTCGTCCGAACTCTGGGCAACGCTGGGCAGGTTGGCCGACGTCTTCGGTCGCTCCGGTCCCGGTGCCATTCGGCCACAACGGGACCATTGACTCTAGTGCTCCGTGGCGTCTGCTTGGAAGCTGGACCTGCGGAAGAGGAGGCCAAATGCAATTCGCCGATCGTGTCGATGCAGGTCGACGCCTTGCCACCCGGTTGGAGTACCTGCGGGGCGAGGGTTCCGTCGTGCTCGGCCTCCCCCGCGGTGGGGTGCCGGTGGCGCTGGAGGTGGCAAAGGCGCTGGACGCTCCGCTTGACGTCATCGTCGTACGCAAGCTGGGGGTGCCGTTCCAGCCGGAGCTGGCGATGGGTGCCATCGGCGAGGGGGGCGTGCGGGTTCTCAACACGGCGGTGGTCCAGCTGGCGGGCGTCTCGTCGGAGGAGTTGACTGCGGTGGAGCAGCGGGAACGGGACGAGCTCGAGCGGCGGGTCCGGCGATTCCGCGGCAATCGGCACCCGGTCCCGCTCACAGGGAAGACGGTTGTCATTGTGGATGATGGCATCGCCACCGGATCGACTGCCAGTGCCGCCTGTCAGGTCGCACGGGCGCAGGGAGCGGCCCGCCTGGTGCTGGCGGTCCCCGTGGCGCCACCCGATTGGACCGGCCGCCTCGCTGGTGACGCCGACGAATTCGTCTGCGTCACTACGCCGGAGCCGTTCCGTGGCGTCGGCCAGTTCTATGCAGACTTCTCCCAGACGTCAGACGACGAGGTCATCGCCTGCCTGGAGCAGGGCGTTCACCCGGCGGTGGCAGAGTCGTCCGGTCGTCACGAAGACGACCCACCCCAACGCGACGAGGAGATCAGGGTGCAGACCGGTTCCGTGTCGCTGGCCGGGCATCTGACCGTGCCCGAGTCGGCCTTCGGGGTGGTCGTGTTCGCCCATGGCAGCGGCAGCAGTCGCCACAGCCCCCGCAACCGTTTCGTGGCGGGCATGCTCAATGAGGCCGGGCTCGCCACGCTGCTCTTCGACCTACTCAGTCCAGAAGAGGAGCTCGATCGTGCCAACGTCTTCGACATCGAGGTGTTGGCCCGTCGGCTTGGCGAGGTCACCACGTGGTTGCGGGACCAGCCCGAGACGCAGGAGCAGGCGGTGGGATACTTCGGTGCCAGCACCGGAGCTGCCGCCGCGTTATGGGCCGCCGCCGAGCCGGACGCCCGGATCGCCGCCGTGGTGTCCCGGGGCGGCCGACCCGACCTCGCCGGGCCGAGGCTCGCCGCGGTCACCGCTCCCACCCTCCTCATCGTGGGCGGCGAAGACCACACCGTCCTGGACCTCAACCGCCGGGCCGAGGCACAACTCCGGTGCGAGAGCAGACTCGCTGTGGTCCCCGGCGCCACCCACCTCTTCGAGGAAGGCAACACCCTGCAGACCGCTGCCGAGCTGGCCTGCGACTGGTTCAGTGACCACCTGGTCACCCGTCCCCGGCCCCGGAGGTCACCGGGGGTCGAAGAAGGAGCGGAACAGCCATGAACCTGCGGGTCGTGAGTGGGACCGCCAATCGTTCACTGGCGTCGAAGATCTCGTCCGCGTTGGGTCTCGGCCCGGTGGACGGCGAGGTGGAGCGGTTTCCAGACGGCGAGCTGCGGCCCATCGTGCCCGGGGTTCGCGGCGATGACCTCTTTGTCGTGCAGCCCACCGGTCCGCCTGTGAACGAAAACCTGGTCGAGCTCCTACTCCTGATCGACGCCTGCCGACGCGGAGGCGCCGGCCGAGTGACCGTGATCGTGCCCTATTTCGGCTATGCGCGCCAGGACAGGCGCAATCGAGATGGTCAGGCGATCGGGGCGCGGGTAGTCGCTACAGCGGTCGCCTCCGCCGGCGCGGACCGGCTCGTGATCATCGACCCCCACACCACCGGGCTCGAGGCCATGTTCGGCATCCCCGTCGAGGCACTCACTGCGGTCCCCGTCATCGCCGAAGCGCTGCTCCCGGTCGTGATGCCGAATGCGGTGGTTGTGGCTCCTGACCTCGGTGCGGTCAAGCTCGCCGAGCGCTACGCTTCCCTGCTCGACCTGCCAGCGGTCTTCGTTCGCAAGACCCGGGTGACCGGCACGACCGTCCGCGCCGAGTCGATCGTGGGCGAGGTCGACGGGCGGGCGCCCATCGTCGTGGACGACATGATCAGCACGGGCGCCACGATCGAAGCCGCGATCCGCCTGCTCCTAGACAACGGCGCCCGCCACGACATCGTCGTGGCCGCCACCCATGGCCTCTTCGTGGGCGGAGCAGTCGAACGGCTCGCCGCGTTGCCGGTCCGCCGCCTGGTTGTCACCGACAGCCTGGGCGGAATGGAGAGCCTCGCCCTACCGGTGGAGGTCACGTCGATTGCACCGCTGCTGGCCACGACGATCCGCCGACTCCATCGCGACGAGCCCATCGGCGAGCTGCTCGCCGGAACCTGATGATCCGACTGCCGACCGGACAATCATTGCCTCGGACCACGATCCCGAGCCTGGTCAACGCCCGGGCCTCCCGTGGTAGTCGTGATCGGGCCCCGGTGAGCGAGCGGGGGCGGTGACGGAAGGAGGACCAATGACAGAGCCTGACGGCAGGAGGCAATGCTCGTCTCAGGATGAGGCCGGACAGGGGGATGCACCAAATTGATGGGGAGTCGGAGCATGAGGGCGTGTGCGGGAGCTGCGGTGCAACTGCCCATCCCCACGAGGGCCTGTGCCGACGGTGCCACCGGGTGGCGCTCGAGGAGCGAAGGGCGGAGGCGGCTGCCACGGACCACGAGCCGCGCCAGCCTCCTCTCCACCAAGCCCATCCCGTCCCGCTCCACTGCCCTCCCGTGCGGCGCAGCGGCGCGTGATCCCATCACCGCCGACGTTGTGGATAGGTCCGTCCCTCGAGTCGTGACGGTGGCATCGCCTGCCCGATGGGCTCGTCCGGACGCCCAAGTTCCGCTACTACCCTTTGGAGCCGCCCGAAGGTCCCTCCATTAGGAGGGCACATCGGCGGCCTCCTGGACACTCCGTCGTTCGCCGATGGGCCAGGGAGAGCCTGACGAGGGCTGCCTCCACGTCCCGCACGTCGCGCCCGGCCTGGTGTGCGATCTGCAGGACGCGGGCGAATTCGTCACGCTCACGTCCGGTGAGCAGTCCGAGGTGGCGAGCTGCCTCGGCTGCACGCGGATCGAGGGGCTGCCGGGCACCCGGCCAGACGCCGCGCAGCTCCCGAAGGAAGAGCCCGACCGTTACCGGTCCCCACCCCGGAAGGTCGTCCAGGAGGGCGACGAGGGCAGCGGGGTCGGTCAGGCGACGACCGATCCCGGCGATGTCACCGGCATGGCGGTCCGCTACCACCTGGGACAGCGTCTGGAGGCGCGTGGCTGTCCGGAAGTCGTATCGGGCATAACCCCCGGCGTCGAGCAGCGCCACGAGTGAATCCCAACTGCGCCCTCCCACGTCGGTGATCCGGTGGATCCCGGCCCGGGTGAGCTGACGAAAGGTCCGCTCGGCGATCGGCGCCGAAATGCGAGTGCCGAACAGCGTGGATGCCAGGAACCACCTCTCCACCTCGGTATCCCCGGCGTCCACGTCGATGCCCATCTCGCTCGAGTACCGGCCACCGAATCTATCGACCACGGAGTCAGCGAGCGCAACCTCACGGCCGGCAGAGCTCACCACGACACAGTCCGGTCTGTCGGGTGTCGGCAGTGCCCGGGCACTCGGCCTGGCATCCGTGCCGAGAGCGATGTTGGTTTCCGGGCAACTGCAGCCAAGCGAGTCCCGCCCCCTCAAGTGGTGTCCTACGCGCGCTGGGCAGGATCCCAACCTTCAACCTTCTGATCCGTAGTTCCAGAAGAACCGTTTATCTTAATATACACCTGGCAGCCGTTGGGGCACTTCGTAGCCTCTGACCTGGTTGTTTGCCGAGTCTGGACTGGCAATTATTGACCACCATTGCCGCCTGTTTATCACCTTTATCAGCCGTTAAGTTCTCAACGCGGCTCTCACGACCCGTTCACCCTGCACGTGGTCCCGTGGGCCGGACACGGTCACCGTCCTAAGCTTCCCAAGTTGACGAAATATGGGAGCGGTTCGGATGTGTCTCGTGCTCAGCTACACAGGCTGAGAACGCCGACACATCTACTGTCGGGACCGTGAACAGGCGCCCGATCGCCCGTCGGCGCTAGGGGCGTTCGATCCGTCGGCGGAAACCAGCGACCGTCATCTCGACGACACGGTCATGCCCCCATTGCAGTACCGGGCGGCCGATCCGACTGGCGAGCCGCATGGCCGGCTGCCGCATCTCGACCGTCCACGCCACCTCGGCCCAAGTCCCCCCGGGCTCGGGGCGGAGCCGGAGCCGCGCATCCCCAGTGAGGTCCCCCTCGATCGTCGCGTCGATAGCGAAGGGGCGCTCGCAATCGACGAGCTCGACACTGAGCCTCATGCGGTAGGGAAGCGGTGGGTTGACCACACCGTAGAGAACGGATCCCGCCGACAACCCGTCACCATCGAGCCTGAAGTCGGTGAGCCAGGGCCACCACCCCTCGAACTGATCGACTTCCTCGATCCGGTCCCACAACTGATCCGGGGACACGTCGAACCGATAGCCACGCCGGTAAGAGATCACGGGTTCCGACACGGTTCCCAGGGTACGGCCTTCTCGGGAAATCGACAGCCGCGGGCCTGGCCCCGGAAATGCTGGGCAACGCCCAGCCTGTCGGACTGCGGTCAGTTGACACCCCTGAATGCCCCGTTTGCACCGCATCCCGGGTCCTACAGTCGCCTGCCACCGGGTTGACGGCCGATGTGCAGCGCAACCGAGGGACCATGACCGAGTTCCGGGAATGCCTGGCAGGAGTCCTGATCGATGCCGACATCCTGTTGTAAGACGTCCGTCCATCCGGCGAGGACAACCTTCAGCCGCTACGGCTGAGAGCCGAGGCACTAGGTCTCAGCTACGCAGCCGGAGAACGCCCGCCCGGGGTCTCAGCCATCAGGGCTCAGAACGATGTCGGGGATCCAGAGCTGCGCAGGTTGAGAACACCGATGTCTGACTCCTCATGGTCCTCGGCCTCTGCGGCTCAGCCCATATCCGGCAGGTAGCACCCCCACTCAGCATGGGATCGCGCCCGTGCCCCGCGAGGGTTCGGCATGGAGGTCGGCGTTAGTGTGCGCGCTGCGACCAAAACCTCTGATAACGCGTCCGATCACGGATCGAGCCGGCCGAGGAACTCCACGGTGCCTGTTCCCAGTTCTCGGATCTTGTTGGCGAGATCGTCGAAGTTCACACTGACCGGATCTTTGACAGAGAGGGCCACGGCCGCCGCCAGGTGCTCGCACCGCTCGATGAGTCTGCCGAGCTGGTCACCGATCTCTTCGTCGGGGCACGGACGAGTCTTCAACCATCGTCCGCCCTGGTTCGCGACCTCACGGATCTGATCCCATGAAGCCGATACCGCATCGGGACCGGTCCTGAGCGCGTTCATAGCGATTCTGGTAGTGGCCAGGAGCGACTCGATGAGCGGCATCGCATCGGCTCTCCACCGCTGCAGTGGCTCATCGCTGGTGGTCACCTTGAAGACTCCGTCGCTCTTGCCCGGGCTGCCGCACCAGGCCACGCCCACTTTAGCGATGGCCCCGGCAGTGGCGCAGATGGAGGTCAATGGAGGAACGTTTGGTGCAGGACCCGGAGCCTGCCACTTGTCCGGGAGGGCCAGTGCACTCCGCCCGGCTTCGCGTGGGAGTACGAGGTGGGTGCATCACCCCATGTTGTGGGGCATTTCTACTTGGGGGCTCGTGGCCAGCTACCCGATCGGCCCGTCGCTCGAGAAGGCGGCCGGATGACACGAGTCCACAGGGCTGACACTTCGAGGACTTGTCCATCAAGGGGGTCTGGGCGTTCGTAGCCTCCGAGAGTCTTCGAACTTCTTGCCCGGTCTCGGATCCGGTGCGCCATGGGGCACGGGGATACTGCGTTGGCGGTGACCTTTGGCGCGTCCGTCACCGTCCTTACCTGCAGTGTGGAAGTTGCCGGCCGTATTCAGTGAAGGGCGGCGTCCGAGTCGCGCTCGGGGGACTGCTTTCGCAGCCAGGCTTCCATGGCGTCGTAGACCGCCGGATGGTTGAGCAGGTCGAAGTGGTGTGAGTGTCCTAGGTGGTAGCGGTGATCGACTTCGAACGGGATGTGGCGGTTCCGTGGGTGGCGGCCGTTTGCGCTGGCAGGGGGTACGAGAAGGTCGCCGAAGATCGAGCCCAGCGGGTGGCGCTGTCCTGTGGTGATGGTCGCGCTGATCGAGTAGTGGTTGGCGGTGGACAGCAGCGGCAGGTTGTGGCGGTGGCTCTTGAGGTAGGTGTCGGGGTCGCAATCGCTCCAGTCGTCGTCGACGACGTAGCCGAAGCGCAGGTCCTTGATGCCAGCGCTGCGCCTGTTGATCAGCGCCGCCATCGGCCGGGTCAGCTCGGTTTTCGTCAGCGCCCAGGTCCAGTAGCTGGTGAGGCGCTCGAGGGGTGCTCCCAGGTGAGGCGCGCCGAGATAGAAGACGTGGCGCACCGCTGGAATCCATGGTTCATGGGTTTGCTCGCCGTAGTGGCAGGCGCTGCGGGCAACCAGGCCACCCATGGAGTGGGCGATGACGACGATCTCTTCGACTGGTGTGGGCCAGGCCGAGAACACCGCAGTGAGCAGGTCGGACAAACGCTTTCCGTTGTGGGAGATGTGAAGACCGGTGTTGTAACGCAGGTACAGCGGCGTGTAGCCGGCGGCGGCGGCGAGACGTGAGCCGTAGGTGACGGTCGCGTCCTGGTAGTGCTCATCGGCGTGAATCTTCCAGGAGTTCTCCGTTTCACCCAATCCGTGGAGGAACACTGCCAGTTTTGGCGTGGCCTCGGGGTAGACGGCTTCCAGCCTGTCACGTCGGATCCGGACGTCGCGGCCGTCGGACCGCAGGGCCATCCGGATCGCCAGGGCGCTGTTGGCGTCGCACAGCCGGTCGCCGACGGCGGCGTTGAGAGCGGCGACCGCCACGTTCGTTCGTTTCTTCGTTGTGGCGGGCAGAGCAGAGACCTTCGACGCCATTCCGCCGGCCAGCCAGCCGGTGGCCAGAAACACAGCCCGGACACCACCGTACGCGGGGCCGGCAATGGCGTCGTGAGCGGCGCGGACCCGGGCACTCCCGGGCATCGCTCTGGTCGCACCAAAGAGGCCGGCCGCGATGCAAAGGTGGGTCTCTTCGATGTAGGACACCGCACCAGCCATGGCCCGTCCAGCGGACTGGCCGAAAACCTGAGCCTTCTCTGGTGTCATCGATGGCACCCCCCCCCTGATTCAGACGCACTGTAGCTCGCAATGGAACACGCACGGTGGGCTGGGCCCTGAATCCTGCTGGTTACTGCTCGTTCACGCCCCGATGGCCCCCGGTCCCGGTCGGTGTCTTTCGCATCTGAGCAGAGCGACCTATCGCGGAGGTGCGTCACTGCCACGCCTGCTCGGCATATGAAGGACCCTGAGGGGATTGGTCGGTCGGGCAAATACACCCAGCCAGCGGCCGCCGCTGTGGCCCTCACCGAAGTCGACACCCTTTGGGCTGTTCGAGCTTGAGGTCGGTACGGCCGGGCCGCGATGAGCCACCCGCCAGACGACACCGATGTTGTGAGGGACCCAGAGGATGGCTCAGACCGGCCCATTCCTGAACATTGCGAGGAAGTACATCTGACCGGGGCGGTCAGCGAGTCCTTCGAGCCCACCGGGTGGTAGAACATGCACATGTGGCGGCCGGAAGTGAAGCGATCCCTACTGGCGCCGGTCGCGATCGGCTGCCTGGCGCTGCTCTTCTCGAGTTGCGGGTCCAGTTCACCTGCGAGCTCATCTGCCACGCCGTTGGGCGTCACATGGATGCAGGGCTTCGCCGCTCCTGGCACCCCTGCCCAATACAACAAGGTCGGGATCATCAAGGTCGGACCGAGCAGCGCGAAGAACGTCTTGGTGCTCGAACCAGGTACCTCCGCAGGGAGCGCCTACTTCGTGCCGCTCGCAAAGTGGATCGTCTCGAAATCGAATGGCTGGCAGGTCTGGTCGGTCGAGCGGCGAGAGAACCTGCTCGAAGACCAGTCGGAGCTAAACCTTTACAAGCAACACAAGGTCACGACCACGCAGCTGTTCGACTACTACCTCGGCTACTTGAAGGAACCGAGTGTCACGCACCACTTCCAGTCCGTCTCCAACTCGACCGTCGAGTTTGCGAAGCAATGGGGAATGAACGTCGCAGTCGAAGATCTGCACGTGGTCATCGATGCCGCTAAGAAGCTCGGCGGCAAGGTCGTGCTCGGCGGCCACTCGCTCGGGGGATCGGTGGTCACGGCGTATGCCACCTGGGACTTCAATGGCCGCGCCGGAGCCGACGACCTGGCCGGCTTGGTCTACATCGATGGTGGCAGCAGCCCGAGCCCGGTGAGCGCCCAGACAGCGACCCAGCAGTTGCAGACGCTCGAAACCCCGAGCTCCTCCCCCTGGCTGTCGTTCGGAGGTATTTCCGCTCCTTTTGCCGGATTGTTCGAAGCCACAGGATCGGCATCTGCCCTTGGCGACCCGAATGGGACTTCCTTGGGTCAGACTTCGGGGCTCCTGCCGGCTGACATCGTTCCTTCCGTTCCCGTGACCAATGTGGGCCAGTACGGCTATGCGCTCAACGTTGCGACCTCGCCGCCGAGCCTGCTCGCTGCCCAAGGGCACCTCGGCCAGGGGATCGCGGCCTCAGGTCCGGTCCATGGCTGGAACGGCTCGGGAGCTCTCACGCCGATCGACCGCTTCGCAACGATGTTCTCGGGGGCAGGGATCCAGAACGTCGACGGGACGGAGTGGTACTTCCCCCAGCGCCTGACCGACGACACGGGAGCAGTGGCCAACGGGAACGCCAATCCGGCCCAGAGCGTGCTCGACATCGACGCCACCATGGGTCACGCCCTCCCCAAGAGCCTGCTGATCTACGCCTTCGGAGCACGCCTCGGAGGAGCTGAGGTGCTTGATGCAGCGAAGATCCTGGCTGAACAGTCGGACATTCCGATGAGCAACCTCACCCTGGTCAACCGCCAGACCACCTACGCTCACAACGACCCGGCCGGTGCCTACCCCAACAACGCATTCTTCGATCAACTCGTGCCGTTCCTGGGCAAAATCACTTCGCACGGTTAGGTTGCGTCCCGGCAACCAGACCCGCCTCTGCATCCCCACCCGGCCGTTCGGGGGCATGCCATATTCGCCATCGTCAGGGTCTCAATCTTCGCAGCTGAGAACAGTGGCTGGAGATCTCAGTTACGTGGGCTGAGAACACAAATTCGAGGATTCAGCCACATAGGCTGAGGACGTCGGACAGCGTGGTCTGCCATCGAGGGTGTGCGCATGCCTGGTGATCGGGGACAGTTCAGCAGTAGCTAGGGCCGGACCAATACGGGCACCTCAGACCCTCCTCCCCGGGACAGTCATCAGCTCCGTCGATCGGAGCAATTTGCCGAGATAGCTCCACTTCTGCTCTCCATCGTTGCAGGCACAAGATCAGAGATCGTGCCCGGCCGGGGCGTTATCGAGCGATCCCCGGCGAGCGATGACCACGTCCAGGGTCTTGCCTGCCCACGGGCCGAAGTCGCGATCAACCAGCCGCTGATCGATCTCGACTTCCAGGCCGGCGCGGAGCGCCACCTTCCTGGCAGTCTCGACGGCTAGCACCAGAGGACTCGAAATGATCAGCTGTAGGTCCTGGCGACCCAGTGCATCGCTCAGGGTCAGAGCCTGAAAGAGTCCAACGGCATCGATCCCTGGATCGAGCCGTCCTCGCAGCAAGCCAGCTCCGTCTAGTCGGGTTCGTCCGTGGCGGGCGAGGTAGATGCGCGTCGGAGCGTCGCTGGAGGGCACCTTCGGTTCGGTCGCCATCATCTGCGAGGATTGCACCCGTTACGGGCGTGTCCGACGATGAAGGATCGAGGCGTCCTCCTCTGCCAGCGCCTCTTCTTGCTCAGCGATTTCAGCACCGACTGCAACGCTGGGCTGGAAGAACTGCTGGGCAATCAGCGTCGGTATGAGGGCTGAAAGGATGACAACCGTGACGAGTTCGGTGTACTGGCCCTCGTCGATGAGGTGGTGGTTCAACCCGAACAGCGCTGCAATCGAACCGAAGGTCAGTCCGGTCGCCATCAGAAGGGTCGTGTACGTGCGCTCCCGCTTCGGGATTCGGAATGCGGTCGAAGCTGGCCACACGCCAACGAACTTGGTTGCCATCTTGACCAGGAAGAGTGCCCCGATGATCCCGGCACCAGAGACGAGGGCCGGTGCGGAGATCAGAGTCCCGGCTCTCAGAAAGAAGAACGGCGTCAGAAGTGCGAACGCGATCGTGCGAACGCGATCCAGGATGATCCGGTCCTGCATGAAGACTCCAGCGACGACAAGTCCTGCGATATACGCAGGGAGCACGGCCTCGCTTCCTGCAGCCGTCGCCAGGCCACCGAGAGCCAGCAGCACCACGAAGATCGTCTTTACCTCTGGCTCACTGACTCGATGTCCGAACCGTGCGATGACCAATCGCATCACTCGTGGGAGGAGGTACAAGCAGATGGCCGTGACGACAACGAACACCAAGAGCAGCCACCCGTAGGTGGCAAAGACCCCGCCGAGTGCCATAACCGTTCCGAGGTCGGTGACGAAGCACGCCGCGAGAATGAGCTTTCCGATGTCCTGCTGGTTCAGTCCAGTTTCCACCATCACGGCATACACAACGGCCACCGAGGTCGTGCTGAGAGCGATGCCGCCGATCTCGGCAGCGTGCAAGTGCCAGCCGAGGACAAACCTGCAGAAGCCGAAGGCACCCAAGAGCGGCAGCAGGAACGACAAGAGCCCAATCGTGATACTCGCTTTCCAGTGCTTTCTCAGCGAGACGGGATCAATTTCCGCTCCGGCGAGAAACGTCAGAAGAATCGATCCGAATCCGGCCAGGAAGGTCGTGAACTCTGTCTGCACGATGTGCTCTTTGATCCCCGGAATGTTGCCCAGGACGGCACCGACAAGTATTTCGACGAGCGCAACGGAGACCCCGATCCGGATGCTGATGAACGACGCGAGAAGCGCCATCCCAAGCCAGATCGCCGCGATGTAGTAGATGTTCATCCGCACCTCCTGAAATGGCAGGAGTACGGTGGCCCGACCCTACCAGCGGTTGTTCTTGCTGGTAGAAGCCATCAGCCGAGCATTGCTCGGCGATTCAAGGGGCGGGCCTCATCGCTCCATGTCGATGATACCAAGGAGGCCCACGCAGCGGAGCGATCGGGATCAGCAACAGCTCGCGCTGCCCCGTCGACATGTAAGACGGCGAGACCGATGGCCACGCAAGCCGCGGCTGCGGCAAGTCCGATGACAACACTGACCATGGCGTTCCCCGCTGCCATCACCTGCCCGACTTCGATCAACCTGACCTTCTCGTAGGTGAACGTGGAAAACGTCGTGTAGGCGACACAGAAGCCGGTGGCTAGCAGAGCCTTGGGGATCGCTGGCCGCTGGCGCCCCAGCGAGAGCCCCGTGAGGAAGCCGAGGAGGAGCGGACCGGTCATGTTGATGGTGAAGATTCCCCAAAGCCGATCGGAAGCGACCCGATTGCAGATGCGCGGTCCACCAGGTAGCGAGATGGAGTGCCGACTAGCCCACCGACGGCGACCACGATCGCCATCTGCGGGTGATGCTCACGAGGGCGTCTGGTCGGCGGCCCGGACGGTCCGCCGATCCCGAGCTCGATGTCCGGGTCAACAGGGAGACCATGCGTCTCGTCGCCCGGCGATGGCACCTACGACTCCCTTTGACGCGGCCCACCATTCGTGGACCTGATCACCGTAGGAGCCATCAGCCTCTCGGCGTTTCCGGCGAACTCCATCGCCGAGCACCATCGCGGCAAGAACTCATCCGAAACTGCAGGTGAGCTCCCCGTTTGCTACGGGGGGATCCAAGCACTCGCGAGATAGTGTGCAGTGGCAGAGGACGGCAACGGCCACCGTCGGATGCGGGAGGTGGATGATGCGGACTGAAGAAGATGGCATGAGAGTCGTTGTGTTCCTGGCCGAGGACGACAGAGCCGGCCGCCATGGCCTCCACCAGGTGGTCCTCGAACGAGCACAGGCAGAAGGGATGGCAGGGGCAACCCTTTGGCGGGGTATCGAGGGTTTCAGCTGGTCGAGCAATGTCCGAACCAATCGGTTCCCCGATTCGACCACAGGGCTTCCCCTCGTTCTGGAGTTCATCGACTCCCCCGAGCGGATTGAGGCGTTTCTCCCCGTATTGGCTGAGTTGGCACCACGATCGTTGGTGGTCCGTGGGTCGGTGCGAATGGGCCGAATCACGCCCAAGGGCTGATGGACCCCACCGTCGTCCGCAGGGTGCGTGCGGAAGGGACGACGTGCCCAACGAGCTCGACGAGCTGAGGAACTGGCGACAGAGGCCGATGGGCGTCCGGAGGCAGACCGGGCGGCACGTCTGTGCCAGCGCCTCAGCTCCGGACAGTTGCTGGTGGCGGTCGTCGGTGAGTCCAAGCGGGGGAAGTCCACGCCGGTCAACGCCCTCCTCGGTGCGGAGGTCGTCCCCTCCGGTGTGCTGCCCTTGACCACAGTGGCGACCGAAATCTGCTCCGGGGAACCTCGTCGTTCCCAAAATGAGCGTCCCACGTCGCGTTCTCTAAGATCTGCCTCGTGAGTCCCCTCCACGCGTACAGGCAGACATCTTGGGGGAGACGTATCGGCATCGCCATTGTGTGCCTGGGAGCACTCGCACTCGCGGGATTTGTTGGATCGGTGGTCGGTCCTCACTTCAAGGCCGCATCGACTTCCACCACAGCAACCACTTCCGTACACCCGTTGTCAACCACCACGTCGACCGTCGCTCATTCAAGTGTGAAGGTTCTCGTGGCAAACGGCACTCAGGAACCCAACGCCGGCGGCCATTTCACCCAGCAGCTCCAGCAAAAGGGATGGAATGTCTCCGCTCCGCAGAACACTACGTCGGCGGCGTCGACGACAACGATCTACTACGCCCCGTCGCAGCAACCGGCGGCCGCGCTCGTCGCTTCCGATCTCGGGGTGGCGATGGCGGCGGTCCAACCGCTGACCGCCGCCGTACCGGTCGCGAACGTCACTGGGCTTGACATCGTCGTGGTCATCGGGCCTGACCTTGCCGGTAACGGATTCCCGGCCACCACAGTTCCGACCACCTGAGCGCCCGCGCTCGTGACCAATTCGAACGCTTCCGGCCTTCACGGACTGGGCCTCTGGGCAAGGGGGGTCGCCGAGACAGGGGCCGATTCGGCAGCGCGTGCCGACGAATAGCCCAAGGACGCGCGTCCGAAGGAACCCTTGGGGTCGCCCCGAGGTGACGTTCATGACGCAGAACCTGGCGCGAGGACCGAGACCGCCTGGTCAGCTCGCCGTGCCCATTCGCGGATCTTCAACGGGACACCACAAGGACCTGCCGATGGGGCTCTCTCGAGAGCCCAGATCGCTGAATATGTATGTGCACTGATGCGCCACCACCACCCGTCGCTCACGCTCTTCGTGGCCCCTGCATCCGCCCCACCGGAAGCCTTCCGGTGTTGAAAGGACATACATGTTCCTCACGAACATGTATGTAACGAACGTGTTCGTACTAGAGTCTGTGCATGAACGCGACCTCAACACAGCCCGTGAGCCGAAGGGACCGCCCTGCCAAGCCGCCACTGAGCAGGGAAGCGATCATTGCTACAGCAGTCACCCTGCTGCGCACCGAGGGCCTGGAGCGACTGACCATGCGCCGCCTGGCCTCCGCCTTGGACACGGGGGCGGGGTCGCTCTACGTCTACTTCCGCAACGCCGAGCACCTCTACGCTGCGCTGCTCGATGAACTCCTTGGTGAGGTCGACCTGTCCCCGGGCGAATCGGACGGGCCGTGGAATGACCGATTGGCCGCCGTGCTGGGGTCGTACACCAAGGTGCTATTCGAGTATCCGAGCATCGCCCGGCTGAGCATCTTCACGCGGCCGAGCGGAGCAAACAGCCTCCGCGTGCTGGAGACGCTTCTCGCCCTGCTCGACGAGGGAGGGGTTGGGCCCGGAGCAGCGGCCTGGGGCTCCGACCTGCTCGTGCAGTACGCCACGGCTACTGCTGCTGAGCACGGGACGAGGAACCAGCAGCCCGATACGGACGACGCGGAGAGCGACATGACAGTCGCGCTGGCCGCGGTGACGGCCGACGACTACCCGCGTCTGGACGAGCTCAAGGACGTCCTCGTCGCCGGTGAGGCCGCGGAGCGGTTCCGGTGGGGCATCGAAGTGCTCCTCGTCGGTCTCACCGACGAGAACAACGCAGGCGTGCCCCGCTGCTATGAGCCGGTCGACGAGAAGGACCGAGGATGAGCACGAGCACCGTCACCGACGCGGTCCCGGAGCAGGGGGTCGACCCGTCCCGTCTGAACCGACGCCTCCGGATCCTCCTCGCCATCATCATCATCGCCGACGTGCTCGACCTGATGGACAGCACCATCACCAACATCGCCGCCCCCACCATCGTGCGCGAGATCGGCGGCGGCGAGTCTCTCATCAAGTGGCTGGGCGCCAGCTATGCCCTCGCCATGGGCGTCCTCCTCTTGGTCGGCGGCCGGCTGGGTGATCGCTACGGCAAGCGCCGAACCTTCCTCATCGGCATCGTGGGCTTCGTGGGAGCCTCCGTGCTCTGCGGGCTCTCGGTCTCACCGGCCATGCTCATCGGGTCCAGGCTCGTCCAAGGTTCGTTCGGCGCGCTGATGATCCCCCAAGGCATCAGCATCCTGACCGCGACCTTCTCCCGAGCGCAGATCCCACGGGCCGTCAGCGCATTCGGTCCGGCGATGGGGATCTCCGCAGTCCTCGGGCCGATCGTCGCCGGGTTCATCATCGACGCAGACATTGCCGGTCTGACGTGGCGCCCCATCTTCCTGATCAACATCATCCTCGGCAGCGTGGGATTCGTCGCCGCGCTCAAGTACCTGCCTCACGACCGGCCGTCCTCCGAGGTGGTCATCGACGGGCTCGGTGCAGGCCTGCTTGGCGCCAGCATGCTCGGCCTGATGTACGGCCTGATCCAGGGCTCCACAGCGGGATGGACGCTCGCCCCGATTCTGTCCATGATGATCGGCGCAGCACTCTCCGCCGGCTTCTGCCTACGCCAATACACCGAGACGAACCCGCTGATCATCCCGTCGCTCCTGAAGAACCGTGGGTTCACGTCAGGGCTCCTGCTCGGCTTCGCTTACTTCGCCGCGGTGAACGGATTCGCCTACGTCATTTCGCTGTTCTTCCAGACCGCCCTCGGGCTCACTCCCTCACGTGCCGCTATCGGCCTCGCTCCGGTGATGATCGGCATCATTGGGGCGAGCCTCGTGTGCAGGCCTCTGATCACCACCCTGGGTCGGCGGCTCGTCGTCATCGGGTTGCTCATCACCTTGGCCGGCGCCGGCGGACTCTGGGGGACGGTGGTCCTCGAGGGCATCTCGGTCGATGCCTGGGCCATGGCCCCATCGCTCTTGGCGCTCGGCATCGGCATGGGCGCATGCTTCAGCAGCATCTTTGACGTCGCACTGGGCAACATCGCACCATCCGAGGGCGGCAGTGCCAGTGGTTCGCTGAGCGCCGTCCAGCAGCTCGCGGCGGCGGTCGGCGCCGCCGTCGTCACCACCGTGTACTTCGGTCAACGGACTGCCCATGGACCCGCCCACGCCATGACGGTGAGCGTCGCTGTCGTCGGAGGCATCGCCGCACTCTGCCTCGGCCTGGTGTGGTTGCTCCCGCGCGGCGCGCTTTCGGAGGAGTATCTGGATTCCTAACGAGTCCGGAGTCAACGACACAGCGTTGCTATCTCCGAGCTCCGTCTATGGGAGCGTTAGGACTGTGTCTCAGGCGGCGGTGCCAGGAGCGGGCCGAGTACCAGCATGAGGTCTGGGTCGAACATCACGTCATTTTGCACGATCTTGCCATCGGCAAGGCGGTAGTACGCGAGAGTTCGGGCCGTCGTCGTGCTCCCGTCGGGGAGAGTGAGAATGTAGTTGAACCGGGCGAATACGACATCCCCCTCGGCCACGAGCTCCTCGTCCTCGAACCGCTGTCCCTCTAATGCGCTCATGCGGCTTTGGTGGCAGCGGCCATCGCCTTGACGCCAGCGAGATCAGAGCCCCCCATTGCGAGGTTCAAGAAGTCGGGCGCAAGCACTTCATCGGCCACATCGAGGTTCCCATCGGCCAGCACCTCGTGCATGAACCGACGAACAACGGCCTTGTTCTCCTCTGTTCCCATCCCGGGCTCCAACCTCCTCGTTGCGACGTCGGGGCCACCCTGTCTGTCTCCTCAACATGCCTCTCGGGGGAATCGCACGCTCTGACCACGAGGTCGATGACGGCTACCACCAAGGAAGCTCTATGCCGCACGACAGGTGCCGATACCGAGGCGCTCAGCGTCGCAGGCAACGCCGCTAAGCGGCAACGACGAATGCGGCTGAACCAAGACGACGGCTCGCACGGACGAAGAGGTGGGGTTTCTGAGTCCAGCGTTCTGCACCCCAAGTGATTGCCCGGTCACCATAGGCGCGACTTCCGAGTACATGACCGGATGACTCATTGACTTTGCACTCCATCTGTGTCTTGGTGGAGATGCAGGCACGCTCTGACTCGGCGGAGGGAAACAGATGAAGACGACACGGTTGCCAAAGATGGCGCTGCGGCTCGTTCCAGTGGTGATGCTGGCCTTGTCCGGCGTCCTTGTTAGCGCAGTTTCTGCCGGTGCTACGCCCTTACCACCCAGCAACTGGCCCGCCGGCCAAACCTACAACTGCACCGGCGGCAACGTCCCCCCGGGCACCTACAACTCGATGGTCATCACCGGTGTGTGTTACATGCCGGCAGGCACGATCACTGTCCGAGGGAACCTTACCGTTGCGCCGGGGGCCTTGCTCGACGCCGCCGCCACTCTGGGCGACCCGACTGACAATCCCAATCCGATCCTGCCGGCGACCGTCTTGGTCGGAGGGAACGTCAACGTGGGCCGTGGTGCGGTTCTGGCCATCGGCTGCTCACCGTCCGGCGGATGTCACGGCGTCACCTATGACCGCATCGGCGGGAACCTCACCGCCATCGGGGCACAGGGAGTCCTGGTCCAGGCGGTTTCCATCGGCGGCAGCGCCTCCGTGCTGGGTGGCGGTGGCGGCGTACTCGGCGGCCCCCCCGAGTCCAATGGGTGCTTTAGCGCCCCCATTCCCGCGCCGTGGTCCGAAGATGCCGCACTGAGCCAGGGGCCAAACGGCAGCCCCCAGTACACCGACTTCGAGGACAGCTCGATCGGCGGCAATCTCAGCGTTGTCGGCCTGCAGACGTGCTGGCTCGGATCGCTGCGGGACCAGGTCGCCGGTAGCGTCACCTTCATCGGAAACACGACGAGCGACCCCGACGGCATGGAGTTGCACAACTTGGTCGGCGGGAACCTGACCTGCCTGGGCAACCTGCCGGCGCCGCAGTTCGGGGACTCCGGCGCTGCACCGAACATGGTCGGAGGGTCCGGGATCGGTCAGTGCGGTTTCAACGTCGTCGTGCCCAACCCGGCACCCCAGGCCATGGAAGGAACCGGCGTACCCGAGCACATCTCGGTGCCCACATGGCTCATGAAGACCTACTACGGGACCCATACCCAGACGCAGAGCAACTCGCTCACATCCATGCTCGGGCCGAACGTCACCGAATCAGGTGACACCCTTGCGGCCGAGTTGAACAGTGACATTCTTGCCGGAACCGGCCTTACCGGCTCGATCTCGGCGGTGTTCCCCCCTACTACCGCCGCCCCACTGGGGAGCACCGGTGAGCTGGTGGTGGCCACCGTCCATCCCGATGGCTCGGAGTCGTTCCTTGCCAACGACAATTGCAACCCGTGCAGCTTCGACGGCCAGACTGGCACGGTGTCCATCAGGGCCTATGGGACTACGTCCGCCAATGGCACGACCAAGGGCACCTTCCTCGTCACGTCTGGCGGTGCCGGGAATGGTGGATTGTCAACGCTGGCCGGCTATGGGACGTTCTCCAGTTGGGGTGAACCGGCTGGGACATTGCGCCTCGTCGAGCATCTCGCGATCACCGGAGCCGGCGCTCCAAATCAGGGTCGCAACGGTAACCCCTGGTTTCGGGCGGTCCTGAATCGGTGAAGAGCGCCAGATCTGGCACCGCGTGCAAGGCGCACTTGGCGTGCGAACACGTGATGGTCGGCTCTACTCGCACGGGAGTCCTTTTGGCAGCACTGTAAGTACGGCTCGGTTCGTCGCCCAACCGGTATCGGATACTCGGAAGAGCACAAGTTGCGGGCCACAGCAATGCCTTTCGGTTGCGAGCACCCTGCTGGCTCCTTGGAGGCGCGGACGACGAGTCCATAGGCTTCGGGCACGACACTCACCGGGATTTCGTACATGCCTGCGTCCTGTCGCCCGAGGCCGCCTCGACCGGCCAGAGCATCCCCTCGCTGCCGGGGGGCCCTCCTCAGGGAACAGCCCTGCTTGCGTGCATTCGCAAGCATCTCACTCTGCCTGGTTTCGAGGACAAACGCAGTCGGTTGGCCTGAGGCCCTGTCCTCAGCGCTAGAGACTGAGGAGATCGACGGATCCCGGCGACACTATGCGTTCTCGACGCGAACAGGGTCTCCGTTGTCGAGCGTGATTGTCATACCTTCGTAGGCGAGGCTGACCCGGTCCTCCATTCCCGGCCACTTCTCCCGAGCCTCCATTAGCAGCACTTCGAGCTCTCTGTCGGTGTGGTAGGGATCGTGGTGAAACAGAACGACGTTGACCGCGCCAGCCTTGTGGGCGAACTCCATCGCTGCGTCGATGCCTGAGTGACCCCAACCGATGTGGGATTCATACTCACAATCGCGATATTGCGCGTCGTGCAACAGCACATCGGCACCGCGGGCGATGTCATGCCCGCTCACCCAGGTGGCGGGCACCGTTGTGAGGTCAGTTCCGAGCGCCGGTTCATGATCAGGAAGGTAGACGAGTACTCGCCCGTTCTCCTCAATGCGATAACCCACAGTTGGGCCTTGGTGTGTGACTTCCGCCGCTCGGACCGTTGCTGAACCAATGACCACCGGCTCTTCAGATGCATCGTGGAAAGTGACATGAGAAGGTACGTCCGCGAGGCGAACGGGAAATAGTGGAGGGGAGAGATACATCGCGATCCGCTCCGAAAGGTGCTGCACCGGGGACGCCGGACCCCATATGTGTATGTCAAGCCCGGGCGAGAACAGCGGGCGGAAGAACCCGAGACCTTGAAGATGATCGAGGTGAAGATGCGTGAGCAGAATGTGCATTTCGGTCGGAAGGTCGTCTTCCATGAGCACACCCAGGGGCCGCATGCCGGTCCCGGCATCGAGGATGAGCGCATGCCCGCTTGATAGGCGAACCTCAACGCACGACGTATTTCCCCCGTACTTGACGGTGTCGGCCCCAGGTGCGGCTACCGAGCCCCGGCATCCCCACACTCGCGCTTGCATCAGACTCCGCGATTCCCTGAGGAAGACTCCCAGAACACAGCAACGACACCGTGCATTTCTCCTTCCGCCCCGATCAACGGGTAAGCGGTCGCCTCATATTGGCGGCGCTCGCCATCGTAGGACGTCGCTAGGAGCGTCTCATGAGCTGGTCGACGTTCGAAGAAAGCGATTCCGGCCGGTGAGTCACGCCCGCGAAGGGGTCGGCCCTCGGGTGTTGCGAGCTGCAGAGCCTCGCTGAACTCACTGGACGGCGTTTCCCCGAGTTCCGCAAACGACGTCCCGAGCAGTCTTGCTGCAGCATCGTTGTAATAGACCAGCATGCCTCCTGCGTCCAGCAGGAACATTGGCGTCGCCAGATTCGACGCAAGCTCGCGTGCAAGTATTAGTGGCAAGCTCTTGTGCGATCTCGGTGTGCCTAGCGGATCACTCATGACGACTCCCCTAATGCCAGGCTCAGGAACATTAAGCACATCGTTGCCGAATAGAGCGGGTCTGCCAAATGTCGGAAGGAGATCTCGAAGGTGAGCCCTCCTCCTATCCATTGCAAGGTGGCTCGGTGGAGACGCCAATCGTTCGGACCAATGGCCCCGTAGGCCCAGTTCGAACGAGGGGTTCAGCGACACATTCTTCGGTCGGGAGCAAGCGGCGGGGAGTTGGTCGACGAATCGTATCGAATCAGTCACTCAAGACGACCGCACCCCCAGACATGCAGATGGCCGATGTTCTCAGTCATGAAGGATGCGAACGTCAGTGAGCGATTGACCACACGACACCGGCCTACTCGGCAACCCCACTAGTGGGATGATCGGCTATATGGCGAACGAAGAGCGTCCACCAGCCGGATTCGGCTGCCTCGGCATGATCATCGGCGTGGTTGTGCTGGCAGCGATCGTCGTGCTGGTCTTCTTCGTCGGATTCATTGCCCTCGGCATCTCTGCTGCCCTGCTGGTCATTGGCCTCTTCGCCTTGGCCGTGGACCGCGTCATGCTCGCGCTGAGCCCGAAGCGCCGAGAGCGACGGGCAAACCAGAGTCGGGTGTTCGTCTGGCGGTTCGGCCAGGTGCAGTCTGGAGAGGTGATTGACGCCAGGGCCATTGACACGACGGAGGACTTGGACGAACTAAGGCCCCACGAACAGGGGCCGGATGAGTCGAGGCCGGAGTAGACGAAGCCACTACCAACCATGCTCGGCGCCCTCAGGATCAGTGACGAGGTCGAGGTTCGCTCCGCCCTGACGCTGCCGGCGTCTCGAGCCGTGCGTGCTCAGCCCTGGAGGCTTGGGGCGCACCGATCGACCTCAGCTCGTTTAGCCGAGGACAGGCGGTTGGTGGAGGTGCCGATACCGAGGACCGCATGTTGCCCGAGCGAAGGGGTCGAAGGCGATCAACTCTCGGGAACGGTCAGCAATCGGAGCCTCTCCACGCGATCGTCATCCTCCCCGAGATAGCGCACCAGCACGCCAAGGGTCTGATCGACGTTGAGCGCGCCGATCGCAATCATCTCCTCAAGATCAGCCCAGTCCTTCGTCCTGTTGAAGAAGGCTTTGAAGACGGCCAGATCGGAACAACCAAGAAATGGAATCTGCCAGCCACCAAACTCATGGAATTGGCGACGCTGTGCCGCCTGAAGGTGGAATTCGGTCGTGTCCAGGAAGATGTCGACGGGGGTCTGTTCCCACCACAGCCGGGTCTGGCCGTCGTGTTCGAGGGCCAGTAGATCTGCATCTGAATGGCTCAGAGGCGGATGCAGTGAACTCAGCACTCTGCCGGCCTCGTCCTGGCCGACGAAGACGTTCACATCGATATCGATGGTGCCCCGGGCGCGCTCGGTGCAGAAGGCCAACGCCAGCGCGCCGCCGAAGGCGTAGGGGAGCCGCTGGCCATCCAGGGCTGCGCTGATCTCCAGGATCTTGTCGACAATCGACGTCATGTCGGTCGAAAGAGCGGGAACTCCAATTTGGATGCATGGCGGGCGGGGAACTGCTCGGCCAATTCGAGAACGGCGATCAACTCTTCACCGCGGGACATTCCCTCGATATCGGAGGGGATCCCGAGAAGGGTCGCTTCGAGCGAGTATCCCGTTGCCGCAATGATCCGTGAAAGTACCGTCGTCGTCGGATCCACCCGGCCATTCTCATAGGCCGAGAGCGTCGCGTGCGAGGTTCCGGCCCGAGCGGCAAGGGCCCGAAGGCTCAGCTTCGACCGCCTCCTAGCCGTTCGGATGACCAGTCCCGCGTCCATAGACTGATGGTATCAGAACAGATGCCACCTCGTGAAGGGTCAGCGGTGCCGTGGGTGTCGACCTCAGCTAGGTAAGCAGAGGACGAATCGGGGGCAGCGTCAGCCGAGGAAGGCACCATCACCGGTCGGCCCCCGTGACTCCTGTGCGCATCAGAGGCGGCCGGAGCACGTCCGCCGGTCCTGCCGAATAGAGCTGCGCCGGTCGACCCCCGTCGCGGGTGGTGGTGCCGTCCGCCGGCACCACGAACCCGCGGGTCGTGGTGACCTTCCGGTGGAAATTGCGGGGGTCGAGCTCCACACCCCAGACCACCTCGTAGACATTCCGCAACTCGGCGATGGTGAAGGGATCCGCACAGAAGGCCGCAGCCAGCGGCGTATACTCCAGCTTGGCCCGGGCGCGCTCCACCGCATCGGCGAGGATGGCGGGATGGTCAAAGGCCAGCTTGCCCGCCAGGTCGTCCACCGGCATCCACCGGGCGGCCGCGGCATCGCTGCCCGCCGAGGGAAGGGGAAGGTCCGGCGCCAACGCCAGGTAGGCGACGCTGACCACCCGGCCCCGTGGGTCGCGGCCCGGGGTGCCATAGGTGGCCAGCTGCTCGAGGTGGGCCCGGAAGTCGGCGAGGCCGGTCTCCTCGGCCAGCTCCCGACGGGCGGCGGCGGTCAGGTCCTCCTCGGGGAGGACGAAGCCACCAGGCAGGGCCCACTTCCCCTTGAACGGCGGGATCCCCCGTCGGATGGCCAGGGCCATCAGGGAGTCCTCGCGCACCGTCAGGATGGCGAGGTCCACGGCCACAGCAGCCAAGGGGATGTCCTGCTTCATGCCGAGCGACTTTAATCGTCAACTTGACGAGAAGCAATCGCTGATTTATCGTCACAATGACGACACCCGCAGGTGGCGTCCCGTTCCGGCACGCTGAGCCGGCCCGCTACTAGGAGAAGGCGACTACGTGACGACCACATCCAGCGCACCGAGTGAGAACGTCCAGCGGGACCGGGCGGTGGGCGCCGTGCTCGCCTCCGCGGCCGGGGACGCCCTCGGCGCGCCCCATGAGTTCGGTCCGCCACTCGGGCCCGACGTGCAACTCGTGATGAGCGGCGGCGGAGCGCTGGGATGGGAGCCTGGCGAGTGGACCGACGACACGCAGACTGCCCTGGCCATCCTGGGCCCACTGACCCGGGGCGTGTCGCATGACCGCCTGCTCGGTGAGGTCGAGCAGGGTCTGCTCGCCTGGATGGCGAGCAGACCCCGTGACGTCGGCGGTCAGACCCGGACGGTCCTGTCGGAGGCGCTTCGCAGCGGGAAGCCGCTGGGCCAGGTGACCTCGGAATGGCAACGGCTCCATCCGGATGCCGCGGGCAACGGCAGCCTCATGCGGACCGGACCGCTCGGGCTCCTCAACCTTCCTCGGAAACGCATCGCGGAGCTTGCCTCCTCCATCTCCGCCTTGACCCACGCTTCCGATGACGCCGTCGAAGCGTGCATCCTCTGGACCGACGCCATCCACCGGTCGATCACCGCACCGGCCGACGCCCCACAGGGACGCGACTGGCTCGACCTGGTTGCCAGCGGCATCGACCTGCTTCCCGCCGGCCACCGAGACCTCTGGCGGGAGAGGCTCGAGGCCTGTTGGACCACGGCCCCCGAACAATTCACGCCTAACGGCTGGGTGGTCAGCGCCCTCCAAGCAGCGCTCAGCTCGTTGATCCACACCGACGTACCGCTGGAGCAGCCCTGCCGGCACCTTCGCCGGTCGGTCGAACGGGCGGTCCGCATCGGGGACGATACGGACACCGTCGCCGCCATTACCGGTGCGCTTGCCGGCGCCCGGTGGGGTGCGACTGCCGTGCCGCTGGAGTGGCGCCGAGACTTGCACGGAAGGAACACCTATGCCGACCCGGCCGTTCGACTCTCCGGTCTGGATGGCCTGGCCCGCCTCGCCAGCAACCACGGCCGGCCCGACTCAATCGGCTGGCCCGAAATCGAGTCACTCCTCCCCTACTACCAGAAGCACTACCACGCAGATGCAGTGGCCGTTCCACTGGATCGCGGCATCACTGTCGGAAACGTCCACGCTCTGGTCAATGAGCTTCCCTCCACCGATGTCGTCGTCTCACTCTGCAGGATGGGCCGCATCGATGTCCCCGATCACGTGGAGCACCACGTCGTCGGGCTCATCGACACCGGCAATGCCGACAATCCGAACCTGGAGTTCGTACTCACCGACACCGTCGATTTCGTATCCGACTGCGCGTCGTCAGGGAAACGCGTCTTCGTCCACTGCGTGCAGGCCGAGAACAGGACGCCGGCGATCGCGGCCGCCTACCTCGTTCGGGCGCAAGGAGAAGAACCTGGAAACGCCCTTCGGCACGTTCAACGACTGATTGGCTCGAGACCTCAGCAGTTCCTTGTAGAAGGCATCATGACCCTCTCCCCTCGGGACTTTCAGCTCTGACAACGAGCACAGGGGCCCAGCCAATTCAATTCGCAGAGGATCCAGCAAGTGTGACGGTTCCCACCCGCCGTGGATCCCAGCGGTCATCAGACCACCGATGCGGATGTCCTCAGTTCGCACAGCTGAAAATGCCGGCACAGCCGGATTCTCAAGGCATGTGGGCACCGGTGATCGCGGATTTTGCCTGCCCCGGAACGGCACTTCGGGGTCAGGGGCCGCCGCCATTCCGTGTTGAATCCCCGCCCATCATGTCGCTGTGCATCATTGAGTCATTGCCGATGTGCTGCTCCATCCAACTCGCCATGTCGTCACACCAACCGGGTGAAGAAGTGGTGGAAACAGAGGCCCGAGAGTCAGTGCCCATCCATTGACGGCAGACGGAATCCATCGTCGTGGCACTTCCCCACATCATCGGGCCGGTCATATGCCCGCTTTGGAGTTCCTGGCCCATCCAATCGGCCATCGTGGAACATGCTGCACTGGCCGAGCTTGTACCCAGGCTGCCGGCAGAGTTCCCCGACCACTCCCTGCAGGCTCGCTGCACTGACGCCAATTGTTGTTGATCGGTCACGCCCGAACTGCCGCCGCTAAGGAAGATGACCCCGACGATGATCAGCACCAGAATCGCCAGGCCGATTGGAATGAACCACAGGGTAGGGCGTCCCCTGCCAGGCGATGACCTCTCGGGTGCTTCTGTCAGAGCGTCGGTCACCCTCCCATGATCAGGCCCTGGGCGCGGTTCTGAACAGGGCCATAGGTCCCGCGTGTCCCTGGTCGCCGGGTGGGTGACCAACTGCTGCACATAAGGGACACATCATAGTCAGCCAACTCGATGAAGGACGGGTGCTACAAGGCGATCATCGATGGGTATTCCACCTGGAACTGAGGAGGATCGAACCGGACGACTGGGAGTCTGGCCGATGGTAGGGCGACCGCATGGTTCGCACCTGGTCGCCACGTGAGAATCCGGGTGCTTCCGACCCCAGCAGCGAAGAGCGCTCCGGTACTCGACCACGTGATGTTTGGATCCGCATTGGTCGAGTTCGTTCCGAGGTCGGCACCAGGGAGCAATCGAGCCGCCCCAGACGCCAAGTCCACCACCACCACGACCTGATCGATCGGTTGCGACCCATGTGCCGCGCTCCTGACAGCGAGAGCGAGCGTGGAACCATCCGGTGAGATCGAACCCAGCCCGAATGGGCTTACCCCAACGGGCAGCCGGACTGACCGGTCCTCGCCTGTCTGAAGATCCGTGATCTGAATCATGCACCGCGGACTGCAGACATTCCCGGTCTGAGAAGCGAGTACCTTGCCTTGTGCAGCAATCACACCGTCCGGCAGCATGCGCACTACGTGCCCGAGGGTCGGATTCCAGACCTCGGCCCCACCCGGACCCGGGCCGTAGGCCACCTCCAGAATGATGCCGGAGTCGACGAACTGTCCCGTTGGGAACCAGTGAGCATCGACCGGCAAGACGATCGGCGATCCGATCGGTTGGCCGGAGCTGTCGAACAACTGGACCACGCCATTGGGCGGCTCGGTTCTCGAGTACGAACAACCGAGGCCCTCGAGACATCGATCCGACCAGATCCACATCTCATCGGAGGTCGGGCCGGGGATTACGCGCAAGGAGGGGCCAAGATCGACAGGGGGTCCTCGGAGTCCAATTCGGTACAGCCAGGCGTGATTGCCGCGGCTCAACACCAGTGAGCTTCCGACAGTCACCATGGATAGGTCGCTGCTTCCCCCATACGGGGCGGGGAGCGGCAGAGTGCGGCTCGCTCCTGAATCCGCGTCAATGACTCGAATCTCGCCAGAACTGTTGCTGCCGTAGGCATACACGAGCATTGCCCCAGTCCGGCTCGCAGTTCCGATTGGTGGTTGCGAACTGGACGGGAGCGGATGCGAAGTCGGTCGAGGGACGAACGCAAGGCTGTAGGTGAGCACCAATCCAAGAAGAATGGCCACCAGCACAACGGAGATGCCGCTGACCCAACGTCGCCGACGGCGTTGCCGAGCTTCCTTGAACAGGAGCGCCGCCTCCTGTTCCTCGACCAACGACGACTCATCCAGTGTCAGTGTCACGTCCGCCTCGCCCAACTGAAGGCTCTGGAGTTCACGACAGTCCTTCGATGATTTGGATCACCTCGTCGGGGCGATAGCCCTGTGTTCGACAGAACTCGACCATCTCACGGACCCGCCTCACAACGACGCCTTGTTGTGGTGTTCCGGCCACTGTGATGCCGCGGCCCCGCTGGAAATCGAGGAGACCCTCGGCGCGGAGGATATGCAGGGCACGCAGGACAGTGTTCTTGTTGACACCAAGCACCGCTGCCATGTCCTTAGCCAGTGGCAGCCGCTCTCCAGGTCCGGCCTCGCCCTCTGCGATGGCCCGGCGAATCTCCGCCGCCACCTGGTCATGGAGGGCGGTGGCCTCGGATCGGTCGACCTTGACATCAAACATGGTACTAGGCATAGTAGCTCTATGGGCGAACGATTGGTAGTTCTTGCATGACGCTCCTCGATGCGCCGAAGGCCATGCCCGAAACGGATGGTGCACAGGTCCTCTTCGAGGAGGCGAGACAACGTCGGAGGCGTCGGAGATTGGTTGCCGGCATTGTCGTCGTTCTACTCCTGGTGGGAATCGCCATCGTCGTGTCCGCTACCCAGGGTGCTGGTCACTCCCCGAGACCGGTGACTCCGGCGTCACCGACTCCCCCTCTGGGAGCTGGTGGTGCTGCCGCCTCTAGCATCAGCGTTAGACAAGTGCTGTGTCACGCACCGCCCTTCGCTGTGCCACCTGGCCAATCGCCATCCACCGGTCCTCTTCCGGCGTGTTCGCCATCCACTCAACTGACAGCCTCGAATCTGCAGGTATATCCGGGCCTGAACGGCCACGGTTACAGCACAAATGCCGACCTCACTGCCGATCCGAGGTTCGCCACGTACCCATCGACCACGTCGTCGAGCAGCCTCCAGGACCAAGATGTGCTCCTTTCCGGCGCGCCATCTAATGGATCAACCCGATATGTACTCGGACCCGTCGGCCTGGGTCGAGACGCAATCGCACGTGCCCGGGTCACCGATTACCACGGGCAATGGGTGATCGACCTCAGCCTCACTGCCAAGGGATCGGTCCAGTGGGACACTTTGGCTCAGAAGACCTTTCACGAAATGACCGGTGTAGTGATCAACGACCACGTGGTGTCTGCTCCGATCATGCAGCCGACCCAGTCATCGTTTATCTCATTCGATGGTCGGCTTCAGATCAGCGGTGGGTTCTCCGAGCATCAAGCAAAGGCGATCGCTTCTGAGCTGTAGAGACGAGGCTGCCCCAGTGGCATCTCGGACTGTCCCGGAACAATGGCTGCGGGTCGCCTACTCGGCAGTGATCGACGGAGCGCCGAGAAGTGGACGGAGCCAGGCCCGCCGTACGTTCCTCGTCCCACTCGCTGCTGGCAACGGCGAGGACGGCGCCATCAGCCTCATCGACCCCCGGGTACGTGCGCCAGGTCCACCCGTTCATCTCGATGAAATGTCGAAGGGTCACCCATGCCGCACGCTTGTTGCCGTCGAGGAGCGGATGGTTCTTGGCCAGCCGAACCAGGAGCACGGCTGCCTTGTCGATGAAGTCCGGATAGAAGTCCTCTCCACCCCAGCTGCCCGCCGGCGCGTGGAGCGCCGAATCGGCCAGATCGATGTTCATGGTGCCCAACGCGACGTCAGGCTCGGTCCCGGTGACCGCGCTGGCGACGGCCAGGTAGTCGGAGAGGTCCGGATACTCGACCGTCACCTCGCCAAGCGCTCGAGCAGCTCCCGGTCCTCCTCGATGATCCTGGTCAGCCTGGCCTTGAACTCTGGACTCTTCCGACGACGGTCCACCGCTTCGAGCAAGGACCTCTTGACCGTCTCGTTCAGGCTCGTGCCATCGACACGGGCCAGGGCCTCGGCATCCGCCGCCAGATCGTCAGGCAGGCGCACCGTGATGTTCTTTGTCATGGTGTCATGCTACCACGCCACTGTCACCAACCGGGTCGGTGGGGCACTTCGCCACTTAGAGATCTGGCCTTGGTCGTCCACACGGTGGCCAGTGGGCAAGAATGGCGACACCGATGACCTCTCACCCTTCGCCCCGTAAATCGCCGGTGGAAGCCAGGAACCTCGGGGATCTCTACAAGCTGCCGCTCCTTGACTGGGACAGCATCGCCGACCGACTCGCACAGGGGGTGGCCCAAGCCCCCGGTACTGGCGGACCTGATCGGCACACTTGCTGGTTGGCGACGATCAATCAAGACGGCAGTCCGCACGTGACGGGTGTCGGTGCACTCTGGGTCGATGACGCCTTCTGGTTCGAGACCGGAGAGCAGACTCGGAAGGGGAAGAATCTCGCCCGCGATCCACGCTGCACCCTGAGCGTTGCCACTCACGAGTTCGATCTCGTTGTGGAAGGAATCGCCGAGCAGATCAAGGACGCTACGACCGTCGCCCTGATGGCGGAAAGGTGGAGCGATCAAGGTTGGCCGGCCCGAGTAGATGACACCGGTGTCGCTCTGACCGCCGACTTCAGCGCCCCGTCCGCTGGTCCTCCTCCATGGGTGATATTTCGCATGGTTCCCGATCGAGCAACGGCCCTTCAGACTGTAGAGCCCGGAGGGGCAACTCAGTGGCGGTTTATGGCGTCCTGACCAACGTGGCTGCGGAGTGGTCCTTCCCAAATGACTCTGATCGCCGGTTGGATGGGGCAGCTGAGCCAAGTTGGCGGAGTTCGGCTTTTCTGGTGGGTCTCTACAACAACCATGACGACATAGACAACCAGCAGGCCGACCGCAATGACGAACCTCACCGGCGTGAGGGGTGATCGGTCCGGCAGCAGGTAGGTGACTAGAGCAACAGTCACTCCGCCGAGAACCACCCGATGCCCCGGAACCTCTCCATGGCTCGATCCTACGAGGCGTCGGGATCGGAGGTCGATGAAACAGTCAGACTGTCACCGAACGGCACGACGGGGATACCCCAGGCGGTCCCTCAGGTGCCGGATCGCTCGGCCTCGCGAGCCCTCTGCACGCGCGGCCGATTCCGAGAGATTCGGCGGCCCGCCGCCAAAACCGAACCGATGAGGAATCCGACAACCCCGCCAACGATGCCGGCGGGAAGACCAAGTTCGACCATCGCAAAAAGAGCGGTCGGCGCAAAGACGTAGAGCCCAACAATCAGCCCAACGACGGCGCCGACCGTGCCTGCCGAAGCCGCTCCAAGTACTGCCCACCGTACGGGCTGCGACTTGGTGCGTAGCGAGGCCAAGAGTTCATGCGGCGTCGATCTCGTCGGGCGTTCAACTTGGGAGCTTCGGTACACAGCCATCCCCCGTCGGGAGCATTCGAAACAATGGTACCTGGGTATCCCCTACCGGATAGGTGGGGCACCCGACCCCAACGCGGAGCCGCCATCGAAGCGGCCAGGGCTAAGGGGAACCTGAGCCGGGCGAACTGGTGCGCTACGGTGCGCCGACTGAGGCCGGTCGAGTGAGGTCTCGCCGCCACGCTCCTGGTCCGGCAACCTACCGCACGGTGCTCATCTCTGCTCAGGCCGGGACGCGATGGACCCCAGGGGCAGCCGGGAGTCCATCGCCAGCTGATCGAGTGGCCAGCACCCCCCGTGCAGAGCCAGTCGATCCGGTACAGGGCTGATGCGCCCCCGACCGCTGCGTTGCGCCAACGTCTGGCTGCAACAGAGTCGATGCAACACCCGATGGTCGGAAAGTGAAACCCCAATCTCTCTGCACCGACCCCGGACTTATGGGGATTCTGCGCGCGCCGCCGCCTTTCGCTACGCTTCGCCGGTCGCGCCTGTCGAGCTGAAGGTTCCGCCACCTGATGTTCCGGGCCCGGCAACTAGGTCTGGTGTTCGACAACCCACTCGTGGTCAACTCCGGCTGGGTGTTCATGCCACACTAGGCCGCAGTCATCGCAGCGGTGCGGGGGTGGGTGGCCCGGGGGCAGGTCGCACTCGCACTGGTCGAGCTTCCGGGCGTTCGCGGCCCCACAGCCAATCATGTAGTCGATATCAACACCCGTCCGGTCGAAAGTCAACGCGTGACACAACCTATTCATGGAGCGTTCACGGGGCCAGCGGCCAGGCCGTCAAGGACAGGACCCACTACCTGCATTCCGAGCCCGGTACCTAATTGACCCCCACGCCGACTGTTTGCGGGGGCCAGGCACTTATGCCACGTTCCTGCCGAGTGGGAGCACCCAGTCGGCCAAGCGCCACTAGCGGGTCGCCACATCGGTTCTGAATCGACACGAGGTCGCGTAAAGGTAGGAGCTTCGATCTCCATCTTGGAAGTCGGACGGACCTGCCACGATGAGGTCACTTAGACTCATCCAGATGACGGCGGCACGAGACCAGTTCATTGAAGACGTCCGGCACTACGTCGAGGCGAGCGAACGACTAGAGACCGTAATGGTGTCGTTCAGCGCCTCGACCAGAGCAGGCCTTGATGACCTGTCCAGCGGCATGAGCGTGAGTGAGTCGTTCAGGATTCGCGACTCTGCAACCTGGAGCAGAAAGGTCAGCGAACTGCTCGACGACTTCGAACGGTGTCGCCGCAATGCTCGCGCATCAGCCGCCGCCATATTGCAGGAGGAAGGGATGTCGATCACGGAGGTTGGAAAGGCCTTTGGGGTTTCACACCAGTTGGCAAGTCGCTTTGCAAAGTGACCGCACGGCGATGAAGGAATGGTCACCATGGAAGTTGGGAATTGGCAGAGCTTCACAGGGCATCCAAACGACGAGTCTGCTGGATAGGCGAAGAGATGAGTCGAGAAGCTGTAACGCGTCTTGCGCAACAGGTGTGGCGATGCTTAGCTTTTGCCGCCGGGTCCGTCGAGTTGACGGTCCCGCCACCTGATGCTCCGGACCCGGCGTTCATGCTCCTGCCTATGCCATCTCGTCTCGCTCAAGTGTTGCGGGTGCCCCCGATCAGCGGTTATGTCCACAGCTCGTATGGCTGAGAACGTGAGATTCAACCCACAGGCCTCGGATCGCACAGCTGAGGTGTAGCGGTCAAAGACGATCGATCAGAGTGTCGGTGTCGGCTCATCATGCCCTCACTGAGGCCGGCGTCGTGGTTGCTGCATTGACGTTGCTCCGGTGTTGAGACTTTCCGGCGTCCCTCGGCCACCGATGTGCATGCCAGAATCGGCAGCGGCAAGACTGACTGCGTCGACAGACGCGGTCCAAAGGGGAAGGCAAGCAGCAATGGAGCAGAGTGGCGACTCAGAGCCCCCCTCGATGGACGAGCTGCGTGAACGGTACCGGCGGGAGCAGCAGAAGCGGCTGCGCCCGGAGGGTATGGCCCAATGGCGTGAGCTGAATGAGGAGTTGGACCGGGATCCGTTCGTCGAGCCCGGCTTCACCCGGGACCCCGTGGTCGAGGAGACCACCGTCGTGATCGTGGGTGGAGGCTTCGCCGGGATGCTTACGGCGATCGACCTCGCCAAGCACGGGATCACGGACGTCCGGATCATCGAGAAGGCCGGAGACTTCGGTGGTACCTGGTACTGGAACCGGTACCCGGGCTGCATGTGCGACGTGGAATCGTACGTGTATCTGCCGCTCCTCGAGGAGACCGGCTTCATGCCATCCGAGCGCTACGCCAGCGCCACCGAGATCTTCGAGTACTCCAAGCTGCTGGCCCGCACGTTCGACCTCTACCCGCACGCGCTCTTTCAGACCGACGTCACTGGGGCCGAATGGGACGAGGAGGCGCAGCGGTGGCAGGTCACGACCAGCCGCGGTGACCGGCTGTCCGGTCGATTCCTGGTGCTGGCCGGGGGTATCCTGCACAAGGCCAAGTTGCCGGGAATCCCCGGGACCGAGGACTTCGAGGGCAAGGCCTTCCACACCAGTCGCTGGGACTACAGCTTCACCGGCGGCAGTCCCACCGAGCCGATGAACGGCCTGGCCGACAAGCGTGTCGGAATCATCGGTACCGGTGCCACCGCTGTGCAAGTGGTGCCGCAGGTCGCACGTGCGGCCAAGGAGCTCTTCGTCTTCCAGCGCACCCCGGGCGCGGTGGGCGTCCGCAACCAGCAGCCCACCGACGTCGAGTGGTTCCAGAGTCTGAAACCCGGATGGCAGAAGGAGCGGATCGTAAACTTCACACAGGCAGTGACCGGCGCCCAACCCGAGGTGGACCTGGTGGCCGACGGTTGGACCGAGATGATGTGGGTCGACACCCAGAAGGCCGTGGATCCGGAGGAGGCTGAGGCGCTCGAGCGGATCGACTTCGAGGCCATGGAGTCGATCCGGCGACGCGTCGAGGAGGTCGTCGAGGACCCCGAGACGGCCGAGAAGCTCAAGCCGTACTGGGGCAAGCACTGCAAGCGGGTCTGCTTCCACGACGAATACCTGCCGGCGTTCAACCTGCCCAACGTGCACCTGGTGGACACCGACGGACGAGGCGTCGACGAGCTCACCACACGCGGCCCGGTCGTGAACGGTGTCGAGTACCCGGTGGACCTGCTCATCTATGCCTCCGGCTTCGAGGTGACCACGGACCTGCACCATCGGCTCGGCTTCGACCCCAAAGGTCTCGGCGGTGCCGCTCTCTCGGAGCGGTGGGCCAAGGGCGCCCACACACTGCACGGTGTGCTGGCCAGCGGATTCCCCAACCTGCTCCTGATCAGCCTCGTCCAAGGTGGGTTCGGCACGAACTTCTCGCACCTCCTCTCCGAGTCGGCCAAGCACGTGGCGTACATCGTCGAGACCTGCGTCGAACAGGGGATCGTCGAGATCGAGCCTGAGGAGGCCGCCGAGGAGGAGTGGCTCTCGGTGCTCCACGCCGTCGGTGTCGGCGGTGCCCGCTACTTCCAGAGCTGCACGCCCAGCTTCTACAACAGCGAGCAGCAGGCAATAGACAGCCGGGCGGCCCGGAATCTCACCTACTCGGGAAGTCTCCTGGACTACATCGGTTACCTGGAGCGCTGGCGTCAGGCGCCCGACTTCGCGGGCGTCAACGTGCTGCGAGAGGAAGTCTCGGAAAGCGAGTAAACGCATCTTCGGTTACGAATCACACGTTTGCGGCCCGTAGAACGTTACGTGCAATGGCTTGCCCACGAGCTGCGGACACCAAACACTCGTCCTCAGCTCTAGAGGCTGAGGACATTCGCGACGTCCTCAGCTAGCCACGCTGAGGACGTCCTGGTGGTACCGACCTCCCCGAACTGGGGGCACTGGCACGGTCGCGTCTCGTCGAGTACAAGGATCTCCTCGAGTTCCTCCACGCCAATTGAGGCTGCAGATTCTTCCATCTGGAACCCGGTGGACGTGTGATAACAAGCTGGTACGTTATTATCAGTTAGGCGATACCTGATAATAACGAGGTACTCCATGAGCAGCTCCGATGCAGCCCTCAGCGCTTGGCCAGCGGTCGAATATGAGACGTTGCCTTGGGAGCCCAACGTCTCTGTCCCCATCTCTCGGACGGCAGCCCGTCGCCACCGCGGCCCGTACGAGGCAGCCATCGTGCCGGCGATCTCCACCCTCGAGGTACCACTCCCGCCGGAGCTGAATGCCCTGGTCGACGATGCGACGAACGAGGTCGCACGGTTTGATGCCGAGTTGGGCAGCGAGATCGCACCGTTCAGAGCTGTCCTGCTCCGCTCCGAGTCCACTTCGTCGTCCCAGATCGAAAACCTCACCGCTTCGGCCCGAGCCATCGCCGAGGCAGAGCTCCAACCGTTTGGCTCGAACAACGCATCGCTGATCGTGGCCAACACGAGAGCCATGGCAGCAGCAGTCGATCTGGCCGATCGGATTGATGACGACTCGATCCTCCAGATGCACGAGGCCCTCCTGTCCCCTAGTAAGCCGGACACCGCCGGCAAGTGGCGCGACCAGGCAGTCTGGATCGGGGGGACCCGCTACGGTCCCCATGGAGCAGACTTCGTTCCACCGCGCTCCGAACGCATTCCCGGTGCGGTCGATGACCTCGTGGCCTTCATCGACCGAGATGACATCCCCGTGCTTGCCCACGCCGCAGTAGCCCATGCTCAGTTCGAGACAATCCATCCCTTTGCGGATGGCAATGGCCGAACGGGTCGAGCGCTCCTTCAGGCACAGCTACGCAACAAGCGCCTGACCCGCAACGTCACGGTCCCCGTGTCGGCGGGGCTTCTCACGAATACGGACGCCTACTTCGGTGCTCTGGACGAGTACCGGCGAGGCGACCCATTGTCCATCATCGATCAGCTCGCTCGAGCTGCCTTCGTTGCCATTGAGAACGGGGGGCAACTCGTCGCAGAGCTCCACGCCATCCGAACTGAATGGGCCGAGAAGATCAAAGTACGGCGCGGAACGACCGCGTGGCGGATCACGGACCTCCTTCTCCGGCACCCTGTCATCAACGCCCCGTTCGTCGCAAAGGAGCTCGGCATCGAAGTCCCGAATGTGTATCGAGCTCTGGGACCGCTCGTCGATGCAGGTGTCGTCGTCGAGGCCACCAGCAAGAAGCGCGATCGGGTGTGGAGAGCACCCGATGTGCTTCGAGCCCTCGACCAGTTCGCCGCTCTGGCAGGCCGGCGGGCAAGACCCCAGTAGCCGTAGAGGACGCCGCCTCCACTACGAGCCCTGCGCGACGATTGAGACGTGCATACCCATGCCTAGGAGTTGTCCTCAGCTCGTACAGCTGAGAACGCCGGCACAGCCGTATTCCCAAGGCACGTGGGCACCGGTGATCGCGGATCTTGCCTGGCCCGGACCGGCACCTTGGTTGCAGTGTTCTCGCCTCCCAATCGGTGTGCCATAGGTTTGTTCTGTGTCAGGGGTCATCTTGGTCGCGGTCGCTCTTGGCCTATCGAACTTTGCCGCAGCCATCGGTATCGGCCTGTCGGGAGTTGACGGGCGTCTCCGAATCCGCATCGCCATCATCTTCGGCTTCTTTGAAGCCACCATGCCGTTGCTCGGTCTTCTCGTCGGTCACCGTGTTGCTGACTCCATCGGATCAGTAGCTTCCGACTTGGGCGGCGGACTCCTCATCGCCACAGGCCTCTACACCTTGGTCCAGGCCAGGAGGGGTGCCCATCGTGAAGCAGCAAGCTCCATCAGTTCAGGGAATCTGGTCCTGACCGGCGCTGCCCTGAGTATCGACAATCTGGTGGTCGGCTTTGCTCTCGGCGCTTACAGGGTGCCCCTCGTAGAGGCCGCCATCGTGATTGCCGTGGTGAGTGTTGGGATGTCCCTCGTTGGCCTTGAAATCGGACAGCGACTGGGTCGCTCAGTTGAGCAGTGGAGCGCCGAACTCGGAGGTGCCGTCCTCGTCCTCGTCGGTATCCTGATTGCCACGGGAGTCATGTGAGCCGAGTGTCCCTAACACCGGGTGTGGGCGCGTTATCCAGCGACGGGTGCTTGCCCACCGCGAACTGCCACCGACCGGCACGTCGGGGACAGGCGGCCGGGCTTCGTTCGGCGTTAGCGTCAACTAGCTGCATATCTCAATCACCTAATTCTTCGGAGGCCGCCATGTCCCAGGTCCGTGTCCACAACTTCTCAATCTCCCTGGACGGGTTCGGGACCGGCGAGGGCATGACGTTCGACGCCCCGTTCGGCCACGCCGGGCATCGGCTCCACGAGTGGATGTTCGCCACCCGGTTCGGTCGCCGTGAAGTCCTCGGCGAGTCGGGCGGTACCGAGGGGGTCGATCACGTGATGGCCGACCAGTACGGACCCGGGATCGGTGCGGAGATCATGGGCGCGGGCAAGTTCGGCCCTCCGGACTGGCAAGACGACCCGAACTGGCGCGGTTGGTGGGGCGACAACCCACCGTTCCACACGCCGACGTACGTCCTGACCCACAATCCGCGCCCGTCGCTGGAGATGGAGGGTGGTACGACGTTCCATTTCCTCGACGCCGCGCCAGCAGAAGCGCTCGGAGTGGCGCGGGACGGAGCCGCCGGTCAGGACGTCCGCATTGGCGGGGGCCCGACCATGATGCGCGCGTTCATCGCCGCCGGTCTCGTCGACCATCTGCACGTCGTGCAAGTACCGATCCTGCTCGGCCGCGGCGTTCGGCTGTGGGACGGCCTGGAGGCGTTGGAGCAGCAATACGACGTGGAGGCAGTCTCGTCACCGAGCGGGGTCACCCACCTGACCTTCACACGGCGATGACCGATCCTGCGGTAGAAGTGACGACCCGCCCCCGAACAATGGATATGTCCTCAGCCCGATCAGCTGACCACCTCGAGAGCGCTGGACGTCGTCTGGGGTTGACCCGCTCTGACGCGCAGACTTGTCCGGACTAGAGGACCGGGCTCCTTGAACCGGCCTGGGACCATCTCTGGGCCTCACTCGTCCTCAGCTTGCGGAGCTAATCCCGCTGACCTGGCCAACGGCACCCCATTTGAGGATCACCCACCCCCGTCGAGGCGGTGATGGGGTCGCCAGAGCGGGGGCGCAAAGTCCTGCTGGCAGGAGAGAAATCGCTTGGGAGGACGGCGTCGCACACGCTTGGATGGCTGAGTACTGCGATCTCGCACTCAGCTGACGAGGTGCGGTCACATGAGAACGCAAGTAGAGCGAGCTCGAAGTGACGAGCGTATCCGGTCCCGATCCAGGCCCCTCAGCCCTCTGCTCAATCGATCAGGCGGCTGGGTCGCTCCGGCCAAGGACGTGCATTGGGCGACTCCATCCCGAGGTACCTGCCCATGAAGCGGTACATGCTGTCGAAACGCATCTTGAACGCTGTGGATGCGTAATGGGAGCGCTGCAGCTCGGCGAGGTTGTCTCTGCCGGAGTGCAATAGGAGCGCGCTCCGGTCGAGGTTCGCCTGGGCCAGGGCCCACAGAGTGTTGAGGTCCGTCCCGGCGAGCACGCACCTGTCGTCTGCGGTCGTCGTGTGGTTGAGGTCAACCGGCACTTCGGAAATGAGCGGGGTCCGACACTCGCGAGCAAGCACATTGCGCTGCGCGGACTGAAGCGGTGTCCCACCGAGCCGGCGTCGTGGGTCACCCCATCAGCCGCTCGACCTCGATCGGTTTGATCCGCTCGGCGTTACCCCCTACCACTAACGTGGTCGTGCGGCCGGCAGCTTTCTGACGCCCCGTTGCCCGGCGCGACGGTGATGGTCACATGTGTGGCGCCTGGACAGGATGCAATCTCGAGGATGCTGGCGTTCTTGGTTGAAACGATCGCACCGCCGTTGACGTGCGCTCCGTAACCACTCGAATAGACGTGCTTTGGCGTTTCGATCTCCGTGATCGATCCGGCCGGGAACGTGCCCATTCCTGCCGCCTCAGTAGTCGAGTAGCTGAGGCTGAAGGTCTTGGATTGGCGAGTGAATTCGTACGAGTGAGGTGTGCCCGCTACGACATGTGGGTACGGCTCCACGATCGAGTCGAGATCTGGCATGACGAGGTTCGAACCCGTTTTGGGCTCCCGGGGGTTCTCGACGATCCCTTCGTTGGCGTTGCCGGTGGGGTCGCCGCAGGTGCAGTAAGACCAGTTGCTCCAAGAGACCATGTTCTGGTCGGCAAGCGAGACGATCAGTTCATTGTCGCTGTAAGAGCCGGCGCCGAACTCGGTCAAGAAGTCAGCTTCGCCGTCGGATTTGATGTGTTGCTCGGCATTCTGGAAGTCCGTCGTGTTGCTACTGCAGGGGCTGGTGCTCAGGCAGTAGTTGTGCCAGGCGAACACAGCGTTTCGGACCGGGAGCGGACCGACGCCATCTTGGACTCCGTAGTTGAACAAGACGTAGGGCTCGTAGAAGATCAGGGTGCGTGAGTTCACTGAGCGAATCGCCTGGGCGACCTTGGCGTAGAACTTGGTCAGCTGCGCGTCGGAAGACGGGCAACTGCCCTCGAAGCATTGCGGGTAATCGGTCCCGGGAAAAGGCTCGTTGAAGAGCTCATAACCGAGCACGAAGCGGTTGCCGGCAAAGTGTTGCGCGAGGTGCTTCCAGGCGGCGGCGTAGTACTCCTGGAGACCGATTCCGTCAGGGCCAGGCTTGTCGGCCCAGAAGTTGTCGTAGGCCCGCTGCAGCGCCGTATTGCTTGTGTACCCGGCGGGAAACGCCGTCTTGGGATTCGGCAGCCCGTCGTCTTGGACCGCCCAGTCGGGGAACCCCTCGCCGCCGAACTGCTCGTTCAACTGATCCTGGTGGAAGTCGAGGATAGAAACGATCCCGTGCTGCCCGAGCGTGCGCACCGTCGCCTCGATCTGGTTCAAATATGCGTTGTCATACACGCCGGGTTCCCGTTCGACTGCCTTCCAGATCACACCGACCCTGACAACAGTGAACCCGATGCTTTGCAAAAAGGCAGCATCGCTTGCCCCGAACCCGGCGGCAGCCGGGTAGTACGGCGGAAGCTTGTAAACCATGTTGATGCCGTGCATCAGCACGACTCGGCCGCTTGCGTCCGTAAGCCAACGACCGACATTACCGAGCTGCCGGGCTCCGGCCGTCGAGGCCGATGTCGGAGACGCTCCGCAAGCCACGAACATCCAGATAGCCAGGCTCAAAAAGAGTGAACCCCTCAGTAGCTTTCGCACCTACTTCCTTTCCCGCATTTTGCGGCTCTCGATGGGCATCGTCAGGGTGCAACCTCGGGTGGTTGGATCTCGATGCCGGCTGCTGTCGTCGGCGAACTCGTCTCGGAAGATGCGATCGAGCACGCTGCTCACGTCGCCGACCACATCCACAATCACTATCTGCCCCCATCCACTTCCTCCATCAGGCTCCACCCATCGGAGGCATGTGCCCTTGGTCAGGAATAGCCGGTATACCCCCAGTTCCTGCGACGCACAAGCTCTAAGGTTTCCCATGGTGATCACTCCGAGTTTTCGGGGACTATGCCAGTCGAGTAGCCGGGGGGAATCGCACCCCCCGGCTCTCACAGAACCGGACGTGAACCTCTCGGCTCATCCGGCTCTTGCAGGTCGGTTGGGAGTAGCTGCGAGAAGGTGCCAGTGGGCAAAGAGCCGGGGATTGCGCTGTTGTTCCTCACGCAACCGGTCCCGTGCCAGCTGAGGCTTACCTCGCAGTCGCTTGAACTTCTGCATGGCCCATCTGACCAGATGCTCGTCGATGCGCCTTGCTAGGAAATGCAACTTGGAGCGATAGAAGGCTCCGTAATAGTTGATCCAGCCTCGGACCTGGGGATTGATGGCCCGGGCGAGGTCGGACAGGTCCGAACTACTGCGACGGTTGAGGTGCCAGTCCCTGATCTGCTTGCCCTTCGCCTTCTTCGCCTTGGCACTCATGGCCGGTGAGAAGTTCATGAAGAACCCCCGTCGACCCTTCACCAGGCGACCCTGGAAGGTGTAGCCGAGGAAGTCGAAGCTGGTGTGCTCGTAGTCCTGGCGGCGTTTCGTGTCCTGGCAGTACACGACCTTCGTCTTCACAGGGTGCAGCTCGAGCCCCAAGGACCCAAGCCGTTCAGCGAGTGCGGCCCACAGATGCAGGGCTTTGGCCTCGGTGTCGCAGTGGATCACCACGTCATCCGCATAGCGCTCGAATGGGCTGCCGGGTTGCTCCCGGTCCATCCACTGATCGAACGCATAGTGCATGAAGAGGTTGGCGAGCAGCGGTGAGATCGGAGACCCTTGCGGGGTTCCCTTCTCCCGTGCCACGAGGGTCCCGTCCGGCATCTGCATGGGGGCGGTGAGCCACCGTTCGATGTAGAGCAGGACCCAGCGTTCGTCGGTGTGGTGAGCGACCGCTTTTAACAACAGATCATGGGGAACACTGTCGAAGAAGGCCCGGACGTCGATGTCCAACACCCAGTCCTGCCTCCAACAGCGCTGACGAGTCACGGCCAGGGCGTCATGGGCACTACGCCCGGGACGATAGCCATAGCTGTCATGGTGGAAGATCGGCTCAAGCTCCTCTTCCAGCAGCATCGCTGCTGCGGTCTGGGCGATGCGGTCCACCGTGTTCGGCACCCCCAACACCCTGACCCCGGCCCCGTGGTCCTTCGGTATCTCCACCGCCCGCACCGGCCCGGGGAAGTAGGTCCCCGAACTCATCCGGTTCCACAGCTTGTAGAGGTTGTCCCTCTCGTTGTCTGCAAACCGGTCGATGCTGACTGCGTCCACGCCCGGCGCTCCATTGTTCGCCTGGACCTTCATCCACGCCTCTTAGACGAGGCGCTTTCGAATCTCAAACGATTTCATTCCCAACGGTGATCCGTCCATCAGCTCCTCCCCCGAAGGGTTGACTGATAGGCGACCTGGCCTGCCCAGCCCCTTCGCTCCAGCCCCATTACAGGGCCTTCATCGCTACTACGAGCTGGTCCGCCTCTGTGCCTCGCATCGGTACTCTCCCCCACGTGGCCGTGGCCACACGAGGTTCTCCCTCTTGACGACCAGGGGGCCAACCTCACCCATTTCGACTGGCCGTTCGTATCGAGACGACAGATTCTCCTGTTCCATGCCAGGGCCTGCAACGAGCTCACGCCACCTTTACACCGGACACCACCAGGGCCACATACAGGCAGCTCCCTGGTTCCAGACTCGCCGACAGGCGAGCCCTTGTCCCGAGGCAGGCGTGCTGGCCTCGGTTTCGATGTCATCGTTCACATTCACGATGCGTCAGCAGTGGTTTACGCATGTTCGTCTTCTCGTCGCTCACCTGACCCGCTGGTAGCGGGCCTTCTCCGCAGTCGCTTCCCACCCCGGCTCTTGACCGGCATGACACTGCGGTGGTTTGGGATCTCCGCCTGCACGGCGAACCCGGAGGGCCTACCTCCATCCCTGGCACAGCACGGTTCGTGCTGGCGATCTTCTACATCGTCACCACTCCCCTTTCAGGACGCACCACGCCC
>JBKQMB010000029.1:0-99000 GCA_052326605.1 Acidimicrobiales bacterium | reverse complement strand
GACCAGCACCGCAGCATCGCGGACGTCGCCCGGGAGCTCGGTGTCATCGAGCAGACCCTCGGCAACTGGGTTCGCCAGGAGCGCATCGACCGGGGCGAGCGCGAGGGGACCACGACCGAGATGCGCGAGGAGAACGTCAGGCTCCGACGGGAGGTGAAGCGCCTGACCATGGAGCGCGACCTGCTCAAACGAAGTGTGGCCTTCTGGGTGAAGGAGCAGGACCGGTGAGCCGCTACCGGTTCGTCTCTGCCATGAAGGCCGAGGGGTTCCCCGTCGAAGCGGCCTGCGACACAGCCGAGGTGTCGACCTCGGCGTACTACGACCGGCTGGCCCGCTCCGCCGGCCCCACCGACGCAGAGTGGGACGAGGCCCTGCTCATAAACGAGATGCACCTCATCCACGAGGACCTCGACGACACCTACGGCAGCCCCCGGATGACCGAGGAGCTGCGGGACCGAGGGTTCTGTGCCAACCACAAGCGCGTGGAGCGGCTCATGGCCGAGAACGGCATCTACGCCAGAGACGGCCGACGCCGCAAGGTCCGCACCACCATCCCCGACGTGAGCGCCCCGCCGCTCCCGGACCTGGTCGGACGCGACTTCAGCGTCGGCGAGCCCGGGGAGCGCACCTGCGGGGACATCACCTACGTACCCACCGGCGAGGGCTGGCTCTACCTGGCCGACGTCCTCGATATCGGCAGTCGTCGGATCGTCGGCTACGCGATGGCCGACCACATGCGCAGTGTGCTCGTCGAGGGCGCTCTCGAGATGGCCGTCGCCACCAGAGGTGGAGATACCGCCGGCATGGTCTTCCACCACGACCGCGGGGCTCAGTACATGGGCCGGGACTTCCGGGCCCTGTGCGCCAAGCACGAGATCGCCCAGTCGGTCGGACGCATCGGGTCGAGCCAGGACAACGCCGTGGCGGAGTCGTTCTGGGCCACGCTCAAACGGGAGCTGGTGCACCGGTGCCGCTTCGCCACGCGAGCCGACGCGCGGCGGGCGGTCATCTCCTGGATCAATCACTACAACGCGCTGCGCCGACACTCCACGCTCGGCAACGTGCCACCAATCGAGTGGGAGCTACGCTTCGTCCGCTGTCGTCTTCAAGCCGCATAACCATGTGTCCGGCTGGCGGGGGGACGGCCAGATCACGCGGTCACCGCGACGGAGCGACTCGCTCACGTGCTCGGCCAGATCCCGCCAGCAGACGACGTCGAAGAACGACGTGGCCTCGTCCCACTCCTGGCTCTGGCGGTTCTGCCAACGGCGATTGACAGCAACTCCGAATCTTGCTGTGGCCGAACCGTTCTGAGTGAAGCGGAGCTCGGGGTCAGCAGTTGCGTTTCCGACGATGGTGAGGGTGCAGTCGGGCATTGTGGTTCCTTTCCTCGCATGTGCTCTTGCGAGGTGTTCCCCACTCGGGAGCATCCGCGCAACTGGTGCTTCACAGCGGTGCGCTTGTCCCGGTTGCAGGGCCGACTGCCGGCGTCCGACGGCGAGTCAGGTTGGCCTCGACCTTGTACCCCCAAACCTACCCCCTAACGCGGCGAAACCCAGAGAAATCCCTGGACGTCGATGGACGGAGTACGGCCCGCCAATACCGCCATTTACTAGGGATAATGGCCTTGCTACCTGCGAGTTCTTGGTGGAGGCGATGGGACTCGAACCCACGAACCTCTTGACTGCCAGTCAAGCGCTCTACCAGCTGAGCTACGCCCCCGAAGGTTGAGTCAGGTTATCAGCCCCCTGCCCACTGCCAGAAGGGGGTCCGAGGCGGGAGGGGCGGCCACGGGCGAAACCCCGATTGCCACAGTACCCCGCCGGCAATTGCGCGAACATCGTCGCTACGATCGAGTGGTGAACAACGAAGACCGTTGACGCAGCACCCGGTCGGCGGTCGGATGCCCCGGGACGGGATATCGCACCGTGCGCTCCCTGGGACCGCCAGAGCGGAGAAGGGGGCAGTTCCGATGAGCGAACTGGTCAAGTACAAGGGCAACTCGCTGGCGGCGGTAGAAGAGCCGGGCGGTCTGGCTGCCCACGGCGATGGCGGTGCCGGCCCGGCCGGCGACCACCCCGGTGGTGCAGCCACCTCACCTGCCCGACGCAGTCGTATGGCCGTAGCGGTGGCGGCGGCGTCGATCCTCGCCGCCGTGGCCGTCGGAGCGGCTGTCTTCGGCGGCGGCTCATCGGGCTCCACCGGAAACGGCTCCGCTGCGGCCCACGGAACCCTCGCCGCCTCGGCCTCGAACTCCGCTGCGGCCCCCAGCGTGGACTTCACACTGTCGGCGACCCAGACCGGTGCCGGATCGCAGTCGACTCTGCTGACCGGAATCGGCTCGTTCGACCTGGCCCGCGGCGTCGGGGAGGTGGCGGCGACGGTACCGGCCCTCTCGTCCATCGTCGGCGGCGGAACCAGCGACTCGGTCACGCTGATCTCGGACGGAACGAATCTCTACCTGAACCTTCCCGCCCTCTCCTCGTACCTCCACGGGACGACCTGGTTCGAGACCCCCCTGGCCAGCTTCGGGTCGCTGAACACCCGATCGTCCGGTTCCCTATCGCTCTCCGCCCTGGCGGATCCGGCGAAGGTCCTCGCCTTCCTCGGCTCCTACGGGGGACCAGTGACCAAGGTCGGGTCGGTCGACCTCCAGGGCATGCCGACGACGGAGTACCGCACGACGATCTCACTGGCCTCGGTCGCCGCCCATCTCCAGAACGGGTCCCAGTCGTCTGCATCCGGAGCGGTCGGTCCAGGTGCGAAGGCACTGCAGCAGCTCGGCTCCACCACCGTCCCGGTGACGGTGTGGATCGGAACTGACGGCTACGTGCGGCAGGTCTCGGTGACGGTCGACACCAGTCACGCCACGATCGGAGGCATCCTCGGCGACTTGACCTCTTCGTCGCTGTCCGGCTCGAGCAACTCTCAGTCCCATGCGACGACCACCGTCACCGTCGGGCTCTCCAACTACGGCACCCCGGTATCGGTCACCGTCCCGCCGGCGTCCGAGGTCACCAACCTCGACGGCGTGGTGTCCTCGCTTCGAGGGGCCGCCTCGAAGCTGGGCGGCGCCCTCTCGGGCATCGTCGCCAAGGTCTGACCCTCACGAACCGCCGGCTCCGGGCCCACGGGTCTCGGCGCCGGGAGCGGAGGCCTGCCTTCGCCCCGGTACCATCGTGAGCCATGGCACGGGCCTACGACGTCGTCGACATCGAGAAGAAGTGGCAGCAATTCTGGGCCGAAGAGGGCTTCTACGAGGTGGATGCCGACGACCCCCGGCCTCCGTGGTACGTGCTCACCATGTACCCGTACCCCTCCGGCCCGGCCCACATGGGCCACGTGCGCAACTACACCTTCGGCGACCTGCTGGTGCGCCATCGGACGATGCTCGGCCACGCCGTGCTGTCCCCGTTCGGATTCGACTCGTTCGGGCTGCCCGCCGAAAACGCCGCCATCAAGACGGGGACCCACCCGCGGATCTTCACCGACGCCCGCATCGCCGAACTGAAGCAGTCGATCACCTCGCTCGGGGCCGTGTACGACTGGCGACGGGAGATCCGCAGCCACGACCCCGAGTACATCAAGTGGAACCAGGTCATCTTCCAGAGGCTGCTCGAGGCAGGCCTGGCCTACCGGGCCAGCGCCCCGGTCAATTGGTGCCCCGGCTGCCAGACGGTGCTGGCCAACGAGCAGGTACTGGCCGACGGCACGTGTGAGCGCTCGGGCGACCTGGTGGTCAAGCGCGATCTCGAGCAGTGGTTCCTGGCGATCACCCGGTATGCGGACGAGTTGCTGATCGGTCTGGACGACCTCGAGTGGCCCGAGCGGGTCAAGACCATGCAGCGCAATTGGATCGGCCGGTCGGAGGGAGCCGAGTACGACCTGTTCGTCGAGGGGCGCGACGGCTCGGACGGCCGTGAGCCGCTCTCGCTTCGGGTGTTCACCACCCGGCCGGACACCTCCTTCGGGATGACCTACGCGGTAGTTGCCCCCGAGCACCCGGTGGTCGATGCCCTCACCACGGCGGACCACCGTGACGAAGTTGCCGACCTCCGGGTGAGGGCCGCGGCCAGCACCGACGTGGAACGGATGTCGGAGAGCGGCTCGGCGAGCCTGGCCAAGCGCGGTGTGTTCACCGGCTCGTGGGTGATCAACCCGTTCACCGGCCGGCCCGCCCCTGTCTACGTGGCCGACTACGTGCTCATGGGGTACGGCACGGGCGCCATCATGGCGGTTCCGGCCGAGGACACCCGCGACTGGGACTTCGCACAGGCCTACGGCCTTCCCGTGGTGAGGACCGTCCAACCTCCTCCGGGCTGGGACGAGCACGGCGGGCCCGACGGTGGACCCGGGCGCGCCTATACCGGCACCGGCGAGAAGATCAACAGCGAGTGGCTGAACGGCCTGGACATCCCCACCGCCAAGGCCCGCGCCATTGAGTGGCTGGAGTCGGAAGGCATCGGCGAGCGGAAGGTGAACTACCGGCTGCGCGACTGGCTGGTGTCCCGTCAACGGTTCTGGGGCTGTCCCATCCCGGTTGTCTACTGTGCCGAGCACGGCATCGTGCCGGTGCCGACCGCGGAATTGCCGGTGCTGGCCCCTGACGACGTCGAGTTCCGGCCGACCGGTGAGTCACCCCTGGCCACCAACCAGGAGTTCCTCAACACCACCTGCCCGGTGTGCGGCGGGCCGGCGACCCGCGAGACGGACACCATGGACACCTTCGTCGACTCGTCCTGGTACTTCCTCCGGTTCACCGACCCGTGGACACCGGACCTGCCCTTCGACCCGGTGGTGGCACGCCACTGGATGCCCGTCGACCAGTACATCGGCGGGATCGAGCACGCCATCCTCCACCTCCTCTATGCGCGTTTCTTCACCAAGGCGCTGGTCGACGTCGGCCTGGCTCCCGAGGGCATGCGCGAGCCCTTCGCCCGCCTGTTCACCCAGGGGATGATCCGGATGGACGGCAAGAAGATGTCCAAGTCGAAGGGCAACCTGGTGGCACCGTCGAGCTACCTGACGACCGTCGGGGCCGACGCGCTCAGGCTCTTCCACCTCTTCGTGGGGCCGCCGGCCGAAGACGTGGACTGGACCGACCAGACCGACAGTGTGATCGACGGGTGCGGGCGCTTCCTCGATCGCGTCTGGCGCCTCGCGGTCGGTGCCGACGGAGCGCGACCCGAGGACGTGGGTGGACCGTTGGCCCCCGGGGACCTCGAGGTCCGACGGGCCACCCACCGCCTGATCGACCGGGTCAGCCGCGACTACGAGCGCTGGTCGTACAACACGGCGGTGGCGGCCTGCATGGAGTTCGTCAACCTGCTGCATCCCTATGTCCGTGACGGTGGCCGGCGCGTCGTCATCGACGAGGCGGTCGACACCCTGCTCCTCCTGCTGGCTCCCATGGTTCCGCATGTGACCGCCGAGGCGTGGGAGCACCGGTACGGTGATCACATCCACGCCCTCCCGTGGCCGGTGTCGGACCCGGAGTTGGTCACCGAGGAGACAGTGACCCTGATCATCCAGGTCAACGGCAAGGTGCGTGATCGTATCGAGGTGGCCCCCGACATCTCCGAGGAGGACGCCGAACGTCTGGCCCTGGCGTCACCGCTGGTGGTCGAAGCGCTCGCCGGAGCCGAGCCCCGACGGGTCATCGTCCGACCCCCGAGGCTCGTCAACATCGTGGTGTGACTACCTGAAGCCGGCCAGGATCTCTGCCCACCTGTCGGGGTCCATCCCGTAGGGGGCGTAGAAGCTGAACCGGTCGACCACGCCGCCGAAGCGCCGGAGGACGGCCGGTGCGATCTCGTCGAGCGCGCCCACCACGGCGAAGGTGTTGAGCACGTCGTCGTCGATGAGGTCGGCCATCTCGCTCCAGGCCCCCCGCTTGGACAGACTGTTGAGTTCGGTCTGGAGATCACCCCAGCCGTGGAGTTCCAGCACCGCACGGTAGGCGGGGGTCGAACCGTAGAAGGCGAGCTGCTTCTTGGTGGCCTCGATGGCCGCTTCGAAGCCGGCGTCGTCGGTTCCGGTGACCACCATGCCCGGATAGGAGATCTCGATGTCGGAACGGACCCGGCCGCCGGCCGCCAGACCGCGCTCGAGGGCGGGCACGGTGACCTCGCGCAGATAGCGCTCGGTGGTGAAACCATGGGCGATCATGCCGTCGGCCACCTCTCCGGCGACCTCGGTCATGAGCTCACCGACGGCGGCGAGGAAGATCTTCGGGTTGCCGAAGGGATTGGGCCCGGGGTCGAACATCGGGGTCATCAGGGTGTGCCGGTAGAACTCGCCCCGGAACGCCAGGCGGCCGCCGTCGGACCAACTCGACCAGATGGCCCGGATGGCCAGGATCAGCTCGCGCATCCGTGGGGCCGGATGCGACCAGGGCATGGAGAACCGCTTCTCGATGTGGGGCTTGATCTGGGAGCCGAGGCCCAACATGAACCGTCCCTCGGAGATGGTCTGGAGGTCGTTGGCCATCATGGCCAGCGTCATCGGGTTGCGGGCGAAGGCGACGGCGATGCCGGTGCCCAATTGCAACCGCTCGGTGTGCTCGGCGGCCAGCACCAGGGGGAGGAAGGGGTCGTGGCCTGTCTCGGCCGACCAGATGCCGTCGTACCCGACCTGCTCCGCCTGTTGCGCGGCCTCGACCACGCCGCTCGGATCGAACCCGATTGCCCCGTCGATGTCCATGGACCACGGTATCCCGGCCATCAGGGTCAGAGGACCTGGGGAGATGGGCTCGACCGGTCATTGCACGGGCATACCCGGTGACCCACAATTGACAAGTGAGCAACCATCAAGACGGTGCCGCCGGCCGGGTGGGCGACCCGCCGACGGGTCCCGGGGGGCCGCGTGCGGTCCCCGAACTGGCCGGTTACGGGGATGCGGTGGTGCCGCCGCCACGCACGGGGTGCCCGGGGGACGATGGTGTCGGCGGGGCCGAAGGCCGGCCGGGCGGTGTGGACGGGGGCCCGGTGACCGACGACGATCGGAACCGCTACGGCCTGCTGCTCGACCGTGCTGCCGAGAGTGGCCTGCTGGCGTCCCACGAGTACGAGGTCCGGCTCCGCGAGTTGGCCTCGGCGCCCACCATCGAGGAGATGAAGAGGATCGTCACCGAGCTCCCTGCGTTCACCGGGTCGCTCCCGACGGCCGGGACCGCCGGGTTCCCCGGGCTGAAGGAGCGCCGGAAGCGCCGCACCAACGCCTGGCTGGTGCTGGTGCTGGTCCTGGTGCTGGTGCTGGTGGTGTCGATGGTGATCGTGTACGTCTACGCCCAACACCTGACGCGGCTGCACGGCGGTGGGCTGTGGGTGCCGCAGGGGCCGGGCGTCAGTGCCCTTCGCCCCTGAGGAACTTCTCGAGCTCGGCGGCGATCTCGTCGCCGGTGGGCACGTCCACATCGAGGTCCATCGGATCGAGCTCCTCCGAGTCGAGGGCAGCCTCGAGGCGGTGGACCATCTCGAGGTGGTCGTCGTTGGCGCCGATCAGGTCGTCCACCTGTTGGCGGGTGACCTCGCCGGCCGCTCGGAGTGGAGAGGAGTCCAGCACCGTGCCGGTCACGGCGCACAGTCCCTCGATCAGGGCGGCGCTGGCCTCGGGGTAGGGCATGGCCGACACATAGTGCGGGACGCGGGCCCACAGGCCGATCACCGGGATCCCGGCGTTGCCGAGGGAGACCTCGAGGGCCGCCTGCACGCCGGCGGGCACTTCGAGGGTGCCGTGCACGGTCCCGACCCTGCCGGCCAGCTCGACCGACTGGGGAGGAACGGTGGATGCCAGCCGCACCGGCCGGGTATGGGGCGTCGGTGCCGGGAACGCCCCGAGACCGACCACCGTGCGCACCCCGAGGTCTCGCACGAGCCCCACCACGGCTTCGATGAAGGTGGGCCAGCGGAAGTCGGGCTCCGGACCGGACAGATAGAGGAGGTCGGCGCCCACCCGGTCCTTGCCGGCCACCACCCGGATGGCCGGCCAGGTCAACTCCGTGGTGACCCCGTCCTCGAGTCGGGCGATCGGGCGGCGGGCGCGTTGGTCGATGAGCAGCTCGGTGTCGAACGTGGCGACGACGGCGCCCGGCGCTGCGGTCAGGAGCTCGGCGATGGCCGCGGATGCCCCCATCCCCGCGTCTACCCAGCCCTCGAGGGCGACCACGAGCACGGGACGGGTCAGTCGCGAGGCCGAGGGGGGCTCCCACTCCGGTTCGTACCGGTAGAGCGATGCGGAGCTGTGGCCGGTCACAGCGACTCCACCTCGGCCAGCGCCCGTTCACCCAGGCGCCCGACATGGGCCTCGAACTGATCGACGCCGGAACGGTCGCCTGCCGCCGCCCCTCCGGCGTAGCGCACGTAGACCCCCTGGAGGATGCAGGCCAGCTTCCAGAATCCGAATGCCCGGTAGTAGGGGACCGACGAGACGTCTCGGCCGGATGCCGCTGCGTACCGGGCGAGGAGGTCTGCGCGTCGGGCGAAGCCGGGCAGCGTGGTCGGGGCAACGCCGAGGAGTGCCTGGTCGCCGTCTTCGGGCTCGGCCCAGTAGACCAGCAGGAGCCCGAGGTCGGCGAGCGGGTCGCCCAGAGTGCAGATCTCCCAATCCAGGATGGCCAGCACGTTGCCCTCGTCGTCCAGGACGGTGTTGTCCAGCCGGTAGTCCCCGTGGACGATGGCCACACCCTGCTGCTCGGGGATCTGTGCGGCCAACAGCTCGTGGACCCGATCGATGACGGCGGGCCCCGGCTGGCCGTCGACGGTCGAATGGGTGAACTGCCCGTGCCACCGCTTGAGCTGGCGGGCGATGTAACCATCCCGGCGGGCGAAGTCACCGAGCCCGATGGCGTCGACGTCGACGGAGTGGAGCACGGCCAGGGTATCGACGAGGGAGTCGCCAGCCCGCGCCCGACCGGCCTTGCTGAGCTCGGCGGCGGCGCCTTCGTCACGCAGGATGTGGCCTTCGACGAAGGACATCACATAGAACGGCGCACCGTTGACCAATTCGTCGGTGCACAGGCCCAGGGTGCGGGGCACCGGGACCCCGGTCCGGCCCAGGGCGCTGATGACGGTGTGCTCCCGCTTCATGTCGTGGGCTGTGGGGAGCACATGGCTGACTGGGGGGCGCCGGAGGGCGTAGGCGTGGCCGGCACGATCGGTCACCCGGTAGGTGAGGTTGGATCTTCCCCCGGCAATCAGGTCGAAGTGGAACGGCGGCACTGCCCCGGCGATGGTGGCGGCCATCCACCCGGTGACCGAGGCGCGGTCGATTCCCTCGACATCGGCGTCGGCGGTCTGTGGGACGGCTTCCATGCCTACGACGCTACCCGCGGTGGAGCTTCTCCCCGGAGCAGGTGCGGCCGGCCGGCCCCGGCCCGGGAAGGCCCGGCCATGGCGGATCTCCCGGTATCGTCCATGAGATGGTCGATGTCACCGATGCCACGTTCGAGGAGGAAGTACTGCGACGCTCGTCCGAGCTCCCGGTGGTGGTGGACCTGTGGGCCCCGTGGTGCGGCCCGTGCAAGACGCTCGGTCCGACCATCGAGCGGGTGGTGGAGGCCACGGGTGGGGCGGTGGCACTGGCCAAGGTCAACGTAGACGAAAATCCGGCCATCGCCGGCAGCTTTCGGGTGCAGTCGATCCCCGCGGTGTTCGCCCTGGTGGACGGCAAGATCGTCGATCAGTTCATTGGGGCGCTGCCGGAGGAGTCGGTTGCCGAATTCGTCGCCAGGCTGGGCCCGACGCCGTCGGACGCCGATCTCCTGGCAGCCGAGGGAGTGCGGTCGGGCAGTGAGGAACCGCTGAAGCGCGCACTGGAGCTGCAGCCCGATCACCCCGGTGCCATCTGCGCCCTGGCCGGGATGCTGATCGCCCAAGGGAAGCCCGACGACGCCATCGGACTGCTCAACCGGATTCCCGAGACGCCCGAGACGAGGCTCCTGCTGGCCGAGGCCCGTCTGTCCGCCCAACGGGTCGACGTGCAGGGCGCGGACGTCGCCGACCTCCTGGACGGGTTGTTGGACCGGGTACGCGCCGACCCTTCGGCACGCCAGGAGTTCCTCGACCTGCTCGAGACCCTGGGGCCCGACGATTCCCGCACCACCGACTACCGGAAGGCGCTGGCCGCCCGCCTGTTCTGAGCGGCGAGCGGAACCGCCGACCGGCGCCGCCCGATAGCGTCACGGTGGTGCGCGCCACCAACCTCAGACTCGGGGACCGGACCTACGACGTCGGTGACCGTGCCCTCGTCATGGGCATCCTCAATCGGACGCCCGACTCGTTTTACGACAAAGGCGCCACGTTCGCCCTCGACGACCTGGCACGAAGGGCGGAGCTCCTGGTCGAGGGCGGCGCCGACCTTCTCGATGTCGGGGGAATGAAGGCAGGCCCGGGGCCCGCCGTGGGGGAGGATGAGGAGCTCGACCGGGTCATCCCGGCCATCGAGGTGCTCCGCGTCCGCTTCGACATTCCTCTGTCGGTCGACACCTGGAGGGCCTCGGTGGCCAAGGAGGCCTACGCGGTCGGAGCCGTCGTGGGCAACGACATCAGCGGGTTTGCCGACCCTGAGTACCTGCCGGTGGCCGCCGCCGCCGGAGCCACCGTGGTGGCCACCCACATCCGCCTGGGTCCCCGCGTCCCCGACCCCGAACCGGTCTACGACGATGTGGTCGATTCGGTCCGGGCCTTCCTCCTCGAGCGTGCCGCCCGGGCTCTGGCCGCGGGCGTGACGCCCGATCGGATCATCCTCGACGCCGGTCTCGACCTGGGGAAGACGGCGGAGCAGTCGCTCGCCTTGTTGCGGGCCTCGGACCAACTTGCCGAGCTGGGCTATCCGCTGCTGCTCTCCGCGTCGAACAAGACGTTCCTCGGAGTGGTGCTGGGCCTCGAGATCGCCCAGCGGCAGGATGCGTCGTTGGCCGCCACGGCCCTGGGGGCTGCGCTCGGCTGCCGGGTCATGCGGGTGCACGAGGTCGGCGCGCAGCGTCAGGTGTGCCAGGTGCTGGCCTCGCTCAGCAGGGCCCGACGGTCCGTGGCCCGGGTCGGCGGCATGTGATGCGAGCCCTCCGATGAGCGCCAGGGCGGCCGCGGCCGCACGCACCGAGGGGGCACCGGTCGCCGCCAGAGCGGCCTACCTGGTGAAGGGCGGCGACGCCTCCCTGGTGGCTCAGGCCGCACACGCGCTGACCGAGCAGCTGGTCGGAGGGGGCGATCCCTCGATGATGGTCGAGGAGTTCGGCGGGCCCGGTGTCGACCAGTTCGACCTCGGGGCGGTGATCGATGCCTGCACGACCCCCCCGTTCCTGGTCGAGCGCCGGGTGGTGGTGGTACGCGAGGCAGGCCAACTGTCGGCGGGGGACGCCAAGCGGTTGGTGGCGTACCTCGGCGACCCACTCGAGACCACGGCACTGGTACTGGTCGGCGGCAGTGGCGCCGTTCCCCCGGCGCTGACCAAGGCGGTCGGCGCGGTGGGCGAGGTGGTGGACACCTCGGTGGGAACCGGCAAGGCCCGGTCGCAGTGGTTGGCCGATCACCTGAAGGGCGGGCCGGTCCGCCTCGACGGCCCGGCGGCGGCCCGCCTCTCCGACCACCTGGGCGAGGACATGGGGCGCCTGCTCGGCCTGCTCGACACCCTGGCTGCGGCCTACGGGCAGGGCGCCACGGTGTCGCTCGGTGATCTCGAGCCCTTCCTGGGCGAGGCAGGGGCGTTGGCCCCGTGGGACCTCACCGATGCGGTGGATGCGGGCGACGCCACCAAGGCGCTGGCCGTGCTCCATCGGATGATCACCGCCGGCGAGTCGCATCCACTGGTGGTGCTGACCGTGCTCCACCGTCACTACCAGCGGATGCTGCGGCTCGACGGCGCCGAGGTGACCTCGCCTGCGCAAGCCGCGGAGATCCTCGGCCTGCGCAGTCCGTTCCCGGCCAAGAAGGCCCTGGCCCAGGCGGGGCGGCTGGGGTCGGCCCGCATTGCCCGGGCCATCGGATTGCTGGCCGAGGCGGACCTCGACGTGAGGGGCTCGACGGCGCTCCCGGCGGAGCTGGTCCTGGAGGTGTTGGTCGCCCGCCTCAGCCGACTGGTCCGCCACGGTAGGTAGTGGGGGGGTTCTGACGGACCAGTCGGCTGGACGGGGCGAAGGTGCTATCAGGCGACCGGGTCCCGTGCCTGTTGGCGGGCGTCGGCGACATGCTCGGTCCAGTGGGACCCGTCCCAGTAGCGAAGCTGGTGCCGGCCCGTCGGGTCGGCTTTCCATCCGGCCGGCGCCGTCTCCTTGGGAGCCGGGCTGTCGGCCTCCGGCAGGCTGGTCCGTTGCGTCGGACGGTAGCCCGTGGCCACGCCCGTGGCCACGCCCACCTGGGGCGCGTCCGTGCGGGTGGTGGACCCGCCTGCTCTGAAGAAGCCCCCGCCGCCACCCCCGCCGCCGACCAACACCCTCTCCATGGCGGCGACTGCTTCGGGCAACTCCGTCTCAGTGGCGGCGACTGCTCCTGACGACTCCGGCGACTCCGGCGACTCCGGCGAGCGGCCGGCCGGGCCGGCGAAGGTCGGCAGCGCGGGCGGTCCGTCGTCCAACGATGTCAGCGCGTTGCTGTCGTCGAACCGCTCGAAGGGGAGGCTGGCGGCTCGGCCGGCGGAGGCGATCTCCGCCACCTTGGGCCGGGCGCCGAAGAGATACATGCCGAGGCCGACCAGGGGCAGGAAGACGACCAGTACGAGATAGGAGATCTTGCTCTCCCCTGCGCGTCTCCAGGCCCACCAGGGTTGGCGGATCAGATCGACGGCGCCCACGATCACCGCGACCGCGATGAGGAAGAGCACCAGTTCGAGGGAGAAGATGTTCGGGCTTGCGATCTGTCCGGTCATGGGCCACAGCCTCCTGTTCTTGCCGATGTCACTGATGTCACTGATGTCGCTGAGAAGACCGACAACCGTGGCCGGAACGCCCCGATCGGGGTGCCTACCGTGGTGTCGGCCAAGTACCTCTGCGCCATGAGATGGCGCCTCGGAATTTCAATGACTGCGTGCGGTATGGGAATCATCGGCGTTGCTGTGGCACTGCATCATCACTCGTAGTGTTGTCCATATCACGCAGAGTAGTCAAGAAGAAGTTACCGGAAATCCCTCGACGGCGGGACCGGGCCCAGTTCGAGTGGCTCGAATCGCTCGGCCACCAGGGTTACCGACCCTTCCGACCGCTCGATGCGGCCCCGAACCAGGAGCGCCCGGCACGACCTGGCCACCGGCTTCCACCGGACCCAGGCACCACGGGAGCAGACGATGTTGGCCATGCCGGTCTCGTCCTCGAGGTTCAAGAAGACGGCGCCGTGGGCGCTCTCGGGCTGTTGGCGGTGGGTGACCACACCCCCGACGGTGATCCTGTCCCCGGTCGGCCTCGCCGCCAATCCACCGGCTGGAACCACCCCCTGTCGGTCCAGACCGCTCCGGGCCAACTCCATGGCCGTGGTGTCCGGCGCCATCCCGAGCGACCACAGGTCGTCGGACACCTCCTCCCACGGAGTCGGGGTCGGGAGGGGTGGGGGATCCGATCCGGTGACCACGCCCGGCAGCCGGTCCGGAGTGGCCTGGGAGGCCGCTCCCGCCGCCCAAACCAGCGACCGCCGGCGGGGGTTCCGGGCCGGCCGGTCGGCCTCCGGCGGCCGACCGCGTCGGGCCGTCTGTCCCGAGCCGACGTCGGGGAACAAGCCGTCCAGCGCCCCGGCGGTGGCCAGTGCCTCCAGCTGGGCCCGGGTGACGCCGGCCCGGCGCACCAGATCCTCCATGCTCGACCACGGGCGTCCTCCCTCGATTCGTGCCGCGGTCTCGCCTCCGATGCCACGCACCGACGACAGCCCGAGCCGGACGGCGGGCCGTGCGGTTCCGCCGGCTCCATCGCCCCCTTCGGGCCCTCCCTCGTCCGGCTCGAGGCTGGCGTCGGCCTGGCCGGCGTTCACATCGGGACGACGGACGGTCACCCCGTGGCGCTTGGCGTCGGCCACCAGGCTCTGGGGAGACCAGAACCCCATGGGCTGCGCGTTCAGCAACCCGGCGGTGAAGGCGGCGGGATAGTGCACCTTGCACCAGGCGGTGGAGTACACCAGGTGGGCGAAGGCCACCGAGTGGCTCTCGGGGAAGCCGAAGTTGGCGAAGGCGGCCAGCGCCGCGTATACCTGCTCGGACACATCGGTCGAGACCTGCCGGGCGGCCATCCCCGCGAACAGGCGATCGCGGAGGCGGGCCATCCGCTCGCCCGACCGCTTGGCGCTCATCGCCTGGCGCAGCTCGTCCGCCTCGGTCGGGGTGAACCCGGCCACGTCGATGGCGATCTGCATCAGCTGCTCCTGGAAGAGGGGCACCCCGAGCGTCCGCTCCAGGGCAGGTTGCAGCAGCGGGTGCAGATAGGTGACCGGCTCGGTCCCGTTGCGCCGCCGGATGTAGGGATGGACGGCGTTCCCCTGGATCGGGCCGGGCCGGATGAGGGCGACCTCGATGGCCAGGTCGTAGAAGCACCGGGGCTGTACGCGGGGGAGGGTGTTCATCTGGGCCCGCGACTCCACCTGGAACACCCCCACGGTGTCGGCGCGGCACAGCAGGTCGTACACCTCGGGCTCCTGGTCGAGCCGGGCCAGGTCGATCTCGACGTGGTGGAACCCGCTCACCAGGTCGACCATGTGGTGCAACGCGGTCAGCATGCCCAGGCCCAGGAGGTCGAATTTGACCAGCCCGGCCGCGGCGCAGTCATCCTTGTCCCACTGGAGCACACTGCGGCCGGGCATCCGGCCCCACTCCACGGGGCACACCTCCACCACGGGCCGGTCGCAGATGACCATGCCCCCGGAGTGGATGCCGAGGTGGCGGGGGAAGTCGAGCAGCTCGGTGGCCAGCTCCTGCACCAGCGGCGGGAGATCGCCTCGCTCGCGCAACGGCTCACCCCGTTCGACCGACTTCGACCAGGCATCGACCTCCTCGACGGCGTGCCCGAGCGCCTTGCCCACGTCGCGCAGTGCCGAGCGGGACCGGTAGGTGATGACGTTGGCCACCTGGGCGGCGTGTAACCGGCCGTAGCGCTCGTAGACGTACTGGATGACCTCTTCCCGCCGCCCCGACTCGATGTCGACGTCGATGTCCGGTGGCCCGTCGCGGGCCGGCGAGAGGAACCGCTCGAACAGCAGCCCGAGGGAGACCGCGTCGACGTTGGTGATGCCCAGGGCGTAACAGACGGCGGACGTGGCCGCCGAGCCGCGGCCCTGGCAGAAGATGTCCTGGCGCCGGCAGAACATGACGATGTCCCAGACAGTGAGGAAGTAGCCGGGGAACCCGAGCTCGCCGATGACGGTGAGCTCGTGATCGAGCTGGGCCCACGCCCCCCGCACCCGCTCGGCACCCCGCGGTCCGTACCGCTCGGTGGCGCCCCGGCGTACCAACTCGGTCAGCCAGGTCTGTTCGGTGTGCCCGCTCGGTACCGGAAAGTAGGGGAGGCGTGGCGCCACCAGGCGCAGGTCGAACGCGCAACCGGCGGCGAGGTCGGCCGCCCGTTCGACCGCACCGGGCCACCGGGCGAACCGCCGCTGTTGCTCGGCCTCCCCGCGCAGGCAGGCGGTGGCCGACGGAGGGAGCCACCCTTCGAGGTCCTCGAGGGTCCGCCGGGCCCGGACTGCGGCCAGCGCGGTGGCCAGGGGGAACCGGGTCGGAGTGGCGTAGTGCACGTTGTTGGTGGCCACCGGGGCCACCCCCCGCTCGGTGGCCAGCAGGGCCAGGACGTCGTTGCGGGTGGCGTCGATCGGGTTGCCGTGATCCCACAGTTCGACCGCCAGGTGGTCGCGGCCGAAGCGCCCGATCAGGTGGTCGAGTGCCCGGGCCGCGGCGGTCGGGCCGCCGGTGGTGAGGGCGGTGGCCGGCACCCCCTTGCGGCAGCCGGTGAGGATGTGCCAGTGGCCACCGTGGCGGTCGGCCAGGTTGTCGAGGGTGATGATCGGCTTCCCCTTCTCGCCGCCGGCCAGATGGGCCTCGGCGATCACCCTGCTGAGGCGGGCGTACCCCTCGGGGTCCCGGGCCAGCACGACCAGGTGGGTGCCGTCCGGATCCGGCATGCCGGTACGGAGGGGGGAGACGCCCGCTCCGGAGATGGTGAGCTCGGCGCCGAACACGGTGGGCAGGCCGAAGGCCCTGGCCGCCTCGGCGAAGCGGACCACTCCGTAGAGGCCGTTGTGGTCGGTGAGGGCGAGAGCGGAGAGGCCGAGGCGGACTGCCTCTGCGGCCAGCTCCTCGGGATGGCTGGCGCCGTCGAGGAAGGAGAAGTTGGAGTGGGCATGGAGCTCGGCGTAGGCCATGGCGTGGGTGTCGATCTACCCGTAGGTCGCTTCGACCCACCAGCGGCCCCGTTCGACCAGCAGCAGGTAGGCCTCCGCACCGGCCACCGCCTGCATGCGCGCGCTCCTCCGGCGGGATCGGGACCACCAACGTTCGTCCGACGGCCACGGGCCGGCCCAGGCGGTCACCTCTGCCCATGGGGCCTCCTCCACCGAGAGGCGGCCGGGAGCGGTGGTGAGCAGGCACCGTCCCGAGACCCTGACCGGCTCCCCACGCGCATCGACCAGTTCGGCACGGAGCGGGGTCGGGTGCACGACCACCGGTGCCGGCGGGGGGATCTGGCCGGGCCACGGCGCGCCGAGGGTGCTGTCCTCCTGGGGCTCCCGGGCGTTCCATGTGACGAACCGCGCCCGCTGGGCCGGCCCCCGGCCCCCCTGGAGGCGGGCGGTGACGACGCCGTCGGGGCCGAGCAGGTCCTGCACGGCGGCCAGGGATCGACCGGCCCGGACATCGGTGTCGCTCACCCCGCCCCAGAACCCGGGCTCGTCGACCACCGTGGCCCGGCGCGGGGCGCCGTCGGGCCGCCCGCCCCTGCGCTGCTCGTCGAGGCGTCGACCGGCAAGCGGCTGGCGCAGTTCGGCCAGTTCACCGCTCCGCCCTCCGGCCACCCTGTGGCAGGTGACGCCGTCGGACCCGAATCGGCCGAGCACATGGGATGCGGGAAGGGCGGCGAAGTCGCCGAGGGTGTGGATGCCCAGCCGGGCCAACAGCTCGGCCAACCCGGGGTTCCCGAGGATGCCCACCGGAAGAGGGGCCAGGAAGTCGGGGGTCCCTCCTGGTGGGACGACCAGGCCACGCCGGGCGGCAAGGACGGCGGCGAACAGCCCGTCGGCCACGCCGACCTCGACCGGGGTGATGTCGGAGGTCGCACCGACGATCGATCGGATCAACGCGCCCTCACCGCCGAAGTAGCGAGCCGGCCCGCGGGCGGGAAGTGAGCAGAGGCCGGGCCGCACGGTGGTGATCCACGGGCAGTACGCCTCCATGGCATCGACCACCTCGACGAACGATCGGAGGGCCGCCCCGTCCTCGTCCTCGTCGAGGAGGTCCGGACAGCGCAGGACGAGCAGACGGTCCATGTCAGCCCGCCGTGCCGGTTCCGGTGGCGTCCTCCGCCACCGCCCCTGTCGCCGAAGGCAGCCACAGGTGACGGTGCCTGGGGCGTGCCGCCGACCGGCGGCCCGTTGCCGTCACGGTCATCCGCCGCCCGGACAGGTACCCCTCGCCGGTGCCGGCCCCGTCCCAGCGCATGTCGCTGACGCCCAGGTGCAGATCGGGGTGTTCGGGCCACCCGGCTCGTCCCGGCACGACCACCAACACGGACCGGCGCTCCCTGGCCCTGGCCACCAACCTGCGGGCCATGGCCGGGCGGGGAGGGAAGGGCGGGCAGAGCATCACGAGATCGACGCCTTCGATCAGCGCCGCGGTGACCTCGGCCCATGCGACCCCCGGCCGGGGGACCACCGCCGACCGGGCGAGGTCGATCCCGAGGTCGTGGGCGGCAACGGCGCCAAGACCCGGGAGCCCGACCAACGCGCACCACGACCCGGTTCCCGATGCTGCGGCCAGCAGGGCCAGGGCCACACTGATGTCGCCGCCGCTCCCTTCCGGACCCCCGCCGGCCAGGCCGGTGACGACGACCGTGCTCCCGCGGCGCAGGCCGCCGTCGGGGAGCAGGTCGGCGAGGGGCGGTACCACCGGGAGGAGGCGGGTCTGGCTCGACGAGACGGGCCGCGTGCGCTCGGCCAACACGGCCAGGGACGCGAGGTCCCGCTCCCGGTCGAGGCTCCTGCGGGGGGACGGCCCCGGGGGCGGGGCATCCACGTCCCGCCGGTCGGGGGATACTACGAACATATGTTCGATAGTACCGACTGGGCGGCCGTCGTGCCCAGCCGTCCCGTGCGGGGGTCGACCGGGAGCGGGTCACCCTGGTCGAGCCCCTAATCGGATGGGCCGGACTGTCCGTTCCCGACTTCCTGCCCGAGGTAGTGCCGGCGATCGAGGTCGGGTGGCGGCTGGGCGCGGACCATCGGGGTCGCGGCTACCCCACCGAGGCGGGGCCACCGCCCTCCGTTGGGGCTTCGACGACCTCGGGCTCGACGAGATCATCAGCATCTTCGAGCCCGGGAACGTCCCCTCGGGGAGGGTGATGGACCGGCTCGGATTCGGCGCAGGATTCGCCACGGTGCACCCGGCCCGGGGGTTCGCCCAATGAGCGCGAACCGCTCGCTAACATGTGGCCACCAGAGGAAGGAGGTGGTCCAACTGAGCAGTCAACATTTTGGGACCCTGGAGGTGGCTGGCCGCTGAGGCGGCTCGCTGTACCACCTGGCGAATCCCAGCCAGACACCCACTGGGCGACCTAGCCGGACCCAGGTCCCATCCGGCGCCGTACGGGAACCCCGGTGCACACAACAGCAAACCTGTACCTGTAGGGCGTCTCCTCGGAGGCGCCCTACAGCGTCGTCAGGGGCAGTTGATCCAACCGGTTCGTCGTGTCAGTCGTAGTGGCGTAGGCCTCCCCAGAAGGACGACCAGGACCCGTGCGGGCCTGTGCATGTCCAGATCATCTTCCCGTTCTCATCGTTGTGGACATCGTCGGGACTGTGGATGGTCGCGTCATATCGGCACCGTGCAAAGTGGGGACGGAGCTGGTCCACGCTGCCCACGGCAATGACCACCCGGTCGGTAGCGTCTCGGGGTCCCCAGAGCCAGAAGGTGTTGTGCCCCGAGAGCGGGGCGGGGAGGCCCTCGGCCGGCCCGTAGAGCGCGAGTGCGCCTGCTTCGCCATAGTTGGAGGTGAAGATCGACGCGCTCGGTCGCATGGCCGGGGGAAGCTCGTCGTAGACCGTCGCGACCTGTCGGGTCATCTGTGGCCAGCCGACGGTCTCACCCAGGTCGTAGTTGATCTTGTGCAGGGCCGGGATGCGGGCGAAGGTCGACAGAGGGAGCACCGGCAAGATGAAGGCCACGGTGAGCACCAGGCCCACGATCGGGGCGGCCAACCACAGTGTGCGCCGCAACCGGTGCCTCCCATGGCTCTCGATACGGGACGCTCCGGCCGCGAGGACAAGAGGGAGGAGTCCCGCCGTGTAGTAGGGCCGACCCGGGATGACGGCGAAGACGTACACCAGCACGGCACCGGCGGCGATTGCTGCGAATCGGAGGTCACGAAGCCTGACCAGTTGACCGATACCCACGATGACCAATGGGAACGCGAGGAGTCCGCCCAGGATCACCTGCGCGGGGAGGAACCCCAGATAGTCACCGGGCGCCGAGTGCTCCGCTCGAAGCACTCGCGACATGGTCAGGGCGGTCAACCCGTTCGTGAGCTGCCACACCACATTGGGTGTCCACAGCACGACAGCCGCACCCAAGCCCAGCCAGGGCCATCGGGTGGCGAGAACCGAGCGTGTCCGGGTGACCAACAGGCCGAGGGCAAGGGCGACCAGCAGAAGGAGGATCAGGTCCTTGTTCTCGAGGCCGAGGCCGGCCACCACCCCGGCGCCCACCCAGCTTCGGGGGCGTTCCTGGACGACGGCCCGGAGGACCAGCCAGAGCGTGAGCGTCCAGGCGGCCAGGTCGTAGATCGTGGTCCCGGCCAGGTGCGCCGAGCCGAGGGTGACCGGAGCACACGCCATGGCGATCGCGGCCAGCATCTGGGCGAAGCGTTTGCCACCCAGCGAGGCCGTCGTGAGCCCGGTCCCGACGACGACTGCGCCGCCGGCCAGAGCCGGGAGCACCCGCACCGCGCTCGGACCGGCCCCGAAGAGCCCGATCCCAAGGCGCGTCAACCACGGGGCCAGGGGCGGTTGGTCCACATAGCCCAGGGCAAGGTGGCGGCCACAGGCGATGAAGTAGAGCTCGTCCCGATGGAAGCCATAGCGGGCACTGACCGCCATCTCCACCGCAACAAGTGCGGCAGCGATCCACCAAACGCCTCCGTGGAGCGAAGGCGCCAACCGACGGCCTCCCGGGGCCAGACGTCCGTTGACCTCATCGAGCGGCCCGCGGGGCTCGTCGATGACACCCGACATCACTCGGAGGTCTACCGCTTTCGGCAGACGAGCTCGCCTTTGCCGATCGGGACGACCAGTGCGTCGACCCGTGGGTCCGAGAGCGCAACGTCGAGCACGGGCTGGAGGGTGGCTCCGTGGCTGATGGCGTTGTCGGCCACGAGCAGGGCGCCGGGCACCAGACGGGGGACGACCGTCTCGTAGCACGGGCCATAGACCTCCTTCTCTGCGTCGAGGAAGCAGAAGCCGATGTCGCCGAGCCCGTCAGCGATGGCGAGGAAGTCGCCTTCCACCAGCGTGACGACGTCACTCACTCCTGCGGCGGCAATGGTCTCCGCGGCCATCGCCGATTTCGACGCAAGGATCTCGAAGGTCGTGAGGGTGTGCCCGCGCTCGCGGCAGGCCAGCGCAAGCCACAACGCCGAGTAGCCCGCGCTGGTGCCGATCTCGATCCAGGCACCCTCGGGCGCTGAGGCAGCCAGCAGGGCGAGGAACCGCCCGGTCTCGGGTGGGATCTGGCGGAGGCGATCGAGTCGTGCTGTTCCGTCGGTGCGGTCGACGGCGTCTCGTTCCTCCAGCTCCTCCATCTTCTGATGGATCAACTCCGGTATGTCGTGGAACACGCAGTACCTCTCTGGTTCTCGCTCGGCCCATGGGTGTCGGCGCAGCGAGGTCCAGGATTGCACAGAGCACAGAGCACAGAGCACAGAGCACAGGACGCGGGCGTCCCGGCGGGAGGGCGCCCTGCCCGCCCACGTCGGTCGGGCGACCCTCGGCGCGGACGCCGTCGGTCGACTGGGCGTCATCGATCCTGCCAACGGGCCTGGTCCGAGCCGAGCGTCCGAGAGGGAAGCGACCAGTGTAGGGGTGCCCCGTCCACCACCAGTGGAGGACCGATGCGGCGCGCCTCCCCCCACGAGGTCCGCTCGAGGGCATCACCTGGTCGGGGCGATGCCGGCTCGTCGCCGGCTTCGCCCGGCTCCGAGAGGATCCCGGCTCCGATGAGCACCCCGGCCATGCGCGCCAACGAGGTACGCCACCGGCTGCCGGCACCACCGGCCTGCCGCAGAGCGAGACCCGTGACAGCTGAGGCCGCCAGCAGATACCCAGTCGCATGGTCGAGTGCCTGCACGGGTAGTGGTATCGGCCGTTCCTCGCCGACCGCCCGTCGACCCGCATCGGCGATTCCCGAGCTCATCTGGACCAGACTGTCGAACCCACGGCGCCCTGCCCACGGGCCGGTCCACCCGTAGGCGTCGAGGCTCACATCGATCAATCCGGGGCGCACGTCGTCGCGCACGTCGTCGCCGAGGCCGAGGCGGTGGAGCGCACCGGAGCGGTATCCGTGGACGAGCACATCGGCGGACCGGAGCAGCTCGAGGAAGCGGTCCCTTCCCTCGGACATACGCAGATCGAGGCGGGCACAACGCTTGCCCAGGGTGACCTCGGGGGTGATCGCAGGCTCATCCCAATCGGGCGGGTCGATCCTCAGTACCTCGGCCCCCCATCCGGCGAGCAGCCTGGTGGCCACCGGCCCGGCCAGCACCCGGGTGAGGTCGAGCACCCGGAGCCCGTCGAGGGGCCGGTCTCCCAGACCGAAATGGGCCTCGGGACCGTCGGCGGCCGACGTCCGATCCATGTGCACGAGAGGCTCGTCTGCGACCGCCCGACCCTGGGGATGACGTTTCCAGTCGTCGAGAGAGCGCATGGCTGCCGCCGCCCCGCCGGCGGCGACGACCGCGGTCTCCAACTCCTCGGCCGACCAGGAGCCCACGGCTTCCGCCACCGCCGCACGGCCCTCTGGGACTCCGAGCACACCCATGGCGGCGGCTCGATGATGGGGGGCGTTGGTGTGCAGTCTGACCCACCCGTCATCGGTGGCGTAGTTCCCGGCCACAGAGTCCCAGGCGGATGGCAGATCCCAACCCTGCGGCCTGATCGAGGCCCGGAACCAGGCAGACGCCAGATCCCGGTCGACGGTCACGTCCGGCGGATCACCACCGGTGCCCAGCGCGACCAGCGAAGCCAGCGAGGCCCCGGCGGCGGCCACGGAGGATTGGGCCAGGTCACTCACGGCGAAGACCGAGCGGAGGGACCCGCCGTCCGACAGGGTGACCGGTGGGGAGGGGACGGCAGTGCCGAGCGCCCCTTGGAACTCGGTCAGAAGCTCCCGCCCGACCTCGGTCATGGCTCCATCTCGGCCCCGTACGAACTGCCGTCAACCTCGATGCGAACGTGGTGGCGGGAGATCACGGGCCAACGACGTGGGGGCCTTTCGAAGCCATGCCTCGGTGAGGAGCTCCCGCAGCAGTTCACGAGTCGCGGACCCGAACTCCACCACCACGCAAGCCAACCGTCGCCCCCAGTAGAGCTCTTCGCACCAGGCCGGGTGTCCTGCAACCGCCGCCAGGATCTCGGGTTCGCCGACCATGATCCGAACGTGGTCGTGGTCGGGCACCGTGGCGAAGATCTTCCCTCGCACCCGGAACGAGCTCATCCCCTGGTGGTCCTGCTCGGTGACCTCCGGCAGGGCCAGGGCCAGCTTCCGCACCTGATCGAGAGTTGCCATCCGTGAGACGGTAGCCGTCGTGACCGCGCTCCGATCAGGGGCGCATGGTGGTCTCGTCGACGTCGAGCGCGACGCGTACCCCGTCGGCCACCCGCTTGGAGACCCTGCGCTGGTTCAGCAGGTGGTCGAGCTCGACACGTTCCGCCCCGATGACCAGGCGGCGGATCTCACGCTCGGCCCGCAGGAGGGCCGCGGGGTCCGACTGCGGGCCGCCGTCCTCCACGTAGCCGTCCGAGGAGCCGGTCGGATCCTCCCCGGTGCCGTTGGACCTGATCATCTCCAGTCTGAGGTCGATGCGGGCCAGCTGGGAGTCGTAGCCGGCCCGAACTCGCTGCACCACCTCAGGTGGGAAGCGCTCGTCCCGCGAGAACCCGTCGATCTCGGACAGGGCGATCACCGTCAGTCGGCGCCGCGCCTCGGCCACCAGCATCGCGTCCTGCTCGTCGCGGGTCACCAGGCCCAGCCGGCGGATGAGCGGGGGGAGGGTCAGGCCCTGGCCGAGGAGTGCGGCCACGATCACCGCGAAGGTGAGGAACACCAGGAGATCCCGGTGCGGGAACGACTGGGGCAGGGCCAGGGCGGCAGCCAGGCTCACCGCGCCACGCATGCCTGCCCATCCGACCACGGTGGTCTCCCGCCACGACGCGGCGACACCCTGATAGGCGCTGAACAGCCGCTTTCCGCCGGGCAGGGCCACCGCCCCGAACATCCACACCATCCGCACCACGTTCACCGTGGCGACCACCGCGAAGGCCTCGATGACCAAGGATCCGGAATCGCGGTTGGTCAGCGTGTCGAGGATCGGTCGCAGCTCGAGGCCGACCAGGAGGAAGGACACGCCGGTCAGCAGAAAGACGATCAGGTCTCAGATCTCCCGCTGCTGCAGACGGGCCGCTGCGGTCAACGAGCCCGAGCCGAAGCGTCCGAAGTAGAGGCCGGTGGCGACCGAGTCGGGCGGCGGCACGGTGGCGCCGAGCGCGAAGGCCACCGCCCAGCCCATCCCCTCGACCAGGGAGTGGACGACCACGGCCACCGCCACCATGGTGGCGGCCACCAGCCCCACTGCCAGCAGCAGAACCGGCCGCCAGTGGTTGCGCAGCTCGCGGGCCGACGTGTCGAGGGACGCGTCGTAGATCAGCGGGGGCAGGAAGGCCAGGAGGACCCAGTCGGGCTGCAGCTCGACCCGGTGCTGGACGGGCAGGAGCGCGATCACCACGCCGGCGATGACCAACAGGATCGGGTAGGCGATGCGGAGCCGGTCGGCGATGGTGGCGATGACCACGATGGCGATGAGCAGCCCGAGGCCGTCGGCGATCGTCACTGCGGACGCCCGTCCATCGGGCCGGCGGACGCCCCCGCTGTGCTCACTGCCACGGAGCCAGCTCCGCCAAGTCGTCTCAGCGCACCCGCCCGTAGAGCCAGGCCAGCTCCTCACGGTCGTCGAGCGCACCCCGTGCGGGAAGCACCGCTCCCTCGGGGAGACGAGGGCCGGCTCCGATGTCTGCGGCCCTCCCCTTGGGCCCTCCCGGGTACCGGTCGATGACGTCGCCGGTCACCGCCGCCTCGGCCCGTCGGCGGTGGCTGTCGGCATTGTGTGCCACGTGGGTGAGCACGTGTCCCACCGTCCAGCCCGGCAGATGGGTGGCCCGGGCGACCTGTCGGTCGGTCAGCGACCCGACGGCGGCCATCAGGAGTGTCTGGGCTTCGTGCATTCGCCGCAGGTCTTCGACGGGAGCCGCGGGTGGTTCCGGCACCACCGACAACCTACGCCGGCCCCGACCGGGTGCACCGACATCCGGTGGGGACGGTGCCGGACGCGGCGCCCGGCCCATGCCGCCAGCATGCCGCGGCGTGCCCCTGGTCGCTACGCTCCCTCCCAGAGACCCACCGGGGCCTGGCCCACCGGGTAGTGCCCCGGCTGCCTGCCGCCTGCCGCCGCCCGCTCGATGCGCTTCTGCATGCCGGGGCTCAGGGCCCCCGCATCGATCATCTCGATGAACGTGGCGGTGGCGTTGCCGACGTCGAAGAAGTCGCGCTGCCAGCCCCACTGGTAGTTGCCGGCGTATCGGAACCAGCTCCCCCCGAGTCCGGCGATCTCGTAGTGGCTGCCGTCCGGTCTGGTGGCGTCGGCCACCTGCTTCCACAGGCCGAGGATCTCCCCCTGGGTCTCATCGATCAGTATCCGCTGGTACGGATAGCTCCACCCACCCAGGCCCTCCATCTCGTAGCCGACGGCGTACTCGCGGATCTCGTCGCGGCCGACCGCCATGAACTCGTCGTTGGGCCCGACGTTCCACCCGTAGGTGGCGTCCTCGGTGTACATGTCGGCCAGTGGGAGCCAGTCGAGCTGCCCCTCGCAGCGCTGGTTGAGGTCCAGCCAGCGCTGCATCATCTCCTCGAGCTCACTGCGCGGGAACGACGGCATGGATCACTCCTCCTCGACGATTCGCAGTGCTGACGTGGGGCAGTAGCGGACCGCTGCCTGTACCTGGGAGCGGAGCTCTTCGGACGGGCGCTCGACCAGGATGGTCACCTGCTCGTGCTTGCCCAACTCGAACACGGATGGCTCCTCGGATTCACAGACGCCGTGACCCTGGCACAGATCGAGGTCGACGGTGACGCGCATCAGGACCGGATCCCTTCGGCGGACCGGTCCCTTCGGCGGTAGCGGACCACGCAGGGCTGCCGCAGTTGGATCACCATCTTGGACAGGTCGGCCTGATAGGTGTCCGGCGGCTGGGCCAACTCGAACGCCCAGTCCTCGAGGAGGACCGAGAAGATGGCCTTCAGCTGCATCAGGGCGAAGGCCGAGCCGACGCAGCGGTGGCGTCCGGCGCCGAAGGGGATCCACGTCCAGGGGTTTGCCCTGTCCTCTTCGCGTGGCTCGAGGTAGCGCGACGGGTCGAACCGTCCGGCGTCTGCGAAGTCCTCCGGAATCCGGTTCGAGACCCAGGGTGACGCGCCGACCATCTCGCCGGCGAGGATGGTGAACTCCCGGAACCGGACGTCTTCCTTCGCCACTCGCAGCAACAGGATGAGCGGCGGGTGCATCCGCAGCGTCTCCTTCAGCGACGCTTCGAGCCACGGCATCTCGCGCAACGCCTGGTAGCTGACCTCCTCTCCGTTGGCGTACAACTGGTCGAGCTCGGCGACGACGCGTTGGTGCTCCTCGGGGTGTGCCAGCAATTCGATGATCATCCACGACGCGGTGGTGGACGTCGTGTGGTGGCCGGCGAACATCATCGAGATGAACATCCCGGTGACCTGGTCCGCGGTGAAGCGCAGGCTGCCGTCCTCGTCGCGGACAGACATCAGAACGTCGAGGAGATCCCGATCGGCGTCGGAAGGTGGACCAGCGGCAAGGCGTCCATCCATGATCTCCTGCACCAGGGCGACGAGTTCGACGCGAGCGGCGTCGCGTCGTCGGAAGCTCTCGATGGGCGCATAGGGATCGACGAAGGCAAGTGCATCGGTGCCGCGCTCGAGGTCGTGATACAGCTCGGCGAACCGGCGGTTCAGCTGGTCCCGGAACCGCTTGCCGATCAGGCATGCCGACGACGTGTAGATGGTCAGCTCGGCGAACCAGTCGAGCAGGTCGATCTCCCCGTGGTCGTCCCACTTCGCCACCATCTGCTCCACCTCACGGGCGATGGTGGCGGCGTGTCCCCGCATGAACTTGTCGCGAAGGGCCTGATTGTGAAGCATTTCCCGCCGCCGTTCCGGTGACGCATCGAAGACCACGCCCTCGCCGAAGACCGGCGTCATGAAGGGATATGCCTCTGCCTGATCGAGCACCTCCTCGGGGGCGCGGAAGAACAGCTCGTTGGCCTCGGCCCCGTTGAGCAGGACAACGTCCCGGCCTCCCAGCCCGAACATCCCGATGTCGCCACACTCCACATGGACCCGTTCCAGCAGTGCGATCGGGTCGACCCTCAGCTCCTCGAGGTGCCCGTTCTCTCCCTCGCCACCCGAGACCCTCGGTGGCCTCCGTTGTTCCACGGCGGTGGTCATATCCTCTCCTCGTTCTCAGAGCGTGGCTGGATCGGTGCTTCCGGCTGCAGTTCTATGACCGTGGCGTGGGTGCCACGGGGCAGGGACACCACGGCGACGATGGCCTGGGCAACCCCAGCGGGCCGCATGAAGTTCGAGTGCCGAGCGAATCCCCACAACGCCCATTGGTCGATGACCTGGGCAGTGACGTCCGGGTCCCAGTCCATGCCCATGCCGGTGATTGTGGGCCCGGGGCGCACGATGGTGGCTCGCACCCCGGTTCCCTCGAGCTCCATCTGGAGCGACCGCACATAGCCCTCGAGCCCCCACTTGGAGGTCACATACGCCGCCATGGTCGGGCGGGGTCGTTCGGCCACGTCGGAGGTGACGAACACGACGTCGCCCCGTCGGCGGTCGATCATGGACGGGGCCAGGGCGCGCACCAGCCGGTGGGTCCCGATGATGTTGACGTCGAGCACGCCTTCCAAGGCGTCGGTGCCCGTCCCCAGCACCGAGCCGGCCATGTTCTGGGCCGCATTGGACACCAGGATCTCGACGGTGCCGAGGGTCTCGGCAGCCGCCTCGGCGAACCGCTCGACCGAGTCGCTGTCGGCCAGATCGAGGTGGACGGCGAAGGCGTCACCACCCTCGTCCCGGATCGCCTTGGCCGTGTCCTCACAGATGGACACCCGTCGGGCACCGAGGACCACCGGGTGGCCCAGCACGGCCAAGGCCTGGGCCGTGGCCTGGCCGATGCCGGACGAGGCGCCGGTGACGACGGCCGGGCGGCGATCCGGGCTGGGCTCGAATCGGGCCATCAGCGGAGCTCGACCGAGGTGGGGATGGTGGCCAGGCCCCGCACGTTCGTCGAGTGGACGCGCTCGATGCCGTCGGGGTCGATGTCGTAGGAGGCCACCCGCTCGACCAGTTCGCCGAGGCCGATCCGTGCCTCCAGGCGGGCCAACGGGGCGCCCATGCAGAAGTGCCGTCCGCTCCCGAAACTGACCAGGCGCGAGGTGTCGCGGTCCAGGTCGTAGCGATCGGGATCGGGGAACACCGTTCCGTCGCGATTGGCGGATCCGATGAGGAGCAGCACCCGACCCCCTTCGGGGATGGCCTGTCCGTGGATCTCGAGGGGCGTGCGGGTCACCCGGAGGACCATCTGGCTCGATGTGTCGAAGCGCAGGGTCTCCTCCACCCAGTCGGCCACCCGGGCCGCGTCGGAGAACGGTTTGACCCCCTCGCCTGGGTTGCGCCACCCCCAGTACCAGGCGTTGCCGAGCAGCTTCGTGGTCGTCTCGTTCCCGGCCACCACCATCAGGAAGAGGAAGGCGACGATCTCCTCGTCGGTCAGCTTGTCCCCGTCGATCTCCGCCTCGAGCAGGGCCGAGGTGAGGTCGTCCTTCGCCGCCGCCCGCCGCTCGTCGACCATGCCCTGGTAGTAGGCGACCAGGGTGAGGGCGGCATCCATCCCCGCCTGGGGGACGTCGAAGACGCCGTCCTCCCGGTGGACGACGAGATCGGCCAGTCGGCGCAATTCGGCCCGGTCCACTGGTGGCACGCCCACCAACTCGGAGATGACGTCCATGGGAAGCCTGCCGGCGAAGTCGGCGATGAAGTCGAAGGAGCCCCGATCGAGTGCGGGTTCGAGGTGCTCGAGGGCGATCTGGCGGATCCGGTCCTCCATCTGGGCGACCTTCGACGGGGTGAAGCCCCTGCCCACCAGCGCGCGCATCCGGGTGTGCCGTGGGGGATCGATGGCGAGGAACGACATCACCTTGTGCGCGTCGGGCCCAAAGGCGCTCGGGTCGAGCGAGACGCCGAATGCATTGGAGAAGGCGTCGACGTTGCGGAATGCGGCCAGCACGTCGTGGTGGCGGGACAGTGCCCAGAAATCGAACTCGTCGTTTCGGTAGACCGGCGCTTCGGCCCGGAGCCGGGCGTAGACCGGATAGGGGTCCTCGTGGATCTCGTAGGAGTAGGGACTGAAGACGACCGGTTCGCCGAACGGGGCGGTGCTCATCGGCCCTTCTCTGTCAGGGCCTGCGCCGACGCGTCCGACGGTGCCACGCCGGCCATGGGCCCGCCCACCATCAGCCGGGCGGCCTCGGCGACGAAGTCGGGGATGTCCAAAAAGGACATGTGCCCGATGCCGGCGGTGAGCAGGGCCCCCGAGTAGGTGGTCTCGAGCACCCGCACCACCATGGGGCCCACCCCGGGGCCCAACGCCTGTGCCAGCCGGCGATGGGTGCGGGCACCGATCCGGTCACGGAGGTGCTTGACCTCAGGGTTGGCGCTCAGCAAGGCCACCGTGCACGCATCGACGAGTGCCGGGCTCTCGGCGGTTATCAGCACCATCGCCCGCACCGTGTCGCGCAGGCACTCCGACATCGAATGGGTCGACGTAGTGTCGACCGGCGGCAGCGCCTCCATGCGCCTCCAGAGCACCTCGGCCAGCAGATGATCCTTGGAGCTGAAGTAGTTGTAGGCGGTGGCCGGCGCTACTCCGGCGCGGCCGGCGACGCTACGCACGGTGAGCCCGGTGTAGCCGACAGCCTCGACCTCTTCCTCGGTGGCCCGCACCAGCTGTATGACCACTTCGGCCTGCCGCTTGCTCAGCCGGCGCCGGGTTGCCTCGAGGGAAGGCGGGTGGGGCTCCCTGTCCGGCAAGGTGGGGGCCGCCGCTCTCATGGGAGCGCCGCCACGCCCGGTTCAGTCGCCATCGGACCGCACCGGTATGTGGGGAGTCCCGTCGCGCATGGGCGGGAACTCGAAGGTGGCAGCAGTGGTCATCTTCGTGATGGTGGTGATCTCCGCCTCGGGAAGCGTCTCGTTGTCCTCGTCGATGACGACCTCCCAACGGCAGTGCGGCGAGCGATCCGCAGGGACCCGCGGTGGCCGGTGCACGTGCCGGACGTGTGCCTTGGGGTTGATGGCCTGGACGGTCACGTCGAAGGTTCCGTCCTCGATGTGGTGGCACATGCCGGTCACCATCTTGTCGCCCCACGGCTCGGCGTCCATGAGCGCGCCGCAGTAGGCCAGCTCGAAGTATCCGTGACGCTCGTCGACCACTTCGTAGCGGACGTCGAGGTAGTGGTGGGGGAAACCGGGGTCCAGTTGGAACACCTTGAAGATGGCCTCCACGTCGTTCCCCTCTACCCCCATGATTCGGCGCAACCGCCGCCCGTAGACGGGGCTCGCCCCGCGCCATTCCTCGATGGCCAACCGCTCCATCTCCTCCATGCCGTGGGACATGCCGATGGCTGCGCACATCGAACGATCGAGGATGTGCACCGCCTGGGCGAACTCTCGCACCAGCCGGACCAGCGCCTCCCGGGACAGGTCCTCGTAACGGAAGTCGGGCCGAAACGGGCCCGAGTAGTCGTTGAGCCCGGTGTCTCCGGGCCCGGAACCAGCGGCATCCGATGGGTTGGTGTGAGTCATATGTCCAAACTATAGTATGGACAGCTGTCCAAGTGAGAGGTTCGACGGTCCGGGAGTCCGACCGGGCCCTGGCACCGATCAGCGGGGCCCGAAGGGGCACCCGCGGTCGGCGGCCCGCCTCCGCAGGTGCCATCATCAGCCGACGGCGTGGACCGTCCGACAGGGGGAGACCGAGTGCCGAAGCAACAGCCCACCGGTGCATCCGATGGAGCCGCAACGCCCGTGGTCGGGGTGATCGGGCTGGGGGCGATCGGCGAAGGTGTCGCCTCCAGCGTGTTGCGGGAGGGATTCCCACTCGTGGTCTGTGATGTCCGGTCCGAAGCCACCGACCGGTACCGGGACCGAGCCGAGGTGGCCGGGTCGCCGGCCGATCTGGTCCGGCGAGCGGACGTCGTGGTGGTGGCGGTGGTTGACGACGCCCAGGTCCACGCCGTGCTGTCCGGACCCGGCGGTGGGCTGGCTGCGGCGGGTCCTGACACCACCTTCATCGTGGTGAGCACCATTTCGGCGGCCTGCGTCGAGGCCATCGGCGCCGAGGCGGCACGCGTGGGAGCACCGGTGGTCGATTGTGGCGTCAGCGGAGGGCCGAGTGCGGCCGCCGACGGGGAACTGGTCTGCATGGTGGGCGGCGATCCCGAAGTGATCGACCGGGTCCGATCGGTCTTCGATGCCTTCGGCTCGTTGACGGTCGCCATGGGTGCATTCGGCACCGGGCTGGCCGCGAAGCTGGCCCGCAATCTCGTGCAGTACGGGTCGTGGCTGGCCGCCTACGAAGGCCAGCTGTTGGCCGAGGCAGCCGGCATCGACCTCGGGAAGCTGGCCCAGGTGGTCAAGGCCAGTGATGCCCGCATCGGCGGCGCGTCGACCTTGATGTTCCGTTCGACCGTCGCCCCGTTCGGCGAGCAGGACGACCGGGGCCTGGTGGGGGCCATGCAGTCGGCCGCATCGCTGGCCCACAAGGATCTCCGCGCCGCCCTGGAGCTGGCGCGAACCCTCGGGGTGGAGCTGCCGCTGGCGGTCATGACCGAGGAGCACTGTGACGACATCTTCGGAGTGGGAACGGGCTCGGGCATGGTGAGGCCATGAGCACCACGGGAGATGCCGTGGTGGGCGAGGAGTGCCTGCTGATCGACGGCGAACTGCGACCGGCGCGCTCGGGCCGGACGTTCGAGACCGTCAACCCGGCCACCGAGGAGGTCCTCGGAGTGGTCGCCGACGGCGGCACCGAGGACCTGGAAGAGGCCATCGCCACCGCACGTCGGGCCTTCGACCACACCGACTGGTCGACCGACGTCGAACGGCGGGTGGCCGGCCTCCGCCAGCTGCAGCAGGCGTTGGCGACACACGCCGACGAGCTGCGGGCCATGACCGTGGCGGAGACCGGGTCGCCCCTGTCGCTCACCTACTCGGCACAGCTGGACTCGCCGGTCGAGTCGTTGGGGTGGGTGGCCGACCTGGCCGAGGGCTACGAGTGGGAGGCGGACCTCGGGAACGCCGCACCGCTCGGCATCCCCTCCCACCGCTGGGTTCGGCGCGAGGCGACCGGGGTGGTCGGTGCCATCACCCCGTGGAACGTCCCACACCAGATCAACCTGGCCAAGTTGGGACCGGCCCTCGCTGCCGGCAACACCGTCGTGCTCAAGCCGGCGCCGGACACACCGTGGTGCGCCACCGTGCTCGGCCGGTTGATCGCCGAGGAGACCGACATCCCCCCCGGCGTGGTCAACATCGTCCCTTCGTCGGATCACGCCATCGGGGCCCTGCTGGCCGGCGACCCGCGTGTGGACCAGGTGAGCTTCACCGGCTCCACGGCCACCGGCAGGCGGGTGATGGCTTCCGCCGCCGACACCTTGAAGAAGGTCTTCCTCGAGCTCGGAGGTAAATCGGCATTCGTGATCCTGGACGACGCCGACCTGCGGGGGGCGTGCGCCACCGCCGCATTCACCGTCTGCACGCACGCCGGCCAGGGTTGTGCCATCACCACCCGATTGATCGTGCCCCGACGGCTGTTCGACGAGGCGGTGGACTCGACGGCAAAGGTCCTGGGCAAGCTGCCCGCGGGTGACCCCACCGACGCCGGCACCATCTGCGGGCCGCTGATCAGCGCCAGGCAACGCGACCGGGTGGAGGGGTACATCCGTCTGGCCGGCGAGGAGGGCGGGTCGATCGTCACCGGGGGAGGCCGCCCGGACCGGTTCGATCGCGGCTTCTTCGTCGATCCGACGCTCATCGTCGGTGTCGACAACGGCGCACGCGTGGCCCGAGAGGAGATCTTCGGACCCGTCCTCGTGGTGATTCCCCATGACGGCGACGACCATGCGGTGGCCCTGGCCAACGACTCCCCCTTCGGATTGTCGGGGTCGGTATGGTCGACGGATCGCGACCGCGCCGTCGGCGTGGCCAACCGGATCCGGACGGGCACCGTCGGGATCAACGGCGGACTGTGGTTCAGCCCCGACATGCCCTTCGGCGGCTATAAACAGTCGGGCGTCGGGCGCGAGTCGGGTGTGGCCGGTTTCGAGGAGTATCTCGAGACCAAGTCGATCGCCGAGCCGGCATGAGCGAAAGGGTGGCCAGCCATGAGTGAACCCGGAACCGCTGGATCGGCGAACAGTGGGCCGGAGAGCGTTCCCGCCGAAGTGTCGTCCCGGGCCAGGGGCATCGCCAAGATGCAGGAGGTGTACGGGTTCTCCGTCGATCCGGACCAGGTCGCCGGTCCCTACGTGGCCTTCACCGTCGACCACCTCTTCGGTGAGGTGTGGACGCGGGCCGAGCTCGACATCCGCGACCGACGGCTGATGACCATCGGGGTGCTGGCGGCGCTGGGCCAGTCCCAGCTGGTCGAGATCCAGTTCCAGTCGGCGTTGGATCGCGGGGAGCTGACCGAGGACCAGGTGCGCGAGACCGTGGTCCACCTGGCCCACTACATCGGTTGGCCGCTCTCGACCGGCGTGAACGAAGTTGCCGAAAAGGTCATCGCCCGCCGCCATCGAACGGAGCAGTCATGAACGATCACCTCCCGACAAGCGATGCGACGACGTCCGGTAGGAGCCCGATGATCCGCTTCGACTTCACCGGCAAGGTGGCCATCGTCACCGGATCGGGCGGCGGCATCGGTCGGGCCTACGCGGAGGCGTTGGCCGCCGCCGGCGCCTCGGTGGTCGTCGCCGACATCGACGTGGACAGGGCGGCGGCCGTGGCGGAGGGCATCCGTTCGAGCGGGTGGGCCGCCGAGTCCGTTCGGGTCGACGTCGCCGAACCGGCGTCGGCGGTGTCCATGGCCGAGGCGGCAACAGAACGCTTCGGAGGCATCGACTACCTGGTCAACAATGCTGCGATCTTCGGTGGGATGCACCTCGATCTGCTGCTCACCGTGAACTGGGACTACCTCACTCGCTTCCTGGCGGTGAACATGCTCGGCGCGTTGAACTGCGTGCGGGCCTGCTATCCGGCGATGAAGGAGCGGGGAGGCGGGGCCATCGTCAACCAATCGTCGACCGCGGCCTACATGTACGCCGGCTTCTACGGCCTTGCCAAGGCCGGCGTGAACTCGATCACCCAGCAGCTGGCCCACGAGCTCGGCGGCCAGAACATCCGCACCAATGCCATCGCGCCCGGCCCGATCGACACCGAAGCGTCCCGCACCGTAGTGCCCGACGCCTTCATGAAGTCGATTCTGGCCTCACTTGCCATCAAGAGGCAGGGCCAGACCTCGGACCTGGTGGGTATGTGCCTGTTCCTGCTGTCGGACGAAGCCTCGTGGATCACCGGCCACGTCTTCAACGTCGACGGCGGACAGGTGGTCCGCCCATGAGACGGCGGACAGGTGGTCCGCCGGCCCAGGGCAGCGCCTCTCGATGACCGGGTCCCGTGTCGAGATCGAGGACGGTGCGGGGGTCAGGCTCGTCGCGTTCAACCGGCCTGAGGTGCGCAACGCCTTCGACCTGGCCATGTACCGGGCGGTGACCGAGGCGTTGGCCGGCGCATCGGCCGACTCCACTGTCCACGCTGTCGTCCTGACCGGCAGGGGCCAGGCCTTCACATCGGGCCAGGATCTGCGCGAGATGGCCGCCATCGCCACTGGTACCGCCGGTGCCGGCGCCGGCTCGGGGTTTCGGGACCTGCTCGACGTGGTCATCGCCTTCGACAAGCCACTGCTCGCTGCCGTCCACGGGGTCGGCATGGGCCTGGGGTGCACCCTACTCGGCCACGTGGACCTGGTCCTGATGGACCAGGACGCCCGCTTGCGCGCCCCCTTCGCCGAGATGGGCGTACCCCCCGAGGCGGCCAGCAGCTGGCTCCTCCCGGCTCGCATGGGATGGCAAAGGGCGGCAGCCGCACTGCTGGCCTCGGAGTGGATCAACGCCGCCGAGGCGGTGACATCGGGGTTGGCCCTGCAGGCCTGCCCGCCGGGCACCGTGCTAGGGGAGACGATGGAGCTGGCCCGCCGGATCGCCTCATTCCCTCCCTATGCCACCAGGGAGATCAAACGGTTGATGCTGGCGGGCCGCAGGCCGGACATCGCTGCGGCGCGAGCCCGGGAGGAGGCAGCGTACGCATCCCTCTTCGCCGACCCGGGGACCAACCCGGGATCGCAGTTGACCGCCGGCCTCGAGCGCTGAGCGGTCATGCGCCTCGGGATCACCGCCTTTCTCACCGACCTGGCCATGGGCCCTGCCGATCTGGCCCGGGCCGCCGAGGACCGTGGCTTCCACTCGCTGTACCTGCCCGAACACACCCATCTTCCCGTGCGTGCGGACACACCGCCGACGCTGGTCGAAGGGGTCCACCCCGACGACTACCGGCGGAGCCTCGACCCCCTCGTGGCCCTGGCCACGGCGGCCTCGGTCACCGGGCGGATCAAACTGGGCACGGGGGTGGTGCTGGTTGCCCAACACGACCCGATCGTGCTGGCCAAGCAGGTCGCCACACTCGATCATCTCAGTGGAGGACGGGTGGTCCTCGGCATCGGCTTCGGGTGGAACCGGGCGGAGGCGGCAGATCACGGGGTGGAGTTCCGGACGCGTCGCGAGGTCGCACGTGAGCACGTGCTGTGCATGCAGGCACTGTGGGCCGAGGAGCAGGCCGCGTTCCACGGTGCCCATGTCTCGCTCGACCCCTGCTGGAGTTGGCCCAAGCCGATCCAGCGGCCGCGGGTGACCACGCTGGTCGGGGGTGGTGCCCATCCGTCGGTGTTCGCTGCCGTCGCCGAGTATGCGGACGGCTGGATGCCCATCGGCGGGTCGGGACTTGCTGTGGCCCTATCCGATCTCCGTCGAGCCGTCGAGGCCCAGGGCCGGAATCCCGAGGACGTCAGGGTCGTCCCGTTCGGGACGGTGCCGACCGACCAGAAGCTTGCGCACTACCAGGAGCTGGGCATCGGGGAGGTGGTACTGAGGGTGCCGTCGGGCGCTTCCGCACAGATGCTCCCGGTGCTCGACGGACTCGCATCCTTCGTCGAGCGGTTCGGTGGCGACGGTGACTGAACCTGTCGAAGCGGGTGCGCTCCCGGCCAAGCCCTGGAGTGGCGGGGGGCGCGAGGAGCTGGCGGCCGCGGTCCGCCGGTTGACGGCCCTGACGGTCACGGCCACCGCTCCTCCCGACGTGCTGGCCGCCGCCGCCGAGCGTGCCACTGCCCTGGCCGATGAGCTCGAACTGTGCGTCCCCGAGGTCGGGCCCGTGCCCACCGGCAGATTCGCCGACCACTCGGTCCGGCCCGAGGCGGTGGACACGTTGGCTGCGGCCATGCCGTTCGACATGGTCATCGGCTCGTGCAACCCGGTCGCCCTGCCCATCACCATCGAGTTCGAACCGCCCAAGGCCATCGGGTCGGCCGTGTTCACCGCTCCCTACGAGGGGGCACCGGGTTGTGTGCACGGTGCCGTGCTGGCCGGTGCCTTCGACATCATGCTGACTGCGGCCAACGTCATCGCCAACGGCGCCGGGCCGACCGTAGAGCTCTCCATCCGCTATCTCAAGCCCACCCTCATCGCCCAACCGGCCCGCTTCGAGGCGTGGGTGACCGCCCTCGACAGCCGCCGCACTCATAGTGAAGGGAGGCTCGTCCAGGGGGGAGTGGTCACGGTCGAGGCCAGGGGCGAGTTCGTCAACATGGAGCGGTCGCGAATCGCCGCCATGCACCGCAGGGACGACACTGCCGAGGCGAGCGGTTCCGGGGGAACGGGGCCCCCGCCTGACTCGACATGACCACCTGGTCGGCACCGACTTTCTCTGGAGTCCTATCGACGAGCTTCGCCGGGGGGACAGATCTTCGAACTGCCGGAGTCGCCGGCCGACAACGGGGAGAGACCATCCTGCGTTCCACTCATGACGGAATGGCGGCAACCAGGCGCGGCCCGCTGCTCGCCCTGGCACTGGCCGGGATGGTGGTGGCGGCGACCCTGACCGCCTGCTCGTCGACCCAGACGCCGAGTGCCACCACGACCTCATCCTCGTCCTCGTCCACGCCGACCTCGGCCATCCCTGCGTCGGCCTTCAAGGACTACACCGGCATCACCCCGACATCGGTCTCGGTGGGCAACGTCTCGACGTTGGTGGCCGGCCTCTTCAAGGGTGCCGCAGTGGGGACCGAGGCGTACGCCGCCTATGCCAACTCGCAGGGCGGGGTGAACGGCCGGAAGCTGGTCGTCGACAGTGGTGACGACGGCTATTCCGGGGCGCCCAACAAGCAGCTGACGGCGGCCGACATCCAGAAGGACTTCGCCATGGTCGGGAGTTTCTCGCTGCAGGACAGCTTCGGCGGCGTGGTGCTGGCAGCCAATCCCCAGGTGCCCAACGTCACGGTCACCCTTGACGCCGCCACCGCCGCCCTGCCCAACAGCTTCAGCCCGTCCCCTGCTGCCGGAGGGTGGCAGCTCGGGCCCCTCGGCTACTTCCAGAAGAAGTACCCCAGTGACGTCCTGCACGCAGGCGCCCTCATCGCCGACCAGCCATCGGCGGAGACCAAGTGGGCCGGCGAGTTGGCGGCCATGAACCACCTCGGTTACAAGGTGGTCTACGGCCCGACGTTCGACATCAGCCAGACCAACTTCGACCAGAACGTGATCGCCATGAAGAACGACGGCGTAAAGATCCTCTTCCTCGAGCAGATGCCCCAGAACTACGCGGCGTCGGTGGTGAAGGCCCTCAACGACCAGGACTTCCACCCGGTGCTGGTGTTGGGTGGCTCCACCTACAGCGAGGAGCTGGTCCCCAATGCGGGCGGAGCCGCCGCCATCGACGGGTCCTACCTCGAGGAGAACACGGCTCTCTACCTGGGCGAGGATGCCGGCTCCCTCCCTGCCGTCAACACCTTCCTGACCTGGGTGCAGAAGACATCTCCGGGGTTCAAGGCGGACCTCTACACGCTGTACGGCTGGCTGTCGGCCGAGCTGTTCTCCCGGGCCCTGCAGGCGGCGGGCGCCAACCCGAGCCGCGGGTCGGTCCTCCAGGCACTGCGGGCCATCACCTCGTTCTCGGGCGGCTACCTGACCGGCACCGCCAACCCGGCGAAGAAGCTCCCCACCAACTGCTACATCATCGCCCAGATCGAGAACGGCCAGTTCAAACGGCTGGACGACCCACCGGTGAGCGGGCCGACCCACGGGTACCGCTGCGACCAGCCCTACTACTTCGCCGCACCCCAGTGAGCGTCGGCACCGGGTAGCACGCAGCGCTGTGGCCGGCTGCGCTGTAGCCGGCCGGGATCCGTCGTCCCATCGGAACTCGCCGTAGGCTGGACCCGATCATGTGCGGCCGGATCTCCCTCTACTCGACGCCCGAGCGGCTCTCCCGGATCTTCGACGCCGAGTTGGGCCCGGACGTCGATCCCGACCGTGTCACCGGCTTCAACGTGGGTCCCACCCGGAACATCCTGGGCATCGCCACCTCCCTGGACCGAGCGTCGCATCAGCACGGTGGCGGGCTCCACCGCCGTCTGGTCCGCTACCGGTGGGGACTGGTCCCCTCCTGGGCCAAGGACGCCTCGATCGCCAACCGCCTGTTCAACGCCCGCGGGGAGTCGGTGGCCGCCAAACCTTCGTTCCGGGCCGCCTTCGCCTCGCGCCGCCTGGCGGTGCCGGCCGACGGGTTCTACGAGTGGAAGGCCGGGCCGGGGAAGGAGCGCCTGCCGTACTACTTCGAGCGCGCCGACGGTGAGCCCATCGCCTTTGCCGGGCTCTGGGAACAGTGGTGGGGTCCCGCATCGGACACTGGGGAGGAGGTACCCCTGCTCACCTGCACCATCATCACCACCGAGGCGGGCGTCGATGTGGCCGACGTTCATCATCGGATGCCGGTGATCCTCGAGCGCGGCTCCCTCGATGCATGGCTCGACCCGGAGAACAAGGACCGACCGGAGTTGGAATCACTGCTCGTCTCGGCCCCGCCGGGCACGCTGGTGCATCACCGGGTGGACAAGCGGGTGGGCAGTGTCAGGAACGACGGCCCGGAACTGATCGAGCGGGTCGATCAAGCTGGGTGAGGCGTCCGGCCGTGCCGGACCCCGACTCAGGCGTCGGCGCCCCGGGTGGCGCGCTTCATCAGGCGAGCCTTGCGGTTGGCGGCCTGGTTCTTGTGGATGACGCCCTTGGCGGCAGCCTTGTCGATCCGCTTGACGGCCAGGCGCAACGCCTCGTCACTGTTCTCCGCGCCGCTCTCGATGGCCGCGATCGCCCGCTTGGTGCGCGTCCTCAACTCGGAGCGTACCGACTTGTTGCGGGCCTGGCGCTTGAGCGTCTGGCGGTTGCGCTTGATCTGACTGCGGATATTTGCCACTACTGGTCCTCATCGTCGTCGGGTTGTCGGCTCGGTGGGCCGTGCAGCTGCCACCGCCACGCCGGAGATCTTGCCCCGGCAGCCTGGCCACAGGCCTTCTCCGGAGATCCACGAGGATAGCAGCCCATCCGTCCCTGTTCCCAACGGTCAGGCCGGTGGGCCCGTCGGTGCCGCCCTGGTGCGCCCCGGACCGCGCTCAGGATTGGGTCCCGTGCCAGTCCTGGCCGGGATCGACGGGGCGATAGGCACCGGGGTTGGCAGCCAACCGCTCCGCCCGCTTCCGGCGGCCCCGCTTGATGAGGAGGGCCATCACGATCCAGAAGGCGATGGTGACCACGATGATGGCCACCACCACGGCCACCAGTACGCCGACCACGGTGACGGCGATCAACGGACCCACACCCGGCCGCGAACCGATCGAACCAGCCTCGCTGTTCCCGACCGCCGGATGCCCATGCCCCCACCTTAGGTACGCTGGTCCCTCCGTGCTTCCCGTCGACCGCATCCGCAACTTCTCGATCATCAGCCATGTCGACCACGGCAAGTCGACTCTGTCGGACCGGATCCTCGAGCTGACCGGGGCGGTCGATCCCCGGCTCATGCGCGAGCAGTATCTCGACTCGATGGACATCGAGCGTGAGCGGGGGATCACCATCAAGGCACAGAACGTGCGGGTGCCCTGGAGGGATTACACCCTCCACCTCATCGACACGCCGGGCCACGTCGATTTCGGGTACGAGGTGAGCCGGTCCCTGGCCGCCTGCGAGGGGGCGGTCCTCCTGGTCGACGCGTCCCAGGGCATCCAGGCCCAGACGTTGGCCAACTGCTATCAGGCGCTCGAGCACGACCTCGAGATCGTCGCCGTCCTCAACAAGATCGACCTGCCCGCCGCCGATCCGGAGCGGTGCGCAGCCGAGATCGAGCTGGTGCTCGGCCTGGCCGCCTCGGGGATCCTCCACATCTCGGCGAAGACAGGGGAGGGCGTGCCCGAACTCCTCGACGCCATCGTCGAGCGGATCCCCGCACCGACCGGCGATCCGGATGCGCCGCTGCGGGCATTGATCTTCGATTCGGCATACGACCAGTACCGGGGGGTGGTGAGCTCCATCCGTGTGATGGACGGGACCCTGGTGGGCACGGACAAGCTCCGCTTCATGCAAGCGGGGAGCAATCACGAGATCGAAGAGATCGGCATCCGCACCCCGGTGACGGTGCCGGTGGACGAGCTCGGCCCCGGGGAGGTGGGCTATCTCATCGCCGGGATCAAGAACGTGGGGGGCGCTCGCTCCGGCGAGACGGTCACCACGGCCAGCCACCCGGCCTCGACCGCCCTGGCCGGCTATCGAGATCCCAAGCCGATGGTGTTCTGCGGCCTCTTCCCCATCGACGGCGACGAGCTGCCCGACCTGCGCGATGCCCTCGAGAAGCTGCGCCTGAACGATGCCAGCTTCACCTACGAGCCCGAATCGTCGCGGGCACTGGGTTTCGGGTTCCGGTGCGGGTTCCTCGGGCTGCTGCACATGGAGATCGTCCGGGAACGCCTCGAGCGCGAGTTCGACCTGTTCCTGATCGCCACCGCCCCCTCGGTGGCCTACCGGGCGTTCTTGAACGACGGCACGCAGGTCGACGTGGACAACCCGAGCGAGCTTCCCGAACCGACCCATCTCGACCACGTCGACGAGCCGATCCTGAAAGCCACCATCCTGACCCCTGCCGAGTACACCGGCACGGTGATTGACCTGTGCCAGGGCCGGCGGGCCGAGATGACCAAGATGGAGTACCTCTCTCCCGAACGGGTCGAGTTCGTCTACTCCATCCCCCTGGCGGAGGTCGTGGTGAACTTCTTCGACCAACTGAAGAGCCGGACCAAAGGGTATGCCAGCCTCGACTACGAGCCCGAGGGGTACACCACCTCGGACCTGGTCAAGGTCGACCTTCTCATCAACCACACCCCGGTGGATGCGTTCTCCACCATCGTCCACCGATCGCAGGCCGACTTCTACGGGCGGCGAATGACCGAAAAGCTGCGCGAGCTGATTCCCCGCCAGATGTTCGACGTGCCCATCCAGGCGGCGATCGGAGGCCGGGTCCTCGCACGCGAGACGGTCAAGGCGCGGCGGAAGGATGTCCTGGCGAAGTGTTACGGCGGTGACATCACCCGCAAGCGGAAGCTCCTCGAGAAGCAGAAAGAGGGCAAGAAGAAGATGAAGAACATCGGTCGTGTGGAAGTGCCCCAGGAGGCCTTCGTCTCTGCATTGCGCCTCGACGACTGAGCCCCTGACCCCGGATCCACGGCTCATTGCAGCGCATCAGGGGCGGGATCGGTCGGCAGAAGAATGATCCGGGTCGCGGGCGGTGCCCGGAACGCACTTCATAGCATGGCGTGATGAGCGATGACGGAGTGGGGCGGGGCCCGGTCAGCCCCGAGCTCGACCGGTCTGGAATAGACGGATTCGAGAGCGTCCGCTGGGCATGGCAGCAGCTCGGGGGAAGCGCGCAGTACTTCTTCCAGTCCCCCGAATGGATGGATCTTGCGGCCACGCAGCTCGAGGGTGATCTGGCTTGGGGCGTAGTGACCGAGTCCGGCCGGCCGGCGGCGGTGTCGGTCCTGCGGCGCTCCCGGCTGAAGCGAGCCGGAATCGGGACCAGGGTACTTTCGGATGTCCGCGTCGGCGACATGATGTACCCGTTCTCGGACTGCGTGCTCGATGCCAAGCACGACGTCCGACCTACCGTCGCCCTCGATAAGCTGCTGGGTGTCACAGGCGCATGGGACGTCTTGGATCTCCGGGACCGCCGGGTCGGTGCGACCCGCGTGGTGCGATCTGTTCGGGGCCTTTCTCGGTCGCACGGGTACCGCACAAGTTCGCTCGCTCTTCGTCGGGGAGCGGCTCGCAGCCTCTCAGATCTGTGTGACGGTGGGAGGCTTACTCGTCCTCATCAAGGTGGCATACGACGAGCAACTCGCTCATCTGTCGCCCGGAAATGTCCTCATGGCCAACCTGGTCGAGGAGTGTTGCGAAGACTCCTCTGTCGACCGGATCGACTGTACGGTCTGGCGGAGTTGGCACCAACGGTGGGGCATGGTGCGTGAGCCGACGTATCGGCTCCTTGCGTTCAACCGCCGGTCAGCTGGGGGTGCGCTCGTCGGAGCTGCCTGGCATGCCCGCAGGCTCATGACGCGACAAAGAGGCTGGCGGGTTGTGGGATCAATGCGCCTCGAGGACTGACTGGACTGTCCCGGAGACGGCCGGACTCCACCGGTGCCAGTGCTGCTGAGCCCGCACGGTAGGCGTCTAACGTGGCGATGATGTCCGAGGGCCCATCGATCTCTGTCTCCAACCTTTCGAAGACGTACCGGATCCTCCGACGCGAGGATCGGGACACCTATGCAGCCGAGGCCGTCCTCAAGAAACTGAGGCTCGGCAAGGCGAAGAAGGTCGAGCACTTCGACGCCATCCACAACGTGAGCTTCGATGTGCCCTGGGGTGCGGTGGTCGGCATCATCGGCCGGAACGGCGCCGGCAAGAGCACGTTGCTCAAGGTCATCAACCGGATCACAGCGCCGACCAAGGGCCGCATCGAGCTCGGCGGTCGGGTGGGCAGCCTGCTCGAGGTGGGCACCGGGTTCCACCCGGAGCTCACCGGGCGGGAGAACGTGTATCTGAACGGGACCCTGCTGGGAATGCGCCGCAAGGAGATCCGCGAGCGCTTCGATGCCATCGTGGACTTCGCCGGCACCGAGAGGTTCCTCGACACCCAGGTGAAGCGATACTCCACCGGGATGTACATCCGCCTGGCCTTCGCGGTAGCCGCACACCTGGACAGTGAGATCCTGCTGGTGGACGAGGTCCTCGCCGTCGGGGACTCGGACTTCCAGGCCAAATGCCTGCGCAAGATGCGCGAGGTGGCCCGCGACGGGCGCACCGTGCTGCTGGTCAGCCACCAGCTCCAGACGGTGTCCGACCTGTGCAACACCGCCCTGTATCTCGACCAGGGCCGCCTGGTGCTCCACGGCACGGTCGAAGAGGCCATGGAGGAGTACAAGCGGAGCTTCACCCGCGCCGCCCCGATGCTGAAGGACGCGGCCCTCCGGCCGGGAACCGGTGAGCTCAGGTTCACCGAGACCGCGGTGGCCGACGACATCACCAAGCCCGGACACGACGTGGTGGTGGAGTTCACCGTCGGCGCCAACCCGGGCTTCGGGAACCGGTATCACGTCTCCTGCTTCGTGAACAACGAGGATGGCATGCTGATCGCCCAGTGCGACTCACGGGTGGTGGATTTCTGGCTAGATCCCTCCACCGACGCCCAGGCGAGGCTCTCCCTGAGGACCCCGTGGCTGAAGCCAGGGGCGTACACGGTCGACCTCTTCATCCACGCGGGCGGGCGGCCCCTCGATATCTGGGAGCAGGCTTGCCGCTTCCAGGTGCTGGCGGTCAGCCCCTACCCACATCCGACCACACCGGACGGCACGGACCGCGGCGTCGTGTTCCCCGACTTCGACTACTCGCAGACCTGAGGACCCATGGCCAACATCATCATCACCCCGCCGGGAAGGTTCTCGCTACCCAGCATCAGCCAGCTGTGGGAGGCACGAGAGGTCCTCTACCGGTTCGGTGCCCGGGACGTCACCCTCCGCTATCGCCAGACCCTGCTCGGCGTGGTCTGGGTCATCCTGCAGCCGCTGCTGACCGCGTTGATCTTCACCCTGGTGTTCAATCGGGTCGCCCACCTTCCGAGTGGGGGAGTGCCCTACCTGCCCTTCGTCTTCGCCGCACTGTTGGCGTGGAACCTCTTCAACGGCATCATCACCCGTGCCTCGATCTCGCTCGTCTCCAATCGCGACCTGGTGTCGAAGGTGTTCTTCCCCCGGATGCTGGTGCCGTTGGCCACTGCGTACTCGACCATTGTGGACTTCGCCGTCTCCCTGGGCTTCCTGGTCGTCCTCCTGATCATCTACGGGATCAATCCGGGGATCGCAGTGGTCCTCAGCCCGATCTGGACGGCCATGGTCATCCTGTTGGCCAGCGGCCTCGGGCTGGCGGCCGCGGCCCTGCAGGTCCGCTACCGCGACATTGCCTACGTCGTGCCATTCCTGCTGCAGTTCCTGCTCTACGCCAGCCCGGTCGCCTATTCGGTCGCTGTGGTGCCGGCCAAGTACAAGGTCATCTATGACATCAACCCGCTGACCTGGCTGCTCTCGGAGTTCCGGTGGTCGTTCCTCCACCAACCCGCCCCGCCCGCTTGGCAGATCGTTCTCTCCATCATCGTGCCGGTGGCGGTCTTCCTCGGGGGCGCGTTCATCTTCGAGCAGATGGAGCGCGGATTCGCCGACGTGATCTGACCATCCGGCGGCCCACCGCGGGAGTCGTCGCCATCGAGAGGTGACCTTTCGGGTAAGGATCTCCCAATTGCGGTGATCCGCCCAGTCGTCTACGCGGTTGATCGGTGATCCCTCGATGGCCACGTGGCACCGATGACAGTAGAACAGGTGGGGCCAGGAGTGTCGAGGTTCGGGCACTGCTTGCCTCTGGGCGACATTGACGGGCTTATGCTCTGCACCGGACGCGCACCAACTGGTGGCCGTGAGATTGCCAGTCGTTCACGTAATGGCCGCTCCTCTGCAGTCAGCGTGCCAACACTGCTTGATGCGCGATCAGTTGGCTGCGGGTTAGGCTTCGCTCCGCAATAGGCGACGCACACGGTTGACGGCGGCCTCCGGGGAGCCTGGCATGGCCGAAATGGCTTTCGAGCGAGGAATGCGATTGGCAGGCTGCAAGTGATGGCTTCGGCCATTGACTGGTATGGAAGGGTCCGGCGTGCAGGTGCCGTGCCGGCGGTGCTCTTCGTGGACGACTGGGACTTGGACAGCTTCTTCCAGCTTGCCGCCGGGCTCCGGCGCGCCGGGCTCCGAGCTATACGGGTCACCACGGCCCCGACCGGAAGGGTCGGTTCGGCCCTCTGCTGGGACCGGACAGTGGTCCTCTCGTCGGTCTCCGAGTTGTGCAACCTGGCCTCTATCCTTAGCGATGAGGACATCATCGATGTCCACACCGTGGAGTCCCTCGCCCACCAGACGCGCGCCGGCCTCGGTGACGACGGCGCAACGCATGATGGCAACAGTTGGGGCGAGCGTTCGAAGTACGCGAACAAGTCGACGACGGCAGCACGCCTCCGCGTCGCAGGAATCCAGGTGCCCGAGGCCATATCGATGGCAACCGTCACCCCGAGCGAGGCAGTGCTCCGCCTCGGACTTCCGCTGGTGGTCAAGCCTGTCATGGGCAGCGGAGGCCAGGGTGTGCAGATCGTCCAGACCGAAGATGAGCTGGAGAACCTGGTGGGGAACTCGGCCCCCCTGGAAAATTGGTGCTATGAGAAGTTTGTGGCCGGCCGACCGCTGCGCTTCGGTGCCTTGGCGACCGAACTGGGCATCGAGCGCTCCGCTGCCTACGCAACGATGGACCCCGTCACCCACCTCGGGGCGGCCACCGAAGTGAGCTATCTCGATGACCCGCAGGTGGTCGAGACCGGCCACCAGGTTGCTGCAGCGCTAGGGCTGGTGGGCCTGTTCAATGTCGACATGATCCGGGACTCAGATGGCATCGACTGGGTCCACGACGTGAACCCGCGCGTGTGGGGGTCCTTCGCCGCGTTCCAACCCATCGGAGTCGACTTCGTCGAGCCCTACGCCCGATGGCTCCTTCACCAGCCACGGGCGGACGCTCCGGATCCAGCAGCGGCCACCCACCCGCTGTGGGTCTTTCCCGCCGGGTGGGACGACGTGGCAGCAAGGGGTCCTCGTTCGCTCGCTCCCTTTCGCATTGCGCGGTGGGCATGGCCCTTTCTGCACAAATTCGGAGCGCGGTACATCGCCTACGTGTTCTGGAAGAGATGTCGCACCGCGCTGGCCGATCGGTCCCACCGTCGGGAAGGTGGTTCTCTCCGGTGGTGATGGTGTCTGTGGCCGGACACCGGAGTTCGCCGTGGAGCGAGGCACGGAGCGAAGCCGGTGGCGGGAGAATTAGCCTATTTGCACCGGGCCGACCGGTACCGGGATTACTGCGAGCATGAGCGCCACAGCCTCGCGTGGGCATCCACACAAGCCTCCCAAGTGAATGCTCTTGCCCGCACGCGCCCACGCTCGATCTTTGTGGCGACGTCCGGCCCACGGTCGAGAGCGGCCACCAGCCCCTCCGCTAGGCCGGGCCCATCGGGCTCGACCAAGCAGGCCGCGTCGGCGCAGACCTCTGGGAGCGAGCTCCGCCGCGCCGCCACCACCGGCACACCGGCAGCCAGTCCCTCGAGTGCAGGGAGGCCGAATCCCTCATAGGTCGACGGCACGACCACGGCGGCGGCGGCGGCCATCACTGCGGGCAACGTCGGGTCGTCGACCCGCCCGGTGCCGACGGTCCCGGGGAGGCCGGCGAACAGCCGGTCCCGTCGGTCGTCCTGCGGCCCCATCAGCACCAGCGTGGTGTCGGGACGGGCCGCTCTAACCAGCGGCCAGGCGTCGGCAAGCCCGTCGAGGTTCTTTCGAAGCGTGCAACCGCCAGCGTGGAGGATGAACGGCGACCGGATACCGAGGGCGGTGAGCCCTTCCTCGGCAAGTGGTGTCGCGTCGAAGAATGCCCTGTCCACGCCGTTGGGGATCGTCACCGGTTCCACCACTCCGAACTGCGATGCGACCTCCTCGGCCGAGAACTGCGACGGGCAGATCACCACTGCTGCCCGCCGGGCCGTCACCGCTGCATCCGAGGGCGGTTTCCCTTCGTCGGGGAATCTCCAGGGCACCACGTCGTGCACGGTGAGCACCTCCGGATGCGGTGCCGGTGGCAGGCGCAGATCGAGGCGATGGACGACGTCGTGGCCACGGTAGATGAACCGCCCTGCCGCTCGTCGGAGTCCGGGTGACGCATCGATCAACAGGTGCGAAGGAATCCGGACCGTCCCCGGCAGCGGTGATCTCAGGGTCCGGACCTCGACCCGGTCCACCGTCCACCCCTGACCCAACGCAGCCTGCGCTCGCCGGTTCAGTTCACGTTCGAACACCTGCTGACCCATGGGCTCTCTGCTGCACAGGCTCGCCAGCGCCAGTCGCCGGGTCACCGTGCCCCACCGCAGTGCCCGCCGCCAGCAGCGGCCGCTCCCAGGCGCGGGCCCGGGTTCCACCGCCGGCGGCGTCGGGATTCCTTCGAGCTGTCGGACGCGCGCAGAATGAGCAACGTTAGCGTTCCGCATCGGGCAACGGCGGCCTCCGGTGTGGACCGGTGGGTCCGCCGGTAGCGTTGGGGCGGTGAGAGCGGCGGACGATGCCGACGAGCCTGTGAGGCCGGATCTCTCCTGGACGGCCGACGGTGATCCCGACGCAGTGCAGGGCGGTCTCGGGCATGACCGCCGACGGCAAGCGGCAGTCGAAGTGGCCGTCGGCTCGCTGCTGGTGCTCGCCATGGCCGCCGGTGGCGTCTACTTCGCCTACCGGCCGGCATCGGGGAGCGTCGACGGGTGGTTCCTGGATGTGATCAGCGCCTCCAACAGTCCGTTCTTCCGCGCCTCGACTCCACTGCGCTATCCGGTCATCATCATCGTGGGCGCCATCGTGGCGTCCGGGATCGCCTTTCGACGGGATCGGCCCCGAGCGGTGGCCTGCCTAGTCGGCCCCCTCTTGGCGCTGTTCCTCGCCGAGTCGCTGGTCAAACCGGTGGTCGGCAGGACCTTCGGGGGAGCGCTGTCCTACCCGTCGGGCTCGACGGTCGGCGCTGCGGCGCTGGCCACCGCCTTCATCCTGGCCACGCCGGCCCGTTGGAGGGTGATCGCCGTGGTCGCCGGATCGGCGTACGCCCTGTGGGTTTCGGTGTCGGTGATCACCCTCCGTCTGCACTATCCGACCGATGCACTGGCCGGCTTGGCGTTCGGCGCGGGCGTCGTCCTCCTGGCCGACGGGCTGGCCCGGATGATCGCCGACAGCGCACGCGAGGCGTCGATGCGGCGCGGTACAGGCCCGGCCGATCCCCGGAAACTCAGCGGGGTCGGCCCGCCCCCGGCGGACTGACCGGCACGCGGGTCGGCGGCGTCACGACCCCGGCGTCGGTTGTTCGGGGGGACGCTCCGACACCGGGTGCCGGATGATGGCGACGGTGTTCGCCGGGTTGTCGGGGTCGAATCTCAGGTCGATCGGGGCTTCGGGGTCGTCGGGTTCGCCAGGCGCCTCCATGACGAAGGCCGGCTTGTCCTTGCGTGCATCGAGTGCTTGTTGGAGGCCCAGGGCGATGCCGGTCATCACCGCACCGGAGGCGGAGCGCTTCATCCAATTGTTGAACCGGAGCGGGTCGTTGCCCCTGGGGGGCGCCCAATCGACGGCGCTCTCCTCGTCACCGGGCTCGGCCCCGTCCGAAGTGTGGGGCCCTCCGACGTCACCGCCCGGGTCGCCCCCGTCCTGCGGGGAGACCTCGTGGACGTCCCCGTCCTCGAGCGGGTCCGGTCCGGGGCTGCTGTCCACGTTGTCCACGGTACCTCCCGACGGCCCGACGGCCCGACGGCCCGACGGCGACCGGGCGGCGCGGTGGCCCAGGCCTGTCGGCCCGGCCGGCCCGCAACCGCCCTCGCTGCCGTAGGATCGTCACCGTGCTTGACCGCTTCCACCCGCCGGTCGAGGAGTACCTCGAAACGATCTTCGCCCTGGAGGAGGAAGGCATCCCGGTCATCCAGGCCCGGCTGGCCGAGCGCCTGGGCAAGGCGGCCCCGTCCGTGTCGGAGATGCTCGACCGCCTCGAGGCCGACGATCTGATAGCGCGCAGCGCACGGCAGATCACCATGACGGACAAAGGCGCGGTCTTGGCCGCGAGTGTGGTGCGCAAACACCGGCTTGCCGAGCGCCTCCTGGTCGACATCATCGGGCTCGACTGGGACAAGGCCCACGTCGAGGCCGGCAGGTGGGAGCACGTGATCTCCGACGACGTAGAGGCACACCTGGTGGTGCTCCTGGGCAATCCGACCACCTGCCCCCATGGCAACCCCATCCCCGGGGTCGAGCCGGTCGGTCCCGAGCAGAGGCGCCTGGCCGATGCCCAGCCCGGGGACCGGATCCGCCTGGAGCGCATCACCGAGAGCGTCGAGCACGACACGGCCTCGCTCACCTACCTCGGCAACCACGGGCTCACCCCCGGGACCACTGCGCTGATCCAGGCCAGGGCCCCCGATGGGACCTTGACCCTGGTTGTCGGGGACGCAGCCATCGCCCTCGGGCCGGCGATGACCCAGCGGATGTTCGTCGCCCCGGCCTGAGCTGCGCCCCGCGGTGACCGGTCCACGGCCGTCCCGCCTCGCCGTGGAATGGGCCCGCCGGTAGCCGTGGCCGCCCGAATTGGCTCAGCACTCACTAGAGTGGAGTGCCAACACGAAGTGAACAGGGCTCTGGCAGCCACCCGCAGCCGACAGACCGAATCCCGTGGCGAGAGAACATGCCGACCACCGACGACAGCAGATCCGAGCAGGCCACACCCGGAGCAGGGGAGCTCGACGCCCGAAAGGCGGCCATTCTCAACGCGGTGGTCACCGAGTACATCGGTTCCGCTCAGCCGGTCGGATCGCAGCACGTCGTCGATGCACCGGGCGTGAGCGTGTCCTCGGCCACGGTGCGCTCGGACATGGCGGCGCTGGAACGCGACGGGTTCCTGACCCAACCGCACACCAGTGCCGGTCGCATCCCCACTGACAAGGGCTATCGGTTCTTCGTCGACCGTCTCGGGGTCACCTCTTCGCTCGATCCGGTCGGGCGTCAACAGGTGCGCCAATTCTTCGACCACGCCCACGGGGAGATCGAGCTGATGCTCGAGAAGACGTCGGGGCTCCTGGCCGACCTCACCGACTGCACGGCGATGGTGGTGGGCCCGTCGCACGAGTCCGCCGCCATCCGATCGGTGCAGCTGGTCCGGTTGGCGCCGCACCTGGCGTTGCTGGTGGTGGTGTTGGCCGATGGGGCGGTACAGAAACTGTCGATCGAGTTCGCCGAGGAGGTGGACGAGCACCGGCTGTCCGACGCGGCTGCCCGCTTGGCCGCCCATGTCCTCGGTATCCCGCTGGCCCAGGTGCTCCCCACGGCCACCCCCAGCGGCGACGTCCACACCGATGCAGTGGTCTCAGCGGGCATCATGGGGCTGCGGGCACTCGGTTCCGCAGAGGGGGGGGATCAGCTCTTCGTCGGTGGGTCGTCGCGTATGGCTGCCGCATTCGATGCGGTGGACACCGTGCGGTCGGTGCTGAGCATCCTCGAACAGCAGCTTGTGGTGGTCACCCTGCTCCGCGACATCCTCGACACCGGCCTCTCGGTGGCCATCGGCACCGAGCACGGGGTCGAGCCTCTGGCCTCCTGCGCCATCGTGGTGATGCCGATCTCCGTCGACGGCGTCGGGGCGGGCACCATCGGTCTGCTGGGACCGACCCGGATGAACTATCCGCTGGCCCTGGCCGCGGCCCGTGTGGTCGGCGACCGGCTGGGCGAGCGCCTGAGCGAGACCGGCCGATGACCACCGCCGATCTCTACGAGCTCCTCGGCGTGGGGCGCGACGCCACCGACGACGAGCTGAAACGCGCCTACCGGTCGAAGGCCCGCGAGTTCCATCCCGACACCAGCGAGGAGGGATCCGAGTCCGGCGAGCGGTTCAAGGAGATCAGCCAGGCCTACGAGATCCTGAAGGACCCCGACCGCCGGGCCCGCTATGACCGGTTCGGGCCCGAAGGGGTGTCCGGTGCGGGTGCCGGCGGTCCGGCAGGGGACCCGTTCGGCGGTGGCCTGGGGGACCTGTTCGACGCGTTCTTCAACGGGATGGGCGGTGCCTGCGCGGCACGCGGTCGGCGCACCGGTCCCATGCCCGGGCCCGATGCAGAGATGGTCGTCCGACTGACATTCAGGGAAGCGGTGTTCGGCGTCCAGCGACAGGTGGGGGTGCAGACCCCGGTCCACTGCGACACCTGCGAGGGCTCGGGCGCCCGGCCGGGGACCTCGGCCGTGCGGTGCCCCGAGTGCCAGGGTGCGGGTGAGCTCCGCCGGGTGCGCCAGTCGATCCTCGGCCAGGTGATCACCGCGGTGCCGTGCCAGCGTTGCCGGGGCACCGGCCAGACCATCGAGGATCCGTGCCCGGACTGCCGGGGCGAGGGTCGGAGGAGCCTGGACCGGACCCTCACCGTCGACATTCCGGCAGGCGTCGACGACGGGTCGACCCTGAGGCTGGCCGGCCACGGTCCGGCCGGTTTCCGGGGCGGGCCCAACGGGGCTCTGTTCGTCCACGTGTCGGTCGATCAGGATGCGTCCTTCGAGCGATCCGGTGTGGATCTCCATGCAGCGCTGCACATCCCGATGACACTGGCCGCGCTGGGGGGGACCGCCGGGTTCGAGACGTTGGACGACGAACGCGACCTGGCCATCGCCGCCGGGACGCAGAGCGGGGCAGTGATCCACCTCAAGGGACTGGGTGTGCCCAAGCTGAGAGGGCGCGGCCGGGGGGACCTCTTCGTGCACGTGCAGGTGGACACGCCGACCGGACTCGACGACGGGCAGCGGGAGCTCCTGCACACCCTAGGCGAGGCCAGGGGAGAGGACCTGGGGATCGCTCCGCAGAGTGAGGGAATCTTCTCGAAGATCCGTTCGGCCCTGAGCTGACCGTGGTGTCGGGTCCGGGTGGGCCACCCGACGGGCCTCATCCCCTGCTGCTGGCGGCCTCGGCCATGGTTTTCGTCGAGGATCCGGGTGCACCGGTCGTCACCTCGGGTGATGCCCACCACCTGCTGGACGTCCTGAGGCTGCGCACGGGCGAGCTGGTGGTGGCGTCCGACGGGGCCGGCTCGTGGGCGCCCTGTCGTCTGGCAGCGCCCCCTCCGGGGAGGGGGTCCCGGGGCATCGACGTGGCCTCGTTGCTGGAGCCGGACGGTCGACCGGTGACCCAGCCCAGGCTCCGCCCCGAGATCACGGTGGCCTTTGCCCCGACCAAGGGGGACCGGCCCGAATGGGTCACCCAGAAGCTCACCGAACTCGGCGTGGACCGCGTCGTACCGATTCGGTCGGCCCGATCGGTGGTCCGGTGGGACGGCGAGCGCGGAGGGCGCGCCGTGGAGCGACTGCGGCGGGTGGCCCGGGAGGCGGCGGCCCAGTGCCGGCGGCCCTGGCTTCCCGAGATCACCGCGGTGACTCCGCTGGACGGGATCGCCGCTCTGGTGGGCGCCCGACCGCTGCTGGCCCGACCTGGCGGGGGGAGGCCTTCGCTCGACCATACGGTCCTTGCCGTGGGACCCGAAGGCGGTTGGGACGACGACGAGTTGGCCCGCTTCGGAGCCGGTGTCGGACTGGGGTCGACCGTGCTGCGGGCCGAGACGGCGGCGGTGGCCGCCGGCACCGTGCTCTGCGCTCTCCGGAGCGGAGTGGTGGGACCCCTTGCATAACCACGCTCCGTGAGGGAAACTACACAGAGAGGCAGGGCATTCGGGTGGGTTGCACGAACGTCATCGGTGCCGCCGGACCGGACGCACGGGCATGGGCCTCGGACATATTGGCAAGGGCGGAGCTCGGGGGCGATCGGTGCGAGCAACGGAGGTGGGCATGTCGGTGACTGATAAGAGAATCGACGTCATGGACGATGACGATGAGCAGGAAGAGGCAGCCCGCGTCGCCTACGCCCGGGCCGTCGGCTCGAGGCTGCGGGCGATGCGCAAGCAGATGCACCTTTCGCTGCAGGCAGTCGAGGCCATGTCCGAGCAGGAGTTCAAGGCCTCTGTGCTCGGAGCCTACGAACGAGGCGAACGGGCCATCTCGGTGCCACGGCTGCAGCGACTGGCCAAGCTCTACGACGTGCCTGTCGACCAGCTCCTGCCTCCCGACGACGGCGCCGCCACCCGGTGGGGGCCGGCCGGGGCCACCGAGAACGTGGTCCCGCTCACGGCCCGGCGCACCGTGCAGGCAGGGGTCGCCGTCGACAAGGTGGCCATCGACCTCACCAAGCTCCACACGGTGAGCGGGCCCGAGCGGGATCTGCTCCGGCGGTTCCTCAGCATGATCCAGGTGCACCGTCAGGACTTCAACGGCCGGATGATCACCATCCGGGCCGAGGATGTGCGGGCCATCGCCTGCCTGTTCGGCGTGACCCCCGACAGCATGGGAGCCCGACTGGACGAGCTCGGTCTCCTCGTGAACGTCTGATGGCGAGGGGCGGGGTGTCGGCCTGCCTGCTCCCACCAGAGTCCCGGGGGTTGCCGGCACCGGAGGCGGTCGCCTGCCGGGTGGAGGCCGTCGCCCGATGACCGAGCCGATCGAATGGCTGAGCACCAAGGAGGCCGCCGAGTGCCTCGGCATCACCTTGCGGAGCCTCTACCGATTCATCGACGGAGGTGATGTGGTCGCCTACAAGTTCGGCCGCGTTATCCGCCTCAAGCAGGCGGACGTGGACCGGTTCATCGAGGCGAGCCGGATCACCCCGGGCAGCCTCGAGCACCTGTATCCAGAGGTGAAGGGGAACGGCCGTGCCGGGATCTCCCCCGACGGGTTGTCGGCATCGACAGGAGCCTGACCTCCGGTGCCCGCCTGCCTGTTCTGCGACATCGTCTCCGGTGACATCCCGGCCGATGTCGTCCGATCGGACGAGCTCACCGTAGCCTTTCGGGACGTCAACCCCCAGGCACCCGTGCACGTCCTGGTCGTGCCGAGGCGCCACATTCTCAACGCCTCGACCGTCGGTGACGGGGAGGGCGGCGAGCTGGCGGCGATGCTGGTGGCCGCGAAAGCGGTGGCCGACGACGAGGGGATCGGCGGCGAGGACCGAGGCTACCGCCTGGTGCTCAACGTGGGGCCCGATGCGCTGAACTCCGTGGACCACCTCCACCTCCACCTGCTCGGTGGCCGGGCCTTCGATTGGCCCCCCGGCTGAGCACCGCTGCGTCGAGGGGCCGTGGTCGGCCCCGCCCAGGTTCGGTGGGGCCCGGGTGGCCCGGGATCGGATCGGCGCGGCCGACCCACTGGTAGGGTCAGGGCCAGAGCGCACGTGGCAGGCACCCAGGTCAAGATTCTCGTTCCCGGCAACCATCTCATGGCCGGCCTCCTAGGCCAGCGCGACGAGTTGCTGCGCCTGATCGAAGGGGCATTCGACGGCGTCCGTATCGCCGTCCGGGGGAACGAGATCTCTATTGACGGTGACGGTGCAGAACGGGTGGCCGCCCTCTTCGAGGAGCTGATCATCCTCCTCGAGTCCGGCCACGGCCTCGATGCCGTCCAGGTCCACCGCACCATCGACATGATGCACGACGACGTCCGGCCTTCCGAGGTCCTCACCTCGGAGCTGCTGCGATCCTCACGGGGCCGTGCGGTTCGCCCCAAGACCAGCGGGCAGAAGCAGTACGCAGATGCCATCGTCTCCAACATCGTGACCTTCGGGATCGGCCCCGCCGGCACCGGAAAGTCCTATCTGGCCGTGGCGCTCGCCGTCCAGGCCCTCCAGGCGCGACAGGTCAACCGGATCATCCTGACTCGGCCTGCCGTCGAGGCCGGCGAGCGGTTGGGCTTCCTCCCCGGAGACCTGATGGCCAAGGTCGACCCCTACCTCCGACCCCTCTACGACGCCCTGCACGACCTCTTGGAGCCCGAGGGCGCGCAACGGCTCATCGACCGGGGCGCCGTCGAAGTGGCCCCATTGGCCTTCATGCGCGGGCGCACCCTGAACAACAGCTTCATCATCCTCGACGAGGCCCAGAACACCAGCCCCGAGCAGATGAAGATGTTCCTCACCCGCATCGGGTTCGGTTCCAAGGCGGTGGTCACCGGCGACATCACCCAGATCGACGTCGCCGGCGGGCGCTCGGGTCTGATCGGCCTCGAGCGGGTGCTGACCGGGGTACCCGATCTGGTCTTCGTCCAGCTCAAGCAACGGGACGTGGTACGCCACCGCATCGTGGCGGACATCGTCGCCGCCTACGATCGCCAGAGTTCCGCCGAAGATCCCCATGACTCTTGACATCTACGCCGCAGACGAGCAGTCGGATCACCCGGTCGCCGTGGATCGATGGGCCACACTGGCACGCTCCGTCCTCGAGGCGGAGGGGGTGGTCAGCGACACGGAGGTCTCGCTGCTCTTCGTGGACGAGGCGGCCATCGCCGCGCTGAACGAGCGCTTCCTCGACAAGGCCGGCCCCACCGACGTTCTGTCCTTCCCCATCGAGGACGAAGTGGACCGCAGCGGGCGGTCGCCGGACGAGGGAGGGACCGGCCCGGCGTCGATCGAGGCGGACACTGATCGCCACCTCCTTCTCGGGGACGTGGTGATCTGCCCGGCGGTGGCGGCGCTGAACGCGGTGGACCACGGCGTGACCTTCGACGACGAGATCGCCCTGCTGGTGGTCCACGGGATCCTCCACCTGCTGGGCATGGACCATGTGGCCGACGAGGAGGCCGAGCGGATGGAGCGTCGCGAGCAGCAGCTGTTGGCTCGGTACCACCGCGTGGATCCCTGATGCCGGGAGCGGGCTTTTCGGTGGCAACCTCCGGCGTCGACGTCAGCGCCAGCGACGTGGCCCTGCTCGTCGTCGTGCTGGTGCTCCTGGCGGCCTCGGCGATGCTGGCCCTCGCCGAGACCAGCCTGGTCCGGATGAGCCGGGCCAAGGCGATGGCCCTGGTGGACGATGGACGACGCGGGGCGAAGATCCTGGTGCGCCTCACCGAGAACCCGCAGGGGTTCCTCAATCCGCTCCTCCTGCTGGTGCTGATCTGCCAGCTGGTGGTGGCCACGCTGGTGGGTGTCCTGGCCGCGAGCTGGTTCGGGGCGTGGGGCGTGCTGGCCGCCACTGTGTTCGAGATCGTGGTCATCTTCGTCCTCGGTGAGGCCGTCCCCAAGAACTGGGCCGTGCACCACCCGGAACGGGCAGCACTGTTCAGCGCACCCCTGGTGTCGGCGCTGGTCGGCTTCTGGCCGGTCAGGATGGTGTCGGGTGCACTTATCGGACTGGCCAACCTCCTCATCGGCCAGAAGGGCGGGTACCTCGGATCCCACGTGACCGAGTCCGAGCTGCTGGCCATGGCCGACGTGGCCCTCGAAGGGGACGTCATCGAGACCGAGGAGCGTGCCCTGATCCACTCGATCATCGAGTTCGGCGACACGGTGGTCCGCGAGGTGATGGTGCCCCGTCCGGACATGGTGACCATCGGCGCCGGGGAGACGGTCGAAGCAGTGTTGGCGCGGGCCCTCGAGGCGGGGTTCAGCCGTCTGCCCGCGGTCGAGCAACACGTCGACGACGTGGTGGGGATCGCCTACACCAAGGACATGATCCGCACGGTACGGATGGGCAAGGGGGGCGACGCGGTGCGTTCCCACCTGCGGGTCGCCCACTTCGTTCCGGAGACCAAGCGTGTGTCCGACATGATGCGGGAGATGCAGTCCGAGAAGTTCCACCTCGCCGTGGTGGTCAACGAGTACGGCGGCACGGCGGGCCTGGTCACGCTGGAGGACCTGATCGAGGAGCTGGTGGGGGAGATCGTCGACGAGTTCGATGTCGAGGAGGCGCCGGTGGAGAGGCTCGGCTCGGGCGAGTTGCGGGTGAGCGCCCGGCTGCCCGTCGACGAGGTCAACGAACTGGTCGATGCCCAGCTCCCCACCGGTGCGTGGGACACGGTGGGCGGCCTGGTGTTCGACCTGTTGGGGCACGTCCCCGATGCCGGCGAGTCGGTGACCGTAGGCGGCCTGCGGCTAGTCGCCGATCGGGTCAACGGCCGCCGGATCGAACGGGTCCGGATCGTGCCCATGGCCGAACCGGCCGCCGGTGACGGCAGGTGACCGTTTTCCGGTCGGGCTTCGTCGCGGTGGTGGGCAGGCCCAATGTCGGCAAGTCGACCCTGGTGAACTCGATCGTCGGCACCAAGGTGACCATCACGTCGCCGCGTCCGAACACGACCCGCTCGCAGGTCCGCGGTGTCCTCAACCGGCCCGACGCCCAGGTGGTCTTCGTGGACACACCGGGGCTGCACAAGCCGCGCACGGCACTCGGTGAACGCATGAACGAATCGGCGACGTCGTCCCTGGACGACGTCGACGCGGTGGTGGCCATGGTCGAGGCCACCGGCCCGGTGGGGCCGGGCGACCGCATGGTCCTCGCCCAGTCGGCCCGGCGGGTACGGGCGATGGCCCGGGCCGCCTCTCTCCAGGAGGAGGTGGGTGGCGCCGGGGCCGGCGCGTCGGGGCAGCCGACCCTGCTGGTCGTGGTCAATAAGATCGACCGGGTCGGCGGCGACGGGGTCCTCTCCCATCTGACCAGGGTGGCGGAGGTGATCGCCGCGCTCGACGAGGAGGAGCACGGCCCGCCGGTTCCCGTCGAGTACTTCCCGGTGTCGGCGTCCACCGGGGAGGGGGTCGGCCCACTGGTCGATGCGGTGGTGGCGCTCATGCCCGAGGGCCCCCAGTACTACCCCGAGGGGATGATCACCGACGTGGCCGAGGCCTTCTGGGTGGCCGACCTCGTGCGCGAGGAGCTTCTGCACCGGGTGCAGGACGAGCTTCCCCACAGCATCGCCTGCCGGGTGACCGAGTGGGAGTGGCCCCGGGTCCGGTGCGAGATCCTCGTCGAGCGGGACTCCCAGAAGGGGATTGTCATCGGCAAGGGCGGCGTGACCCTCAAGGAAGTGGGTACTGCCGTGCGCAAGCAGATGCCGCCCGGCGCCTATCTCGAGCTCTTCGTGCGGGTGGAGAAGCGTTGGCAGCAGCGCGAGGACTCCCTCGACCGGCTGGGATTCTGAGAGCCTCCCCCTCGGTGCGGACGGTTCCCCGACGGGCCGGCTGGTGATCGAGGTCGCCTCGGTCGACACCGGCAACACCAAGCTGGACACCCACCTGCGGTCGGCGGACCTCTACGATACCTCCACCCTTCCTTCGATCACCTACGAGGCAACCGGGTTGTCGGCCGACGGACGCGAGTCGGTCCGTCTCTCCGGCGCGTTGACCATTGGCGGACACACCCGACCGTTCGAGGTCACGGCCAAGGTCACGAAGGGCGGGCCCTCGGCCCTCTCGCTGACCACCTCGTCGGAGGTCGATCGGTCGTAGTTCGACATCGCGTGGAAGAAGATGGGCGTGACCAAGATGATCACCCCAGTCGAGATGACCGCCTACTTCACTCGGGAGGCCTGAGCCCAGCTCCCTCGGTGGCGACGGGTGTCGCCCCGTCGCCGGGGTGGGTTCATCGGGAGTCGGGTTCAGCGAAGGGCGTCGGCGAGGCGGACCTCGACCACATCGACCATCGCGTGCATGGAGAAGTTGCGGTCCACGTGGTCCGTGCACGCTTCGGACAGGTCGCTCTCCCGCTCGCGCCAGGCGAGGACCTCGCCGAGCTTGGCCTTCAGCGCCGGAACGTCACCCGGAGGGACGAGGAACCGGGCGAACTCCCCGGTGATGATCTCGGGGATGCCACCCACTGCCGAGGCGATCACCGGCCTGCCGGTGGACGTCGCCTCGACCGCGGCACGTCGCTGGGCGCGTGGTGGAAGCCCACGTCGAGGGCGGGCACGTCGTGCATGGAATCGCAGAACCTGGCGTAGCGCGGGTGGTACGGCCCGTCACGCATGTAGTGGAGGTCGGTGGTGCCCCCTCCGGGCCAGCTCCTCGGTTACCTCCACGGTCTGGACGAGGATTCCGATTTCGGGTTGAGCTCCTCCGAATTGGCCAGAAACCTCATGCTCGGCCCTTCCGCCATGTCGGCCCGCCGGCCCCGCCGGCCCCCAGAACCCCCACGGCTCGCACCCCCCACCAGCACGCGGCGGTGCATGCCGAGCGTGTGGTGAACCAGGTTGTCTGGGTGGTTGGGGACACCCGAACGGGGGACCGCCGCGCTCAGCCGTCGGCGGAGATGGACTGCAGGAACGCCACCACGTCGGAGCGGTCGACCGACCGGCGCATCGGCGGCACCCGCGCCAGGAGGGCGCCGCGGTAGCGGGCGGTGGCCAGGCGGCTGTCGAGCACTGCCACGACGCCGCGGTCCTGGGTCGAGCGGATCAGGCGCCCTGCGCCCTGGGCCAGGAGGGTTCCGGCCCGGGGGAGGTCCACCACGGAGAACGCCCCCGATCCGGCACGGTCCCGCCGCGCCTGCAGGACCGGATCATCGGGTCGGGGGAAGGGGATCCTGTCGATGGTCACCAGTGTGAGGGTGCGGCCCGGTACGTCGACCCCCTGCCAGAACCCCATGGTGGCGAAGAGGCACGTCTCTTCGCTGTCGCGGAATGCCTCGACGAGGGCCGGCTTGGGCAGGTCGGACTGGGCCAGTACCGGGAACGGGAGGCGGTCCCGCAGGACCTCGACCGCGGTGTTCATGGCCCGCCAACTGGTGAACAGGGCCAGGGTGCGGCCACCGGCCGCGTTGATCAGCATCTCCAGTTCGTCGTGGAGGGCGGGCTCCGCCTCGGGGAGCCGCCGATCGGGCAGCGCCTGGGCCACGTACAGCATGGCGTGGTCCCGGTAGTCGAAGGGGCTGCCGACATCGAGCACGTCGGTGTGCTCCTCGGGCATGCCCAGCCGCCCGGCCAGCCCGATCGGCACCGTGGCTGAGGTGAGCACGCCGGTCACCGTGTCCCACAGGTGCTCGGACAGCAGGGGACCGACGTCGATGGGGGAGACGCGGAGGCTGGGCGAACGTGCCCCGCCGTCCACCCAGGCCACCTCGTCGTCGGTCAGGGCTGACAGCCGGGCGAGGTCGGCGGCCAGGTGCCCGGCCGCCAGGAGGACCCGGTCCCGTCGTGGCCGGGCCGCCGACTGGTCGTCACCGGCGTCGCGGTCGGCGCGGCGCAGTTCGTCGATCAACCGGCCGACCCTCCCGGAGGCCAGGGCTACCACCTGGGCGAGCTCGGGGTCGCCCCCCCGGGGTTGGCGGTCCGGGCGTTCGACGGTGGGCTCCCCGGCGGGTTCGAGCCCGAGGTCGAGCCCCGGTGGCTCTGCCTCGGTGCGGGCCCCGTCGTCGACTGTCGTGCCCTCCTCGGGCCCGCTGATGGCTTGGCGCGCGATTCGGCGGCCTGCGAGGGGACCCAGGGCCCGTTGCAGGGTCTCGGCCAGTTCGCCCACCGCGTCGGCGGACCGGGCGGCACTGGTGGGGTCGGCGCCAAGCAGCGGCCGGGCCGCGGTGGCCAGGGCCCGGAAGCGCCCGGGGCCGATCTCCACGCCCAGGCTGTCGGTCATCACATCCTCGACCTCGTGGGCCTCGTCGAAGACGACGACCCGATGCGGGGGGAGCACAGCCCCGCCACTGGCCAGATGGGCGCCGTAGAGGTGGGTGTTGACCACCACCACGTCGGCCTCGGCGGCGCGGGCACGGGCATCCTCGGCGAAGCAGTCGCGCCCTGAAGGGCACCGGAAGGCCCCGGGGCACTCGCGGGCCGTGGTCGAGACCGTCGCCCATGCCCGGAAGTGCGGTTCGAACCCCAGCTCCGCCCGATCGCCGGTGGAGGTGTGCTCCGCCCACCGGAGCAGCTGCTTGACCTGTTCGCCCAGCGTCCCGATGTCGGCGGGGCTGTCGTTTCCGGCCGGGGTGAGGGTGTCGTCGGCGTCGGGAGGGTCGGCGGTGCCCGGCTGGAGGGTGAGCTGATCCCCGCGGCCTCCCATCTCGGAGACCCGCTGGCGGCACAGATAGTTGCTGCGACCCTTCAGCACGGCGAAGGAGAGGCCGCTGTCGATGGCATCGGCCACCAGGGGGAGGTCCTGGTGGGCCAGTTGGTCCTGGAGGGCCTTGGTCGCCGTGGCCACCACGATCGGCTGGTCAGAGAGCGCCGCCGGAACCAGGTAGGCGAGGGACTTGCCGGTGCCGGTGCCGGCCTGGACGACCAGGTGGCGCCGCCCAAGGATCGACCGGGCCACCGCTGTGGCCATCTCGGACTGCCCCTCCCGGGTCTCACCGCCTCCCGGGAGCGCGGCGGCGACCAGCGCCAGCGTCGTCGTCACCTCGTCGGCCATCAGCCGACACTACCGGGCGGCCATCGGTGCAGGTCAGTGCCACTCGACGGCCAGGCCCACCGCCACGCCCAGGCCGACGACCACGATGGTCCAACGCAGGATCGGCGCCGGCAGGCGTCGCCCGATGTGCCCCCCGATCTGGCCTCCGATGATCGATCCGGCCGCGATCAGGCCCACCACCGGCCACGAGATGTCGGTGGTGGCGATAAACAGAAGGCCAGCCACCAGGTTGGCTGTGAGGGCCAGCGCGTTCTTCGTGCCGTTGAGTCGCTGGAGGTCGTCGTCGATGAAGATGGCGAGGAGGGCGATCAGGATGACCCCCTGGGCGGCCCCGAAGTAGCCGCCGTACATGCCGGTGAGGAAGATGCCGGTCAGCAGCGGGGCACCACCGTGCGGCCGGCGGGTGCCTCGGGCCTCGAGGCGGCGGCTCATGCGGGGCTGGACGGCCATCAGGACGGAGGCCAGGGCGATCAGCGCGGGCACCGCCGCCTTGAACACGCTGTGCGGCAGCGCCAGCAGCAGGGTGGCCCCGACCAGGCTGCCGGCCAACGAGGCAGATCCCAGCGTGAGCAGGCGGCTTCGCTGGCCGGTCAGCTCCCGGCGGTAGGCAACCACCGCGCTCGTGCTGCCGGGGACCAGGCCCACCGTGTTGGACACGTTGGCCAGCACCGGTGGGTAGCCGAGGGCCAGGAGCGTGGGAAAGGTGATCAGCGAACCCGATCCGACGATGACATTCACCGTCCCGGCGGCAAGACCGGCGGCGAAGATCGCCAGTGCTGCGAGCGGTGACATGGGGAGGGTCTAGCGCCCCCGGGGCTCCGGCTCAAGGACGGCCGGCCCCCGGAGCATGCGCCGAGGGGTCCACACCGGTGGCCTGGCACGGGTCCGTCAGCCGAGAGGATAGGTTCGCAGGGTGCAACAGGATGACTTCGGCGCCGACGATGACGAGCGCTCGCGCCCGCCCGACGTGTCGGTCTCCGATCTGGCCGGCGGCCCGATCCCGGTCCACGTCGCCTGCGTCATGGACGGGAACGGCCGATGGGCCGCGCGTCGGGGCCTGCCCCGGACCGAGGGACACGCCGCCGGCGAGGCGGCGTTGCTCGACGCGGTGGAAGGGGCACTCGAGCTGGGCATCCCCTGGATCACCATGTACGCGTTCTCCACGGAGAATTGGCGCCGACCCGCTGACGAGGTGCGCTATCTGATGGGGTTCAACGAGAGCCTCCTGGCCCGGCGGCGCGACGAGCTGCACGAGAAGGGGGTCCGCATCCGCTTCGCCGGCCGGCGCGATTGGCGGGTCCCCAAGCGGGTCCTCAGGCGTATGGACGAATCGACCGAGATGACCACCCGCAATCGCCGCTGCACCCTGACCATGGCCTTCAACTACGGGGGGCGGGCCGAGATCGTCGACGCGGTGCGCAGGCTGGTCGCCGACGGGGTACCCGCTGCCAAGGTGGATGAGAAGGCCATCCGGTCGCGGCTCTACTACCCGGACCAACCCGACCCCGACCTGGTCATCCGCACGTCGGGGGAGCATCGGATCTCCAACTTCCTCCTCTGGCAGCTGGCCTACAGCGAGCTGGTCTTCGACGAGGTCCTGTGGCCCGACTTCCGGCGCTCCCATCTGTTCGCCGCGGTGCGGGACTTCCAGCACCGCCAGCGCCGTTACGGCGGCGTGACCTGATGGGGAGAAGCGGAGGCGGCCGCGTCCGCTCCGCTCACCGGCGGCCCGACGACGCCGGAGGGGTGTGGATCCTCACCGGAATGGTGCTCGGCGCTCTGCTCTACGCCGGCATCGTGCTGATGGCCATTGCCGGGTTCACTTCCGTGCTGCCTCTGGTGGTGATCCCCCCGGTGCTCATCGCCCTGATCGGGGCGAACAGCCTGCTGGGCGGCGGTCGGAGCCGCGGTCGACCCACAGGGCGCCCGATCGGGAGCCCGGGTGTCGAGGAGGCCGACGAACCGCGATGACCCAGTTTCGCGATCGAGGGGTGGTGCTGCGCACCATCCGGCTCGGCGAGGCGGACCGGATCGTCACCTTGATGACCGAGCGGCACGGCAAGGTCCGTGCGGTGGCCAAGGGTGTGCGGCGCACCACGTCGAAGTTCGGCTCGCGTCTCGAGCCCCTCAGCCACGTCGCCCTGCTGGGTTGGCAGGGCCGCGGCGACCTGGACATGATCAACCAGGTGGAGGTCATCGACACCTTCCGACCGGTCCGCGAGGACCTCGACCGGATGGGTCCGGCCATGTCGATGCTCGAGGTCGTCGACCAGATCGGCCAGGAACGCCACGCCAACCCACACCTGTACGAGATGCTGGTCGGGGCCATCGGTGAGCTGTCCGAGCGCAACTCGCCGATGGTGGCGCCGGCCTTCTTCCTCAAGGTCCTTGCCCTCGAGGGGTCGGCCCCGGTGCTCGACGCCTGCGTTTCCTGTGGCGAGGAGGACCCCGACCTGCTGGTGGCCTTCGACCTGTTGGAGGGCGGCGTGCTCTGCCGGAGCTGCCGGCGCGGCCGCCCGCTGTCGCCCGCCGGGCTCTCACTGTTGCGCCGCACCCTGGGCGGCGGTCTGACCGGCGTGTTGGCCGAGCCCCGATCGCCGACCACCGACGAGGTCACCGCGCTGGCCACGGAGGCCATGGAATCCCACCTGGACCGCCGCCTCCGTTCGGTGCGCTCGGGACAGGTGTCGTGAGGTGGCCCGGATGGGGTCCGATGCCTCCTGGGAGGTGTTCCGGTCGGAGCTGGCCTGGCGCGAGTTCTACGCGGACGTGTTGTGGCACCATCCCGACTGGTCCCACCTGCGGTGTGGCGCCTGTTCCGCCGGGCAGACCGGCTACCCCCTGGTGGATGCAGGAATGCGCCAGGGGGGTTCGGAAGGCTGGATGCACAACCGGGTGCGGATGGTGACGGCGTCCTTTTTGGTCAAGGACCTGCACATCGACTGGCGACGCGCGGCCCGCCTGTTCCTCGACCATTTGGTCGACGGGGATCACGCTTCCAACGACCACGGCTGGCAGTGGGTGGCGGGCACCGGTACGGACGCCGCACCGTTCTACCGGATCTTCAACCCGGTCCTGCAGGCCGAGCGCTTCGACCCCGAGCGGGCCGAGGCGCTGCGACGGTGGGAGGACGCCCAGGGCACGGCCGCGGAGTACGGGCCAGGGTCCCGATGATCCCGCCGTCACCGTTCGGGGTCTACGTCCACGTGCCGTTCTGCCGGTTCCGGTGCGACTACTGCGCCTTCGCTACCTACACCGACCGCGACCACCTGATGGGCGCCTATGCGTCGGCGTGCCTCACCGAATTGCGTCGGGCCGTTGCCGACGAGGGGATTCCGCCGGCCACGTCGGTCTTCTTCGGCGGGGGCACCCCGTCGCGCCTCCCGGCCGACCTGTTGGTCGGGATCCTCGATGCTGTGCCGCGGGCAGCAGGTGCCGAGGTGACCGTCGAGTGCAATCCGGAGGACGCCGATCCCGAGCGGCTGGCCGCGTACCGGGCGGGCGGGGTCACCCGGGTCTCGCTGGGCGTGCAGTCCACGCTTCCCCACGTGCTGGCCGGGCTCGGACGGCGCCACGGGGCCGACGAAGCTCTGGACGCCGCCGCCGCGGTGGCCGGCGCGGGGTTCGCCTCCTGGAACATGGACCTGATCATGGGTGGTGCCGGAGAGACCCATGCCGACTGGGAGCGGAGCCTCACCGAGGTGATCGGACTGGCCGAGTCCCCTCCCCACCTCAGCGCGTACGCGCTGACCGTCGAGCCCGGGACCCCCCTGGCCGCGGCCCCTGGGAGGCATCCCGACGACGATGTGCAGGCCGACCGGTACGAGATGACCGAGCGGATCCTCGGCCGCGCCGGGTACCGGTGGGAGGAGATCTCCAACTGGGTCCGGCCCGGGCACGGGTGCCGGCACAATCGCCTCTACTGGGACCAGGGCGAGTACCGGGGCATCGGATCGGCGGCCCACTCGCACCGGGCCGCCCGCCGATGGTGGAACGTACGGACACCGGACCGGTACGTGCGGATGATCGACGAGGGGCGGACCGCTACCGCGGGCGAGGAGGTCCTGACCGACCGGCAGCGCCAGTTCGAGGCGTTGGCCCTCCAACTGCGGACCCCGGCCGGGGTGCCTGCCGGCGCCCTTTCCGACGACGAGGATCTGGACGGTCTGGTCGAACGCGTCGACGGGAGGGCGGTGCTGACTGTCCGGGGTCGCCTCTTGGCCAATGCGGTGACCGCCCGGCTGGCGATCGGGGTGGAGGGCCGGGTGTCAGCCGGTACCATTCCCCCCTATGCCTGAGCCGGAAGACACCGTGGACGAGCACACCGGGGGGGATGCCCCGACGGGGCCCTCCGACCTCATGGACAAGGTGGTGGGACTGTGCAAGCGGCGCGGGTTCATCTTCCAGTCGGCCGAGATCTACGGCGGCTTCCGCTCGACCTACGACTACGGACCGCTGGGCGTCAACCTGTTGCGCAATGTGAAGAATTCCTGGTGGGATGCGATGGTCCAGCGGCGGGACGACGTGGTCGGCCTCGATGCCGCCATCCTCTCACCACCGGCGGTATGGGAGGCCTCCGGCCACCTGGCCAATTTCTCCGACCCACTTGTGGACTGCCGCAACTGCCACCAGCGGTGGCGCGAGGACAAGATCGGCGGGGTCTGCCCGGCCTGCGGCTCCACCCAGTTCACCGAGGCACGCGCCTTCAACCTGATGTTCAAGACCCACGCCGGCCCGATCGAGGACGAGGGCGCTGTGGCCTACCTCCGGCCGGAGACCGCCCAGGGGATGTTCATCAACTTCGCCAACGTGCTCCAGACCACGCGCAAGAGGCCACCCTTCGGGATCGCCCAGGTGGGCAAGTCGTTCCGCAATGAGATCACCCCGCAGAACTTCGTCTTCCGGACCCGTGAGTTCGAGCAGATGGAGATGGAGTACTTCGTCCCGCCCGCCGAGGCCCAGCGCTGGTTCGAGTACTGGCTGGACGAGCGTTACCGCTGGTACCTCGGGCTGGGCATCCCCGAGTCGCAGCTCCGGCTGCGCCACCACGACTCCGACGAGCTGTCCCACTACTCGGCGGGCACCGCGGACGTGGAGTTCCTCTTCCCGTGGGGATGGGACGAGCTCGAGGGCATCGCCAACCGGACCGACTTCGACCTGAAGGCCCACGCAACGGCGTCGGGGGAGCGGCTCGAGTACTTCGACCAGACTTCCGGTGAGCGCTACGTGCCCTACGTCATCGAGCCCGCCGCCGGGGCCACCCGCACCATGATGGCGTTCCTGCTGGCGGCCTACTCCGAGGACGAGGTCGGGGGCGAGGCCCGCACCGTGCTCCGGCTCCACCCGCGGCTGGCCCCCTACCAGGTCGGGGTGTTGCCGCTGTCGAAGAAGGAGACCCTCGAGCCGACGGCTCGGGAGGTGCTGGCCCTGCTCCAGCCCCATTTCATGTGCGACTACGACGTGACCCAGTCGATCGGCAAGCGCTACCGGCGCCAGGACGAGGTCGGCACCCCGTGGTGCGTGACCATCGACTTCGAATCCCTCGAGGACCGTGCGGTGACGGTGCGGGACCGCGACAGCACCGATCAGGTCCGGGTGCCCGTCGACGGGTTGGTGGCAGAGCTGCGCCGCAGGGTGGACGGCGCCTGAGGATCTCGGGGCGCGGTGGCCGCGGTGGCCGCCCCCACGGCACCGAGGTCTCCCATCGTGCCTTTCCGGCCGCCCATCGTCGCTTTTCGGGGGCCACTATGGGAACCTCGACCCCATGCCCGTGTCTTGCACGGCAAGCGGGTGAGGACCATCGGCGTCGCCCCGGTGGCACTCGCTCCGGTGATCGCCTTGGTGATCGCTGTGCCGATGGGCATGGTGGCGCTGTTCTTCCTCCTCGGTGCCGTCAACACGATGCTGCCCGCCAGCTTCTGAGGGCGGTCAGAGGAGCGATGCCGCCGTGCTTGCCGGGCACCCGGGACAAAACCCGGGTTGCGCCGGCAACGTTCCTGGGCGAGAACGCTGCCGGGTAGGCTGACGGGTCGGCAGCCAGCCCGTGTGCCGATCGAACTTCCACTCCACACCCTGTCAGGAGACCCTACCCGATGCCGTTTGTCTTCGACTTCGACCACTCGCACCGCAAGCCACCCATGGAGATGAAGGGCCTCCTGGGCGGTAAGGGTGCCAACCTGGCCGAGATGACGTCGGTACTCGAGCTGCCGGTGCCCCCCGGGTTCACCATCGCCACTACCGCCTGTCGGGCCTATATGGAGGATGGCTGGCCGGTCGGTCTGACCGAGGAGATCGCCAAGGCCCGGGTCCGGCTCGAGAAGAAGATGGGGAAGCGCATCGGAGATCCGAGCAATCCGTTGCTGGTGTCGGTGCGCTCGGGTGCCCAATTCTCAATGCCCGGGATGATGGACACCGTGCTCAACCTGGGTCTCAACGACAAATCGGTGGTGGCCCTGGCCGAGCAGACCCATGACGAGCGTTTCGCCTACGACTCCTACCGGCGCTTCGTGGCCATGTACGGCCGCATCGTCCTGGGCATCCCCGGCGAGGAGTTCGACGCCCTGCTCGACGCGGCCAAGGAGCTGGCGGGGACCACCACCGACGCCGGCATCCCCATCGAGCTCCTGCACTACCTGGTAGACGCCTACCTGCAGATCGTGGAGCGCAACACCGGCAGGCCGTTCCCTCAGGACCCCGACGAGCAGCTGCGTGGCGCCATCGAGGCGGTCTTCGCGTCATGGAACGGCCCGCGTGCCGTTGCCTACCGGGTCAGGGAGCGGATCGCCCACGAGTTAGGAACGGCCGTCAACGTTCAGGCCATGGTTTTCGGCAACCGTGACGACAACTCGGGGACCGGGGTCGGCTTCACCCGTGACCCGGCCACCGGCGAGGTGGGGGAGTACGGCGACTTCCTGGTCAACGCCCAGGGCGAGGACGTGGTGGCCGGCATCCGGAATACCGAGCCCCTGTCCGAGCTCAAGGTCAAGTTCCCCCAGATCCACCGCCAGCTCCTGGCCATCTTCGCCCGGCTCGAGGCCCACTACCGCGACATGTGCGATACCGAATTCACCATCGACCAGGGCCAACTGTGGATGCTCCAGACGCGGGTGGGCAAGCGGACCGGGCGGGCCGCCCTGCGGATGGCGGTCGACATGGTGAACGAACAGACCATTCAGCTGACCAAGGAAGAGGCGCTGGGGCGGGTGACCGGCGAGCATCTCGAGCAGGTCCTCCACCCCCAGTTCGCCGCGGCCGACCACGACGTGCTGATCCGGGGCCTCGGAGCGTCACCGGGTGCCGCGGTGGGTCGTGTCTACCTCACGGCCGACGACGCCCAGGCAGCGGCCGAGCGAGGAGAACGGGTGGTGCTGGTGCGCAATGAGACCTCGCCGGAGGACGTGCACGGCATGTTGGCGGCAGAGGGCATCCTCACCGCCCGGGGCGGGCTGGTGAGCCATGCCGCAGTGGTGGCCCGGGGGTGGGGCAAGCCCGCCGTCGTGGGTGCCGAGGCACTACGCATCTCGGCTGCGTCGTTCTCGGTGGGCGACACCGTGGTCAACGAAGGCGACTGGATCTCGGTGGACGGCACCAGTGGCACCGTGGTGGTCGGCCAGGTCGAGGTGTCCCAAAGCGCCACCCCGCCGGAGTTCACGATCATCCTGGGCTGGGCCGACGAGGTCCGCGCCGGGCAGCTCGGGGTCCGGGCCAATGCAGACAACGGCCCCGACGCCACCAACGCGCGTGTGCACGGCGCCGAAGGGATCGGCCTGTGCCGGACCGAGCACATGTTCCTCGCCGAGGATCGCCTGCCCATCGTGCGCCAGATGATCCTGGCTTCGGACCCGGTGGAGGAAGAGGCCGCGCTCGAGGCCCTGCGGGTGGCCCAGCGCTTCGACTTCGTGGAGATCCTCGAGGCCATGGACGGGCTGCCCGTGACCATCCGGCTGCTCGACCCGCCCCTCCACGAGTTCCTTCCCGACACGGAGGAGCTGGCGATCAAGGAGGCGACCGTCGGGCTGACCGACGAGGAGGAGCGGCTCTACGAGGCGGCCAAGGCCTGGCACGAGTACAACCCCATGCTCGGGACCCGCGGGGTACGCCTCGGAGTGATCAAGCCAGGCCTCTACGCCATGCAGGTGCGGGCGCTGATGGAGGCAGCCCTCGATCGGGTGGCCGCGGGCGGCCATCCCATCGTCGAGATCATGATTCCGCTGACCGTCAGCCGCGCCGAGCTGGCGCTGGCCCGCTCGTGGGTCGAGGTGGCCATCGCCGAGGCCATGATGGCCGCACCGGGCCGCACCACCTCGCGGAGGAAGGGATCCAGGGGCGCCAAGGCCGGAGGCGGTTCGCTGGAGGTACTGATCGGGACCATGATCGAGACGCCGAGGGCCGCCCTTCGGGCCGCCGACATCGCCGCCGAGGCCGACTTTTTCTCGTTCGGTACCAACGACCTCACCCAGATGACGTTCGGCTTCAGCCGTGACGACGTCGAGGGCCGGATGATGTCGGTCTACCTCGAGGAAGGACTGCTCAAGCGCAACCCGTTCGAGGTCGTCGATCCCGAGGGTGTCGGTGAGCTGGTTCGGCTGGGCGTCGAACGGGGGCGGTCCACAAAACCGGGACTGAAGATCGGCATTTGCGGGGAGCACGGGGGCGACCCCGAGTCGATCGCAACCTTCGCCAAGGCGGGGCTCGACTACGTGAGCTGCTCGCCGTTCCGGGTGCCGATCGCCAGGCTGGCCGCGGCCCAGGCCGTGCTGGCGGGTTTCACAGGCTCTCGGCCGGGTGGCGCGCCCGGCCGGGCGAAGCGGGTGACCAAGGCGGCCCCCAAGCGGGTGGCCAAGGCGGCCCCCAAGCGGGTGGCCAAGGCCAAGCGGTAGCGGGTGGCCAAGGCCAAGCGGTAGCGGGGACGGGCGCCCTCGGATCCGTCTGCCGGAGGCGGGGGCGGGACGGAGTGGCGTGGCGACGCGGTACCGTCGTCCCCTATGGGCATCCCCGATGAGGACGTGGCCCGGGTCAGGGCGGCAACGGACATCGTGGCCCTGGTCGGGGAGCATGCCGCCCTGAAGCGACAGGGGCAACGGTGGGTCGGCCTGTGCCCCTTCCATGGTGAGAAGTCCCCCTCGTTCAGCGTCAATGCGGAGGCCGGCCTGTACTACTGCTTCGGCTGCCAGGCCAAGGGCGATGCCATCAGCTTCGTCCGGGCCATGGAGCACCTGGACTTCGTCGACGCAGTGCGCCGGCTGGCCGACAAGGCGGGCATCACCATCCGGGAGGACGGCACCGGGGGCAAGGACAACCAGCGGCGCAAGGTCTTCCTCGACGCAATGGAGCTGGCCACCGAGTGGTACCACCACCGACTGCTGACCGGGGCCGACGCCGGCCAGGCCCGCGACTACCTGCGGAGCCGGAGCTACGACGGAGAGGTGGTCCGCCGGTTTCGACTGGGATGGGCACCCGACGCTTGGGATGCGCTCTGCTCGACCCTCCACTTGAGCGAGGAGGTCGCCGTCGGTTCCGGGCTCGGGTTCGTCAACCGGCGGGGCCGCCTCCAGGACGCCTTCCGGGCCCGGATCCTCTTCCCCATCTGCGACCCCTCGGGCAACCCGGTGGCCCTCGGCGGCCGCGTACTGCCGGGCAGCCCCGACCCGGCCAAGTACAAGAACTCGGCCGAGACTCCCATCTACTCCAAGCGGCGCACGCTGTACGCCCTCAATTGGGCCAAGCAGGACATCATCAGGTCCGGCGAGGTGGTGGTGTGTGAGGGCTATACCGACGTGATCGGTTTCTTCGAGGTGGGGATCGAACGCGCCGTGGCCACCTGTGGCACGGCGCTGGCCGAGGAACACGTGAAACTGCTGCGCAACTTCGCCTCCAGGGTGGTCCTCGCCTTCGACGCCGACCGGGCGGGCCAGTCTGCCGCCGGCCGGTTCTACGAATGGGAGCGCCGGCTGGAGATCGATGTGGCGGTGGCGGCGCTGCCACCGGGATCGGACCCGGCCGACTTGGCCCGCACCGATCCCGGTGCTCTGCGTGCCGCGGTGGAGAGAGCCAAGCCGTTCCTGCGGTTCCGGGTGGAGAGGATCCTGGACGCCGCCGACCTGACCACACCGGAGGGCCGGGCCAAAGCGGCCGACGCCGCCCTCGGGGCCGTGGCCGAGCACCCCGACGACCTCGTACGTGATCAGTACGTGATGATGGTGGCCGAGCGGTGCCGGCTCGAGCCCCACCAGCTGCGTGAACGCCTCGAGCGCCTGCGGCGGGAGGGTCCGCGTCCGGCACCGTCCGGGAGGGCCGACGCCCACGACGAGGGCACCGGCCGGGCCCGGGACGGCGACCCGGGTGAACCCGCCGGTGGCGGCCGGGCCTGGGACGCGGCCGGTTCCGGGGGCGGGGGCCCCCGGGAGGGCCGTTCTGCCGGTGAGTTCCGGCCCGGCCTGGAGGCACTCCGGTTGGCCATCCACCGGCCGGAGGACGTCGGGCACCGGTTGGAGGCCGCGCTGTTCCGGGACGATGTGCAGCGGGCGGCGTTCCTGGCACTGGTCGAGGCCGATGACCTGCACCAGGCCATCGACGGCGCCCCGCCCGATGTGGAGGCATTGCTGGTGCGGTTAGCGGTGGAGGAGCCCCGCTCGCAGCCCGATGAGGTCGTGCTCCAACTGGTCCGGGATGCCGCCCGCAGGGAGTTGTCCCTGATCACCGCCGAGGCCCGCACGTCGCCGGCGGCAATGGAGGAGGCTGCCAGGGCCACGGGGTGGGTGCAGGAACTGGACGATCCTGCCACCTCGGCGGCGGCGACTGCGAGCTTGGTAGCCTGGCTCGTGGTGAGATCGCAGACGAACGGTTCGGGGCAGTACGGGTGATGGCGCGACCGGGTTCGTCCGTCGTGCCGATCGTGACGGATCCGTCCGTCGAATCTGCACCGTTGTCGGACAGCGGAGCGGAGGGCCCGCTCGATGCGCTCCCGTCCGACCAGTTCGAAGCCTTGATCCAGATGGGACTACTCCGGGGTGGTCTGAACCAGGACGACGTCATGACCGTGCTGCGTTCGGTGGAGTTGAGCGCCGACCTCATCTCCGAGGTGGTGCAGAGGATCCGGGACGCCGGCATCGAGTTCACCTACGACACCGGCGAGACGACGATCGTGCCGATGACCGGTGCAGCTGCCGACGACCTGTCCGGTCGGCTGCGCGACGAATTCCCGCTTCTGGCCGATGGCCCCCCGCCGGCCCGCATCGTGGCGTTGGAGCCGACGCGAGCACCTGTTCGCCGCGGGCCTGGTGCCTCATTCGCCCCGGATGCCGGGCCTGTCGCAGCCCGGCCCACACCGCCGAAGGACGGCCCGAATCTGCCGAAGAAGGAGCGCGCCCCGCGGCGGGCGGCGGGCGGCGACGGGTTCAGCGATGGCGACGGCTTCCGGGGGTCGGCCGCCGATCCGGTGCACATGTACCTCAAGGAGATCGGCAAGGTGAAGCTCCTCGACGCCGCGCTCGAGGTCGAGCTAGCGGAGCGGATCGTGGCCGGCAACGAGGCAACCCGACGACTGGACGCTGCCGATGCGGGCGTGGCCAAGGAGTCCACGGCCCAGCGCACCGCGGACCGGAGGCTGGTGCGTAGCGGTCAGGAGGCCAAGGAGGCCCTGATCGAGGCCAATCTCCGGCTGGTGGTCTCCATCGCCAAGCGCTACCGGAACCGGGGCCTTGCCTTCCTCGATCTCATCCAAGAGGGCAATCTCGGTCTCATGCGGGCAGTCGAGAAGTTCGACCACACCAAGGGATTCAAGTTCTCCACCTATGCCACGTGGTGGATCCGCCAGGCGATCACCCGGGCCATCGCCGATCAGGCCCGGACGATCCGGATCCCGGTCCACATGGTCGAGACCATCAACAAGGTGGTCTGGGCCCAGCGTCAACTCCTCCAGGAGCTCGGGCGGGAGCCGAGCGCAGAGGAGGTGGCGGGCCGGGTCGACTTCACCATCGAGCGGGTCCGGGAGATCCAGCGGATCAACCAGGACACGATCTCGCTCGAGCAGCCGATCGGGGACGAGGACGACTTCAGCCTCTCCGACCTCATCGAGGACCGCGAGGCGGTGGTGCCCGACGACGCCGCGGCGCGCACCATGCTCGACAACGCGGTCCGCGAGGCCCTGGGCCACCTGTCTCCGCGGGAGCAGGATGTGGTCCGGCTGCGCTTCGGTCTCGAGGACGGCAAGATCCGGACCCTCGAAGAGGTCGGGAAGGCATTCGGAGTGACCCGCGAGCGGATCAGGCAGATCGAGGCGAAGACGTTGGCCAAGCTGCGCCGGCCGGAGTCGGCCCAGCTCCTGCGGGACTACCTCGAAGAGGCGTGAGACAGGCCGCGTCGGCGGCTCATCCCACCGGGTGCCCGCTCGATCCGTCGAGTGGCGACTGCCGCTGAGGGAACTGGCCGACGGCCGTTGAGGGCAGTGGCCAGGTCGGTGGCGATGGCGTCCGCCGCGTCGTCTCCGTCCCGCCACCCCAGGCGGACGCCGATGGAGTCCTTCACCCGTTCGATGCCGAGCGTGGCCACCGCCCTGGTCTTGGCCCCGACCAGTTCGACCGTCCCGGTCACCGGGGCGGATCGCCCGGCTTGCTGGGCCATCCGGACCATGGAGCGGTAGCGCTCACGGCCGGCTTTGGCCCCCAAGATGTAGCCGATACAGAAGGCGATGGCGATGCCGATTCGAATCTTCACTGCTTCATTGTGCCCGGCTGCGAGGCTCCGTGCATCTTCGACATTCGGAAGGGTGATCGAGCGGCTAATGTCCACTGGCACGCCGGGCCGGGATCCAGCACGGATTCAGGCATTGGCGGGAGGTCTTCCGGGGTAGCTCAATCGGCAGAGCGAGCGGCTGTTAACCGCTAGGTTGAGAGTTCGAGTCTCTCCCCCGGAGCTGTTCATCGCAGCTCCCACAGTGCCGTGGACGTATCGCCCGCGAGCTGAAGCAGTAGGGAGCAATGGCTACAAGAGGGTGGCCGCCCGAGCATGCGGCATCGGACGTCGAAGAGGACACCGAACTCCGTGCCGGTGACCCGAACGGTCCTTCGTCGCGCCGTCATCTGTGGGTCGGCATCGTGCTTTACGGGGTCCTCGCACTCACGGCCTACCTCCCGGCGTGGCCGGGACGGGCGAGCAGCGTTCCGTGGTGTGCTTGCGACGACACCGCGCAATCGATCTGGTTCTTGGACTGGACTCCCTTCGCCATCCTGCACGGCCACAACGTCCTGGTGTCGAACTGGCTCGATGTTCCCGGTGGATTCAACCTGGCCCAAAACGTGTCGATGCCGTTGCTCGGCCTCCTCGCCGCCCCGCTGACGCTCGCCCTGGGGCCGGTTGCCTCGTTCAACTTCCTCCTGTGGCTCGCCCTGACCGCTTCTGCCTCGGCGTGCTACTTGACCCTGCTCCACTGGACGCGATGGAAGCCGGCGGCGTTCGTCGGCGGCCTGGTCTATGCATTCTCGTCCTACATGGCGGGACAGGCGCTGGGCCACCTCAACCTCATCTTCGTCCCGATCCCACCGCTCTTGATCCTCGTCCTCAACGAACTGGTGATCGAACAACGGAAGAGTGCGCGACGCTGGGGCATCGCACTGGGCCTACTGGCTGCTGCGCAGTTCCTCATTTCGCCGGAGATCCTGGTCGACTCGGCCCTGTTGGCAGTGACCGGACTCGTGCTGGTGACGGTGACCCATCGAACCGAGGTCGTCCGGCGAGCCCGACACGCGCTGGGTGGGATGGCATGGGCGCTTGCGGTGTCCCTACCGTTTGCCGTCTACCCGATCGCTGTCTTCGTGGCGGGCCCGGAACGGTACACAGGTTCACCCTGGGACGGCGCCACCTATGCCGAGGATCTGTTGGGCACGATCATCCCGTCGCTCAACCAGAGGATCACGACAACTGGGCTGGCGTCGTTCGGGGATCGATTACTACCCGATCTCGCCGAGAACGGCGCGTATCTGGGCATTCCCATGGTGATCATCCTCGTCGTCCTGGCGGTCCGCTACCGGCATGTGGGGATCATGTGGTTCAGTGCTGCAATGGCGACGGTCGCCTGGTTGCTGTCCCTCGGTCCACACCTTTCCGTCGACACCAATCAGACCGCCATTCGACTGCCGTTCGATGTGCTGGTGCACCTTCCCATCCTCGACTCCCTCCTTGCCGGGCGCTTCACCCTGTTCCTCGACCTGTTCTGCGGGTTCGTCCTGGCCGTCGGGATCGATCGGCTTCGCTCCGACATGTTGCGGAGCGGCAGAGTCCCGAAGCTGAGAGCTGCAGTGGCGGTGATGGTGGTGGCTGTTGTGGCGCTGGTCCCGGTGATCCCACGATGGCCCTATCCCGTCGTCCCCGTCGATTCGACGACTCCGAGCTTCTTCGAGACCGGGGACGTGAAAGAGATACCGGCGGGAAGCGTCGTCCTCACGTATCCCTACCCCGTCTATCCCTTCAACCAGGCAATGCTCTGGCAGGCCGAATCTTCGATGCGATTTCGCATCCTGGGCGGATACGTGCTGATCCCCGGGCCCGGCGGCAAGGCCACCAACGCACCTGCACCGGTGCTGCCGACCTCGGTACCGGCCACGCTCATCGCCGACTTCAACGGCCTGGCCATCGTCGGACCGGCGGCGACCCCCGAGGATGTCCGTTCGCTGCTTCATCGCTACGGTGTGCAGACCGTGATCGTCGGTCCCGGTGGCGTCGATCCCGACGCGGCTATCGCCCTGTTCACCGAGGCGCTCGGCCCGTCCAAGATCGTCGGTGGAGCGCGGATCTGGCCGGATCTCCACTGCACGGGTCCAACAGGCGGCTGCTGACTGCCGTCACCTCGGTTGGCGGTGGCCAGCGCTGCGCCTGTGACCGGATGGTCCTCCGGGTTTGAGACAGGTTGCGACCCGGAGCCGTGCCGTAGTCTCTGCCCATGGCGATCATCCGCTCGGCGTCCAACTGCGTCTTCTGCGGCCATCCGGGCTTCCACGCACGCACCGAACGCCCCAGTTCCGGGGGTGCGCCCTTCTGCGAGGACTGCGACCGCTGCTGGGCCGAACGGCAGAACAGTGAACGCCCTCCCCACCACTCCTGACAGCGGGCCTGATCGCAGTCGCGGGCCTCGGCCGCTGCCCCGTGGCGGTGGTTAGCCTGGTCCGCCGTGCGCATCGCCTTCGCCACCACGACGCCCGATGTCATCGGTGCATCTGACCGGGACCGCGCGCTCCACGAAGCTCCGGCAACTGGTCGACTTGTTGGGAGAGGGTGCGGAACTTGGCCGGTGCGACGTTTCGTTTCGGTAGACAGAAGAAGGCCCAGTGCAGCGTCTGCCACAAGTCTCAGTCAGGCACTTCGAGGCGAGCACCGGCGCTGTGTGGGGCCCGCATCATGGGCGACCTGCCGAGACGCCGATCGCCGAATCGGCGCGACCTTCGTTCCGTCGGTGCTTGCGTTCCTCGGGATTCCGGCAAGGCAATTGAGCGCATTCGAGGAGATGTCGCTCACGACCGCCATGCTTGTTGCTGGGATCCTGGCATTGAACGACTCCGTGAAGGCCATCACGTCTCATCCTTCTGCTGGGAAGCTTTGGCCCGTCCCTGTGGTCACTGACAATCAGGCGCTGGCGGCCAATGGCTCCCAGCGGAAGGTTCGCGCCGCGACAGCTAGCCCGGCGGCGCCCCAGGCTGCAAGTATCCCCAGGTTGGCCGCCGTAAGTCCGGTCGAGCCCGGCACCAGGAACGCTGTCTGTAAACCGCGGGCGAGGTGTTCGAGCGGGAACACCTTGCCAATGTCGAGCAACCACGCCGGCATGATTGCCACCGGGATGAACACGCCCGAGAGGAAAGCCAGGACGACAGTGGAGAACGGGCCAATGGCCGAGGCGGAGTCGGTTGTCGTGCAGATCCGAGAGCAGGCCAGGCCAAGGGCGCAGAAGCAGGCCGTGCCCACCACCACGTAGACAACCAGGCCCACCAGCATGTGCCCCGAGAGCTTCACGTGGTAAAAGATCACGCCCACCCCCACCAGGACGGCCACGGTGATAACGACCACCACGATCGACTGGCCGATCTCGGAGACCAGATAGACCCAGCTGGGCATGGGCGTTCCCCGGAACCGCTTCAGCAGCCCGCGCTCGCGGGCGGTGGTGACCGAGATGAGGAGTGAGCCGAAGCCGGCCAACATGATCTGGTAGGAGATGATCGATGCCGTGTAGTAGGAGGCGGAGGGGACGCTCAGGCTGGCGAACCGCGTGGTCCCGTGGAAGATGGCGTTGAACAGCAGCAGTAGGAACACCGGCATGATGACGGTGAAGATGAGGGCACGCGAGTCGCGGATGAACCCGCGCAGCGCGTAGCTGGTCTGGGCGCCGGCCAGGGCGATGTCGCTCACGACTCTGACCCTTCCCCCTCGTTCGCCGTCGGCGCGCCCGCCAGCTGCACGAACACGTCGTCGAGGGTGGGCCGGATGACCTGGAGGTCGACCAGCTCTAACCGCTCGCCCTCGGCCCAGTCCAACAGCACAGACAGATCACGCTGCACCCGGTCGGACCCGAAGCGCACCAGCGGGCCCTCGAGTTCGACGGGAGTGCCGAGCACGCCGCTCAGTCGATCCAGCGCGACCCCCTCTGGATGCGTGAAGGTGATCGCGGTGCGATTGCCCAGGCTGCGGCTCAGCTCGTCGGCCGTTCCCTGGGCGGCGACCTCCCCGGCGGCCAGGATGATGATGCGGTCGGCCAAATGCTGGGCCTCATCCATGTAGTGGGTGGTGAGGAAGATCGTCTTGCCCGCGTCGCGCAGGCCCTCGACCATGGTCCACATCTCACGGCGGGCCGCCGGATCCAACCCGGTAGTCGGCTCGTCCAGGAAGAGGACCTCCGGATCACCGATCAGCCCCAGGGCGACGTCCAGCCGTCGCTTCTGCCCGCCCGAAAGGTGTCCGACCCGGTCATCGATCTTCTCTGTCAGTCCGACAGCACCGATGGTGGTCACCACGGCAGTCGGGTATTGGTAGTAACGGGCAAACATCGAAACGGTCTCCCGCACGGTGTGCGCAGGATCGAGCTCGCACTCCTGGAGGACCAACCCGATCCGGTTGCGCCACATCCGGTCGGCCCGGGCCGGGTCGGTACCGAGCACAGACACCTGTCCGGAATTGCGAGGGCGATAGCCCTCAAGGATCTCGATGGTCGTCGTCTTGCCCGCCCCATTGGTTCCGAGGAAGCCGAAGATCTCACCGGCTTCGACCTCGAAACTGATCCCGTGGATCCGCTCGACTTCGCCGTAGGACTTCCGAAGGCCTTCTACCTCGACGACAGGAGCCACCCCGGCGACTCTAATGGCGCAGCCAGGGAGGCGCGAGTCGAAAGTGCAGGCCTCACCTGGCAAAAGAGACGCCTGGCTCTGCCAACGTGGCACCTATCGCAAGGTGCCAAAGTCAGGAACGAATCGATCTGTTGCGCGCGCGTAGGTCAGGTACTGCTCTCCTTGTACTTCCAGCAGCTAGGGCTCCTCCACGAGCCGGGCTTCGATATAGACACCAGCTGCAAGCATCGCCGCGCTGGCCCCCCTCCCTGTGTTCGGGACAGCGATAGTGCTGGCTGTCCCGACGAGCGTCATGAAGGTGAACAGCGGATTTCGGACGTATCGGAACAACCCGTCCGTGATCAGCGCGTTCCGCTCTTTCGGAGCGACTCGGTCCGCCAAGAACGTCCCATGTCGCTCTGTGCACGGTGGGTGCCGACCAGGCCGGCCGCGATCCCGACCAGGTCGAGGACACGCAGAGGCGACACTCGCCGTTCTGCCGGTGTCGCCAAAGCGGTGCCGGCCAGCCCCGTCACGGCGTCGGCCACGATGAGGGCGCTGGCCGCTCAAGCAACAAGGGCGCTCCTGGCCCCAGTCGAAACCCGGTGTCCCCGGTGGAGCGGTAGTGAAGTCAGCTCATCCAACCGAACGTCAGGCAGACGTAGAACACCCGGAGGATCAGTACCATCCGTGCAACCGAGCGATTGGACAGTAGGTACGCAGGTTGCCTCATCAGCGTGGTCAGGGTGCTGCTAGCAGCCACCCATGCGGCCAGCCGGATCGACCGGCGTACTCTTGGCCGGGCAATCAGCCTCGATGAGCGCGTGTCTCGTGATGCTCAGCCAAGGCTGGCACCCGAGTATCCCAAACCGCGGGTTCGGTGGGGCCACCTGGTCCAGGCCCCGAGCCGTGGCGGGAGAACCTGCCGAAAGCCCCTCTTCCGCTCGAGCGAGCACCATGGTCCGAGCCGCGCTACGGTCGGCAGACACCAAGGGGGTTTACATGGCAAGTCCAGCGAGAAGAAACCAAGACGAAGGTGCAGACCGCGTCATCACCTCCGTCGCCAGGGCGGAGAAGACGGCGATTGATGCCGTCCGAGACTTCGTCGAGACGGTGAACCGGGCCTTCCCTGACGTGGGCGATGACCGTGGCCCCCGTCAGCAGATCATCGACTCAGCCTTCAAGATGACCGAGCAGCTCGTGGGTGCGTCGAACGAACTCGCCCACAGAGTCGTGAAGGCCGGGCATGTTGCGGCGAAGCGAGTGCCGGGACGCAAGTCTGCGGCCCGAAGGGCTGCTGCCCGCAAGACAGCGCCGCGCAAGGCTGCGGCCAAAAAGACCGCAGCGCCGAAGGCTGCGGCCAAGAAGACCGCAGCGCCGCGCAAGGCTGCGGCCACGAAGACCGCAGCGCCGAAGGCTGCGGCCGAGAAGACTGCTGCCCGAGAGACCCCCTCGGACTAGCTGCTCTGACCACAAAGGATCGCGCGCTTGGCAGTCCAGGCCAATCGGGACTGAGGCTCCCAGTCGGTGCATGAGGCGGCAATGGGCGGCAGACGAGGTGCCGTTGACCGGTTCGGGGACGCCGGAACCTGGTCGAGGGCGCGTCGATCCAGAGGTCGGGTGAGAGAGGGGCCGTCGGAGAGTGCTCTACGCGGCGCGTGCTCGGGGCTGGCCCCAGCGGCGGAGCGCTTCTCCTCTGAGCATGGCCCGGTGCTTGCGTTCTGCGGCGAGGACCTCGGGGTCCTTGGTGTTGGCATTGCGCCAACGGCTGTAGTTGCGGATGGCCGTGGTCAGCTCGGTGTGGCTCTGGTGGTCGGAGTTGGCGATGGTGAACTGCCTGAGCGGTCCGAAATGGGCCTCGACTAACCGGCTCTCGGGGTCAGGTCAAGAGGAAGTTCCGGATCAGCGCACGTTCTTGAGGCGCCGGAGGTGCCCGTCGATGCTGTCGGTGACTCGTTGGTGGCATGTACTACCTATTCGTACTACACTGTGTCTATGCGCCAGGTTCCAGTTCGTGAGTTGAACCAGCACACCGCCGACGTATTGGCACGGGTCGAGATGGGCGAACGGGTTGAGGTCACCCGCAATGGCACGCGGGTGGCCATCATCGAGCCTGCTCAGCCGAACCCCCTCAGCGTTTTGATCGAGGCCGAGGAATTGCGTCCAGCACGAGGTTCGCTGCCGCTGTTCTCGGATTCCGAGGTGACAACCTCGGATTCCACGGGACTAGACGCGATCTTGGAGGACCGATACGGCGGAGACCGTTGGTGAGGAACGAGTGATCTATCTCGACACTTCGGCCGCGATGAAGCTCGTCCTGCCAGAAGCGCACAGTGACGACCTCTCCCGGTGGTTCGAAGAGCGGAAGGCGATTCCGGTGCTCTCTTCGGTGCTGATCGAGGTAGAACTGGTGCGTGCCACCCGACGGATCGCTCGGGAGCGGGCAGGCCGCGTTGCCGACGTCCTGAGCGGCATCGGCGTGGTCACCCTGTCGCCGTCGGTGGTCGCACGGGCTGCGGGCTACTCTGACCCCGATCTGCGTTCGCTCGACGCCATCCACCTGGCGACGGCCGAGCACATCACGTCAGTTGCGCATGAGGCACTGGAGGCATTTGTCGCGTACGACGAACGCCTCGTGGCGGCGGCCCGCCATGTCGGGCTCACGTGCGCTGCTCCCGGCGTGTCCTGAGGGGACTACGCGTTGTAGGCAGTTCGGTGGGTAAATGGAAGAACGGATCTGGTTCCCAGCCTCAGGTTTGGCGAAGCCGAAGTCGTCCATCGCACCAGCATGCAGGCGCGTGTCGTCAAGGTGGTTGATTGTCGTGGTCATGGGAGAAGTTCGTTCTCCGCCCTCTCAGCTCATCGATTCGGTTGCAAAACCTGTCTCACTGGAGGTTGACACAGTGGGGCCCGAACGGATGTTTCAGCCGAACAGCGCTCACCGATGAGCACCGACGGGGACTCTCGGCGACCGTTAGCGGAACGACGATTAGTGACAGGGGCTGTTCTAGGCATGCCCGGTTCAATAGGGGCCAAGTAGGCGTAGCAGCATGGCCGCGTCGCGCCGGTCGTTTGATCGGAGCTCATAGCCTGAATGAAATAGGAGCTGTACCTCGGTTGAAAGGCACGCCACCGTGCGCCTCCCGATCGCCCCTGAGGCGAAGCCCGACGACCCGAGGTCCACACGAGTGTGACCTCTGTCAGTCGAGGGCAGACGGAGGCCGGCAATCAGTTGTTCCTCGTCGATGCCGAGGAACTCGATGCGATGACCGGCGTCGTCATCGAGCACGGACCTCAATGGCATCCAGATGCCGGCCTCCCGTGAACGATTGATCAGCCGGAATCCCAATGGAGCGAGGGCGCTCAGTGCCCGAGCTTCATCCCGCTCAAAATCCAATATCACCAGATCCCAATCGTGGTGCCTGCGAGTCTGGCGCCCAGCCAATGCGTCGACACCCCATCCGCCGGCCACCCTGTAGTGAACCTCGGCGGTATCGAGCACCTGGAGGATCCAGAGCACGTCCTTGGCCCGCATGGGTTCCTCATGCACCCAGGCCCACGCCCGACGCAACAGAGGTGGGAGTGGCGTCGCTCGGACGGCACGCCGGCCTGTACTGGCAATTGCCCGAGGCAATCGACGGGACCGGACCAGCGTCGCGATGTTGCTCAAGGCAGAACTCACGAGACGCCGCCAGCTCAAGCGGCGACCCGAGGGGAACTGGAACATGTCCTATCCTCTCGCTTGTCGCAACCTAGTGCACCAGCCGGAATTGTTACGTTACGCCGACGCGAGCATTGCCGCTTTGGTCAGCTTCGACAATCTAGTGCTCACGGCATCTCGACCGGGTGGGCAATGGACCCTTTTGCCTCACGATCCCATTTCCACCGTTCCTTTACGCCAGCCTGGCTTCCTTTTCAGGCTGTGCCCAGCCTGGTCAAGCCTAACAATGAGTCCCTGAAGGTCAGGGTGCTCGTGTGGGCGGGTCAACCCCACTTCGATTCGCAAGGGGTCTGGGCCTCTCTTGTCAACGCTGGATATCCCCGAACGATGCCGGATAGGTGGGACACTTTGAGGCGCGCAGAACCCACCGACAGAAGCCGGGGACCATCGGGAATACGTCGCGGATGAACTCTTCCCCGTTACCGCCTGAGGAAGTCGGCTTCCATCTCTGCGATGATTTCTCGCTCTCTGGCGAGCGCCTCAGCCTCGATCCGGCACTGCTCGGCCATACGGATTCCTTCACGTCGGATCATCAGCCGTCGCCGGATCCACGCGAACACGAACACAGCAAGCATGAGCAGCCCGAGCACGTCTAGAGCGTAGCGAATTCCGCACGCGATGGACCCCAGCCGTAGCCGGGGGCCGCCACGATCTGAACGATAAGCAACCAGTCAGCCTTTGACCACCACCCCGGTCGTTCGTGGGGCACAAGGCGAATTCTGTGCGGAGCGGCAGCCTTCCAGGGGGGTACCATCCCTCTCGTCAGCGCCGAGCGCTGGCTGCCGATCCGTGTTCCGGACCCGGCACTACGACGCTGCCCGACCTTCGAATTCGTCCCACTCGAATCCGCACACCCAGCACTGCTTGATCCAATGACGATCCACTATTCCGAACGCCCCCACGGCCGGCCGTGGCACCTCTTCGGCACTCCCAATCGACCCGCATTTCACGCATGTCACAGATTCAGAGGACTTGTGCATCTTGACCTCCGAGGAGTAGATGACCCCTCGCAATTCGATTATCAACCTCAGCGGGCTGCGATACAACGTCGGCTCGGTTACAACTCGCCGGCGCCTCACCCGCACACCGCCGAAACACTGGGACGATTGAGAGATGGACAACCCGACGCCGTCGAAGCGCATTCTCCCCATCCAACCGGTCCGATCTCACCGACGCCGAGCGGGCAGAGTGGGGCCGTCGGTTCGGTGTCGCCGTGGCCCGTGGTGCGGCTAAGGACGCAGACAACCGACCAACAGACCGAGCCTTAGCGGGGCACAGGCGCGAAACTGTGCGGAGTAACAATGACCTAGCAGGTCCCACATCCCGCAGTTCCTCGAGTCCCTGGACGTGCCGGCTAGCCCGATCACTGCGTCGAAAAGGTTCGCCTTGGCCAAGTTCCTCTGGCAAGGACCAGCCCACGACCTGATCCAGCAACCGCTGCATGTTTGGAATGGGATTCACGCCTGCTGTTGGATCGAATCCCCATCTCGTGGAGGAGGCGATCTTGTACCGCAGTCGCCTTGCAGACGCTGAGTCGGCTCCTGAAGCCGGACGCCGAGGTCATGGACGCAGGGAAGGGAGTAGAATTCGGAATGTGCCAGCTGGGATACCCAGTTGTCCCATCAATGGGGGGAACGAATGAACAAGCTTCTGAAGGCTGCTGTCGCTGTGGTCCTGCCGATCGGGCTTGTGGCCGTGATGGGTAACGGGGTGGCCTGGGCCAAGCGTGCGTCACCGGAAGCGGTCACCGCCACGGGTTCCACCACGTGCAACTTCTTCGGAAGACTGGTAATCAATCCCGACAACACCGTTTCGATTAGTGGCAACATGTTCCGCCACCACGGGCCGACTTGCTCAAGCCAAGGTGGATCAAGGCTCAGGACGGGCCACATGGCTGCTACTCCGACGGTAAGCACCGACACCGTCACGAGCCTTTGCAGCCTGGTGGCGGGGGGAACACCTCCCGACGTTTCCGGCGGGGCCATCAAGTGGTCGCCGGCGCCCAGAGTCACCGCCTCCACTGGCGTCAGCCTTACAGGTGGCTCGGTGTCTCAGGTAACGGTCGGCAGTGACACCTTCCTGAGGATCGCTTACTCCGGAGAAAGTGTTGCGTCCGGATCATTTGCCAACGCCGGTGGCGGGGGACTGACGGTAACCAGCATCTATGACATGGCGGGGCTTTCGGCGGCGTGTGCGGGTGGACCCCTGACCGCAATCGCCTTCAGGGGAAGTATCACTCTCTAGTCGGCTTGACAGGGGTGGAAGCCGCACTGTTCGTAGTGTGTGGCCATTCGATCCCGTGCTTGGGGGCACAAGAGCGATCCTGTGCGGAGTGGAAGAGGTCTGGCGGTCCTCAAGTCCGCCGGATTGCGTGCCGATGCTCTGTCTGCCGCCGGCCCCGCTGAGGGCTCCCGGCCCGTCGAAGTCTCCGGCTTCACCCACGGAGCGACGCAGGTGCCCAAGCCCCTCGACGTGCCCCCAGCATGGCCACAGCCGCATCCGCTTCTGGCCGACCATCGCCCGGCCCACCCAGCGCACGGGCTCGGGGCAATCGGTGGGAGTGTCCACCCGGTCACCAGGGCCACGGCTCACCATCGGCCAGCAGACCCCGGCTCCGCCCGGACGGCGTTGGCGTAGTGGTCGCTGTGATCCATGACACCAGGGTGCGTCGGGGGAGTGACCGTCGGGCGGTGGTTCAGTTCGACCCTCTGGTCCGCAGACACGTCCTCGGAGCGGATCTACGCTGTCGGAATGAACAAGAAGCAACTCACCACAGTCGGCGCAGTCGCCACGATTGGTGGCGGGATTGTGACCCTGCACGGCATCACAAATCGGCGGTGGCAGAAGGCCCACACGGCGTTCACCGCTTTGGCCCTTGTCGTCGCGGCGATCTCATTCTTGCAGAGCCATAATCGTGACGATCTCACACTTGCAAAGCCAACAGGGAACGTCTGATCTGGCATTTCGTCCGCCAGCAGATCCCCGGTTACGCCCTCACGGCGTTGGAGTGGTGGTCCATGGAGTGACGGTGCGAGGAGTGACGGTCCATGGAGTGACGGTGCGAGGAGGTGTTATCACCGTTCCGATGTCGCCTCGAAGGTACCGTCGAGATCATGCCCGACCCCGAAGATGAGAAGGACGTCCAGGCTGTCATCGGTCTGTACGAGGATGCTGACGAAGATGGCAACAATGCCCTCGTCGACCATGAGGCGGGTCTGAACTCGGCCACCGTGGATGAGGTGCTCGATAACCTGTGGAAGTCGGATCAGGTCGAGGGGATCGTGGCCGCAGGGGACCGGCCGCCGTCATTGGTCGGGATCCTTCGGGTGCTGCCGGGAAGGGATCAGCTGTGGGGGACGAGGGTCGATTCCGGCCTCATCCGTAAGCCTTGCCTGCCGGTTCGACCGGCATGATGTTTCCCTACCCGTGCCTGACTGCCGCACTCCCCAGCACCTGAACATCCCGCCGACCGAGAAGCTGGGATCATGGGGTCGTGGAGCAGACTCACCCCAAGAAGGACTTCATCGCCATCCCCGACAACTTCTGGGACATCACCGAGGACGAGCAGGACCAGTGGGGCCAGGCCATCGGTGCCCCCATCGCTGCGTGTGCGGCTGAGGACGGTGGCTGACCCCCACCCCGACCGTATGCGGGGCGCAGGGGCGAGGGTGCGTGGTGGTGTTCAGGCGGTAAGGCTCCGTGGCAGGCTCAATCCGGCTTCGAGCGACTCGGCACCCGACCTCGCCCGGTCTTCGGTCTCGTGGATGTAGACGCGTTGCGTGAGTGCCGGGTTCCTGTGGCCCAGTCGGTCGGCGATAGTGCGGGCACTGTAGCCAGAGCGGTCCATCTCGGTGCCCGTGTAGTGGCGCAGGTCGTGGAATCGGTAGGGCCATGGCTCGCCCGTTGTCTCGGCCATCCTCTTGCAGAGCCGACCGAATGCGAGTGTCACGGTGCTGGGCATCATCGGGCGGGCACCGCCAATGTCAGGCGAGATCACGTACGCATCCTCACGCAGCGGCACTTCGGCCAAGTTCGCGTCATCGGTGAAGCGCTTGTGCCGTCCAGCCAGCACGGCCATGGTCGCGGGACCGAGTATCACCCGCCGCACTTGATGGGTCTTCGGTTCCTTCGCCCCCCACCCGTCCTTCGTCTGCCAGATGGAACGGTGAACAGTGACGGACTGCTCCTGCCAATCGACATCGCCCCACTGGAGTCCGCACAGTTCGCCCCGCCTCAGGCCGGTGAATGCAGCCAGGGTGATCACGGTGGCCCACTCCGGTGACCGGGATGCCGCAGCGAGTTCGATCAGTGCCTGTACTCGTTCGGGCGGCGGCACCGTGAGAGCCTTCAGTTCCACGGAGGGAGGCGTGGCGTCCTGGGCCACGTTCACGCCCACGGCCTTCCACTTGCGGGCCTGGGTGAGGGCGGCAGAGATGATCCGGTGGTAGTGCATGACGGTAGCGGGTGTCTTCCCACCGTCGAGGAGCCGGTCGTAGAAGGCGTCAAGCATCTCGGAGGTGATGTCTGTCACGGCAACGGCTCCCAATTCCGGTCTGATGACGGCGTCGATCTTCTTCCTGTACCCGTCGATGGTGCTGGGGGACCGACCCCTGCGCTCACCGTGAGCGACCCACTTGTCGAGCAGGTGCGCCAACGTCTTGGCCACATCCGCTTCGCTGTTCACGACCGAAGCGGTGTCGGCGTGGTTCTTGGCCACCTCAGTGATCATCTCGGAGCGCAGATTGCGAGCCACCCTGATACCGCCGGTGGTGCTCCGAGACATCTGGCGAAGCTTCCGTGTGAGCGGGTCACGCCCGACGTGAACCTGGACCTCCCACTTGTGCGGGCCGATCTGGCGGATGCCCTTCTCCACCTGAACGCGCTTGAAGCCTGTACCCTGCGCCCCTTGGGTTTTCGCTGCCGACATCGACTGCTCCAATGATTGGATGACTGATTGGATAAGTCTAGTCGCAGAAGTAAAAGACCAGCCCAGGGGCAGTAGCTCAGTGGTCAGAGCAGGGGACTCATAATCCCTCGGTCGCAGGTTCGATCCCTGCCTGCCCCACTCCGGACCGCTCGGAACGAACGCGGCCTCGATGCAGTGACGGCAACCGCCTTACGCGGACCGCTGTCGTTCGATCAGACGGTGGATCATCGGCGTAAGGATCAGCTGCATGGCCAAATCGAGCTTTCCGCCCGGAATGACAAGCGAGTTCGCCCTCGACATGAAGCTGTCGTGCATCATCGACACCAGGTAGGGAAGATCGATGCCGTGGGGGTTCCGGAAGCGGATGACCACGATCGACTCGTCGGCGGTCGGAATGTAACGGGCCACAAACGGGTTGGATGTGTCCACGGTCGGCACGCGCTGGAAGTTGATGTCGGTCCTGGTGAACTGGGGACAGATGTGCTCGACGTAGTCGGGCATCCGCCGCAGGATGGTGTCGGTCACCGCTTCGGTCGAATAGCCCCTGGTCGCCTTGTCGCGGCTGATCTTCTGGATCCATTCGAGGTTGATCACGGGGACGACCCCGATCTTCAGATCCGCCCACTGGGCGATGTCGATCTCTCCGGCGGTGGCTGCCCCATGGAGGCCCTCGTAAAACAGGAGATCGGACTCCTCGAGGTCGACCCATTCGGTGAAGGTACCCACCGGGTTTCGGTACATCGCTTCCTCGTGCTCGTCGTGGACGTAGTGCCGGGTCTGGCCCTGGCCCGTCTCACCGTAGGCACGGAACAACGATTCGAGGCGCCCGAGGAGATTGGCGCCGGGACCGAAGTGGCTGAAGTGCCGGTTGCCCTGTGCCTCCTGGCTGGCGATCTGCTCCGCCATCCCCACCCTGTCGAACCGGTGGAAGGCGTCGCCCTCGATGGCAGCCGCTCGAACGTGTTCGCGCCGGAAGATCTGTTCGAAGGTGGTCTTGACGGTGGATGTCCCGGCTCCTGACGAGCCGGTGACCGAGATGATGGGATACCTGCGTGACAAGGTGCCTCCTCAATCCCTGAATATGCCGCGAGACGCAAACAGCGGGGAGTCCGAACCGTGGTTCGGGTGCCGATCGAGACGGTCGACGCAGCGCCTCACCTCGTCCGATGATCCGAAGATCAGCGGAGTCCGTTGGTGGAGAGTCTCGGGCTGGATCGAGAGGATTCGCTCGTACCCGTTCGACGCCGCCCCGCCCGCCTGTTCGATCAGCAGGGCGATGGGATTGCCCTCGTACACGAGCCGGAGCCTACCGTTCCGCTCACCGGGCCGGTCGTCCCCCGGATGCAGAGCGATGCCACCTTCGTTGAGGATGCGGAAGGCATCGGCCGTCACTGCGCCGACCCAGCGCATGTCGAAGTCCCGCTCGCGCACTCCGACCGCACCGGCCAGGAGATCGTCCACGTACCGCCGCACCAACGACGGCCAATGGCGGCGATTCGCCATGTTGATGGCGAACGTTCCCGCCTGATCCGGGATGCGGATCGACGACCGGGCCAACACGAACGTCGCCCGGGTCCGATCGAGGACGAAGAGATCGGTGCCTGCTCCGAGGGTCAGTGCCAGCACGGTGGCCGGCCCGTACACCACGAGGCCGGCAGCCAACTGGTGGTCACCGGTCACCAGCAATGATGCGTGCGGTCCGGCGTCGTCGGCCACGGCGGGCAGGATCGAGAACAAGGTGCCGATGGCGCCGTTGAGGTCCAGATTGGACGATCCATCGATCGGGTCGATGGCGACGACGACCTGTCCGTCCGGACTGATGGGGATCGGGTCGACGGCCTCTTCGGACAACACGGCGCTCACGGGCGCACCTTGGAGGGACACGGTGAACAGTTGATGGGCCTGGGCGTCCAGTGGGCGTCGGACATCCCCCTCGCCGTTGCCGTCCGCCGCCACTTCGATCAGCGGCGAGTCGTGTCCGCTGGCCAGGCGATCGGCCAGTTCGACCGATGTGGCCACCAGCGCACGCAGCGCTGCCGCCACGGCGGCCCCCTGGGCCATCGATTGTGTCGCCGCCGGGAGATACTCGTCGAGCAGCACGGCCGCCTCTGGCGCCATCAATCCCCCTCCAACCGTCACCTCATCGGATTCGCGAATGGGCCGTGCCCGCACGGCCTGACGCGTTCGCGCCGAGGAAGGCGCATGCTAGTGCCCATTCGGACCGGGGACCACCGTCGGCCCTCGGCGAGAGGCGCCGATCGTGGCGACGTTCCTTATCGGACAAGTGCCTTGGCTAGCATCGTCCGATGGTACAGACAGGCCTGGGTTCCGGGCCGGGCGTCCGCGCCACTTCTCGGCCGACGGCGCAGGCGGGCGGGCGGCTGGGGCGAGGGATTCCGGCAGAGGTTCCCGTGCCGGTGCAGACTGGTGGGGGTATCCGCTCGTCAGCGGCCGTCCGGCTGCACGCAACCGACGAACTGGCACCTGGTGTGAACAACAGAGGAACGACGTCCGGCATCGAACTGCCTCCGCCAACCGAAGAGACCTTTTCCGACTGAAGAGAGAAGTGACAATGGAACCAACCGAGCGGTCAGCAGAGGACCGGTACAAGTCCGGAGTGATGCCCTACGCCCAGATGGGCTACTGGCAGCCCGACTACGAACCCGTGGACACCGATGTGATCGCCCTGTTCCGCATCACGCCGCAGGTTGGCGTCGATCCCGTGGAGGCCGCCGCAGCGGTGGCGGGCGAATCGTCGACTGCCACGTGGACCGTGGTCTGGACCGACCGGCTCACGGCCTGCGAGAGCTACCGGGCCAAGGCGTACCGTGTCCAGCCGGTGCCCAACCGGGGCGACCAGTGGTTTGCCTGGATCGCCTACGACCTCGACCTGTTCGAAGGCGGCTCCATCGCCAACCTCACGGCATCCATCATCGGGAACGTGTTCGGGTTCAAACCGCTCAAAGCACTCCGGCTCGAGGACATGCGTATCCCGGTGGCCTACCTGAAGACCTTCAACGGTCCTCCGACGGGGATCGTCGTGGAGCGGGAACGCCTGGACAAGTTCGGCCGCCCCCTCCTCGGCGCCACCGTCAAGCCCAAGCTCGGGCTGTCGGGCCGGAACTACGGCCGGGTCGTCTACGAAGCCCTCCGAGGGGGGCTCGACTTCACCAAGGACGACGAGAACATCAACTCACAGTCGTTCATGCACTGGCGGGACCGGTTCCTCTACTGCATGGAGGCCGTCAACCGGGCCGAAGCCGCAACGGGAGAAGTCAAGGGCACCTACCTCAACGTGACCGCCGGCACCATGGAGGAGATGTACGAGCGAGCCGAGTTCGCCAAGGAACTCGGCTCGGTCGTGATCATGATCGACCTGGTCATCGGCTACAGCGCCATTCAGTCCCTGTCCAACTGGTCCCGCAGGAACGACATGATCCTGCACCTCCACCGGGCTGGACACGGGAGCTATACCCGTCAGCGGGACCACGGGATCAGCTTCCGGGTCATCGCCAAGTGGATGCGCATGGCCGGCGTCGACCACATCCACGCCGGCACGGTCGTAGGCAAGCTCGAAGGCGATCCGCTGACCATCGCCGGCATCTATGACACCCTGCGTGAGGAAGTCACCCCACAACGGCTCGAGCACGGCGTGTTCTTCGAGCAGCCGTGGGCATCCCTGAACAAGGTGATGCCGGTGGCCTCCGGTGGTATCCACGCCGGTCAGATGCATCAGCTCCTCCACTATCTGGGCGAGGACGTCGTTCTCCAGTTCGGTGGAGGCACCATCGGCCATCCCGACGGCATCGCCGCCGGAGCGACCGCCAACCGGGTGGCACTCGAGTCGATGGTCATGGCCCGCAACGAGGGTCGGGACTACTACAACGAGGGGCCCGACATCCTGCGGGACGCGGCGAAGACATGTGGACCCCTTGGCCGGGCCCTCGAGACGTGGGGTGATGTGACCTTCGACTACACGTCCACCGACACGCCCGACTTCGTCGCCACGCCGACCGTCAGCTGAGGAGAGAGACCATGCGACTCACCCAAGGAGCCTTTTCCTACCTTCCGGATCTCACGGACGAGCAGATCGAAGCGCAGGTCAACTACTGCATCGACCACGGCTGGGCGGTGAACATCGAGTACACCGACGATCCTCACCCCCGCAACACTTACTGGGAGATGTGGGGGATGCCGAGCTTCGACCTGGCGTCGGCCCGGCCGGTTCTGGACGCGCTCCAGGCATGCCGTGAGGCGTTCGCCAACCACTACATCCGCATCAGTGCCAGCGACTCCGAGAAGGGCTGGGAGAGTCTCCGGCTCTCGTTCATCGCACAGCGGCCGGCGGTCGAGCCCGGCTTCCAGGTGGTCCGTTCCAATGGGCGGGGCCGCCAGATCAACTACACGACGCGTAGCTATGCCACCGACCAGCCGCCGGAGCAACGCTACCGAGATGTCTGATGCGTCGGGCCCGACCGGGCCCGCAGCTGGTCCGGACAACATCGACCTGGCCAGTGAACGCGCCGAGTCGGGCATCGATGTCTACCTCGCCGAACTCGACACCAGTCTCATCGGACTCGCACCGGTAAAGGCCCGGATCGCGGAGATCGCATCGTTGTTGCTGGTGAGCCGGGTCCGGGAACGTCTGGGCCTGGCCACGACGAAACCCACGTTGCACATGAGCTTCACCGGCAACCCGGGCACCGGCAAGACGACGGTCGCCAAAACCATGGCCGAAGTGCTCCACAGGCTCGGCTACATTCGGACATCACGGCTCATCACCGTCAGCCGTGATGACCTGGTGGGGGAGTACATCGGTCACACGGCTCCGAAGACCAAAGAGGTGCTCAAGCGGGCCATGGGCGGCGTCCTTTTCATCGATGAGGCCTACTACCTGTATCGAGCGGAGAACGAGCGGGACTACGGGCAGGAGGCGATCGAGATCTTGCTCCAGGTGATGGAGGACAATCGCGACGATCTAGTCGTGATCCTCGCCGGCTACGCCGACCGGATGGAGCACTTCTTCTCCAGCAACCCCGGGTTCCGCTCGCGCATGGCCCACCACATCGAGTTCCCCGACTACTCCGATCGGGAGCTGGTGGCCATCGGCGAGCTGATGCTCCGTGAGCAGAACTACCGGCTCAGCCCTGCGGCCGAAGCAACCTTCGCCGAGTACGTGGCACTCCGCCGCAGGCAACCGCACTTCGCCAACGCCCGCTCCGTGCGCAACGCCCTCGACCGGGCCAAGCTCCGGCAGGCCGAGCGGCTGGTGAACTCCGGTGTGGTGTCGGTCGAGGCCCTCAGTACGATCGAGCGAGAGGACATCCTGGTCAGCAGAGTCTTCGACGACAATCGGCCGGAGTCCTGAACGACTCCTCCGCTCGCGTCGGGCACGGGTGCTGTCGACTACGGCGTCGATGGGTGCCACGTCTCTTCCGGCTTCCGGAAGGCCGTAGGATCCCTGTGCAACGAGAGGTTCCGGCGCTCTCGGAAGGGAGGAGGATCGCCCATGAGGATCGACGCATACCTCTTCTTCCCGGGGAACACCCGCGAAGCGATGGAGTTCTACCAGGCGGCGTTCGGCGGAGAGTTGACGGTCACTACCAAAGGTGAGGTCGACCCGAGCGCCAAGGGTGCTGAGACGGATCAGGTGATGAACGCGGCGCTGCTTCGTGAGGACATTCGCATTCGGGCCAGCGATCGGGCCGACGCAACCCACGCTCCGCAGCATCGCGTTGCCCTGTCGATCGTCGGCCCCGAAGAAGCGGAGTTGCGTGCGCTGTTCGACCAGTTGAGCGCCGGCGGTTCGACGGTCGTGGCACTCGAGAAGCAGTTCTGGGGCGATACCTTTGGCATGCTGACAGACAGATTCGGGATCAGCTGGCAGGTCAACATCGAAGCCAAGACCTAGGCGTCCCCCATCCGGTCCATCGTCCACCCGATGGGAGGAGGGGGGCGAAAGGCACTAGAACATCCATCCGGACGCAGCCTCATCCGACGACGACAGGAGAACCATGGACATCGAGCAGTTCTACAGTGCCGATGAGCGACGCCGGCAGTCGGCGGAGGTCGAGTTCGGCACCAACTGGTTCGATGACAAGGGCAACCGGTACGAGCTCAGCTGGGTGGAGGACACCGGCGAGCTCTATGCCATGCTCGAGCTCATCCCCGAAGCGGACTCATGGACCCCGTTCGGTGACATCGAGGTCGAGAACCTGCCGGTGGACCGCGTGGCGGTGACCGTCGTCGGCAACATCCCCACCCTCGAGGGGGTCGAGGGCATCCTGGCCGGATGGTCCGAGAAGATGGCGACCCCCGACGGCATCTCGTGGGTGGCGGAGCGCCTTCGGTCCAACGGTGTGGCGGCCACCGAACCGTCGTGAATGACCTCCGCCCGGTGCCGACCCCGTACCCGGGCGCGTGCGTCCCGTGGGCCGGAGGGGACGTTGCAGGTCCGGGGCGTGGAGCGGCTGAACGGGGGCACGGGTAGCGATGGAAGTGGTGGTCGATCTCTCCGGAGGGCGGGTGCTCATCGAGTACCGTGACGAGTTCGGGCTGTTCTCCTTACACGTACGGCGAGGGCACCCGGACAACGGTGATGCCGACGGAGCGCTCGGAGCACTGGCAGAGGCGCTGAGCCTCCACGATGCAGGCACGGTGGACCTCACCGGCGACGTCCTGGTGTCCCCGGCCGCGGTGCGGCGGCTGGCCACCGAGGTCGCACTCGAGGAGGGCCGACCGCTCGACCCCGGGTGGGAAGCCGGGTTTGGCGGCATGCTCGAATACGCGGCCGGCAAGGGGTGGATCGCCGATGACGGAGCCGTCCGAGCCCACGTCGAGTGGGGGGAGTGAGCGGTGCGGTTCTCCTACGCCGAGTCCATGGTCGACCCCGCCTTCTACCTCCCGTTGGCCAAGGCCGCCGAAGACGCCGGTTACGACGGCATGGTCGTGCCCGACAGCATCTGCTATCCGCTCGAATCCGACTCGAAGTATCCGTTCTCGCCCGACCACAGTCGTGAGTTCCTCGAGGACAAGCCGTTCATCGAGCCCTTCTCGCTGATCCCTGCCATGGGCGCGGTCACCGAGCGCCTCCGGTTCATCACCTTCGTCCTCAAGCTGCCCACCCGCCATCCGCTGTTGGTGGCGAAGCAGGCCACGTCCGTGGCGGTTCTGACCGACAACCGGCTGGCACTAGGAGTCGGCACCAGCCCGTGGCCGGAGGACTACCTGTTGTGCGACGTGCCGTGGGAGGGGCGCGGGCGGCGCATGGACGAGGCGGTCGACATCGTGCGGGGCCTGTCCGCCGGCGGCTGGTTCGAGTACCACGGCGAGGTGTACGACCTGCCACCGGTCAAGATAAGCCCCACCCCAAGCCGGCCGCTCCCCATCCTGGTCGGTGGGCACGCCACGCCGGCGTTGCGACGGGCGGCCCGCTCGGACGGCTGGCTCCACGGCGGCGGTGATCCGGCGGAGCTGCCCGGGCTGCTCGAGCAGCTGGCCCGCCTGCGTGAGGAGGAGGGCACGACCGACAGGCCGTTCGAGGTCCACGTCATCTCGCTCGACGCATTCTCGCTCGATGGCGTCCATCGTCTCGAGGACCAGGGAGTCACCGATGTGATCGTCGGCTTCCGGTGGCCGTACGCGGTCGGGCCAGACGTCGAGCCCCTGCAGTCCAAGCTCGACAGCCTCCGCCGGTTCGCTGACGACGTGATCGGGAACGTACGACCGTGATCACGGCCCGCGAGCTCGGCCAGGCATCGATGGCCGCGGTGGAGGCCCATGACCGCGAGGCCTGGCTGGCCCTGTTCGCCGACGACGCCGTGGTGGAGGACCCGGTCGGCCCGTCCCTGTTCGACCCTGAGGGAGCCGGCCATCGGGGCCCCGAGGCGATCGCCGCGTTCTACGACACGGTCATCGCAGCCAACGAGTCGATCAGGTTCGACATCCGCCAGTCGTTCCTCTGTGGTGACGAGGTGGCCAATGTCGGTGTCATCCGGATCACGTTCGCGGACGGGTCGGGCGTGGAGGTGGACGGCGTCTACACCTACCGGCGTTCACCGGACGGCAGGATCGCGGCCATCCGGGCCTACTGGGAGCCGGGCGCCATCCGTCCGGTCCCCTAGGAACGGAGCTCCGCGCTCAGCGGCCCGTGACTCTCCTCGGTGCAGCGGTGGTCCGCGGCAAGGAGCGGGCCGAGCTGGCGCTCGCCACCATCGCCGAGGCCGCCCCCGGCGTCGACGCCGGCTACCTCCTCGGCGACCTGGGCGAGCTCGATCAGGTCCGGGCCCTGGCCGCGGAGTTCACGGCCGGACACGGCCGGTTGGACGTCCTGGTGCACGACGCCGGTGCCCTGCTGATGCACTACCGCGCCACCAGCACAGGCCACGATGTGACCGTGGCCTCGCAGGTGGTCGGGCCCTACCTGCTGACCGGACTGCTCCTGGCACTGCTCCGGGCGTCGGCACCGTCCCGGGTGATCCAGGCCTCCTCCGGCGGCATGTACACAGAGCGGTACGAGCTCGACAAGCTGGAGATGGAGCCGTCCGTCTATGACGGCACCGCGGCCTACGCTCGGGCCAAGCGGGCCCAGCTGGTCCTGATGAACGAATGGGTTCGGCGCTCGGCGCGATCGGGGGTCGTCTTCCACGCCATGAATCCCGGGTGGGCCGATACCCCCCGGGGTCCGCACCGGCCTTCCCGGGTTCTACAAGGCCATGCGCCCGCTGCTCCGGTCCTCGGAGGAAGGGGCGGACACCGTGGCGTGGCTCGCCGCGGCACCGGAGGCCGTGGTCACCGACGGCCGGTTCCGGTTGGACCGACACCCCCGTTGGGAGAACATGGTCCCGTACCCGCTCAGCCCCAGCCCTCGAAGCCGTACTGCTGGTGGGGTCCCATCACCGCACACTCGAACATGCCGTACCCGACCTGGTCGCCGCAGGTGAAGCGGGCGGCGTACTCGGTGAGGCCCCAGTTGGAGTAGGAAGGATCCGCCGGGGGGATCTCCTGGCCCTGCACCACCAGGTCGCCCTGGTACATCCCGTGCTTCCAGTCGGGCTCGAGCCCGTACCCGGTGCCGAGGAGCAGGGGGAAGGCCAACAGCGTCTCGACCTCGACCTCCGCCGTCCTCTGCCCGTGGGCGCCGTAGTAGGAGAGGGTGGCCCCGGTCACCGACCGGCTCCCCGGTGCGAATCGCAACTGGTGCTCGGGCCTGCCCAGCCAGTCGGCCTCGCGGCCCGATCCCAGGGGGAACACCCGGTGGGCGTCCTGCATGATGCGCTCGCCGGTAGGTCGTTCCTGGACGATGGTGACCATGGCGTGGTCCTCGAACCGCACCGGCGCGTAGATCCAGAAGAAGCCGCCTGCCGTGTCGGTGGCCCGGATGCCCGGGGGCTCGGGCTCGCCCACCGGCCGCACCCCCCACGAGCGGTCCCGCGACCCCCACCAGCGCTCGGGGGTGAGTCGCACCTCCCGATCCCCGAGCCGGAGGGTGCCGGTCCACGAACCCAGCTGGGCGAAGCGAGTCGAGTCGAAGGTGACCCTGCTGAATTGGCGATCGAAGTGACGGGACTCAAGATGGGCCTCGGAGAAGCCGTCGTACACCGCGTCGAGCTCGATGTCCCACTGGTTGGGCTCGACGATCACCCGCACCTGCTCGAGCCCCTTGACCACCTCCACCCGGATCGGCCCCACCGAGGCGTCCATGCGGTCGGCACCGAGGAGCTTGGAGGACCGGACCACCCGGTGGTCGTCCCCCCAGAGGACCGAGACGAAGGCGTCGGCCACGCTCAGGTTGGGGTACTGGCCGACCCCGATCACCGCGAACAGCTCGTCGTCGGTGCCGTGGACCTCACCGGTCCCGTGGATGTTGAAGTAGTAGCGGTCGTAGAAGTTGCGGTCCGAGGTGGCCACGAAGCGCATGGGCTCGGAGATCTGATGGACCGGATAGTCGTCGAGTGGCGAGAGCACGGCTCCTCCTGTGGGTCACCGGCCGTCGGCCGCGTTTCGGGTCCCGATCGGTGGGGGTCGGGCCGAGCGTATCCGTGATGGCGGCGACAAGGCGGCACGACCGGTCCCGGGCTACAATTCCCCCCTCGCCCGGTCGCCCGCCCGCACTCGCGGAGGTCGAGATCGGCCGATCATGCACATCGAGTTACACCCAGGGAGGGCCTGTGAAGTCGTACGATCGTCTGTTCATCGGTGGGGAGTGGGTCGAGCCGTCGTCGTCCTCGGTCTTCGACGTGGTGTCGCCCACCACCGAGGAAGTGGTCGGCCGGGTCCCCGAGGCCCAGGATGCCGACATCGACCGGGCGGTCGCCGCGGCCCGTGAGGCGTTCGACCACGGGCCCTGGCCCCGTATGACCCCGGCCGAACGGGGTGCCGTCCTGAGCAAGGTGGCCGATGCCATCCGCAGCGACATGCAGGGCATCTCCGAGTTGATCTCCAACGAGATGGGCTCACCGATCTCGTGGGGCCTGCTGGCCCAGGTGCTGGCACCCACCATGATCCTCGACTACTACGCCGGCCTGGGCTCGACCTTCGCCTTCGACACCGTCAAGGACGGGCTGCTCGGCCCGGTCCTGGTGGCCAAGGAGCCCGTGGGCGTCGTCGCTGCGATCACACCGTGGAACGTCCCGTTGTTCCTGGCCGCGGCCAAGCTGTCCCCAGCTCTGCTGTCGGGCAGCACGGTGGTGTTCAAGCCCGCACCCGAAACCCCGCTCGACGCCAACGTACTGGCCGAGCTCTTCGCCGATGCGGGGCTGCCCAAGGGCGTCCTGAGCGTGGTCCCGGCCGGGCGCCAGGTCGGCGAGCACCTGGTCGGCCACCCCGGGGTGGACAAGGTGTCCTTCACCGGGTCGACGGCGGCCGGCCGCAAGATCGGCGCGGCCTGTGGGGCGAATCTCAAGCGGGTCAGCCTCGAGCTGGGAGGGAAGTCGGCGGCCATCCTCCTCGACGACGTGAAACTCGACGAGTCGCTTCCCCTGATGCTGCCCAACGCCATCATGAACAACGGCGAGGCGTGCATCTCGCTGACCCGGATCCTCGCTCCTCGCGACCGCTACGCCGAGGTGACCGAGGCGCTGGTGGAGTTGGTGCGGGCCATGAAGGTCGGCGATGCCCTCGATCCGGCCACCGAGGTGGGGCCGCTCGTGGCGGAACGGCAGCGTGACCGGGTGGAGGAGTACATCCGGATCGGCCAGGAGGAGGGCGCAAAGGTCGTCGTGGGAGGCGGGCGCCCCGAGGGGCTGGCCACCGGCTGGTTCGTCGAGCCGACCGTCTTCGTGGACGTGGACAACAGCATGCGCATCGCCCAGGAGGAGATCTTCGGGCCCGTGCTGTCGGTGATCCCCTACGACGACGATGCCGATGCGGTCCGGATCGCCAACGATTCGGACTACGGCCTGTGCGGCGCAGTGTTCAGTGGCGACAACCACCGGGGCCTCCAGGTGGCCCGGCAGGTCCGCACCGGCACCTACATGGTGAACACCAACATCCCCATCGACTTCTCCTCGCCCTTCGGCGGGTACAAGGCTTCCGGTGTCGGACGCGAGTTCGGCGAGGACGGTCTGGAACTCTTCCTCGAGAAGAAGACCATCAACCTTCCGGCCGGGTTCACCCCGGAGGTGTGATCGGAGCCGGCCATCCGGCCGGCGGCCGAGTCGTGCCGAGAACAGGCCGCGGCCGGGGGGAAGCCAACGTCTGGGATCATGTGCAGGAGGGTGCGCCGTCCGGTGAAGAGGCCGGGCCGCACCGACGGGTTCGGAGGACCCAGTCCCGATGAGTGCTGCGATCGACGTGCCTGGCACCAGGCAACCCCTGGTGCTGACCACGGAGGCCCGGGGCCGCCCGATCAGCTTCAGCTTCGTCCCCGCCCTCGACGGGCTGCGGGCCATCGCCGTCACGGGGGTCATGCTCTACCACGGCGGGGCGCCGCTG
>JBKQMB010000028.1:0-3839 GCA_052326605.1 Acidimicrobiales bacterium | reverse complement strand
GGCCTACGGGTTCAAGTCGACCGACAACCTCATCGCATTGTGCCTGCTTGACCGAGGCGGCTACTGCCCGCCGCTACCCGGTCGTCAGGAAGCTGCGTGACCGACCCACGGATACGTCAGGAGAGCCAACTAGTTAAGGCCCTCTTGGAGCACACCAGCGCCGGTGGCCGCACACTCGTATTCGCCTCCGTGCCGATCTGGCTCACCAACGTGATCGTGTTTGGACTCTGGTACTGGGAGCTTGACCGAGGTGGTGTGGCCGCCCGTCTCCGCCAGAATCACCGTCATCCGGATTTTCTGTTTCCGCAGATGTCCACTCCAGGATCTGCCCCAGGCTGGACGCCGGACTTCATGGACTACCTCTACACGTCGTTTACCAATGCGACGGCATTCAGCCCGACAGACACGATGCCGCTGACAGCCTGGGCGAAGTTACTGATGATGATCCAGTCGCTGGCATCACTTCTGACCGTAGCGTTGGTCATCTCGAGAGCCGTGAACATCCTCAACTGACCACTTTGCACCAAGTCCTCACCGATTTGCGAAAGAGTCCTGGCCCCGGTTCCCGAGGTAAATGCACTACTGAAAAGTTCCCCCGACCAATGGTTTCGAGTGATGCCGGGTGGGTGTCTGACGAGGAGCCAGCACGTGTAACCGGCAATAGCGGATGCCTTCACCCGCTGAGTGGGGCAGAATGTGGCGATGTCGAAGCCCTACCGACTCGGACCCGCCCGTCGAGCGGTCAACGTGCTCATGACAACGATGCTCCAACTCGGCATCGGCGGCAAGTCGACGTACCTCCTCACCACCACGGGCCGTAGAACAAGTCAGAAGAGGACGACGCCCGTGATCTTGGTCGAGACCGACGCTGAGCGGTGGCTCGTGTCGCCATACGGAATGGTGGCCTGGGTTCTCAATGTGCGCGCCCAGCCTGAGGTAACCCTTCGGCGCGGCAGGAGAACTGAGAAGCTTCGTGCCGAGGAGGTCGGCTCGGAGGCCGCAGGACTCGTCCTCCAGCGCTACGTCCGCAACGTGCGTGTCACGGCTCCGTTCTTCGATGCCAAGCGCGACGACCCGGTAGAGAGGTTTGTCGAGGAAGCGCCCCGCCATCCGGTATTCGAGCTCATCGCTGGGTCAGCCCAGTGAGCTACCGGGAAAGCGGCCCGCAGCCCGGCGTGACGATGGGTGGCGACACCGGCCCGGCATGTACCGGTTGCCACCGGTCTGTCGGCCGTCCTCCTGAGATCCGAGACCGACCCATAACACTCGGCTAGATCGCTGGCTCAAGTTGACCCCTCGCTGCCGGGAGCGGGTCGCCCGAGCCGTCGCCTTCTGGATCCCCGAGAAATGATGCCGATCTGAGGCTCATCAGGAGAATCGTCGCCCTAGTCTCCGGTTCGATGACTTGTGCCCCCTTGACACCTCATTCCTCTCGACGGCAGAACACTGGTGCACCGGGAGGTACGTATGAACACATTTGACATGGATGACGCGGTGAGCAGCTACATCGAAGCAATCGCACCAGAACACCGTCCACTCTTCGACCGGCTGCACCGCCTAGTTCTGCGGCTGCACCCTGAGGCGACCTTGGTCCTGTCGTAAAAGATGCCGACCGACAAGGTCGGTAGGTGCCGCCTCTATGTCGGTGTGTGGAAGCACGGCCTCTCGATCTACGGATGGCAACAGGGCAAAAGAACCACCTTCTCATCCAAGCATCCCGAGGCGAGAACGAGCAAGGGAACGATTCGACTCAGGACCGAGGACTCAGCTGCAGTCTCGGATGACGAACTGTGTGGACTCGTTCGTGCCGCACTCGATGACTGAGCTAATGCGGATCTTCGACTCGCGATGTGGGTGCCCCGACCGCCGGGAGGGTGGGACCCATGCGCTGTTCAGTTGAGGTCGAAGGAGGCATGCTTTCCAAATGTCAATTCGCGATCTAGACGAGCTGTTGGCTGATCTCACCGTGAGTCAACGGCCTGGAAGTTGGTGCATGGTCAGCGGTGTCGCACTAAGTGAGGACATACCCGTGGCGGCGAAGGTCACTGAGGCCGAAGGCACCACGGCCATCATCAGCACTGCCGACGCTTTGAATCTGGGTCTAGAACCCGAGTTCGTCGCTGCGTGGCTAACGTTGGACGTCAACTCAGCACTCGATGCGGTGGGCCTGACTGCGGCTGTCTCCAGTGCGCTGGCTGCCGATGGCATCCCCTGCAATGTGCTGGCTGGCTATCACCACGATCATCTGCTGGTGCCGATTGAACGCGCGGAGCTGGCGATTGCGATTCTCAAGGCTCTCAGTGAGGCACACCGTCCCTAAACAGTGAGCGGGGCGGTTATCGACTGCCACTGACCGGCACATGCAGGATACCCTGGCTGTCCGTTGAAACCCCGTGTTCCCGACATGCCCTAGCTGGATGGAGTCGGCTGCGTTGTCACAGGCGTTACGGGGTCAATCGAAATCGGGCATGCATCGGAAACTCCGATCGCAGCTGACGTGCTCTTGGCCGTCACTTGCGCCGACTGGGTCATGTTCGGTGGCGTTATGAGGAAAGAGCGAGTGAAATAGCCGCACTTCCGAGCAGACCCATCGTTTCCCTGTATCAGTGCTTCTGCGAGCTGCCCTGGTTTCAGATTCACGTCTGTCGGTGGGCCTCCATCGGCGTCGCTTCGTTCTGCCTGGGCGATCTGTTGACCCTGTACATTGAGAGCGGCGACGCCCGGATAGCCATTAAGAGTGCAGATGGACTGACTCACGTTCAGGAACCCAAGCTCATCTGCCGCCGATCCGGCCCCCACGTAGCTGGTCTGAATCGAAACAGCAAGCTGGCCGTTGCGGCACATTGGTACGACAGGAGCTGTGGTCGTGGTCGGCGAGCTTGGAGCTGTGGTCGTGGTCGAACTTGTGGTTGCCGATGGAGTGGGGCTGGTTGTCGAGCAGGCGGTCGAGCCGACAGCCAAGAGAGCCAGAACCAGAATGGTCAATCGCCTCGCCATTGGCGCATCGTGGGCGGTCTGGTCGAAGTCGTTCACTCCGACACCGTCCGAGATCGCCGGGTGGGTGGGCAGAACGGCATGGACCGGGGACCTCCATCAAGGGCAATTCCTAAGGGTTGATGAGCCGGGCGGAGCCGAAAGCGATCGGGGCGGCGGCCCACGCTCCATCTCCGCCCTCGGCCACGATGACGCAGAACTGCAGACATGGCTTTAGTACCGTCGATTTGAGTGGCTCCGAAGGTGCCTCGGAGCGAACGGTGTAGTCGATGACCCCGGACCTCTGGGCGTTGGTGACCACGAAAGGCTGGGCTGCGAGCTGGGAGCCACAGCCGAGGTAATTGGCGTTCTCTGCGTGGTCGCATTCCGAGATGAACGCCTTCCCGCTCGCGCCGAATCCAGTGACGGCCACCCGGACCACCTGTCCATCATGCAACCCGGTGCTCGGGGTCACCGTGACCGTCGGATCATTAACGATCGATGCGGCAGCCCGTGGAGGCGGCCCGCACGGCCACAGCACGCCGAGAGTCTCCGGCTCGGCGGCTGCCGTGGTGAGGAGTATCTGGTAGCCCCGTTCTTCGCCAGGTCGGAACAGGTGGAGGGAGGTAGGAGCCGAGGCACCATCACCGTCGCTGGAGAACGTGCCGATGACGTATCCACGGACGGTGTTGTTCAACCAATTGATCAATACAAATGTCTTGGCTGGGAGGCCATGAATTGCTAGTGTAGTGACACGTAAATAGACGCGCGATAGTGGTACGGTCTTCGTATGGCCCGACCTCCTGCTCCACCACTCCCGCTGACCAAGAAGGAGCGCTCGGCGCTCGAAGGGATCGCCGCCAGTG
>JBKQMB010000027.1:0-77142 GCA_052326605.1 Acidimicrobiales bacterium | reverse complement strand
TGGTGACCAGGGGTGCGGCCTGCGTTGAGGTGGACGGCGGCGCCAACGGCCCACCGGCCGGCCGGTAGTCGGCGAAGAACTCCCGCCAGGAGTCCGAGACCGAGGAGGGGTCGGCCCGGTAGCGGTCGTACATGTCCTCGACCAACCACGCGTTCGGCCCGAACGAGCCGGCCCCTGACGCGGTAGCCGGACGCGCTGATGCCGTCGATCCGTCTCCTCCGGCCGCGGCAGTCATCGCCCTTCAGCCTACCGGCACGGCCGCGGGCCACGGCCGGACCGGCGGTGCGTCGAGACCGGGACCCCTCCGGCGTTGCGTTAGCGTCGACCCCGTGGCCGAACCCCTCACCAGTGTCACGTGCACGTTCACCTTCGAAGCCGCCCACCACCTGGCGTGGCACCCGGGCAAGTGCCGCAACGTCCACGGGCACTCCTACCGGTTGGAGGTCACCGTGGCCGGCCCGCTCGACCCGAACGGTGTCGTCATCGACTTCGACGAGCTGCGGTCCATCGTCGAGCGCGAGGTGGTCCTGCCGTGGGACCACCGGGACCTCAACCTGGTCATCGACAACCCGACCGCCGAACTGCTGGCGCACCGGGCGTGGGCGCTGCTCACCGGGGCCGGATTGCCGCTCAGCACGCTCCGACTGTGGGAGACCGACCACTCCTGCGCCGAGCTGACCGCAGCCCCGGCCTGACCGTGCCCGGGCATCTGGTCGTCCTGTCCGGTGGGCTCGACTCCACCGTCTGCATGGCCCTGGCCGACCGGGAGGCGGACCGACCGCCGCTCGCCCTCACCTTCGACTACGGCCAGCGCCACCGCGCCGAGCTCGACCGCGCCGCCGGGGTCGCAGGCCACTACCGGTCCGATCACCTGGTGGTGTCCCTCGACACCACCGCCTGGGGCGGCTCAGCGCTCACCGACCCCTCGGTCGACGTTCCCACCGCGGGAGGCGGCGCGGGGATCCCCGTGACCTACGTGCCGGCACGCAACAGCATCTTCCTCGCCGTGGCACTGGGCGTCGCCGAGGCGCGGGACCTCGACGCCGTGTGGATCGGGGTCAACGCCATCGACTACTCGGGCTACCCCGACTGCCGGCCGGAGTTCATCGAGGCCTTCCGGGGCGTGGCCGCCCTCGGACAGCGGCGCGGGGTGGAGGGAGACCCGATCGACATCCGGACGCCGTTGATCGCGTCGACCAAAGCCGAGATCGTGACGACCGGCCTGGAGCTCGACGCGCCGCTCCGGCTGACCTGGTCGTGCTACCAGGGTGGCGACAGACCGTGCGGGGTCTGCGACGCCTGCCGGCTGCGGGCCCAGGGTTTCGCCGAGGCGGGCGTCGTCGACCCGGCCCTGACCTGATGGGGACGGCCACGGACCCCGGTTCGGCGGGCGACATCCTGGCCACCGAGGTCTTCTCCGCCATCCAGGGAGAAGCGGCCCTCGTCGGGGAGCGTCAGGTCTTCGTCAGGTTGACGGGCTGCAACATCCGGTGCTCCTACTGCGACCAGCCCGAGGCCCTCGAACGGCGCCCGGGACCGTGCCGGGTCGAGCGGACACCGGGTCGGCGCGACTGGCAGACCGTCGACAGCCCGTTGCCGATCACCTCACTCGTCGCCACCGTGGACCGGCTCTGGTCACTGCTCCCCCACCACTCGATCAGCCTCACCGGCGGCGAGCCGCTCCTGCAGTCGGCGAGAGCACCCGAGCTGATCGAGCGGTTGGCCAACGGCGGCCGCGCCGTCATGCTCGAGACCAACGGGACACTGGTCGCCGCGCTCGAGCGGAGCCTGCCGTGGCTCACCTACGTGAGCATGGACCTCAAGCTGGCGAGCGTCGACGCCGAGCACGTCCGTCCCGACACCCAGCGACGGTTCCTCGACGCCGCGGTGAGGTCCGGGGTCACCACCTGGGTGAAGGTGGTGATCGGGCCCGCCACCGACCCGGCTCAGTTCGACGTCGCCATCGACATGGTGGCCACGGTGGCCGAGCGGTGGGCCGCCGGTGCCGACGCTTCGCCGGGCGACGACCGCAGCCCGGGAAGCAGCGTTCGCCGCGGCGCAGATGGTCGGACCGGGCCGGCAGATGCTCCGGGCGGACCAGAGGTGTTCCTGCAGCCGGTGACCCCGTTCGGGAACGTGGGGCGCGCCCCGACGCCGGAACAGGTCCTCGAACTGCAGGAGCGGGCGCTGCGGCGCTACCCGCGGGTCAGAGTCGTCCCCCAGACCCACAAGGCGATCGGGCAGCTCTAGATCCAGATCAGCTCGGGATCGGGCCGACCGCCCCGGACCGCCTGCCCCGAACGGTCCGGCCTTTACCAGCCCGGACAGCACTCGACGGCGGCCGGGGAAGTCCCCGACCACCGTCGATCACTGTCGGTGGGCGGCCACGAACACGCGACCGCCCGAGATGCAGGTGGCGGGCCCTACTTGGCCTTGGTCAGCTTCGGAGCCGGGGCCTGGCCGTTCACTACCTTCTTGAACGAAGCGCCTGCCGACACCTTGGGGCTCTTCGACGCCTTGATCTTGATGGCCTCGCCCGTCTGCGGGTTGCGGCCGGTGCGCGCGGCGCGCTGGGCCCGATCAAATGTCAGGAAGCCGGTAAGGACAACCTTCTCGCCTTTGGCCACGTTGGCCACGACCACGTCCTCGATGCCACCGAGGATGGTGGCAACGTCCTTGGCAGTCGCACCGGTGTGAGCGGCGACGGCTGCGATGAGATCGGTCTTGGTAAGGGGCACTGTCTCTCCTTCGTCATTTGGAAGCCCCAACAATGCACGATCTGGCGGCTCGATGTGGGCATTTCGGGCACCGGACCCCCGGATCAGGGCGGTTTCGGCAGGTGGAGTGCGGAGTTGCTGCACCGGGCAGGAAGCGGACCATCCCCCTCGAACGCCCCGAAATGGCATGGGTGCGGTCGAACTGACAGGCTGGGCGGGCAGATGCCACCGACCCACGAACTCGCCGTCAACGAGCACTTCCCCTCCGATTCCGGTGCGGATGAGCCGGTTGTGGTCATGGTCCACGGTTCCCTCGATCGCTCGACCAGCTTCGCCCGGGTGCTCCGCCGGCTCGGCGACCTGCACACCGTCGCCTACGACCGTCGCGGCTACCACCGCTCCCGTGACGCGCTGCCCATCAACACCACCCTCGACGGGCACATCGACGACCTGCTGGCGGTCATCGACGGCCGGCCATCGGTGGTCGTCGGGCACAGCTACGGCGGCGACATCGCGCTCGGAGCGGCACTCCGGGACGGAGGATCACCGTCGATCCTCTCCATTGCCGCCTATGAACCTCCTCTTCCCTGGTTGGGCGAATGGTCGAGAAGGCCCACCGCCCCGTCGGCCCGCCCGCAGGAGTCGACCACCGGTCCCGGGGGCAGCGACAGCGCCGAGGCTGCCGCCGAACGGTTCTTCCGCCGGATGGTCGGAGACGCGGCCTGGGACCGCCTGCCCGAGGAGGGCAAGGCAGCTCGGCGGGCCGATGGCCCAGCGCTCGCCGCCGAGCTGCACGCCATCCGACTGACCGAGGCACCCTTCGACGTGTCAGCGCTCACCGTCCCGGCGGTGTTCGCGTGCGGTGGCATCTCCCTGCCCCATCATCGGAGCGCGGTGGCCTGGCTGGCCGAGAACACACCCGGCGCCGAGCTGGTGGAGATCCCCGGCGCGGGCCACGGCGCACATCTGACCCATCCGGACGCATTCGCCGAGCTGGCACGGGCGGCGTTGTCGCGGGTCGTCTTCCGGGTCGGAACGGTGCCGTGAACACGCTCGTCACCGGTTCCTCCGGTCTCATCGGAACGGCACTGACCGGACGGCTGGAATCCGGCGGGCACCGGGTCACCCGACTGGTCCGCCATCCGTCCGCCACCGGCGGTGGACGCCGCCAAGGTACGGCCGACGTGTCGTGGGACCCCGACCGCGGCACCCTGGACCGCGCTGCACTCGAACGGGCCGGCCCGTTCGACGCGGTGGTCCACCTGGCCGGTGCCGGCATCGGTGACAAGCGGTGGTCACCTGTTCGCAAGCAGGTCATCCTGCGCAGCCGGACCGCGTCGACGTCCCTGCTGGTCGACGCGGTGGTCGAGCTCACGCCACCTCCGCCCGTGCTGGTCAGCGCGTCGGCCGTCGGGTACTACGGCGACCGGGGCGACGAGGTGCTCACCGAACGGTCCGCACCGGGGAACGGGTTCCTCGCCGAGGTCTGCTCGGTCTGGGAGGCGGCGGCCGCCCCGGCCGTCGACGCCGGGATCCGGACCGTGCTCCTCCGGACCGGCATCGTCCTCAGCGCCTACGGTGGAGTGCTGGGCAGGCAGCTCCCGCTCTTCCGGCTCGGGCTGGGCGGACGCATCGGCTCAGGACACCAGTACCGCAGCTGGATCACCCTCGAGGACGAGGTCTCCGTCATCCTGGCCTGCATCGAGGACGCAGGACTCTCCGGCCCGGTCAATGCCACGGCCCCCCATCCGGCTACCGATGCCGAGCTGGCCACGGCGTTGGGCGCCGCCCTGCACCGGCCGGTCGTGCTGGCCGTCCCGGGGGCGGCACTCCGGCTGGCACTGGGGTCGGAGATGGCCACCGAACTGGTGCTCGGCGGCCAGCGGGTGCTCCCCGATGTGCTGCAGACGCGAGGATTCGCCTTTGCCCACCCCGAGATGGACGAAGCCGTGCGGTCAGTGCTCGCCATCGGCCGCTGAGCCGCCACCGGCCGACGGGCCGCCGGCCGGCTCCTGGACCGCCGGTCCGGGGACAGCAGGCAACCGGTCCCCGCTCTTCGGCTGGCGGACCAGCTTGTCGCCTGTGGAGGACTCGTCCTTGACCCCCGCCACCAGGGGTGAGCGCGACAGCACGATGACACCGAAGACGACGATGCCCATGGCCACCAGCTCCACGGGCAGGCGCCACTGGGCGGTGTCGAGGTGGTCGTGGAACAGCCAGATGCCGATGACCACGCTCATGACCGGGTCGACGATGGTCAAGGTGGCCTGCGAGGCGGTGATCGGTCCGGCGTGGAACGAGCTCTGGATCAGGAACAGCCCGATCAGGCCGGTCGCCACCAGGGCATAGGGATCCCAGTTGGTGAAGACGTGGCCCCAGCCCTCGGTGACCAGCGTGGTCAGCTGCTTGGTGAGGGCGGCCGAGAGTGCGAACACGACAGCACCGGACGCCCCGAACATCGAGGCGCGGAACCAACGCGGACCGGTGAACCCGAGGGACGCGGCGACCGCCGCCATGGCACCCACCGCCACGAACACCACCGTCCAGCTCCGGAGGGTGGGGATCACCGTCCCGCCTCCCGGTGCCGCGACCACCAGAAACGTCGCCAGGCCACCGGCGGCGGTCGCGGCGCCCGTCCACTCCCGCCAGGTCAGGTGGTAGCGGAACCACACCCCCAGGATCAGGACGAGGAAGAGGAGCTCCGTGGTCACGATGGGCTGCACCGAGCTCAGCTGGCCGAACCGGAGGGCCACGGCCTGCAGGAGGAAACCGACCCCGATCAGGGCCAGCCCGGCGAACCAGACGATGTGGCGAATGGCGTGGCGGATCAGGGCCCAGCTCATCGTGGTGTCGCTGGGCGCGTTCTGCACCCCGATCCGTTGGAAGACCGAGCTCAGGGCGTTGGCAAACGCTGCCAACGTGGCAAGGGCATAGGCCATGGGCATGGTCTAGTTCAGCGTGCCGGCCGGAACAGGCGCCATCGGCTCACCCCTCGGCCCGACCTGCACTTCCCGGGCGCCGGCGCGGCGCCGGATCGCCGGCCCCGTGGGCCCATGGATACGCTGTCGACGTCCAGGGGCAGCCGGGCACCGACAGCAAAGGGGAACCTCGCCATGAGCAGTGCCACCGAAGCGAGCGAGGCGGGCGCACCCGCCTCCACGGTCGGCGATGTACCGACCCCGGGGCAGTTCGAGCTGGAGGCCCGTTCCTTCCTCGACGCCCATGCGTCCAAGCGCCCCGAGGAGACCTTCGTATGGGGCGAGGGCTCCGACAACGTCAGCCTCTTCCCCGAGCGGACGCCGGAGCAGGAAGCCGCCGATCTGAACACGGCCCGTTCGTGGGCCCGGGCCGTGTTCGATGCCGGCTTCGGCTGGATCACCGGCCCGACGGAGCACGGGGGCCGCGGCCTCCCCCGCGAGTACCAGAGCATCTACAACACGGTGGTCGCCGACTACAAGACGCCGTCGATGTCCGTCTACGGCATCGGGCTGGGCATGGTGGCCCCCACCATCCTGGCCCACGCCATCGAGGAGGTGAAGCGGGCCTACCTGCTCCCCATGTACCGCGGGGACATCGTGGGCTGCCAGCTGTTCAGCGAGCCGGAGGCCGGGTCGGACCTCGCCTCGCTCCAGACCAGGGCCGTCCTCGACGGCGACGAGTGGGTGCTCAACGGCCAGAAGGTGTGGACCTCGGGGGCCCAGGTCTCCGACATCGGGGAGATCATCTGCCGCACCGACCCCGACCTTCCCAAGCACCGGGGACTGACCGGGTTCGTGGTGGACATGCACGCACCGGGGGTGGAGGTCCGACCCCTCCGCCAGATGACCGGAGGGGCGTCGTTCAACGAGGTCTTCTTCACCGACGTCCGGGTGCCCGACTCCCACCGGCTCGGCGAGGTGAACGGCGGGTGGACGGTGGCACTTACGACCCTGATGAACGAGCGGGCCGCCATCGGCGGCGGCGGTGGTGGTGTCGGCCTCCCCACCACCACGCGACTGGTGGAAGTGGCCCGGGCCAAGGGTCGGAGTAACGATCCGCTCATCCGCCAGCAGCTGGCCGACATCATCGTCAACGAACGGGTGGCCCGCTACACCAACCTGCGGGCCATGGCCAAGATCGCCGCCGGCCAACTCCCCGGGCCGGAGATGTCACTGGCGAAGCTGTCGCTGACCGCCAACATGGTCCGCACCTACGAGGTGCTGTCCTCGATCCTCGGTCCCGCGTTGATCGCCGACACCGGTGCGTGGGGAACCTACGCGTGGTCCCAATTCCTCCTCGGCGTCCCCGGCATGCGGATCGCCGGTGGTTCGGACGAGGTCATGCGGAACATCATCGGCGAGCGGGTGCTCGGTCTCCCCAAGGACCCGGCCCCGAGGTGACCGGCGATCGGGCGTCCGGGTCGAGGGGGACGCCAGGTGGCCACAGCGGTCCGGGTGACCTTCGACCGGGATGCCTACCTGGCCGAACCCGGGATCCCCGAGGACGAGCGGGACGCCGGACCTAACGGAACGCGAGCCCGTCCACGTAGGACCACGATCGACGGTGCACCGAGGTCAGCCCGAAGCCGGCCAGGGCCATGCGGTGGACCGGCGAGGGGTACCCCTTGTTCCGGTCGAAGTCGAAGCCCGGAAAGCTCGACGAGAGGCCGCGCATCATCCGGTCACGGGTGACCTTGGCCACGATCGACGCCGCCGCGATCGAGACACAGGTGGAGTCGCCTCGCACCACCGTGCGCACCTCGGGGAACGCCGGCGCTGCCGACGGCGCTCGATCCTCAACGGCCGGCTCGGTCACGTAGTCGAAACCACCGTCCAGCAGCACGACATCCGGGGGTGCGGCGAGGCCGCCCAGCGCCCTCCGTGCCGCCAGCCGCAGTGCGGCGGTCATCCCCAGCCCATCGCACTCCTCGGCACCGGCATGGCCGACCGACCACTCAACACACCACCGGGTCACCAATGGATAGAGGGTCTCCCGTCGCTCCTCGGCCAGCTCCTTGGAGTCACGAAGCCCGTCGGGGGGCGGTACGTCGGCGGCGAAGACCACCACGCCGACCGACGCCGGGCCGGCCCATGCGCCCCTTCCCACCTCGTCGATGCCGGCCACCCTTTCGAACCCTTCCACCCGCAGGGCCCGCTCGAGGCAGTCGTCGGGCGGCGACCCCCGGGCGCCCGGGTCCCTCAACGTCGGCGCCATGCCGCAGGCGTCGCCTGCCCGCCGGCCGGGTCTGCATCCATCGAGACTGGTGGCACGCCACGAACCTACCGTGTGCTCACTCCCCGAGTCGGGAGTACATCACCTTGCCCATGGCGTTGCGGGGCAGCTCGTCGACCACCCGCACCAGGCGCGGGCGCTTGTACGGTGCCAGCGTGGACGCCGTGAATTCGTCCAGGTCCTCGATCGAGGGCGGGTGGCCGTCGGGCACGATCCAGGCCGTCACCACCTCTCCCCACTCCTCCGAATGTGTTCCGGTCACGGCGACCTCGGCCACCCGTGGATGGCCGGCCAGCACGTCCTCGACCTCGCGCGGATAGACGTTGAGGCCGCCGGAGATGATCAGCTCCTTCGACCGCCCCCTGATGACCAGGTAGCCGTCCACGTCCTCGCCCAGGTCTCCGGTGTGGAACCAGGGGCTACCGCCGTCCGTGGCGGGCCGGAACACCTCACGGTTGGCCGCCGGACGTTCCCAGTAACCGTCGAAGACGTTGGGCCCGCGCACCAGGATCTCGTCCGCTCCGTCCACCACGACCTCCACCCCCGGCAGGGGGAACCCCACGGTGCCGGGTCGTCGATCCCCGTCGCAGGGGTTCGAGGTGTTCATCAGCGTCTCGGTCATGCCGTAGCGCTCGAGGACCCGGGACCCGATGGCACTGCTGACCGCTGCGTGCAGCTCCTCGGACAGCGGGGCGGAGCCGGAGACGCACAGCCGGAGCCGGCGCAGTCCTGCCGCCCGGCCCGTACTGGCCAGGCGGTGGTACATGGTGGGCACACCGAAGAAGAGCGAGGCGTGATGGTCCTGCGCCGCCGCCTCGACCGCCTCCGGGTCGAATCCGGGGAGCAGCACCGCCGACCCTCCGGCCGACAGGGTGCCGTAGACGCCGACACACAGGCCGTGGGCGTGGAACAAGGGCAGGCAGTGGATGAGCCGATCCTCGGGGCCCCAGCGCCAGGCGATGGTGACCGCCTCGGTGGCCGCCAGCAGGTTCCGGTGGCGGAGCACCGCGCCCTTGGGCGCTCCGGTGGTGCCCGAAGTGAAGCAGATCAGTGCCGGGTCATCCGGGCCCGCCGTGTCGAGAGGACCCGGGTCGGCGTCGGGGAGGTCGAGGTCCGAACCGATCACCACCATGGGAACCCCCGAGGAGCGGCGCACCCACTCCGCCTGATCGGGACGATCGACGATGGCGGCCGACGGGCGGACGTCGACGACGATGTGGGCGAGCTCCCGCTCCGAGTAGGAGGTATTGGACGGCACCACCACCAACCTGGCCCGAAGTGCCCCGACGTGGGCCACCACGGCGTCGATCGACGACCCGGTGGACCACACCACACGGTCCCCGGGTCGGAGCCCGGCACCCCGGAGGCGACCGGCGGCGCGGCGGGTCGCCGCATCGAACCGCTCGGCGGTCCACCACGCGCCACCCGGCGACGCCGAGCCCGTTCGGTCCGGCTCCCACCACAGTCGGGCATCGGGTTCCGCCTGCCACCTCTGCGACCACGACCGCAGCAGGGTGCCCGAGGAGACCAGGTCGCCAGGGGTCAGCCGGTTCCCGGGTGGCAGATGGTCTGTCCAGGGGCGCAGTGTGCTCTCCCTCCTCGATCTTGTTCGATCGTGCTCGATCCGGGCCGACCGGACGTCGCACCCGGCATCGGAAACGGGCAGACGGACCGGGCGCGCGAGCCCTAGTCTTAGCGGAAAGCCACCCGGTGGTCGGGATCCGTCGAACCGGAGATGCCGGCCGACAGTGGAGACCCGGATCCGGGTCTGGTACACCGGAGGAAACAGATCCGTCCCGCCAGGGGCCCCGCGGTCGGCGGGCAGGCCGACGGTCGCCAAGAGAGGGAGAAGTCATGGGACTGATGGACAAGGTGAAGGCGCAAGCGGAGGTCGGCCTGGCCAAGGCCGGCGAGGCGACCAAAGCCGGACAGGCCAAGCTCGACGCGGCACAGGCGAAGCACAAAGCGGACGGCCTGCTCCATGACCTCGGTGCTGCCGTGTACGCCGACCATGTCGGACGCGGCGGCGACCAGACGGCGGCGGATGCCGAACGGATCGTGGGCGAACTGCAGGCCTATGAAGCGGAGTACGGTCAACTCGTTCCATGAGTCCGGCCGCTCCCACAGGGAATGACCGCTCCGGCGGCGAGGCATCTCGAGAGCTTGGCGACGCCTCCGCTCGGCGGATCGCGATCGTCCCCCACACCCACTGGGACCGCGAGTGGTACGACCCGTTCCAGACCTTCCGCCTCAAGCTGGTCCGGCTCGTCGACGGACTGCTCGACCTGATGGAGCGGGACAGTTCGTACGGCCACTTCCTCCTCGACGGCCAGGTGGCGGTGATCGACGACTACCTCGAGATCCGGCCGGAGAACGAGGAGCGGTTGCGGGCACTGACCGTCGCCGGGCGGATCAGCGTCGGCCCGTGGTACATCCTCATGGACGAGTTTCTGGTGTCGGGCGAGACCATCGTCCGGAACCTGCAGACCGGGATCCGGCGCGCCGGAGCCTTCGGCGGGGCGATGAACGTCGGGTACCTCCCCGACATGTTCGGCCACGTGGCCCAGATGCCCCAGCTTCTGGCCGCGGCCGGGTTCGAGGACGCCGTCGTGTGGCGGGGCGTCCCCTCGGCGGTGGACCGTTCGGCATTCCGCTGGCGGTCCCCGGACGGATCCAGCGTGCGGGCGGAGTACCTGGTTGCCGGGTACGGCAACGGTGCTGCCCTGCCCAAGGACGCCAAGGCCCTGATGCGGCGCCTCCGCGCCCAGGTGGAGGAGTTCGGCTCCTTTCTCGCCGCCGACGAACCGGTCCTCTTGATGAACGGCTCCGACCACCTCCGCCCCCAGCCGTGGCTCGGGCCGGTGGTCGCCGAGACCAACCAGATCCAGGACGAGTTCGAGCTGGCCATCACCTCGCTGCCGGGGTACCTGGAGGGGGCAACCCGCGACAACCTGCCCGAGTGGCGTGGTGAGCTCCGGTCGGGATGGCGCTCGAACGTGTTGATGGGGGTCGCCTCCAACCGGGTCGACGTCAAACAGGCGGCCAGCAGGGCAGAGCGGGCACTCGAGCAGATGGCCGAGCCGCTCTCGGCGCTCTTCCTGCCGGCCGAGGCGTGGCCGGCCCCGTTCCTCGATCTGGCGTGGAAGCTGGTCATCCGCAACTCGGCCCACGACTCCATCTGCGCCTGCTCGGCCGACGACGTCGTCGACGCCGTGTTGCACCGCTACGCCGAGGCCCGCCACCTCGGCGAGGGTCTGGCCGAGGATGCCCTTGCCGCCGTGGCCAGGTCCATGGCACCGGCCGGTCCGGTCGTGGTCAACCCCTCGGCACGCGACCGCGGCGGGATGGTCGAGGTGGTGGTCCCGGCGGTGGGCGAACCGGGCCCCGGTGTCCAGGTGCTCACCGAACGGACCGGACTGCCCGGCAAGATGACGCTCGACGGCGAGACGGTCCGGACCATGCTCGGACTCATCCAGGGCGCCCGCATCGACGACGACAGCTACATCACCGACGTCTCCCTCGCCGAGGACGAGACCGGACTCGACGTCACCATCGTGATCGGCAGTGGTGCCCGCGACGGCGTGCCCGTCGAAGAGGTCAAGCGGGAGCTGTACACAAAGTTGACGGCGCGACCCGACACCGAGGTCCGCGTGATCATCGACCAGCCCTCCGTCCGACGGATCCTCGCCCGCCAGGATCCCGTTCCCGGATTCGGATGGTCCCGATTCACTCCTTCGTCGCTCGCCCATCCGGTCCGCGTGGACGGCAGGCCGGACGGTGCGGTCACGCTGGCCAACGGTCTGGTGACCGTGGTCATCGACCCGGAAGACGGGACGTTCTCGCTCGATGGGGTGCCGGGCTACGGACGGTTGGTCGACAGTGGGGATCACGGCGACACCTACAACTACTCGCCCCCGGCCCAGGACACCGTGGTCGACGCTCCCGACTCGGTCGCGGTGGCAGTGGGGGACGCCGGCCCGGTGCGGGCCACCGCGGTGATCACCTCCACCTACACCTGGCCCGACCGGGTGGACGAAGCCAGCCGGTCACGTGTGGGCGGCAATCGGGTCCCCGTGGAAACGACGGTCGAACTGCGGACCGACGAACCCGTGGTGCGGGTCCACACCAACTTCTCGAACCCTTCCCGTGACCATCGGCTCCGGGTGCACCTACCCTTACCCGAGCCGTCACCGACGTCACGGGCCGAGAGTGCCTTCGCCATTGTCGAGCGGGGTCTCACCGCCGAGGGACGCCCCGACGAGCTCGGGCTCCCGACCTTCCCCTCGAGACGGTTCGTGACCGCCGGTGGTCTGACCGTCGTCCACGAGGGCGTGGCCGAGTACGAGTTGGTCGACGTCGACGAGGAGGGCGCCGTCGGTCAGCCGCGGGCCACGGCGCTGGCCCTCACCGTGCTGCGCTCGACCGGCATGCTGTCACGGTTGGGGATGACCACCCGGCCGATGCCGGCCGGGCCCATGACCCACCTGGAAGGCCCGCAGCTGCTCGGGCCCGTCGAGGCACGGTATGCGCTGGCCGTAGGAGAGGTCGATCCCTTCGGGATGGCCGACGATGTCCTCGTCCCGCTGACCACCACCGCCTCCAGCGGCGGTGGTCTTCGACCGGAGCGCGGATCGGCCTTGACCGTGCGAGGCGCAGAGGTCTCCGCGGTGCGGCGCGAGGTGGGATGCCTCGAAATCCGGGTGTTCAACCCACACTCGGCGCCCACCGTCGTCGAGATCAAGGACCGATCCGGCTGGCAGGTCGACCTACGGGGACGTCCGGTCGTTCCCTTCGACGGGGCGTTCGAGCTCCGGGCCCACGGTATCGCCACCGTCAGGCTCGCTGGGGTCTGAAGGCGTCGAGTCCTTCTTCCCATTGTCGTCGGCGTCGGACTTGGGGGCGTCGACCCGCAGGGCACTCGGGCCCTCGACCACCAACCGCTCACCCCGGTCGCGCAGGTCGTCGAGCTCGCGCAGGACGTCGCCGAGCCGCTCCCATCGCAGGTTGCGCCCCCGTTCGGCGCCGGGCTCGCTGCCGGGGCGGGTCAGCTTCCACACCTGGACCCGACCGATGTTCTTGAGGTTGCGGGTCCGCAGCGCCCGCGTGTCGTACCCGCTGCCACCTTGGTCGGCCAGCGTGGAGCGGAACTCGTCAGAGGCGAGGACCGTCCCCGGGTTCGCCACGTTGACCAGACGGTTGGCCAGATTGACCACCGGCCCGTAGTAGTCGCCGTCCTGGACCAGCACCGGGCCGAAGGCCAGTGCCACCCGGACATCGGACAGCAGCTCGTCGTCGGCGTACGCCTCGGCCAGGCTCAGACCGATCTCCGCGGCACCGCTGGCCGTCGGGACCACGAACATGACCTCGTCGCCGATCATCTTGACCACCCGGCCACCCAGGGCGACCACCGTGTCATGGGCCAGCTCCTCGAACCGGGCCACCACGGCGGCCAGCTCCTCGTTCCCCAGGTGCTGGCTGAGCAAGGTGAAGCCGACCATGTCGGCGAAGCCCACCGCCATCACCGGGCTGATCCCCTCCCCGACACCGCGGGCCCGGTGCAGCATGGCCCGGCGGGTGGCCGCCTGCAGGTGCCGGCGCCACACGTACTCGAGGAGTCGGCCCATCGCCGGGATCGAATCGGCCGCCTGACCGGCGAACTGGTCGGCGTCGATGATGCTGTCGCCCGACGACATCAGGATCGGCGTGGCACCCGGACCGGACTCGGCCTCGGCGATGCGGGCCATGGACGATCCGATCACCCTGGCCATCTGGACCGCAGAGTCCATGTTGGCCATCCCCATGGCCAACATGGACTGGAACAGGTGGACCGCCTCGATGTCCATATCGGTGAAGGCCCGCTCCTCGTCCCCGACATCGAGGAACCCGAGTGCCCTCCAGAACCGTCGGGCATCCTCCACGGGGATGCCGGTCAGCTCGGCCACCTCGGCCTGGGTCAGGCGCCGCCCGTCCGGCACCAGCATGCGGTCGACGACCAGCAGGTCGAGGTCGTCGTCGGCCACTGCCTGGTCAATTTCCTCGTTGGTGCAGCCGAGGGTGACCAGGAGCGAGCGCACGCGGGCCAGCGCCTGGATACGGGCCTGCCCGTCGAACACTCCTGTTCCGTTGTCATCGCCGTACGACACAGTCACACCCTAGGGCCCCCCACGGGCGGGGAGCACCATGTGGCCTGCCACCTACACTGTCGCGGTGACAGCGCCCGACGACCGACTGCACGGAGGCCCGCTCCGGATCGGGCCGAGGGCGGTCCTCGTCCCCGTCAAAGCCTTCAGTCAGGCCAAGCGTCGCCTCCACCTCGCCCTGAGCGAACAAGAACGCGCCGAATTGGCCCGGGCCATGGCCGACCGGGTGGTCAGTGCCGCCCACCCCCTGCCGGTTGTGGTGGTGTGCGACGACAACGAGGTGGCGGAGTGGGCACGCGCGCGGCGCGCCCTCGTGGTGTGGGAGCCGGGACGAGGCCTCAACGGCGCCGTCGAGGCCGGCGTCGACCGACTGCGCGCCGCCGGAGTGACCCAGGTCACCGTGGCCCACGCAGACCTGCCGCGAGCGTCCGACCTGGCCATGGTCGGTGAGGCCCCGGGCATCACCCTGGTGCCCGACCGCTACGGCAACGGGACCAACGTGATCGCGTTGCCGGCCGATGCCGGCTTCCAGTTCTCCTACGGTCCGGGCTCCTTCGCCCGCCACCGCGCCGAGGCGGAGCGGCTCGGTCTCCCCACCCGGGTGCTCGACCGCCCCGACCTGGCGTGGGACATCGACGAACCGGGCGACGTGATCCCGGTGGCGGTCCTGGGCCCGTCGGGCCCATGACCCCGAGCAGTCCCGACACCGTTGGTGATCCGGGCCCGAGCGGCCTGCCCGTCGGCGACCTCCTCCTCGATCCGGGACCCGTCACGGTGGACCTTCCGGTGCCCGCCACCGCGTTGGCCATCGGTGCCCATCCCGACGACATCGAGTTCGGATGCGGGGCCACGCTGGCCAAGTGGGCGGCCGCCGGCTGCCGCATCCACCATCTGGTGCTCACCGACGGGTCCAAGGGCAGCTGGGACCCCGATGCCGACCTGGCCGCACTGGCATCCAGGCGGCTGGACGAGTGCAGGGCCGCGGCCGCCGTCATCGACGGCTCGCGGGCAGTCGGCGGTTCGGCGGCGGGCTCGGACCCAGGGACCGGGTCGCCGCCCGGACCGCGCGTCGGGCCGGTGCCCGAGCGGGTCTTGTTCCTGCAACGGGTCGACGGCGAACTGGTCAACGGCGTCGATGAACGAAGGGAGGTTGCCCGGATCATCCGAACAGTGCGCCCCGAGGCACTGCTCGGCCACGATCCGTGGCGCCGCTACCGTCTGCACCCCGATCATCGGGCGGCCGGCTTCCTGACCGTCGATGCCATCGTGGCCGCCCGCGACCCCCACTTCTATTCCGAACTCGGAATCGCCCCCTACCGACCCGGGTCACTGCTGCTGTGGGAAGCAGACCTCCCGAACCACCTCGAGACCGTGGTCGGCTTCGAATCCGTCAAGATCGATGCACTGCTCTGCCACCACAGCCAGGGCGAGACCACCATGGGACTCGTCGACGGCAACGGGGCTACGAGCCAGGGGACGGACGCGTTCGCCTCGAAGGTACGACGTCAACTGGCCGCCCACGGGGCACTCGGCGGACTGCGGTCCGCGGAGGCATTCCACCTCATGAACGAACTCTGAGGGGCCGCCACGCGTCAGTAGGGGCCCGAAGGCCCCTACTGACAACGCCTTGGCGGCATTGCGTCGCCGCTCAGAGCAACTACCTGGCTCGGCGAACCGTGCGCTTGGAGACGGCCCTCTTCGCCGGAGCCTTGCGGGCCGGGGCCTTGCGGGCCGGGGCCTTCTTCACCGTGCGCTTGGCAACTGTCTTCTTCGCCGCAGTCTTGCGGGCCGGGGCCTTGCGGGCCGGGGCCTTCTTGACGGTGCGCTTGGCAACTGTCTTCTTCGCCGCAGTCTTGCGGGCCGGGGCCTTGCGGGCCGGGGCCTTCTTGACGGTGCGCTTGGCAGCGGTCTTCCTCGCCGCAGTCTTGCGGGCCGGGGCCTTCTTGACGGTGCGCTTGGCAGCGGTCTTCCTCGCCGCAGTCTTGCGGGCCGGGGCCTTCTTCACCGCCTTTTTGACCGTGGCCTTGCGGGCGACCGTCTTCTTGGCCGGAGCCTTTCGGACCGTCCTCTTGGCTGCTGCCTTCTTTACTGCCATTAGTACTTCCTCCTTAGGGTTCAACGCCGACTTGAACGCCGAACCGGTGGCGAACCGGACACCCTTCGACGCCGGTATCGGTACCACTGCACCTGTCCTCGGATTTCGACCCACACGAGCACCGCGGTCGGCCGGGTTGAACGTCCCGAAACCGATCACCGTTACCTTTCGTCCGGACCGAACCTCGATGACGATCGTTTCGAACAGCGCGTCAACTACGTCTTCGACAACGCGGCGGGCCGACTGCGTCGACTCACTGACTGTTTTGACGAGTTGCGATTTGTTCACGATCACCTCCTCAGCGATACGAAACCACTACTAGCCAAATGGCATTTCTGCGCCAGGTCAAGCGCATTTGCGCGCGACGCAGCTCTGTTCGCTGACTTCGCGCGTGGCGATCGACTTCCGACGCGTCGCCGGTTGCGATACGACGTGACAGTTGCGCGCGAACACCATGGACAAGAAACTGTTTGTTTGCAACGATTATTTGCGACGGCTTCTCCATGCCGCCCTCGCGGGTCGATACGTCCGCCATCTCCAACTGACAACAAGTAGGCCGCTGGCCGGATGGATCTCTCTTGACAAATTATTTTTCATCAACACGCTCACGACACGTCACTACGCCGCATCGCGCCGTGTTGCGCGCGTCTGACGCGGCTGGACACGGTGTGTATCTCGGACATGACGAGCGCGGCTGGTGCCACGTTCCGCCACAACAGTCGGTGATGATCCTGGGCCCTCCGCGCTCTGGCAAGACGACTTCCTTGATCGTTCCCAATGTGCTGTCCAACAACGGACCGGTGCTCTCCACGTCGACCAAGCCGGATGTGTTGGACGCCACCGTCGGCGCCCGTTCGGCTCTGGGGCAGTGCTTCCTCTTCGACCCGACCGCATCGGTCGGGTCGGGTCGTCCACTTCCTCCACTTCGGTGGTCGCCGTTGCAGTCGTGCGGCACGTGGTTGGCATCGCTGTCCATGGCCCGGGCACTGGTCGAGGTCGGATCGACATCCTCCGGGGGAAGTGTCCAACGCAGTGAGGCATCCCACTGGAGCGAGCGGGCGCAGACCCTGTTGGCGCCGCTCCTGCATGCCGCGGGGCTGGCCGGGGTCGACATGCGCACCGTCCTCACCTGGGTCGACCGTCGCCAAGCACTGCCGGCACAGCAGATCCTGGCCGGAGAGCCCGGCAGTGGCACGGAGCTGGCGCGGAACCTGCTCGACGGGATCGTCGCCACGGACGAACGGGAGCTGAGCGGCATCTGGTCCACCGCCTCGGGCTCGCTGGGCGGATTCCGCTCCGAACAGGCCCTCGATACCACGGTCGACCCTGACTTCGACCCGATGCGGTTCGTGAACTCCTCGGACACCATCTACATCGCCTCCCCTGCCCACCATCAAGCGCTGGTGTCGCCGATGGTGGTCGGCCTGATCGACGACATCCGGCGTGCCACCTACGCACGCAACGCCGATCCGGCGCACCGCCGACAGGGGCCGGTCCTGGTGGCACTCGACGAGGTGGCCAACATCGCGCCGATCCCGGACCTTCCGTCGATGATCAGTGAGGGGGGAGGTCAGGGTCTCGTGACCATGGCCTGTTTTCAGGACCTCTCCCAGGCCAGGTACCGATGGCCGGCCCAGGCGGAGGGATTCCCCTCGCTGTTCGGAACCACTGTCGTCCTCCCCGGGATCGGAGACGTGCGGACCGTGGAGGCGCTGTCCGTCCTGGCCGGCGAAGAGGAGATCCCGGCGCGCACGGTCTCCCTCGGCCGCACGCTCACCGGCCACCCCCTGATCGATCTGGCATCCGGCGGGTCGCCCCAGGTCGGTGAGGCGGTCTCGACCCAGTGGCGGCGACGGCTCCCGCCCGATGTGATCGCGCGGGGTGCGCCTGGACACGCCCTTGCCTTCGACGAGCGCAATCGCCCGGCGTGGATTCCGCTGACGCCCTCCCATGCCGTCGAACCGTGGTGCTCCCTGCGCGCTCTCGACTTCGTCACCGACCACCGGCCACCGTCGCTCGACGGTCCGGGCCGGGACGTCGGACCGGAGCTCCGGCGCTGAGGTGATGCGGCCGCCCGCGTCAACGAAGGAGATGGTGCGACTCCCGGCCAAGGTCCGGCACGTCCCGTACCCTCACTCCGGCCTGTTCGAACCGGCGGCCCACGACCGCGCGGCCCGGTCGGTCGGGACCGATGCCCTTGGGCACGCCCGTGCGGTCGAACGATGCGCCCGACAGGGCCTCGGGGTGCCTCTCCACCGCTCGGGCAACCGCAGCGGCGTCCCAACGGAGCTCGAAGGGTCGGCCGGCCTGACGCCGTCCTGACAGGTCGGTCGGCCCGAGGGGGTCCCCACGGGCACCGGGTGGGCCGGCAGCCTCGGCCATCGAGGTGGCCGCCGACTCGATCATCCGTGCCGTCGCCCCGCTCAGGGACGCGGCTGAAACGACGGCGACGAGGTCGCGCTGGGCCAGCGACCGGCGCGTGGCGGAGAGTTCGTCGAGTCGAACGTTCACCCGGGCCTCGTCGATCACCGGGCCGGGGCCGGCTCTCGTCCCGAGCCCGACCACACGGGTCAGATCGCCGAGGTCGAATCCGAACTCGGATGCCCGCTGCTTCCACTTGGCACGCAACGCGTCGACCGTGTGGTCGCGGTCCTTGTCCGGTCGTGTGGCATGGAACGCAACGCGTCCCCACGGCCCGTTGCGGGTAAGGGCTTTTCGACGGTGGACGTACTCGTCCATGTCCGCCGAGCGTTGGGAGAACAGGTGGCACAGCCTTCCGTCGACACCGACCACATCGCCCAGTCCGGAGCGATGCACCTCCCACTCGGCACCGAGTCGGTCGGTGATCTCGAACCGGAGGCGGGCGTGGTAGATCCCCTGGCCGGCCCGGAGGTGGGCGTGGACCCGCCGGCTGTCCACGGCCGACCACATCCCGTCCACGCCCTGGGCGACGTTGGCCACCACCAGGTGGGTGTGGAGGTGGGGATCGAGGGCCCTGCTGGTCCGATGCACGAACTCCCCGGCCGCCGCTCCCGTGGAAGCCAGCAGCGTGACCTGGCCACCCCGTGCCCTGCGCACGCCGATGGCCACCCGCTCCAGATACCCGAGCGCCTCGGCCACGGCCGCACCGTGTGCTGCCCCCACCCCGGCGGCGATCTCCCGCGGGGCGAGGAGGTGGAGCAAGCTCACCGATTTCGGTGCACAGAACGTCAGGTCGTATCCGGCAACGCTCCGTTCACCCCGGCGAGAGCGCAACACCGTGGCCGAGGCCGGGTCGCACCCGCCGAGCAAGGCGGCGAAGGCCCCCGCCTCCACCGGTCCCCTCAGCCCGAGCGACGCGGCACCGTTCCCCGACCAGGCGCCGCGGGCCTCGCCGGCCACCAGCGTCCCTTCGGCCCTCCCCGGGACGAGATCGTCGACGTAGTAGCCGTGGCCGCCCTCCCGCACGACATGCATCTTCAGCACTGCTCGTCCACCACGGCAGGCGACTCCCGGTCCCGATGGCGATGTGTAACTCGACAGACCCACCCGACCGGCACAGAACAGATCTATGCCACGGATCACTGTCACCGAGCTTGCCAAGAAGCTGCCACACGACGAGGCAGCGGCCGAGTGGAGAGGCGGCGCCGACCCGGTCAACCGCCACGAAGAGAAGAGACCGGTTCGGATCGAGGGCGAGCGCCCCGGTCAGAAGACCGAGAAGACTCCGGTTCCGTGCCTCTACCTACAATCGATCTCCGTACTCTTCCTGCTATTTCGTGCTTTGGTAGCGCCGCAGGATCCGGGCTGCCGCGGCGGCGGCCAACGCTCGGGCCTCGGGTGGATCGATGACCTGCACATCGGGGCCCAGTCGGAGGAGCAGTCGCTCCAGCCACGCCTCACCCCCCACGAAGAGCTCCAACTCGATGCGGCCGTCCACCGTCGTCGACTGTCCCGCGGACGGAATCGACTCCACCAACCAGGCCGACGACGGATCGAGGGAGAGCCGCACCCGTCTGTGGTCGGGCCCGGGAACGAATGCCCCGAACGACACAGGCTGCTCGAGTTGCCCCGGGCCGGCCCCGGTGGGCAGCGTACCAGCGGGTGTACCGTCGACCCCCCGGCCGGCCGGCACCCCGGGGAGTGAGCCGGCGGGCCGATCGGCACCCTCCACCGGTCCGGCAGCGCTGATGCGGTCCACCCGGAACCTGCGCACGTCCCCTGCGGTGGCGCACCAGGCGTCGACGTACCAGTGTCCCTCGGAAGCGAACAACCGCCCGGGCGCGATCGTGCGGTCGGTGACCCGATCGGTGGAGGCCGAGTAGTAGGAGATTGCGAGCCGGCGACCGTCATCGACCGCCGCTCGGACCACGGCCAGCAGGGGTGGGGCGTCGAGCTCCACGTCGATCCCTGCACCCCCGAGGGCGCGGTCGAGCTTGGCCAGTGCCCGCGACAGCGCCCCGTCCTCGTCGCTCCCCGGAACGGCCAGCAGGGCGCGGGCCGATGCGGCCAGTGCGAACCCCTCGTGGGGGCTCAGCCGCCGCGGGCGGGCCAGCGCTGTGCCCGGCCGGGTCGACACGGTGGTGTCGGTGACCACGATCTCCATCAGCTGGTCGGGCGTATACGGGGGCACGCCGCAGCACGCGGCCATCTCCAGTTCGGTGACCAGCGCACCCGGTGTGAGATCGAACCGGGTGGCCACCTCGTCGATCGGCGCTTCGCCCTCCTGGGCCAACCAGGCCAGTATGGCCAGCAGCCGTCGCAGGCGGCCTGCAGTGTCGGGGGGCCTGCTCACCGTGCCCGCCCACTGTCTTCGGCCACGCAGGCGGCCAGACGCTGCACCACGGCGGCCCGCACCGACGCCGGAGCCAGCACCTCGGCATGGTCGAGGAGGTCGAGCACCCAGGAGATGAGGGCATCCTGGTCGGTGACCGACAGCCTCACCACCACCGCACCGTCCTCGCGGTGCTCGACCACGAACTCGGTCCCCAACTCGGCGATCACCCGGCCGGACTCCGCCCCGTCGACAAGCACCTCGACCTCGACCTCGTCTCCCCCACCGAACCGCCACGGGTCGCGGGCAAACTCTGCATCGACATCGAAGCCGTCGGGCAACTGCGAGGACGACGGATCGCCCTCCTCCAGCGGACCGTCGAAGCGGTCGACCCGGAAGGTCCTCGCCTCCCCACGGTCGCGGTCGAACCCGACCGCATACCAATGTCCCTTCCGGAATCGGATACCGGCCAGGTCCACGTGGCGTCGTTCCCCCCGATAGTCGAAGGCCACCACAGCGCTCTGACGCAAGGCGTCGAACAGCGCAGGAAGGGCGGGCAGCCCGTCCACCGACGGCAGGTCCACCAGTGGGGCGGCGCCCGTGCCGAGTGGCGATTCCCCGCCGACGCCCAGCTTCAACAGGGCGTCACGGCCGATAGGCTCGCCCAGGTGAACACCGGCGACGGCCAGGTTCAACGCCGCTTGCTCCTCCTCCTCCAGACCGAGGTCCGGAAGGTAGTAGGAGTCGGGATCGACGCGGTATCCCAGCTGGTCCTCCCCGCCGATCGGGACCACCAGCACGGGGATGCCTTCGTCCCGCAACAACCGCTTGTCCCGCTCGAAGGCCTGTCGCCGGGCGTCGTGGCCCTCGGGGTACCCCGGTACCCGATGGGCGATGTCGCGCAGACTCAGTGGGCGCGGCGTATCGAGGAGGACCAGCAGCAGGTCGGTGACCCTCTCGAGCCGATCGGGGTGTGCCATCGTCATCAATCTAGAGCGCACGCGGCCGGATTCTGAACGTGCACCCTGCAATGCCGCCCTACGCCTGGGATCTCCACCTGGCCACCTGGGCGATCCTCACCATCCTGGCGGCGCTGGTGGTGGTGGGTCACCGGCAGCTCCTGGCCCGCAGTGCACGACCGATCCCCTGGACACGGCGCCAGATCGGTGCCTTCGCCGGAGCTCTCGGGGCCTCGGTGGTCGCGCTCACCTGGCCCCTGGCCGATCTGGCCGCCCACTGGTCCCTCACCGCCCTGGTCGTCCAGCGGCTGATCATCGTGCTGGCGGTCGCACCGATGCTCCTGTGCGGCCTGCCCTACGACGTCATCCAGTGGCTCACCCGCCCCGCGATGGTGGACCGAATGCTGATCCGCCTCCAACGCCCCCCGGTGGCCATCGCCACCGTGACCGTCCTGCTGGTCGTATCGATGACCACCTGGCTGGTGCAGGCCCAATCGTCCTCCGCCCTCGTCCGGGGCCTCCTCGACGCGGCCATGGTCTCCGCCGGCCTCGTGCTCTGGCTGCCGGTGCTCGGCAGGGTTCCGGGCATCCCCCGGTTGAGACCGGTGGTGCGGCTCGCGTACCTGGTGGGCCAGGCAGTGATCCCCGCGTTCCTCTCGTTCGCCCTCATCCTCTCCGTCCATCCCCTGTACGGGGCGTTCGCCGACTCCCGGGCGGCCATCGGGCTCCGCCCCCTCAACGACCAGCAGATCGCCGGGTTCGTCTCCAAACTCACCATGCTGTTGGTGCTGCTGGCCGTCGGAGGGGTGGCGCTGGCCCGGGCGCCCCTGTCCGACGACGAGTACGGGGAGGAGGAACCGCTGCGGTGGGCCGACGTTGAGCGGCAGTTCGAGCGGGCCGACCGCCGCCCTGCCGAGAGGCGATCCACCCGCTCGCCCACCGGGCAGCCCCTGTCCCAGGAGCCATCGGCCCCCGCTCTCCCGGGTGGCCCTGATCCGGGGGCCGCCAATGGATCGGATCCCACGACGCCCTCGCGGCCCGGCCTCGAACCGCCCGACCGCGAACCGCCCGACGGCGATCGATCGCGCTGATGGTCACCGTCGCCAGAACCCCGCGTTGGCCCAGATGCATCCGTAGCATGGGGCGGTGACCCTCGATGCGCCCGCGGCGCCGATCTTCCGTCGACTGGTGCCCGGAACCATCCGGGCCGGCGTCGAGCAGCTCGGCGGTGGGCCGGCGATCGTGGTCCGCTCGGTCTCCGCCATCCGACGAGGGGCGCTCTCGTCCGAGGACGGGGAGACCATCCGGGTGGCCGCTCGCACCGCCCTGACCCTCCGGATCCCGATCGTGCTGGTGCTGGCCTCCAGCGGTGCCGACGTGTCCGAGGGTGTCGTCTCGTTGCACGGGTGGGGGCAGGCCGCCCGTGCGCTGACCATGTGCTCGGGCACGGTGCCCGTCGTCGTGGTGGTGACCGGCCCTGCCATCTCGGGACCGGCATTCCTCCTCGGTCTGGCCGACCTGGTGATCATGACCAGTGATGCCTTCGCCTTCGTGTCCGGGCCCGCCATGGTCGAGGAGTTCACCGGGGTGCGCATCGGGATCCACCAGCTCGGTGGAACCGCCATGCACGCCCGCTCCAGTGGCCTGTGCACCATCGAGGCGGCCACCGAGTCGGACGCCCTCGCCCATGTCGACCGCCTGTTGGAGCTGCTCCCGGCCCACGCCGACGAGCTGGCTCCGCCGGGCCCGACCGACGATCCGCCCGATCGGGATGCCGGAGAGCTGCGGGACATCATGCCGACCCGGGCCACCAGCTCCTACGACGTGCGCCGGGTGGCTGCGGCCCTGTCGGACGACCATGAGGTGACCGAGCTGTGGACCAGGTGGTCGCCGCAGCTGGTGACCGCGCTCGGGCGCATTGCCGGCCGGACCGTGGGCTTCGTGGCCAATCAGCCCCAGGCCCTGGCCGGGACGCTGGACATCGCCGCATCGCAGAAGGGCGCCCGCTTCGTCCGCTTCTGCGATGCCTTCAACCTGCCCCTGATCACGCTGGTGGACACCCCGGGGTTCCTGCCGGGCAAGGACCTCGAGTGGAGGGGGATGATCCGCCACGGGGCCGAGCTGGCCTTCGCCTATGCCGAGGCCACCGTGCCCCGGGTGTGCGTGATCCTGCGCAAGGCATTCGGTGGGGCCTACATCGTGATGGACTCCAAGGGGCTGGGCAACGACCTCTGCTTCGCCTGGCCGGGGGCGGAGATCGCCGTCATGGGGGCCGAGGGAGCGGTGCAGATCCTCCACCGGACGGCCGGCCCCGAGGAGCGGGAGGCATTGCGGGCCGAGTACTCCGAGCGCTTCCTCACCCCGTGGCAGGCCGCGGAGCGGGGCTTCGTCGACGCGGTGATCGACCCCGGGGACACCCGCGCCGTGGTGGCCGACGCATTGGCAGTGCTGGAGACGACGCGCGAGATGCTGCCCGGCCGCAAGCACACCTTGGGGCCGCTGTGAGGGCGCCCATTTTCGATAGTCAGCCGATGAGCTCTCTGGGCCGCAGTTCGTCCCCCTGGGTCGACGCCGGCTCCCTCTCCGATAACTCCTCGGCGGGCACTTCTGCAGTGTCCTCGGGCTCCGACGCCAGGGGCGGCTCCGACGCGGTCCGACTCTTGTTCGGATACCCGAGCGCCAGCACTGCGGCCATGCCCACCACCACCGGTAGCCACCACGCCCAAGGACTCAGGTGATGGTAGGCGAACACGGTTATCTCGAGCGCGATGACACAGGCTGCCCAGAACCGCTTACCGCCCTGGCGCGAGGCGATGGCCAGTGCGAGCAACAGGGGCGGGGCCAGATAGTAGGGAGTCATGACCGCCTCGAACATGCACCGCATCCCGAGCAACGCCGCCGCCAACCAGATGAGGCGATCGGGCGGTTGCGGCCGGCGCCAGACGTAGAGGCCGACCAGGATGGCCAGGATCACCTCGATGACCCGCCCCGCCCCGCCCGAGACGAGGATGACCTCTCGGGCCTTGGCGTGCACGTTGTCCTGCACGAACTTGCCGGCACGGTAGGTGAGGGCGGCGTTGTTCGACGCGCCGGAGAGGACGTCGGGCACCCGAGGGGCGAGCGATACCCAGGGCGTCGAATGATTGATCGACGGTGGCGTGGGTTGCTGCACCAAGGAACGGAAGGTATCCGCGGCATCACTGGCGAATGCCACCCCGGCCAGCACCGCCGAGAGCGCGAATGCACGGAGGGCCAGTATCACTCGCTGCCCGGTGGGAGAGATGGCGACGACAAGCGGCAGGATCATCACCACCAAGGGCTGCGTCACGAGGGCGAAGCCGAACAGCCAACCACAGGCCTTCCACTTGCCGTTCAGCGCTGCGATCAGTGCGTAGATGGCAAATGTCAGCGCCAGGCAGTCCTCTGCGTGCCCCCAGATGGCCACTGTCGGCCAGGCGATGACGGCGGTCACGATGCACAGCGAGATCCGGCGGACCTTTCCCACCCGCAACTGCTCGGCCAGTGCGTCCACGCCTAAGAGCACCGTCGAGGCCAGCAGCAATTCGATGGGTTCGAGGAGCAGAGCGGCGGTGGGGTGGGCCAGCGTGTATGGAGGAAACGATTCGATGAGGCCCAGGTGGCTGCTCACCATCGCCACCGGGGCCAGCAACACTTCGAGCCCGGGCAGGGAGTTGACGCCGGTGGAGGGGTCGTAGACGCCGCCCAAAAATCCCCATCCGATGTAGTGCGCAGCACGCCAGATCCCCCACAGGTCTCCACCGGTCTCCCAACCGCTGTGGTGCCGGACGATGGGCGCCCAACCGAACATGAACCCCATCCCGGTAGCGAGGACGGCCACCGTCATGATTAGGGGCCACTTGCGGTGGACCAGACCCACACGCAAGGTACGCTCCACCTTCCCGGCCACGGACTCGTCAGTGGCCAGGTGCTTCTGGGGCTCGGAGGTCTCCGGTGTGCAGGTCACCCTCATCCCATCGTAAGAATCGACGGATGCCTTGAGCGCCTTCGCGCGCCGGATCATCGTCCCCTGCACACAACAGTGCCCCCTTCCGGAGAAGGGGGCACTGTTGCAACCATCACACTGCATGTGGAGCGGATATGCGATCCTCCCAACCTGCAGCCGGTCGTCCTCCCAGGGCCTACAGGGCCGGGAAGCCGCCCGAGGTCTGGAACAACGTCGTGGTACTGGTGGTTCCGACAGGTGCACTCGACGCTGTGCACGTAGCCGCGTTCTTCACCTCGCCGTACCAGGTACCAGCCCCGGTCCACACGGCCCCCGTCCAGGGAGCGGCGACAGCTTCTGACTGCGTATTGTCAATGAGGTACCAGCAGTTGAGGGTACTCTTGGCCTGGGCTGCCATAATCACAGAAAAGCCATCAGCCGAGGTATCCACACTGATCAGGCTCTGGGACGTCGAGGCGCCGGTGGTGAATTGAAGGCTCGGCTCAGCCGTCGACAGAGCGGTCGTCAACGTCGTGGACGTCGCATACGACTGGCTGTTCTGCTGGAACGAGGCCTTGGCATTGACGAAGGCGGTGTTCAGGTTGGACTGTGCCGCCCGGTCGTTCGCCGACTTCGTCACACCGAGGAACGTCGGGATGGCGATGGCGAGCAGGATGGCCAGGATCAACAGGACCACCATGAGCTCGATGAGGGTGAAACCGGAATCTTCACCGATATCGCCCGCAGCGTGACGCCTGTCGTGCAGGCGCTGAATCGCGGTTGAAAACATGTACTGCCTCCTCGTTGGTATTGATGCATCAATGTACGGATACCAGGATTGGCCTCCGGCGTTGCTATCGTCCCAACGGACCTGTGACTTTAGAATTTCTTTACGATTTCATGTAACCATCCACCTACCTGGTCACCTGCGGCGTGAAACCCGGCCCAGACCTCGCGATTCGCGAAAGTTCCCTGGCGCTGCTTGAATTCCAAGCGTGGCGGAAGCGGGTCGTGAGCATCTCGAGACTGAGCTCGAAGCACTACGGGCTGAGAACACAGTGCAGGCGGGCGAGATCGATCGCCCGACGTGAACGGTCGCTGAGCTCACTCGGCGACCGGACTATGGCTCGAAGAGCTCGTCGCTCCCACCGTCGGGCGGAGGGAATGCGACGCGGAGAGACGAGGTGGAGCGCAACCGGGGCAGGCAACCGGGTGTTCGGGGACAGAACCTCTCGATGCGGCCAAGTCCCGACGAGATCGTCGATCACGAGCCGACATGTTGTGAGTCGTGCGGCGAGGACCTCGTTGGTGCCGACAGAGGGGATCGCGCGTCGCCAGGTCTTCGACACCTCTGACCCGATCATCATCACGACCGAGCACCTCTCGGTCCACAAGCGGTGCTCGTGCGGCAAGCTGAAGTCGGGGACGTTCCCGAGGGAGGCCACCGCTCCGACCAGCTATGGGCCGAATGTCCGGGGCGCCGCTCTCTACCTCCTCCACGGCCAGCACCTCTCGGTCGAGCCGGTCACCGAAGCCATGTCGGCGATGCTCGGAGCCACGGTGTCCACCGGGTTCGTCGCCCTGCTCGCCAACGAGGCAGCCGGGGACCTGGGCGGCTTCGTCGATGAGATACGCCGTCGGTTGCGACAAGCCGCACTTGTGCATGTCGATGAGATAACCCACCAGGTCAGGAGCGACAAGCGGTGGTTCCACGTCGTGTCCAACGAGTTCTACACCTACCTGTTCGCCAGTCCGACCCGGGGCAAGTCCGCTCCCGACGAAGCAGGCGTGCTCGGAGTCTTCAGTGGCGCCATCGTCCACGACCGCCTGGCCATGGACTTCAAGTACGACCAGGCGACCCATGCGATCTGCAACATTGCGAATTGCGCAAGTTGTTTCCTTCTCAGGTCGAACCATTGCCCTGGACCAGGGCCGGGCCCGGGGCTTGTCCAGTTGAGAGGGACGAGCCGGCCGCACCCGGCAATAGGCCGTGCGAGCTCGGAGGCCGGGTGCTCATTGCATCAACCGCGTATTCGCTGCATCAACACAGAGCAGCCGGGCGACGTGTTCGGAGCATCCGACCTCGGGCGCCGGTCACCGGCACACCGCGAAGTAGCGAATGGCTCGGCTCCCATACATCTCGCTCAGTTGTGGATGAGCTTGATGTAGCTGAACATGGGCAGGTACAGCGAGATCACCATCATGCCGACACCGATGCCCATGACGACGGTCAAGAGCGGTTCCAACAGCGCGGTGAGGTTGTTGACGGTGACCTCGACCTCCTGGTCGTAGAACTCGCCAACCTTCTTGAGCATTCCGTCGAGAGCGCCGGTCTGCTCACCGACTTCGACCATCTGGACCACGAGGGTTGGAATGACATCCTCGTGCTCCCGGAGGGGGTCGGCCAGCGGCCTGCCCTCTCGCACGCCGTTCTTCGCCTCGCGGAGCACGTCACCGACGGTGACGTTGCCGGCGGTGTCGGCACAGATGTCCAACGACTCGAGGATGGGCACACCGGAGCTGATCAGCGAAGCCAGGGTGCCGGTGACCCGGGCCAAGGCCACCTTGTGAAACAAGGGTCCGAAGACGGGCGGCTTCAACATCAACCGGTCCCACTTCCGTCGTCCGTCCTCGGTCGCAATCCACTTCTTCAGCCCAGTGACGCCGCCGATGATGACCGCGATGATGACCAGCATCCAGATGCTGGTCATGATCTGCGAAAACTTGATCAGGATGCGCGTGGGCAGCGGAAGCTTGCCTCCCAGTGAGGTGAAGAGATTCTGGAACACCGGAACGATGAAGATGATCATGGCGCTGAAGATGATCACCATGACGCTCAGCACGACGGCCGGATAGGTCATTGCCGACCGGATGGTGCGATTGAGCTGCGCCTGCTTCTCGATGGTGTCGGCCAGGCTGCCGAGGACTTCGTCGAGGTTACCGCCGACTTCTCCGGCCTGGACGAGCGTGCAGAACAGCTCCGAGAACGCCTTGGGATGCTTGGCACAGGCCGCCGACAATGAGGACCCGTGTTCGAGGTCGAGTCGGACTTCACCGAGGATCCCTGCGAGCGCCGGGTTCTCCACCTGGGAGGCGAGGATGCCCAGCGACCGGACCACCGAGAGACCGGAGTCGACCATGGTGGCGAGCTGGCGGGTCACCACGGCGATCTCGCGTAGTTTGATGCGATCGGACAGCCCGGGGATCTTGATCTCGGTCTTCAGATTGACGGCCGACCTGGGCGTCACCGAGATGGGCATGTAGCCCATCTCGCGCAGGCGCCGAACGACCAGCGCCATGCTGTCGCCATCGAGCTGCCCCTCGACGAGACCGCCGGCCTTGTCCCGGACCTTGTATTCGAATGTCAGTGCCACGGTGCCCCGCTTCGTTGGTCGATGAAATGGATGGGTTCAATCACGAGTTGAGGTGGTTCCGTAGGTCTTCCTCGTTCGAGGAACGGTCGTAGGCGATGCTCTCCGAGATCAGACCGTCCTTCACCAGCTTCGCCAACCCCTGGTCCATGGTCTGCATGCCGAAGGACGCGCCGACCTGCATCACCGAGTAGATCTGATGCGTCTTCGACTGGCGGATCAGGTTCCGAATGGCGGACGTGCACACGAGTACCTCCGCACAGGGGGTCCGTCCCGTGCCCTCGCTGTTGACCACCAATTGCTGGGTGACCACGCCCTCGAGCGTGGAGGCCAGCATCACCCTGATCTGCTCCTGCTGGGTGGTGGGGAAGACGTCGATCACCCGGTCGATGGTCTGTGGCGCATCCTGGGTGTGCAGGGTCGCAAACACCAGGTGGCCGGTTTCTGCCGCGGTCAATGCCATCGATATGGTCTCGAGGTCACGCAGCTCGCCCACCAGGATGACGTCCGGGTCCTGGCGGAGCACCCGCCGCAGTGCCTCGGAAAACGACTTGGTGTCCTCGCCGACCTCCCGTTGGGTGATGATCGAGCGCTTGTGATCGTGCAGGAACTCGATCGGGTCTTCCACCGTGACGATGTGCAGCGGCTTGGTCCGGTTGATGATGTCGACCAATGACGCCAGCGTGGTCGACTTTCCCGAGCCGGTCGGACCGGTGACCAGCACCAGGCCGCGCCGAAGGTCGGTGAACGCCTTGATCGAATCGGGAAGCCCGAGCGTGTCGAACTCCGGCATCTCATGGGGAATCGGCCGGAGGGCAGCAGCCACGGTCCCTCGCTGAAGGGAGACATTGACGCGGAATCTGCCCACGCCGGCGATGGAGTGCGAGGTGTCGAGTTCGTGCTCTTCCTCGAAGCGCTCACGCTGAGAGGCCGGAAGGATTCCGAAGACCATGTTCCGGATGGTCTCGTTGTCGAGCACGGGGCAGCCTTCGACCTGGCGCACGGCGCCATGCAACCGGATGGAACCGGGCATCGCTGCCGTCAGATGGAGATCCGATGCCCCGACGGACACCGCGTAGCGCAGCAGGTCGTCGATGTGCAGGGGTATGTCCCCACCTGTGGCCGTGGCCGGAATGCCCTCCTCGAGCAGTTGCTCACGGGTCGGAAAGCTGCTTTCGCTGCGCGAATCGCCGTTGGGACCGACCAACGGCGACGCGGGGATCGGCCCGGGGGCGGGCCCAGGCGAGCCTTCGTCGGCCTCCAGGTACCACGCAATGAGCACCGGGTCCGCCAGCACGGGACTGACGCGGTGACCGATCCTCGACGCCAGCGTCTCCACATCCTGCTGGGAAGGGGGCTCGCCGAATGCCACAGCCAGCACGCCGCCATCGAGCTGGAGCGCGACGGCCCCGTACTCACCTGCCACAGCTAAGGGCATCGCCGCAGTGGCATCCGGGCTCGGCGTCATTGCCGCCAGGTCGATGGCCGGCAACTGGGCCATGCGGGCCAGGGCGCCGACCACGACCCCCGGAAGGGCGAGTCTCCTGCGGATCAACAACGATGCCAGGTTCTGCCCTGTGGCACGCGCTTCGGCCACCAATGGGGCCAGGTTGGCCTCGGTGTCGTACCCGTCCTGCACAAGGGACTGGGCCAGGCGCGTCGACCACTCGATGCGTTCTTCTGCGGTCACCGGGCTCATGCGACAACCCGGAGGACTTCTTCGAGGGTGGTTTCTCCCTCGATTGCCTTGCGGAGCCCGCTCTGGCGGAGGGTCATCATCCCCTGGGTCACCGCGAGCCTATGGATATCGTCCACCGATCCTCCTTCGATTATCAAGCGCTCGATCTCTTCCGTCATCGGCATCAGCTCGGCTAGCGCCTTGCGACCCCGGTACCCGGTGTTGGCGCACGCAGAGCACCCGACGGCGCGGTACACCTTGGACATTCCTCCGACGGCTTCCACCTCTGCGGGTGACCAACCTGCTGCAGCGATGTCGGCCTCGGTTGGCTCGTAGGCCTCTTTGCAGTGCAGGCACAGCCGTCGGGCCAGTCGCTGGGCCAGCACCCCGGAAAGCGACGATGTCACCAGGAACGGCTCGAGCCCCATCTCGATCAGCCGCATCGGAGTGGCCGCAGCGCTGTTGGTGTGCAGGGTGGCCAGCACCATGTGACCGGTCAGTGCCGCCTCGATGGCAATGACCGCGGTCTCCTTGTCGCGGATCTCCCCCACCAGGACGATGTCCGGGTCCGAACGGAGGATCGACCTCAGAGCCGACGCAAAGGTGAGGCCGGCCTTCACATTGAGCTGCACCTGATTGACACCCTTCAACTGCAGCTCGACCGGGTCCTCGACGGTGATGATGTTCTTCTCCGGTGTGTTGAGGGCAGTCAATGTGGTGTACAGGGTGGTGGACTTGCCCGACCCGGTGGGCCCGGTGACCAGAATGGTCCCGTACGGCTTGGTGTAGATGCCCTCGTAGGTCATCAGGAGATCCTCGTCGAAACCCAGGTCGGCAAAGCCGAGCACTACGCTCGACTTGTCGAGCACTCGCATGACCACCTTCTCACCGTGGATGGTCGGGAGGGTGGCCATACGAAGGTCGATGCCCTTGCTTCCCACATTGAGCGAGATGCGTCCGTCCTGGGGTATGCGGTGTTCGGCCACGTTCAGGTCGGCCATCACCTTCAGCCGGGTGGTCACCGCCGCGGAGATCGACCGCGGCGCGGCCGAGACGTCATGCAGCACCCCGTCGATCCGATAACGGATCCGGAGATCGGTGTCCGTCGGCTCGACGTGTATGTCCGACGCGCGCTCGTTCAGCGCCTGCACGATGAGCAGGTTGACGTACCGGACGATCGGAGCTTCTTCGGTGACTGCCTGGATATCGTCGACGCTAGAATCCTGGGTGGAGCCGTCGAAGTCGAGCGACGCCTCCATGGCCATGTCGGCCGCGTCGCCGCTGTTGAACACCCGCCCGATGTAGGCGCTGATCTGTGTACGGGTGGCGACGACGACGATGAAGGGACGCCCGATGATGGTGCGGAGATCGTCCATGGCGAAGACGTCGGTGGGATTCGATGCAGCTACGACAGGAGCCCCATTTTCGTTGCCGATGACCACCACGTTGTGATAGCGGGCGGTGGCCTCGGGAATGGTTCCTGCCTCGGCAAAATCGATTCCGACGGTGTCGAGGTCGACGAAGTCGAGCCCCATCTCCTGGGCCATTCCCCACATGAGGTCGGCCTCGGTGACCAGTTTCCGGGCGGTGAGGATACGCGCAACGCTCTGGCCCGTTTCGCGATGCTCCTCGAGCACCGTCTCCATGTCCTCGAGCGAGACTCTATAGCCGTCCACCAGGTACTTTGCCAACGGTGGGAACGGTGCCGTGGCCGCCGTCCCCTCTTCCCCGCCGACGTCGTCGTTCTGCTCGTCGCCGTGCTGTTCCTGGTAGGTCGCCACGGCTTCGGCCACCAGATCCGCCGCCAATGTCGTCGAGTCCGTACTCGGCTGCACGCCACCTCCCTGCACCGACACGGCCAGTTCGGCCAGCTCAGCGCCCGTGAAGTCACTTCCGTCGCCTACATGTGCATCGTCACCGGTCACGTCCGGTTCGACGTCGGAAAGTTCGCTCGTGGTCGGTTCGAAGCTCGCCACTGCTGCGCTCAGCACCTCCAGCGCGGCGACCTGGTCCAGCGCGCCGGAGGTCCCGACGGCCGGCCCGCCATCCGTGGGCTCGGTGGGTGGGGCGGGAGCCCCGAACGGACCGTCCGCGACACCGGCCTCTTCAGCGTGGCCGGCATCGTCTCCGTCCTCCAGCCCATCGACCGCATCATCAAACTGCGGTATCACGGCGAAGTCCTGCCAGTCCCGTGCGTCGGGCGACTCAACGGCCTCATCCGGCCTCGAATCGGCTCGTACTTTGCGGTCGGCCTTCTTTCCTTTGTGCCCGCTGCCGTTGGCGGACCGATCGACCGCCGGCGCCTCTTCTGCGTACTCGTTGCCACCGGACTCATCAAGGGATCCGAACAGAGGCTCGTCGTCAGTGGATACCTCCGGCCACAGGCTTTCGACGACGGTGCCGGCGATTCCCGCATCGGCCTGCTCGCAAGTCGGGGCAGGAAGGGAGTCATCCCGTCCATCATCGGGCGCCCCATCCTCGGTCTCGGCCCCGAACAGCCGGTCCAGGCGGTGACCGATCTGCTCCGGCACGGCCACCACGGAGATGAAGTCACGCCCGATCGAGGCTCGGACCGAATCCCGGGCATACAGGTCGTCAGGGTCGGAGGTGGCGATGACAGGAGTGCCGAACTTGCGCTTGACGGCCACCACATGGTGCCGCCGTGCCACCTCGGCGGGGAGGATCTCACCCGCGGCGGGATCGACCCCGTAGGTATCGAGGTCCACGAACTCGAGGTCGTGCTCGCTCGCCATGCACCGGATGGCATCGACGTCGCTCATGACGTCATCATCGGCAGACTTGCCGCCGACATTGAACCCGAATCGAGTTGTTCTGCCCGCCGAGGGCCGACGCCAGCGACAGCCACTGCACCGGCCCCTTCCATCATTGCCCCAAGTGCCATGCGAGGGAGCGCCGGGGTTGCCGACCACGCTCTTACTGCAAGTGTCCCACCGGGACGGTGCTTAACTCAACCTTCCGGTCACACGAGTGGGCATCCACGCGGGTGGCCGGCGCGGTGGCTCGGGATATTCGGCGCTGCGGACCAGCGCTTCGCCAGGGCGCGTGGCTAGATACTCCCTGGTCAAGACGGTTCTTCCGCGGTTCCCACCAGGAATGGCCCACCCGCCGGCACTCTGGGGCCGTCCACGGGCTGTTGAATGGGCGACATGAGTCCTGACGGCTTCCCGCTGCTGGCGGTGGCGATTCCCCTGGCCGGAGTGGTGGGGTTGTTCGTCGGATCGTTCTTGAACGTCGTGATCTACCGGGCTCCGCTGGGCCTCTCCGTTGCCGCTCCCCGCTCGTTCTGCACCACCTGCGGGCGCCAATTGAAGTGGTGGGAGAATGTGCCGGTCGTTTCGTGGGCGCTCCTTCGGGGCCGGTGCCGGACCTGCCGCCAGCCGATCTCGGCGCGCTATCCGTTGGTGGAACTGGCCACTGGAACCGTCTTCTCCTTGGTCACCTGGGGTTGGCACGGAACGCTCGTCTCCGCCGGCTACTGCGCACTGGCCGCCGGGATGATCGCTGTCGGACTGATCGAGTATGGAGGACAACGCGCCCCCCTCTCCGTCGGGGCTGTCGCCACCGGTTTGGGGCAGGCCATCATTCTCATCGGGGCCGGTTGGCTCCACCACTGGAGGATCGTGACCGGCTCCCTGATCGGGACCGTTTTGGCCGTGATTGCCTACGGCGCACTTCGCTCGAGGGATCCGCAGTCGGTGGATCCCCGTGGACACGGTCGCAGTGCACTCCTGCTTGCCGGGTGCTGGGCCGGTGGCCTGGGCCTCGTCCCCACCGCCGTCGGCGCAGGTGCCTGGATCGCCGTCTACTTCCTCTGCACGGTGGGCACCTGGCTCTTGACCCGTCAGAGGTCCGGCGCAGGCGCGCCAACGGTGGGTGGGGAGCGGATTCCCCATCCGGTACTGGGCACCCCGCTGGTGTCGGCGCTCGCAGCGGCCATGGCGGTGTCGCTCATTGCCGGGCGGTGACGAACCTACGATGGTGTCATGAGCATTGTCGACCCTCACGGCTCTCACGCTGTCTCCCCACCATCCGAGCCTTCCGACTTCTCCCCGCGCACCCAGGCTCTGGAACCTCACCGGGTGGTGGTGGTGGACGACCATGAGCTGCTCCGCACGGGAACACGGCGCATTCTCGAGGAAGCCTCCGGATTCACGGTAGTCGGCGAGGCCGAAGACGGCGAAGCAGCCCTCAGGGTGATCGGCGACACCGAGCCTGACGTCGTGTTGGTCGACATCCGACTGCCGACCATCAACGGCATCGATCTGGCACGCCAGATCGTGGCGGAGCGCCCGTCGATGACCGTATTGATCCTGAGTGCCTACGACGACGAGCACTACGTCAGGGAATCACTTGCCGCCGGTGTTTCCGGCTACCTCCTGAAGACAATGCCCAGCGATGAGCTGGTCCGCTCCATCAGGGATGCCTGTGATGGCACCGCCCTGACGGGCACAGCAGCTGCCTATCGCGGCGAGAAGGCGGCTGAGTCGGTGTCGAGCGGCGGCTCTCCCCGACTCACTGCGAGGGAGCAGGAGGTCGTTCGACTGGTCGCCAGGGGCATGTCCAACAAGGCCATCGCCCACCAGCTCGGCATCAGCTCCCGAACGGTCGAAGGCCACCTCAATCATGTGTTCGACAAGCTCGGAACGACGTCACGGACCGAACTGGTCCACTTCGCACTGGCCAACAGCCTGTTCGCCAGGGAACAGGCAGAAGGCCCCGGCGCAGCTCAGTGATCGGGCCGGACCCATCGGGAGGTCAGCGCTCCGTCACCGACTCCGTCCCGGCCGCAGCCGACGGTACCTCTCCACGAAGTGGTGACGCTGTCCAGAGCGAGATTGCTGCTCCGGGGGGACAAGTCAATCAGAGCGCCACCAGACCCGGCCCGTGGGCGAATTCGCGATTCTGGGTCCTCCAACTCGTCGTCCTGGCGCTCTACCTCATACGTCTCGCCGCCACGGTGGCCTTTCACCTTGACATCACGTCGCTTGCCGTCGAGTTCTCGACGCTGGCCCTCTTCCTCGTTCCCGTGGTCTATGCCGCTCTCAACTACGGGCTCCAAGGCTCGATCATCACCGCGGGTTGGGTCACCCTGCTGGCCATTCCCCGGTTCGTCTCCGCCTCCGGTGCCCACGACTATGTCGCAGCGTGGGCCGAGCTGATCCAGATCGTCCTGCTCGACACCCTGGCCTACCTGATCGGTCAGCGGGTAACTGCCGAACGCGAGGCCCGCCTGCTCGCCGAATCCGCCCGAGAGGCCCATCTCAGCGCCGAGGCCCTCTATCGCGACCTCTTCGATTCGAATCAGGCGCCGATCCTGATCATCGACGGGAACGGATATGTGGCGGAGGCCAACGCCTCCGCAGAGCGGGCATTCGGTGCGGCGGTCCCTTCGAACGGGAAGATCGGCGCCGGAGGCCGACCGCCGTCCGACGCCGTCCGCTTGGTCGACCTCATCGGCCCGCTGGCCGCCGCCTACGTGCTCACCCGACTGCTCTCCGGGCAGACGCCCTCTGCCCATGCACACGAGGACGATCTCCCCGAGGACGAGCGGGTCGAGCCGGTTCCGTTCGAGGTGGATGGCCGATCGGTGCTCTTTCGCCCCACTGCCACCACACTCGGTGGGTCGGACGCCGATCGACGGATGCAGGTGGTCTTCGAAGACGTCACCGCGGAAACCCGCCGGCACGACCTGATGGAGGCGTACGCCGCGCGCGTCGTCCTGGGCCAGGAGGAGGAACGGCGTCATATCGCACAGGAGCTCCATGACGGACCTCTCCAGACCCTCATCCACCTGTGTCGCCAGATCGACTCCGTCGGGGCAGCAGCGGCCGAAGGACGTCAGGGCTCGCTCGCGCTCTCGGACCTCCGCGTCATCGTCGAGGACTCGGTCGCCGAGTTGCGCTCGATAGCACGTGGTCTGCGACCGAGCATCCTCGACGACCTCGGCCTGGTGGCATCGATCAACCAGATGCTCACGGAGGCCGCGGAGCGCCAGCAGTTCGAGAGCGCGTTCGCCGTCACCGGATCGGCTCGGAGGCTGTCCCCGACCGTCGAGTTGGCCATCTTCCGCATCGCCCAGGAAGCCCTGTCCAATGTGGAACGGCATGCCGCAGCCGAACGGGTGGCCGTCGACCTGCAGTTCGAGCCCGGAGGGCTGAGGCTGTCGGTGAAGGACGATGGCGTGGGCTTCGACACGTCGAACCACTCCGCAGGGGGTTCAGGTCAAGGCCTCGGCTTGTCCGGAATGAACGAGCGCGCCCACCTGATCGGCTCGCGCCTGGTCGTCCACTCAGGAGAAGGAACAGGCACCACCGTTGAGATATGGGTTCCGTCGACGGTTCTCGATCGCACCTGAGCCTCTTTTCCACGGATCCACGTGGGCATATCGCCTCCAGCCGCAGGATTCCGCACAGAACGACACCGGACGGTCTTCACCCGCTGTCGGCAACTGTCACCCAACCGACATCAATTCGCAGTTTGGGTGACGCGGATTCGTGGGATACTGGTGACGTGGATGAAATCGTGATCGAGTCATGTCACAGCACGTGGGTAATCGACATGCAGAATTCCCGTTTCCGTCGGATCGTGAAGGGCTCGAACCACCGCACGAGTCCCGCGTCGACCGAATGGCAACCCTGCTACGGCGTCGAGATCGACCCGTTGTCCGAGTCGTTCGTCGTGCTGCTCAATCCCGAGGGCACTCGGCTGCTCCGGAGTTGGCGCCATGTCGAGCACTGCGCCCAGTGCGGTGGCGAAGCGACGTCGGAGCTCTCGCTCAGAGACCTCCGTTCAGCCGTGCGCGGCTGAGCGCTGACCCTCGGCGCCGATGGGTGCGCAAAGGTACGGTGATGCAGATGAGGGTCGCCGCTGCGTTCGACATGACGTGCACCCGATCCATGGCTGGTCCTGGTCGCATCCGGACCGGCAGACAAGCCGGGCCACCTCGTCGCCCAGGCGCCTCATCCCCTTGACTCCCTGTCATCTCCACGACCAGGGAATTCGGTCGGCGATGCCCTGGAAGCACTGCTGCCTCGCGGGCATCGGGACGGCGGTACCATCTGGCGGCAGCACCGACGTGCCCAACAGAGGACCGTGGATCCCCCGGATCACATGGAATGGATACCCGGGCCCGCTGCCTCATCTGCCAACTCACCCGGTTCGCGAGAGACGTTCCCCCGAGATCGATGAGTGAAGACCACACCCACGACGCTGACGCCCTCGACGAGGACTCTGCCGGCCGCGTAGACAAGGTGGAAGCCGGTTCACCGGCGCCAAGTTCCGGGCCACCGCCACCTGCGCCACCTGCGCCATCGGCGAAGGTGGCTGCCGACTTCGCCGAGAGCGCGGCGATGGTCAAGGACATACTCTCCGTCGATTCCGGCGGCGAATCCGCTCCGACGGCCACGGACGTCCGTGGCGACGCCACCGGCGCCGCACCTCCGGCCATCAGCGAAGTGATCGATCCACCGGGCAGCACGTCAGACGTCCCGATCTCCCCCGACCTCTTCCCTTCGAGGCCGGCTCGACCGATAAAGCGATTCCGACGCCCGAAATAGCCCTTTGCTCCCACCGCTTCGCACTGCCACTACGCGAGCAACGACCGGCCTACCGTAGTGGCGCGGGCGGCACCATTCAGGCCAGAGGATCCCGCTTCCACACGCCCGAACTCCCGCCGGCCTTCTCCCACAGCATGAGTTGGCCGATGCTCATGGTCCTGTCGGCCGTCTTGCACATGTCATAGACGGTCAACGCAGCAATAGCGCACGCGGTCATCGCCTCCATCTCGACCCCGGTGCGATCCACCGTCTCGACCTTTGCCTCCACTTCGACGTAGTCGTCACCGATGGTGAAATCGACGTGCACGCTCCCGACCAGCAGCGGGTGGCACATCGGAACCAGGTCGGCCGTTCGCTTGGCGGCCTGGATCCCCGCCACCCGGGCGGCGGCCAGGACGTCGCCCTTAGTGATGGCGTTGTTCGCCACGTTCGCCGTCGTCTCCGGCTTCATGGCCACCCTGCATCGGGCTAATGCCCTCCGGTGGGTGGCCTCCTTTGGCGAAACATCAACCATACGGGTGCCTCCGAACGGGTCGAGATGGCTCAGGCTACGTTCGCTCACAGGGCATTCCCGTTGATCACGGTCCCCAGTGTACGGGACGCCGGAGCACCAGGATGGTATTGGCACTCTCTCAAGTAGACTGCCAGATCGACGCGGCACAGTGACCGGAAGGAACACCTCGCTTGCCAACCTACGAATACCACTGCGATGACTGCGACCGGAACTTCGATGTCGTGCAGTCCTTCCACGACGATCCGCTGACCACCTGTCCCACCTGCGGCGCACCCGTGCGAAAGGTGTTCGGCAATGTGGGGATCGTCTTCAAGGGCAGCGGCTTCTACAAGACGGACAGCCGGACCGGCGGCGCAAGCAAAGTACCCTCGGGTGGAACCGACGCCTCGCCGCCATCGGTCGGGGAATCGGGCGGGACCGACTCGGATACGGGCAGTTCCACGCCCTCTCCTTCGGGCGACGGTTCGTCGTCTTCCCCGGAGGGACCGTCGGGTCCGTCAGCCACGCCTCCTTCAACGTCGAAGTCGAACAACGCGAGTCCACCGAGCACAGTGAAGAAGGCGCCTACTCCGTAGCCACGCACGGAGGGACAACTAAGTGATCGGCCACGGTATGGGCTTGCGGTTGGCGGGGGAACCTCCTCGGTTGCCGTGGGCTCCGGAAACTATTCCTCGCCAAAACGCGACCACTCCCCGTAGGATGTCTGTCGTGGACAAAGCGGATCTCGATCGTTTGTTGGTACAACTGGCCGAACTCGACGGTTCGGACCTGCACATCAAGGCCGGTGCGCCTCCGCGCATGCGAGTGGCCGGTGCACTGCGGACGCTCGAGGACGAACCGACGTTCACCGCCGACGAAACCGAGCAGATCGCCGAGTCGATCATGCTACCGGACGTTATCAACACGTTCCACGAGCACCATGAGGTCGACTTCGCCTACAGCCTGGCCGGCACGGGCCGCTTCCGGGTCAATGCGTACTACCAGCGGGGCTCGGTGGCCCTGGCCATGCGCCGGGTCCGACCCAGTGCAGCCACCGTCGAAGAGCTCGGACTGCCCCAAGTGGTCGACCGCCTGGCCGAGGAGATGCGCGGCCTGGTGCTGGTGACCGGGCCCACCGGCTCGGGGAAGACGACCACCCTGGCCGCCATGGTCGACCACATCAACCACATCCGATCGTGTCACGTGGTCACCATCGAGGATCCAGTGGAGTACCTCCACACCGACGACCTGGCCGCGATCGACCAGCGCGAGGTCGGCTTCGACACCGAATCCTTCTCCTCCGCCATGCGTGTGGTGCTGCGGCAGGACCCGGACGTGATCCTGGTCGGCGAGATGCGCGACGTGGAGACCGTGTCCGCTGCACTCATGGCCGCGGAAACCGGTCACCTCGTCTTCTCGACGCTCCACACCCTCAACGCCACCGAGACGATCAACCGCATCGTGGACTTCTTCCCCCCCCACCAGCAAACCCAGATCAGGGTGAGCCTGGCCGGATCACTCAAGGGCATCATCTGCCAGCGCCTCATTCCCACGGCGGACGGCAAGAACCGGGTGCCGGCTCTCGAACTGTTGGTGGTCAACGGCAGAATCCAACAGTCGATCGTCGATCCGCTCCAGACCTCCGACATCGAGGGCATCGTTGCGGACGGCGAGTACTACGGGATGATGACGTTCGATCAGTCGCTCGTCGATCTGATCTCCCATGGGTCCATCACCCTGGAAGAAGCCATGAACACAGCAACCAATCCCCATGACCTCAAGGTGATGCTCGAGCGCAAGGGAATCCTGCAGACCGGTCACCTCGCTGCCACCCTCCGCTGATCCGCTGATCCGCTGATCCGGGCCGGCATGACCCGGGCCGTGAAGAAGCTGACGGCCCGGCAGCCTGCCCGATGAGGGGAGCGATGCGCCCCGGTGCCGAATCATCGGCCGGCGTCCGACCCCGACGGCTTTGTTGCCTGTCCCTCGTCTCCCCCGAATACTTGTCGGGGAGGACCTCAAGGAATGACAGGTTCGGTCCGATAGATCTTCGTACACACTGGTGCAGTGTCAGGCGGCACCAGTCGAACCAGGGACACTGACGGCATGCAAACACGGAACCGGAGAGTCACCATGAGATCTGTGGCGAAGAGCCAGTCGAGCTTCAACGGAGGCCCGGACTCGGTCATCTGCTCAGGAACGAATCCGCCTCCGCGGTGCACGGCTGTCGGATGTTGCAATGTCACTGGAGTGTTCGCATGGCACATCTGACCGTAGGTCTCGACATCGGCACCAGCGCGGTGCGTGCCGCTGAGCTGGACGTCAGCAAGTCCAGGCCGGTCCTGCTCACCTACGGCCAGGTCGGCCTGCCCCCAGGCTCGCTGGTGGACGGTGAGATCCGCGACAGCTCCTCCGTCGTCGAGGCAATCACCAAGCTGTGGAAGAACGGGCAGTTCTCCAGTTCATCGGTGATCGTCGGTATCGCCGGTCTTCGAGCCATCACCCGTGAGATCGATCTTCCGTTCGTACCCGACAACGAAGTCGACAGTGCTGTGCGCTTCCAGTCGGAAGAGGTCATTCCCTTTCCGCCCGACCAGACCATTCTTTCGTCACAGATCCTGGCCGACTACACCTCGCCCGAGGGCGAGAAGATGCGACGGATCCTGGTGGCAGCAGCTCATGTCGACCTGGTCAACGGCGTCATCGACGCAGTCGAACACGCCGGCCTCACCGTCGTGGGCGTCGACCTGATCTCCTCCGCCCTGGTTCGGGCAATCGGCGGCCAGGATGCAACGGACCGACCGGAGGCAATCGTTTCGATTGGGGCAGGGTTGACCGTGGTCGTCGTCCATCAGCAGGGCCGACCGCAGTTCGTGCGGACCATCGGCTCAGGCGGGAACGCCACCACCGCCGCAGTGTCCGCGGCGTTGGACCTCCCCATCACCGATGCCGAGGCACTGAAGCGTCGCATCGGCGAACAGGTGGCCCAGCTGCAGGCAGCGGAAGGTGCCGCTCAGCCGAGCATGGTCGAGCTGGTGGGCGAGATCCGGAACTCGATCCAGTACTTCGCATCGTTGCCCGGCCGGCTGCCCGTGTCGCGGGTGCTGGTGACCGGGGGTGGAACCGACCTTCACGGCCTGGTTCCGATGCTCGAAGCCCAGATCCGTCTCCCCATCCTCACCGTCTCCCCTCTGGACAGACTGGACACGTCCAAACTGGACCTCAGTGAAGAGCAGGCACACGAAGTGGGACCTGTCCTTGCCACACCGATCGGTCTGGCGCTCCCCGAGCCCGACAAGGCCGTCAAGCAGTTCAACCTGCTTCCCCCGGAAGTCGCCAACCGTGCCCGCATGAAGCGGATCCAGGAGCGAACGCTTATCGGCTGTGCTGCCGTCCTGGTACTTCTCCTCCTCTTCGGTGGAGTCAAGTTCTGGCAGGTCCACAACGCACAGAACCACGTGGACTCATTGAACTCGAGCATCGCCGCCCTGAACGCCCAGGTGCCCAAGTACGACCTGGTGGTGGCGGCCAACAGTGCCTACACCGCCGGCGTCGCCCGCCGGGCAAGCGTATTGGACACGGCGATCGACTGGCCTCTGGCTCTGAACAGCCTGATCTCGATCACCCCCACCGCCGCCCAGGTGCAGTCGTTCAACGGCTCTGCCACTGCCGTGGTTGCCGGATCCACTGCCTCTCCGAGTGCCGCCGCGCCCTCTGCCGGCACATCAGGCGCATCCAGCTCCACGACGTCTGCTGCCATCGGGACCATCGGGCTGGGCGTCACCGGGCCCGGTCCGAGCCTGTCCATCTCCGAAGCGTGGATCAACGCCGTCGCCGGGTCGCAGTACTTCGCCAACCCGGTCCAAGGGGCGACGACGGCGAACCCCGACGGGTCCATCTCGTTCCCCTTCACCATCTCGGTGACCCCGAATGCCAGCCTCGACAAGAATGCGAGCCTGAAATGAACACCGTCCGCGAGTACCGCATGCCCCTGTTGATCGGGGCCGGAGGCCTGGTGGTGGCAGTGCTGCTGTGGGCGATCCTCGTCTCACCCCAGAACTCGAAGCTGTCGAGCCTCAAGACCCAGCAGACACAGCTCCAGACCCAGCAGGCGACCCTGCAGGCCAAGCTGGACGCCTTGAAGTCGGAGAAGCAGCAGCTTTCGGGCAGATGTGCCGACCTGCAGAAGATCGCCACGCAGATTCCCACCGTGCAGAGCCCGACCGACATCGCCGCCGAAGAGTCGACATTCGAGAGCCAGTTCAACGGGCTGGCTTCCACCTCTGGGGTGAACCTCGTCGCGTTCAGTGGTTTCGCTCCTGCCACAACCACCGCAGGCACGGCGGCAGCCGCGACACCGGCGGTCGGGACACCGGCGGGCGGGACACCGGCGGGCGGGGCGACGACAGGGGATGTGACCGCCGTGCCGACCACCCTCTCCGTCACCGGCAACTACGGCCAGATGGTGTCCTTCATCAACGGCCTGGACACCTTCCCGCGGCTGTTCGTGATCCAGAAGTTCGTACTGGCCTACGGCACGTCGGCGACGGCGTCCACCGCAGGCTCGACGGCCTCGTCGAGCGCCGCGTCCGGCTCGGTCGGTGCCCCTGCTCTGTGGGTGGGCGGGACACCGACCTCGCCGAGTGCGGGTCCCTACAGCGTGGCCATCACCGGGTCGATCTACTACACCTCGACGCCGAATGCGCTGGACGCCTGCACCAAGGCGACCGCGGCGGCGAGCGCCACGACCGCGGCGACAAAGTAGCACCGGAGCGCCCACCCGATCCGGTCGCTGGTGCCGTCGCCGGTCGACCGCCGGGCCCTCGACATCCGCTGCCGGCCGTCAGGCTCAGACGCCGCTGACCTGCATGTCGCCCACGGCGAGGGTCTGGCCGGCGGCGATCCCGGGTAGCCACTCGAGGTCGGCTCCGACCGCAACCAGTGACTGCAGGATCCGCTGCAGGGTCGAGGCCACGGTGATCTCCCGGACCGGTTCGGCCAACCTACCGTCGCGGATGATCAGGCCCTCGGCGCCCACGGAGAAGTCGCCGCTGACCGGGTTCACCCCGGAGTGCACCCCGGTCACCGACTGCACGAACAGCCCTCCCCCCACTGCGGCCAGCACGCCGGCCTCGTCGTGGCCCTCCGGGCCCGGGGCCAGTGTGAGGGCACGGCATCCCGGTCCGGGGGTGCCGGCGAACCCTCCTCGCACCGCAGAGCCGGTCGATGCCGTGCCGGCACGCGATCCCGACACCGTGTCGTACAGGAAGCCCCGCAGCACCCCGGCGTCGATCAGCACGTTGCGCCGGCAGGCCAGGCCCTCGGCGTCGTAGGCGGCGGCGCCGTACGCCCTCGGATCGGTGGGATCGTCGACCAGGGTGAGGACCGGGTCGCCGACCTGCTCACCGAGCCGATCGGCGAAGAACGACCGGCCCTTGGCCACCGCCTCCCCCGACAGGGCCGAGGAGACGACCGAGAGCAGCGTGGACGCCACCCGTCGGTCGAACACCACGGTCGAACGCCCCGAGGGGCCTTTGGTCGCCCCGAGCAGCCGCACGGCGCGGGTGACCGCGTCATCGGTCGCCTTGTCCGGGTCGAGCCCGTCGAACCCGCGGCCGACGCTGAAGCCGCCGCCGGTCTGGCTGGCTCCGCCGTCGCCGGCGATGACACCGACCGAGAGGTACCCGGACGTCCTCCGGCTCGAGGCCCGGATGCCGGTGGTCGAGACCAGCGCCACTTCCACCGAGCCGTCGCCATAGTCCGCCGCGTTCACCTGTCGGATGCGGGGGTCGGCTCCACGGGCCTGGGCCTCGAGGGCCAGGGCGAGGGCGACCTTCTCCGTGGTGGGGACCGCGGCGAGGCGCTCGTCCCACAGGTCGACTGTCACGGCGGCCACCCCGTCGGGAACGGCCAGCCGGACGTGCTCGTCGGGGGTGGCGAACGAGGCATTGTCCCGTGCCTCGTCCAGGGTCTCCCCCAGCACGGACTCGTCGAGCGACCCGGCCCAGGCGAAGCCCAGCCTGTGGTCGGCAACCACCCGGATGCCGATGCCGGCCGAGCTGGCCGACGTCAGTGATTCCACTTCTCCGTCGTAGGCACGGACCTCCGTCTCGTGGCCGCGGGCCACATAGACCTCGACCTCCTCGCCGGACCTCGCCCAACCGGCCACCCGGTCGGCCAACACCAGCAGGTCGTCAGGGACCCGGCCCACCTCGCCCCGGGCACCGCTCTCCTCGATGGTCATGCTCACTCCGCCGTCCCCCCGATGGTCACGCCGGTCACCCGGAGGGTGGCCTGCCCGCATCCCACCGGGACGCTCTGGCCGTCCTTGCCGCAGGTGCCCGGGGTCATGGCGAAGTCGGTGGCCACCGCATCGACCCTCTTGAGGATCTCCGGGCCGTTGCCGATCAGGTTGGCGTCCCGAAGCGGCTCGGTGATCCTGCCGCCCTCGATGAGGTAGGCCTCGGTCGTTCCGAACACGAAGTCCCCGGTCGTGGTGTTCACCTGGCCGCCCCCGAGCTTGGCCACGTAGACCCCGCGGGGGGTCTGGGCCACGATCTCGTCGGCATCCTCCTCGCCAGGCAGAAGGAAGGTGTTGGTCATCCTCACCATGGGCAGGTGCTGGTAGGTCTGTCGTCTCCCGTTACCCGAGGACACCCTCCCTTCCTTGCGTGCCCGCAGATAGTCCCACAGGTAGTCGGTGAGCACGCCCTGGTCGATGAGGACGTTCCGTTGGGCCGGCCTCCCCTCGTCGTCGATGGCGAAGGTCCCCCACTCGGAGCCGACCGTCCCATCGTCGACCAGCGTGACCAACGGGCTCGCCACCTGCTGCCCCACCATGCCGGTGTAGACCGACGCATCCTTCACGATGTGGTCCGCCTCGAGACCGTGGCCGCACGCCTCGTGGAAGAGGATGCCACCGCTGCCGCCGGCCAGCACCACGGGCAGCTCGCCCGAAGGGGCCGGGCGGGCCGACAGCTTGGACAGCGCGCGGTTTGCCGCCAGGCGGGCGAGCTCCTCGACCGACACCTCGTCGAACAGCTCGAATCCCAGCGTGCGGGCCGCCGTCTCGAAACCCGTCTGCAACCCGGTGTCGCCCACCGCCACGCACGAGACGGAGAACCGGGTACGCGCCTGTTCGTCATGGGCGAGAAGGCCGTCGGAGTTGGCGATCAGCACCTGGCGCCGCGAGGCCCCGCACCCCGCCTGCACCTGCGAGATGGCGTCGCCGGACCCCCGTGCCGCCTCATCGGCGCGCTGCAGCAGGGCGAGCGTGTCCGCCTTCGACCCCGACGACGGGGCTCGCCGGCCACCGGTCCCCTGCCCTCCCGGAGCGGTGGCGCCCAGGGGGCCCACGGCCACCGTGCGGGTCCCACCGCCGCCGCTCCTGGCCACCGCGGAGGCAGCCTCGGCCGCCCGCAGGAGACCGTCCTCGGTCAGGTCGGCAGTGTGGGCGAAGCCGGTGGTCTCCCCGGCAACCACCCGGATGCCGGCCCCCCGCTCCCGCCCCGAAGAGAGCTCCTCCACCCGTCCGTCGTCGAGCAGGGCGGACGAGGTCGACCGGTCCTCGGCGAACACCTCGGCGAACTCACCACCGTGCCGGAGGGCTTCGGACAGTACCCGTTCGAGTACCGGGGAATCGATCACTGGGGCCTCCTCGCCTCACTGCTCGGCGCTAGGTGGCCGATGCCTCGTGGGTTCACGTATCGTACCGGCGTGGCTCCGTACACCGGTCTCTCCGCCCGCATCGAGTTGCACGTGACCGAAGCCGACACCGCCGTGTCGTTCCGCTCGGGTTCGGTTCCGGTCCTGGCCACGCCGCGTCTGCTGGCGCTGTGCGAAGAGGCGAGCTGCCTGGCCATCGAGGGACATCTGCCCGTGAACTGCACCTCGGTGGCCAAACGCCTGCAGTTCGATCACCTGGTGCCGGTGGGTGTCGGGGGCACGGTCTGGGCCGAGGCCACCCTCGACCGGACCGAAGGGCGCCGCCTGGTGTTCACCCTCTCCGTCTCGGAAAGTGCCGGCCTGGTGGCGGCGGGGAAGCTGGTCCGGGTGATCGTCGACCAGACCAGCTTCTTGGCCAACGCGCGCTGAACGGGCCGGCCGGCGGGTCGACAGGCAGGTCCGGCCGGCGGGCCGGGCCGCCGGTCGGGCACCGCTCAGAGGTTCTTGCCGATCATGCCGCCCAGGACGCCACCGACGCCTGCCGCGGCCGCCGGGTGATCGTCCTTGTTGATGTAGGGGGAGATAGCGTGGGCCAGCACCGAGATGGGCATGCTCTGCAGCCAGATGTTGCCCGGCCCGGTCAGCGCCACCAGGTGGAAACCGTCGTCGCCGAAGGCCATGTTCCTGATGCCCTGCAGCCGCTGAACGGTGAAGCTGACCCGGTCCTCGAACAGCCCGACATGACCGGGGTGGACCAGCATGGTCTGCCCGGCGGCCAGCTCGTAGGTCGTGATCTCGCCGGAGAGCTCGATCCACGCCTGGCCCTCGCCCTCGAGGCGCTGGAGGATGAAGCCGTCACCGCCGTAGATGCCGCCTCGGAACGTCTGCTGCAGGCCGACGGTGGGCACGATGCCGTCGGTGCCGCACACCCAGCCGTGACGGTGTACCAGGTAGCCCTGCCCCGCCTCGATGGTGACCGGAAAGATGCGACCGGGCAGCTTGGCCCCGAAGGCCACCATGCCCTGGCCACCCTGTGCCTCGTACTTGGTGACGAAGACGCCTCCACCACCCACGGCCCGCTTCAGCCCTCCCATCAGGCCCTTCTGCCCGCCCACCGAGGTGGTCTGGGAAAGCTGCATGTTGACGGACATCCACGAGAGCTCGCCGTGACTGGAGATCACCGACTCCCCGGGGTCGAGGATCATCTCCAACAGCGGCATGGTGGTTCCCTTGATTTCGGCTTGCATCGGCCCTCCAGTTCGATCGTCGGCAGATCGCAGGCACGGTGCCACGATCCGGTGATCCCCGAAGTCTGCCCGCGTCGGGCTGTCGCCGAGGGGATACCTGCACTCCCCACCACGGGCGCCGTACCCGGGCCCGGCGTCGTCTCCGACGCTCGCCGCAGCCCGTGGGGTCGTCGCCCCGGCCATCGTGCGTCGCCGATGCGCTGGTAGCCTGACCGCAAAGGCAGCCCCTCCCTCATGATCCTCGAACACATCGACAGTCCAGCCGACCTCCGCTCCCTCACTCCGGAGGAGCTGACCATCCTGTCCGCCGAAATCCGCCGGTTCATCGTCGACGCGGTGACCGCAACCGGAGGCCACCTGGGCTCGAACCTGGGCGTCGTGGAGCTGACGCTGGCCCTCCATCGGACCTTCGACTCACCCCGGGACGTGCTGCTGTGGGACACCGGGCACCAGGCCTACGTGCACAAACTGGTGACCGGCAGACGCAAGGCGTTCGCCGAACTCCGCCAGGCCGGCGGCCTCTCCGGCTATCCCAACCGCACCGAGTCCGAGCACGACTGGGTGGAGAACAGCCACGCTTCGACCAGCCTGAGCTACGCGCACGGCCTGGCCAGTGCCTTCGAGCTCCAGGGGGTCGACCGTCGGGTCGTGGCCGTGATCGGCGACGGCGCCCTGACCGGCGGCATGGCCTACGAGGCGCTCAACAACCTCGGGCATTCCGGCAAACCGGTGGTCATCGTCCTCAACGACAACGGTCGCTCCTACGCGCCCACCGTCTCGCGCCTGTCGTTGAGCCTGACCCACCTCCGGCTCAACCCCGCCTACATCCAGGCCCGCCAGCGGATACGGCATCTCATCCGAGAGCTTCCCGCGGTGGGCGAGCTCGCCTACTCGGGCGTCCACGGCCTGACCAGCGCGTTGCGCGAGGTGGTCACCCCCCACACCTTCTTCGAAGCTCTGGGCATCCGCTATGCGGGCCCCATCGACGGCCACGACATCGCCGGCATGGAGCAGGCCCTGTCCAACGCGGCGGGTTGGCCCGGGCCCATCGTGGTCCACGTGCTGACCCAGAAGGGCCGGGGATATGCGCCGGCCGAGGAAGACGACATCCAGCGCCTCCACGACGTCAAGGTCAAGGTGGCGGCGGCCCACGGCCCCGCCGACGCTGCGGAACTGCCGGTCACCACCTACACCCACGCCTTCACCCGTGCCCTGCTGCGGCATGCCGAGGACGACCGCCGGATCGTGGCCATCACCGCGGCGATGCCCGGGCCCACCGGGCTGCTTCCGTTCGAAGCCCGCTTTCCCGAGCGGTTCTTCGACGTGGGCATCGCCGAGCAGCATGCGGTGACCTCGGCAGCCGGCATGGCCATGGCCGGCCTGCGGCCGGTGGTCGCCGTCTACTCGACGTTCTTCAGCCGTGCCTTCGACCAGGCCAACCTCGATGTCGGCCTCCACCGGCTGCCCGTGGTCCTGGTCCTCGACCGTGCCGGCATCACCGGCGACGACGGGCCCAGCCACCACGGCGTGCTGGACATGGCTCTGGGTCTGTCCATCCCGGGGATGACGGTGTTCGCCCCCTCGTCGGCTCCCGAGGTCGAGGCCATGCTGGAGGCGGCTCTCTCCCTCGACGGTCCCTCGATGATCCGGTTCCCCAAGACTCCTGCCCCCCGAGCGGCGTCGGGCTCGGTCGGATCGGGCCTACTCGCCCGCCACGTCCGCAGCGGCGACGGCTCGGTCTGCATCCTCGCCGTGGGCAAGCTGCTCGCTGCGGCAGAGGATGCCGCGGGCCTGCTGATGAGCGAGGGGATCGACGTGACGATCTGGGATCCCCGGGTCGTCTCGGCGCCCGACCCGGCCATGCTGGCCGATGCGGGACGACACCGTGTGGTCATCACCGCAGAGGACGGGATCCGCCAGGGAGGTGCCGGCATGTTCCTCGCGGACGCCCTCGACAGGTCGCTCCCCTGTGGGGCGTCACCCCCGGTCGTCAATCTCGGCATACCCCGTGCCTATCTGGCCCAGGGAAAGCCGGACTGCATCCTGTCCGACCTCGGACTCGACGCCGAGGGGCTGGCCCGGGCCGTCCGAAAAGCGGTCGCCGCACGAGCCGACGTCCTGGCCGGCCAGGTCCCCGCGGCTCCGGCAGCTTCCATGCCCGCCACGTTCGCCGCCCAGGAGAACCTGGACTGAACGGGCCGCACGGCCGGCCCGCCAAGAGTGTTTGCCGCCCGAATCGAAACGTGTTCTACTGATTACCCGATGACGTTCAACCTCGCTGATCTGTTCGAGGCGGCCGTTGACGCCTACGGCGACCGGGAGTACCTGGTGGCCGCGGGCGAGCGCCGCACCTACGACGAGATGGAGGAGCGGGCCAACCGACTTGCGCACTTCCTGGCCGCCCAGGGCGTCGGGCCCGGCGACCACGTCGGCATCTACTCCACCAACAACGTGGAGTGGGTGGAGACGGCCTGGGCGGTGTTCAAGCTCCGAGCGGTGTGGATCAACATCAACTACCGCTACGTGAAGGACGAGCTCCGGTACCTGTTCACCAATGCCGACCTGGTGGCACTGGTCCACCAGGCCGAATTCGGGCCGCAGGTGGCCGCGCTGCTGCCCGACCTGCCCGATCTGCGCCTGGTGATCGGCGTCGACGACGGGTCCGGCGTGCCATTGTCCGAGGGCACTGTGCCCTTCGAGGAGGCCATGGCCGCAGGCAGCCCCGAGCGCGACTTCGCCCCCCGGTCGAACGACGATTTCTACATCCTCTACACGGGCGGGACCACGGGCCTGCCCAAGGGGGTGGTGTGGAGGCACGAGGATGTCTTCTACGCACTGGGGGGCGGCGTCGACCCGACCACCAACACCCGGATCATCCACCCAGAGGAGATGGTCGAGAAGGGGCGGGGCGGCCAGCTCACGCTGCTGCCCATCGCTCCGCTGATGCACGGGGCCACCCAGTGGTCGGTGCTGGGCCAGAGCTTCGTTGGCAATCGCACCATCCTGGTCCCGAAGTTCGACCCCCACCACGTCTGGCGGCTGGTGGAGTCGGAGAAGGCCAACTCGATGATGATCACCGGCGACGCCATGGGCAAGCCGCTCATCGAGGCACTCAGTGACCCCGGTGCCTCCTACGACCTGTCGTCGCTGCTGGCCGTCACCTCGTCGGCAGCGCTGTTCTCCGCACCGGTGAAGGACGAGTTCTTCAGACACCTGCCAGACATCGTGATCGTGGACGCCATCGGATCGTCGGAGTCCGGCAACAACGGCATGGCCACCATGACCAAGGGCGGCACCGCCATGAAGAGCGGTCCCACAGTCAGCATCCTGGGCGACACCGTCGTCTTCGATGAAGACCTGAAGCCGGTGGAGCCCGGTTCGGGCACCATCGGCAAGATCGCCCGGTCCGGGGACATCCCGGTGGGCTACTACAACGACCCGGCCAAGACGGCCGAGGTGTTCATCACGGTGGACGGGACCCGCTACGTGATGCCCGGCGACTTCGCCACTGTGGAGGAGGACGGTTCCATCACCCTGCTCGGACGCGGCTCGGTGTCCATCAACTCGGGTGGCGAGAAGATCTTCCCCGAAGAGGTCGAGTCCGCCGTCCGCTCCCACCCCGCGGTGCTCGACGCCATCGTGGTCGGTGCGCCCGACGAGCGATGGGGCCAACGGGTCGCCGCCATCATCCAGCCCAGGGACGAGCGGCGGCCGACGCTCGAGGACATCCAGTCCCACTGCCGTGACGCCATCGCCGGCTACAAGGTGCCCCGACAGCTCCACGTGGTCGAGATCATCGTCCGGTCCCCCAGCGGGAAGCCCGACTACCGCTGGGCGGCGGAGATCGTGGCCGAGGTGCCCCACGAGAGCGACAGCGGGGGCGCCAGGACAGCTGCCGGGCAGTGAGCCCCTCTTCGACGGTCCTGTCCCCCCTGCTGGGCGTGTAGACCACACCCATGCCCGTCTCCCTGCGTGACCTGGCCGAACCGGCCACCTGCGCGGTGCTGACCATGGAGATCCAACGGGGGGTCGTGGGCGATCTGAGCTCCTTTCCCCAGCTGGCCGAGGCGGCCGAGCGGGTCGGGGTCGTGGCGAACACCGCCCGGATCCTCGACGCGGCCCGGGGCAAGGGGGTTCCGGTCGTCCACTGCACGGCGGAGTTCCGGGCCGACCGGGTGGGCTCGACGGTGAACTGCCAGCTGATCGCGGCCATGGTCCGCAACCCCGGCCACCTGCTGGCAGGCACGCCGCCCACCGAGCTCATCGCCGAGCTGGGTCCCGAGCCGGGCGACCTGATCTCCTCACGGCTCCACGGAGTGTCGCCGTTCACCGGGACCTCCCTCGACACCTGGCTCCGCAGCCTCGGGGTCCGGACCATCGTGGCCACAGGGGTGTCGGTCAATCTCGGCGTGCTGGGCCTGGCCATCGAAGCGGTCAACCTGGGCTATGGCGTCGTCGTGCCCCGCGACACCGTGGCCGGCATCCCCCAGGAGTATGCCGACGCCGTGCTCGACAACACCTTCCCGCTGATCTCGACGTTGACCACGGTCGACGAGCTGCTCGGGGCCTGGGAGACAGTCCCGGCCCGGCCGGGGGCGAACATCCGCTAGAAGGGGACGGTGTCCCGACGAGGCTGGATCCTGTTCGTGGCGATGTCCGTCATCTGGGGGACGCCCTACCTCCTGATCCGCATCGCCGTGCGGGAGGTGTCGCCGGCAACGCTGATCTTCCTGCGCACCGCGCCGGCCGCCCTGATCCTGCTCCCCCTTGCGATCCACCGGACGACGCTCGGCTCGCTACTGGGGCGGTGGAAGTGGATCGTGGCCTACACCGCCGCCGAGCTGGCCATCCCCTGGCTCTTCATCGGGCGCGCCGAGATCCACCTGACCAGCTCGTTGACCGGGCTCCTCATCGCCACCGTCCCCCTTGTGGGCGCGGTCATCTACCGGGTCTTCGGCTACGACCGCTTCGACCGGCGGCGCATCCTGGGCCTGATCATCGGGTTCGGCGGCGTGGTGGCCCTCGTCGGCTCCGACCTCCACCGCACCGACCTCGGGGCCGTCTTCGAGGTGGTCATCCCCACGATCGGCTACGCCATCGGCCCGCTCGTCATCTCGCGCAAGCTGGGTGACCTCCCCGCTCTCGGCGTCACCACGGCGTCGTTGGCAGTGGCCACGATGGCCTATGCGCCATTCGCCCTGACCCACCTTCCCTCGCACGTCTCAGGGGAGGTCATAGCTGCCATCGCCGGGCTGGCGCTCATCTGCACGGCTCTGGCCTTCGTGCTGTTCTTCGAGCTCATCGTCGAAGTCGGCCCGGCGCGCAGCACGGTCATCACGTATGTCAATCCGGGCGTGGCCATCCTGCTCGGCGTCATCGTCCTCGGTGAGCCGCTCACCATCGGGATCGTCGTCGGCTTCCCGCTCATCCTGTTCGGCTCGTGGCTGGCCACCACCAAGCCGGTGCCGACGGTCAACGAGCTGGCGGCAGAGCCGCCGGCGAGTTGAGGGGGGCCGGCGAGTTGGGGGGGCCGGCGAGTTGGGGGGGCCGGCGAGTTGGGGGGGGGCCGGCTCGGACCGGCGGCGGAGCCAGGCGGCTCCGCGGGCTACATGTTGCGGGTGCCGTCCAGCTGGATCATGGCGTTGGTCGGCAACTCCTCCACGGTGATGTCCGGCACCGGGAAGTTGAAGGGCGAGTACTTGGGCCGTGCCGTCTGCCGGTAACGGGTGGTCGAGTGAACGGGGTCCGAGTCGAACTGCGGGATGACCTTGGTGCCGAACACCTCGAGCATCTCGAGGACCTCGTCGTGCTCGAACGAGTCCGACGGCAGGCCGAACACCAGCTGGTCGCAGCCGACCTCCCGGTACTTGGCGACCTGCTCGGCCACCTCGTCGGGCTCGCCGCACAGCATCCACCCCTGCTCGATGAGGTAGTCGAGCATGCCCTCGTCGTTAATGGTGTGGGGCCGCTCGGGCCACACCGGCACGCCCTCCTGGTGGGGAATGGTGTCGTGGTAGTTACACACGAGGGAGTAGAGGTAGCCGCGCCCACGGCGCAACGCTACCTCCCGGGCCTTCTTCCGGTCGCTGAGGCAGATGACCGCATTGGTCATCATCACGTTGTCGTTCTTGAACTGACCGAGCGGCTCGGTGCAGTTTGCGATGCCCTCCTTGTAGGCGGCGATCCGCCCCTTCAGGTTGTAGATGGGCTCGAAGTTGAAGGCGATGGCACCGATGCCGAGCTCGCCGGCCTGGGTGAACGTGGCGGGATTGCCGCAACCCACCCAGATCGGCGGGTGCCCCTGGCCCCGATAGGGCTTGGGCAGGATGTTGTGCGGGTAGGGCACGGTGAAGTGCTCCCCCTCGAACATGTAGTCCTTCTGCTCCCACATCCGCGGGATCTCGCGGATGACCTCGTTCCACTCGGGCTTGGTGGAGTTCTTGTCCAGGATATTGAACGAGGCGATCTCGTGGCTACCCGCACCGCGGCCGGTCCCCCACTCGAACCGGCCCTCGAGCAGGTGGTCCAGCATGGCCACTCGCTCGGCCGAGCGGACCGGGTGATTGACCCGCGGCGAGAGGTTCATGATGCCGGTGCCGATGTGGATGCGCTCGGTGGCGTGGGCCAGGTAGCCCATGACAACCTCAGGGGCCGACATGTGGCTGTACTCGGTCAGGGAATGGTGCTCACCGACCCAGACGTACTTCCAATTGTGCTGGTCGGCCTCGATCGCGTAACTGATCTCGCGCGTGAGCATCTCGTGCTCGCATGCGGGGTCGTGGGCCGCCTGACCCGGCAGGTACCCGTTGATGAAGACTCCGAATTCCATTGCAGGGGGCTCCTCTCGTACCGCTCCGAGCAGGTTTTTCAGGCTAACACGGCCATCTGATAAATTGCAACGTGTTCCAGATTTGTGCCTAGCAGCTGCCCACAGCGGCCATCTTCACCTACTGTCGGCCACAGATCCAGGGGGAAGCAATGCTCACCATCGACAATCTGATCCGACAGCGCGCGGGCGACCACCGGGTGGCGATGGCCTTCGCCGACCGCACCTGGACCCACGACCAGGTCGTCACGGCCCAGGGGGAGCGGGCCGCGCTGCTGGCCTCGTTGCGGCAGCCCGGGCCGTTCCACGTCGCGCTCCTCCTCGACAACGTCCCCGAGTACGTGTTGTGGATGGGCGGGGCCGCGCTGGCCGGTGCCACACTGGTCGGGGGCAATCCGACCCACCGGGGTGACGAACTGGCCCGGGACCTCTCCCATACCGAGTGCCAGCTTCTGGTGACCGACCCGGGCTACGCAACGCTGGTCGAGGGCCACAGCCTGGGCCCGGCGCTGCCACCGGAGCGGATCCTGGTCATCGACGACCCCTCGGGAGACCTGAGACCGGGACCGGCGACACCCTACGGGGCGCTCCTGGCCGGCGTCGCCGGGGCGGCGCTACCCGACCGGACGGAGACGGCGGTCACCGAGGACACCCTGGGCCTGTTGCTCTTCACCTCGGGGACGTCGGGAGCCCCCAAGGCCTGCCTCTGCAGCCAGGGGCGACTGGCCCGCATCGGCTCGATCGTGACCCAGATGTTCGAGCTGACCAGCGACGACGTCTGCTACCTGGCCATGCCGCTCTTCCACTCCAATGCGCTGATGGCCGGTTGGGCGCCCGCCCTGGCCGCCGGAGCCACCGTCGCCCTGCGCGAGCGGTTCAGCGCCTCGCAGTTCCTCATCGACGTCCGGCGCTACGGGGTGACCTACTTCAACTATGTCGGGAAGCCGCTCTCGTACATCCTGGCCACCCCCGAGCTCCCCGACGATGCCGATAACACACTACGCAGGGCATTCGGAAACGAGGCGGCCGAGGCCGACGTCGCACGGTTCGCCGAGCGGTTCGGCTGCACGGTGCAGGACGCCTACGGATCGACCGAAGGGGGTGCAGCCGTCCAGCGCACACCCGACACTCCCCGGGGGGCGCTCGGCCGTGCGCTTCCCGGCACCCTGATCCTCAACCCCGACACCGGCGAGGAGTGCCCGCGGGCGGTGTTCGACGAGAACGGCCGGCTGCTCAATGCCGAAGAGGCCATCGGAGAGATGGTCAGCCAGACGGGAGGGTCCGGATTCGAGGGGTACTGGCGCAACGCCGAGGCAGAACAGGCCAGGGTCCGCAACGGGTGGTACTGGACCGGGGATCTCGCCTACCGCGACGAGGACGACTTCTTCTACTTCGGCGGCCGGGACTTCGACTGGTTGAGGGTCGACGGGGAGAACTTCGCCGCCGCACCCGTCGAGAGCGTCCTCCAGCGGCACCCCGACGTGGTGCTGGCCTCGGTCTACGCGGTCCCCGACGCCGTGGTGGGCGACCAGGTGATGGCCACCCTGCTGCTCCGCCCCGGACGCCGGTTCGACCCGGTCGGCTTCGCCGAGTTCCTGGCCGGCGAGTCGGACATGGGCACCAAATGGGCCCCGAGGTACGTGCGGATCACCGACGAGCTCCCGGTGACCGCCACCACCAAGGTGCTCAAGCGAGTCCTGCGCAACGAGGGCTGGCACTGCAACGACCCCGTGTGGTGGCGTCCGCAGAGGGCGGATACCTTCCAACTGCTGCGCCCAGCGGACGCAGCCGCCCTCGACAAGGCCATCGCCGAACGCTGAACCGGCGCGGCCAAGTGGGACCATCAGGGAGGTGATCGCGTAACGCGCCACCGCACCGTGGCGACTGCACGGCATGTACTCGTCCACCACGAGGAAGTCGGTCTCCCTACGATGGCCAGCGATGAACCGTTGCCCGACGCGCACACTTCGACCAGACGGTCACCTACGCTGCGGACAATGGATCCGGCAACGGAGAGCGACCTCGAGCTGCTCGCCCGTCTCCGGGACGGCGACGAGGCAGCATTCGTGACGTTGGTGACCCGCTACAACGGATCGATGCTCCGTCTGGCGCGCACCTACGTACCGAGCGCGGCGGTGGCCGAGGAAGCCGTACAGGACACGTGGATGGGCGTCGTACGCGGTGTGGACCGCTTCGAGGGCCGCTCGTCCTTCAAGACGTGGCTATTCCGCATCCTGGTCAACCGGGCCCGGTCTGCCGGGACGCGCGAGCCCCGCGATCTGCTGCTGGCCGACGCCGGCCCGGCGGTGGACCCCTCCCGGTTCGATGCCGGGGGTGCATGGGCACGGCCGCTCGAATCGTGGGAGACCGACGCCGACGACCGGCTGCTTGCTGCGACGTGGTCGGGGCGCCTCCGCGATGCCCTGGGCGAGCTCCCGCCACGCCAGCGGGAGATCGTGATCCTCCGCGACGTCGAGGGAATGGACAGTGGGAGCGTCTGCGAGGTGCTGGGCATCAGCGAGGGCAACCAGCGGGTGCTGCTCCACCGGGGTCGGAGCCGCCTGCGCGCCGCCCTCGAATCCGAATTCGAGAGCCGAGGTCGCTGATCATGTTGCTGCGACGGAGAGAGGACCTGGTGTGCCAGCAGGTGGTGGAGCTGGTCAGCGACTACCTCGAGGGGGGCCTGTCGCGGTCGGACCGTAAGCGGTTCGAGGCCCACCTGCGCGTCTGCCCCAACTGCACCAACTACCTCGAGCAGATGCGCGCGACCATCCGGGCCACCGGCACGCTCACGCCGGACGACCTCTCACCCGAGGCGCGCACCGAACTGACCGACCTCTTCCGGAACTGGCGGAACGAGGGCAGCTGAGCCCGAACGGGCGTCGCCGGAGGTCGAGATCGCCCCTCCTGCCTGCAGGAAGCCCTGAGCTGGATCGGCTCCGGCCCACCCGGGCAGACTTGCCACGAAGACATGACCTTGGACCCTGGCGCCCCGGCCGGGCGCCGGTCACCATCGCACGCAGGAGGTACGGGACAGTGGTCGAGCGCAGAAGTGTCGCGGAGGCAACAAGATGACGTCCGAGCAGCCCGGGCGGGAGGACCTGGCCCTCTGGTGGGGATCGCGTCCGGCCAACTACTACGTGGCCACCCCCAACCTCCGATCGGTCCTGGACCTCCGTGCCGGTGCGGCCCGGGCCGCCGCCATGGAGCCGCGTCTGCACGCCTTCGGCGCCACGGTTGCCGGAGTGGTCGAGCCGGCCGTCGAGACCCTGGAGCGCCACCGCGAGCTGCCGGCCCACGTCCCCTATGACGGCATCGGCAGGCCGGTCGAGGAGATCGAGTTCCACCCCGCCTACCGGCAGGCCGGCCAGGCGGTGTGGGGGTCGGGATTGCTGGAGGCCAACCGCGGCGGCCAGGGCTCGTTCGAGCAGGCAGCGCTGTTCTACCTGCTGTCCCATGTCGGAGAGGGCGGGCACAGCTGCCCGGCGGTGTGCACCGCCGGGCTGGCGCGGGCCCTCGAGCAGCGCGGCTCCCCCGAGCTCAAGGACCGCTACCTGCCGGGCATCTTCGAGACCGACTACGACCGCAGCCTGCGCGGGTCCCAATTCCTCACCGAGGTCCAGGGAGGGTCGGACGTCGGTGCCAACGTCGCGGCCGCCGTCCCGGACCCGACCCAGCCGGGCGCGTGGCGGATCACGGGAGAGAAGTGGTTCTGCTCGGTGGCCGACGCCGACCTGTTCGCGCTGACCGCCCGACCCGAGGGCGCAGCACCGGGCACACGCGGACTGGGGTGCTTCCTCGTCCCCCGCACCATCGACGGCACCCCCAACGGCTTTCGCATCCGGCGGCTCAAGGACAAGTTCGGGACGAGATGTCTGGCCTCGGCGGAGATCGACTTCGACGGTGCACTCGGCTGGCCCATCGGACCGGTCGAGGAAGGGTTCCACGTGGCGGTGGAAGAGCTGCTCAACACCTCGCGGTGGCTCAATGCAGTGGGATCGACCGGCATCATGCGACGGGCCTATCTGGAGGCCTCAGGATTCGCACGCCACCGGCTGGCCTTCGGTCGGCCCATCGGTTCGTTCGCCGCCGTGCGTGAGCAGCTGGCGGTCATGAAGGTCGAGGAACAGGCGGCACTGGCCTCGACGATGGCCCTCACCGGCCTCCTCGACCGCATCGACCACGATGAGGCCACGGAGACCGAGGCCGCCACCTACCGGCTCCTCGTCAATGCCAACAAGTACCTCACGTCGATCACCGCCACCGACGTGGCCCACCGGGGGATCGAGGTGCTCGGAGGCAACGGGACGATCGAGGACTTCTCGCCCCTCCCCCGCCTCTACCGCGATGCCATGGTCTACGAGAGCTGGGAGGGTACGCACAACGTGCTGTGCGCCCAGGTGCACCGCGACTGTGTTCGGCTGGGCCTGTTCGACCATCTGCTCCAGTGGGTCCGCAAGGAGCTGGCGTTGGCCGGCGAGACGGGCGACGGCCGTGCGGTGACCACGGCCCTGGACGCCCTCGAGCCCCGCCTGCGACGCTCGCTCGCCGACACCGACCATGCCGCTCTCCACTTCCGGCCCCAGCTCGACCGCCTGACCCGGGTGGTGCAGGCGGTGTGCCTGCTCACCGAGGCGGCGCACTCGGGAGAACTGGGGGTTGCGGAGGAGAAGGCTGCGGTGGCCACCTTCTTCGTGCGCAGGCACCTGGTTCCCGACCACGCACCCGAGGACGACGCGGCCTGGCCGGACCTGGTGGAGACCACCCTCGGCAACGACCTCCGCTGATGCCGGCTGATGCCGACGGGTGCCGGCAGGTGCCGGCTGATGCCGACGGGTGCCGGCAGGTGCCGGCGGCCGGACGCCCCGGCTCGGATCGCTGCCGGGCCTCGGTGCAGTCGGCGTCGTTGGAGGATCCCTCGGACACATGCCGCCTGACCCACGTGTTGGAGATCGTCGAAGATCACGCTGACCAGTCGAACGCCCACAGTCACGGGTGGGTCCCAGCTTCGGTCCACCACCCGGGAGAGGCCTGATTCCCCCGTGGAGCGCACGACCTCCAGCGTCTTCACATGGGCGTCCTCGACGTAGCCGAGCAGCACGCCGCTCCGGCGAGGGCGTGGCCGTCGAACCGAATGCCACGAGCACTCCGGTGGACCCGCGCTGCGTGTCTTCGCTCGGCGTCCCGGGGCCTGACTTCGTCGACCCCACCCGTTGGATGGTCCCGTGAGGAAGAACGATCGAGTCTTGCGCCCCATCCATCGAGACGACGGAAACCCGTGTTGTGACCTTCGCCTCTACGGGATCGGTGGCGCACCGGCGCAGGCTCTCCATGAGGAACACACGACGAGGAAGGGGCACCGCTATGGGCAACTACCAGAACGTCACCGCGGTGAGGCCGGTGGGCGTCGAGAAGAAGAGGGCGTACCTGGTCGGCGCCGGCATCGCTTCGCTGGCAGCTGCGGCATACCTGATACGCGATGGACACATGGCCGGTGGGCAGATCACCATCCTGGAGCAGTTGGACATCGCCGGCGGCAGCCTGGATGGTTCGGGGAACGCCACGGACGGTTACCTCGTCCGTGGCGGGCGCGAGATGGAAGAGCACTACGAGTGCACCTGGGACCTCTTCTCCCGCGTCCCATCGATCATCGATCCCGAACGGACCGTTCTGGAGGAGATTCGCGAGATCAACCTCTTCGACCCCAATGAGGCCACGAATCGGATCATCAACAACTGCGGCGTAAAGGACCCCAACACGTCGCTGGGCCTGTCCCACCACAATGTCAGGGAACTCACCAGGCTGTCGTTGGCGACCGAGCAGGAACTTGGCGCGACCACGGTCGAGGAGTACTTCTCCCCGTCGTTTCTGGAGACCTACATGTGGTGCTACTGGCGCTCGATGTTCGCCTTCCAGACCTGGCACTCGGTGGTGGAGATGCGGCGCTACATGCAGCGCTTCATGCATCTGCTGCCGGGGATGAGCCTGCTCAAGGACATCCTGTTCACGAAGTACAACCAGTACGATTCGCTGGCTCTGCCGCTGCAGACCTGGCTGAAGGCCGAGGGCGTCGTGTTCGACCTCGGCACACAGGTCACGGACCTGGACATCGAGATCGTCAACGCCGTCAAGACGGTCACCGGCATCCACCTGCTTCGCAACGGCGTGACGGAGACGATCGCCACCACGGGGGACGACCTGGTCTTCGTCACCAACGGCTCGATGACCGAGAACTCCACCGTCGGCTCCCTCACGGAACCGGCGATCCTCAATCATGAGGCCGGCGGTTGCTGGACCCTGTGGAAGAACACGGCGGTGAAGGACCCCGCCTTCGGCAGACCCGAAGTCTTCTGCTCCGATATCGACAAGACGAAGTGGCTGTCGTTCACCACCACAGCGAGGGGTGCACCGATGGCCGATCTGCTGGCGAAGATCACCGGGCGGGACCCGCACTCCGGCAAGGGGGTCACCGGCTGCATCATGACCATCCGGGACTCCAGCTGGCTGATGAGCGCAACCTGCAGCCGGCAACCGCACTACGTCGACCAGCCCGACGACGTAGTGGTGGTCTGGGCCTACGGCCTGTTCCCCGACAACGTCGGGGACTTCATCCCCAAGAAGATGAGCGACTGCAACGGTGAAGAGCTGCTCAGCGAGCTCCTCTACCACTGGGGAGCGAAGGACCAGATCCCCGAGATCATGAAAACGGTCAAGGTCATCCCGTGCATGATGCCCTACATCACCAGTCAGTTCATGCCCCGCGTCAAGGGCGATCGTCCCGACGTGGTCCCCGTAGGCAGCAGAAACCTGGCATTCCTCGGTCAGTTCGCCGAGCTCCCCGACGATTGCGTGTTCACCGTCGAGTACTCGGTGCGCTCGGCGATGACCGCCGTCTACACACTGCTCGCCCTCGACAAGACACCACCCGAGGTCTACCCGTCGAAGTACGACGTGCGGGTGGTCGCCAAGGCGGCCGAGACCATGTACGACGGCCATGTCCCGGCGGAGAGGCTGATCTCCCACTTCCTGAAGGACACGAGCCTCGAAGGCCTCATCTAGCGCTCCTCACGATCGGCGAGCTCCACCTGCAGGGCGATCCCCTCGTCTGCCGCGTGGCGGGCAACCCTGAGGTCGTAGAGGCCCGGGCGCACCTCCATCGAGTGGGAGATGACTTCCCGCTCGGCGAGACCGGCGTGGGCGATGGCCAGGTCGACGGTGGCCGTCCGACCGGATGCGAGGTCGACGCGCCCGAAGCCGACCAGCTTCGAGGGCCGACCCGAGCCATGACGGGACGCGTAGACCTGCACGACATCGGTACCCGGTCGCCCGCCGGTGTTGCGAAGTGTCACGGTCACCACGATTCCATCGCCGGCCGGCGCCGCCGCCGCCTGCTCCAGCGCGAAGGTCGTGTAGCTGAGGCCGAAACCGAACGGGTAGGCCGGCGTGACGCCGTGCCTGGCCAGGTGCCAGTACCCATGCCAGGCGTCGTACGTGAAGGCACGGGTCCCGAGGTCGAACTCCGGAAGATCGGCCTCGGTCCTCGGAACCGAGAAGGGAAGCCTGCCTGAGGCGTCGACCGTGCCCAGCAGGACATCGGCAAGACCGTGGCCACCCTCCATTCCCGAGTACCACGACTGCACCACCGCCGGCACCGATTCGTCCCATTCGGAGATCAACACGGCGCTGCCGGCGACCAGCGCCACCACCGTTCGGGGATTGGCCGTTGCGGTGGCCCGGATGAGGGCGACGTCGTCGTCGTGCAGGCGTAGCGTCCGTCGATCACCGCCCACCGTGAACCCGCCGCCGTCGGGCCGGGGCCCCACGTGCGCCGGGGGCTCGGTCGACCGCTCGTCGGCGATCTCCGCAGCGAAGCGCTCTGCCAGGTCCGGATCGTCCTCGCCCGGGAACAGGTCGGTGAGGTCGGAGGTTCCGGTGTCGCCGATGAACTCCCCCTCGTCGAGGCGGGTATAGCCCACCACGACGACTGCCACCTGCGCCGACGCGGCAAGCGATGCAGCCTCCCCTGGATCGGAACCGTCGGAGACCACCACCCGGCATTCGGGCAGGGCCGCCCGCAACCCGTCCGCCACGGTCACCACGTCGGGAGCCCAGACGTCGCTGGAGCCCCCGTCGCCCAGATTGACCTCGGTCGCCAGCGCCCCCAACAGCGCCAACGACGAACCCGCCGGCAGGCTCAGCGGCAGGAGCGGCGCCCTGTCGATCGGCTCGTTCCGCAGGAGGACGACCGACCTGGCGGCGGCCTCGCGCGCCAGTGCCCGGTGTTCCGCGCAGGCCAGCACGTCCCTGCCTGGGGCTGGCCTGCTCAGGATCGGGTCGAATCGAAGGCGCGTGCCGACGACCCGTTCCACCGCCCGATCGACCTCGTCCCACGGAACCTCGCCCTCCTCGAGGGCGCTCCCGAGGTGCTCGGCCCGGATCATCCGGTAGGGCATCTCGACATCCAGGCCGGCGTGCAGTGATCGGGCCGCGTCACGGATGCCGAAGATCCAGTCGCTGATCACGAAGCCCTCGAAACCCCACTCGCCTCGCAGCACGTCGGTCAGGAGGGACCGGCTCTCCCCGCACCATTCGCCGTCGACTCTGTTGTAGGCACTCATGACCACGGCGATGCCCTCGTCGACGATGCGCCTGAAGTGCGGTAGGTAGACCTCGTGCAGCGCCACCTCGTCCACCGTGATGTCGACCTCGAAGCGGGCGTTCTCCATCGAGTTGCAGGCGAGGTGCTTGACGCAGGCCATGGCGTGGCGCTGCACTCCCCGGGCCACGGCGCTCCCCATCTCGCCGACGTGATGGGGATCCTCGCCGTAGGTCTCCTGGGCCCTTCCCCACGCCGGGTGCCGCAGGACGTTGACGCACACCCCTCCGAAGAGGTCGGCCCCGACGGCACGGAGCTCCCGGCCGATGGCCTCGCCGATGCGCTCTTCGAGGTCGATGTCCCAGGTGGCACCCCGGGCCATGCTGACCGGGAAGCAGGTCGCCTGGTCGATCACCACCCCCCGCGGGCCGTCCGAGAACGCGATCCCGGGCAGCCCCAAACGGTCCACCCGGGCCGCCCGGAAAGGGCTCTTGTGGTAACCCGCCTCGCCCAGGTACGTGAGCCCGGCCCAGAACGGGGCGTCGCCGTCCAGGCACCAGAGCTTCTCCTCGGCGGTCATCGCGGCCACGATGTCACGGGCCACCAGCCGGTGGTCGGTGACCGGCCGCGGATCGCCGCCGGGTTCGCTCGTGTCCTCGCCGGTCAGCGGTCCACTCCGAGGATGAGGCCACTGGTCGGCACGCCCGTCCCGGCGGTGACCAGTGCGTGGCTCACCTCGGGTACCTGGTTGACGGAGCTGCCCCGCACCTGGCGGACGCCCTCGGCAATTCCGTTCATCCCGTGGAGGTAGGCCTCGCCCAGCTGGCCCCCGTGGGTGTTCACGGGAAGTCCCCCGCCCAGTTCGATATTGCCGTCCTTCACGAAGTCCTTGGCTTCGCCCTTGCCACAGAATCCCAGCTCCTCGAGCTGGTAGAGGACGTACGGCGTGAAGTGGTCGTAGAGGACCGCAGTCTGGATGTCGGCCGGCGACAGGCCCGAGGTCTGCCACAGCTGGCGGGCCACCGCTGCCATCTCTCCGAGTCCGCAGAGATCGTCGTAGTAGTAGGAGGTCATCATCTCCTGTCCGGGGCCGGCACCCTGGGCCGCCGCCTCGATGACCACCGGGACGGTGGGGAGATCGCGGGCCCGCTCCAGCGAGGTGACCACCAGGGCCTGGCCGCCGTCGGTCTCCTGGCAGCAGTCGAGGAGATGGAGAGGCTCGACGATCCACCGGGATGCCTGGTGCTCCTCGAGGGTGATCGGCTTCTCGTAGAACCACGCCCGGGGATTGGTGGCCGCGTGCTTGCGGTCGGCCACCGCCACCCGGCCCAGGTCCTCGGAGGTGGCACCGGTGACGTGGAGATAGCGTTGCGCAGCCATGGCCACCCACTGTGCCGGGGTGAGCAGCCCGACCGGCGCGTACCAGGCGAAGTTGGCCGTCTCCGCATTTGGGGCCGGCGGCCGGTCCTGTACGCCGGCGCCGAACCTGTTGCCCGACCGCTCGTTGAATGCCCGGTAGCAGACCACCACGTCGGCCACGCCGGACTGGACCGCCATCGCCGCCTGCTGGATCGTTGCGCATCCGGCCCCACCCCCGTAGTGGATGCGGCTGAAGAAGGTCAGCTCCCCCATACCGAGGCTCCGGGCGATCTCGATCTCGGGATTGGTGTCGGAGCTGAAGGTCACCATTCCGTCGACCTCCCCTGGCTCGATCCCGGCGTCACGAAGGGCCAGGTCGACGGCTTCCACGGCGAGGCGCAACTCGCTGCGTCCGGACTCCTTGGAGAACTCGGTCGCCCCGATGCCGACGATGGCGGTGTTGCCGGTGAACGAATGCCGGGCGGCGCTCATCGGCCCGATCCTCCACGGGCGGCATGGCCGGCGGCTCGGGCCGGCAGACGGAGACGCACGGTTCCGGTCACGTGGTCACCGAGGCTGTTGACTCCCCGCAGCGTCACCTCGACCCCACCCGTGTCGTCCGCGGCCGGTGCATCGTCCTTGCCCGTCACCGTTCCGGTCAGCGTCATGACATCGTCGGGGTAGTTGGGCGCGCCGAGCCGGATGTTCACGTCGGTCAGGACGGCACCGGGCCCGGTCCAGTCGGTCACGTACCGGCCTACGATGCCGTTGGTCGACAGGATGTTCATGAAGATGTCCTTGGAGCCGCGTTCCGCTGCCAGCTTGGCATCGTGATGTACGTCCTGGTAGTCACGGGACGCGATCGCCGTGGAGACGATCAGTGTGCGGGTGAGGGGAACGACCAGCTCGGGCAGTGCATCGCCGACGGTGACCTCGCCGAAGAGCAGTGTGATGGGCCGGGGCGGGGAGGCGCTCGCCGTCTCGGCACTCATGCCCGCGCCGCCTGGGTCGCCGGTGTCCCGATGGACGACGTCCCTCCTGAACGGAGCCCGTCGACCACCTGGCGCCCCAACCTGGCCAGGTGCGCGCTCGGCGATCCGAGCAGCAGCTCGATCTGCTTCCCCCACAGGAAGTAGCGGTGGATCGGGTACGCGATGTCCGCGCCCATGCCTCCGTGCAGGTGCTGGGTGGCGAACACCGCACGTTGGCCGGCCTCCGATGCGAACCAAGAGGCGACGGTGACCGCCCGATCGGCATCGAGCCCGTTGTCGAGCCGCCATGCCGCCTGCCACAGGGTCACCCTGATCGACTCGGTGTCGATCGCCGCGTCTGCGGTCCGGAGCATCGTTCCCTGGAAGGTCGACAGGGGGCGGCCGAACTGCTCTCGGGTGTTGAGGTACGCAGCGGTCTGGGTCACCGCCGCCGCCACGACTCCCAACTGGAGAGCACACAACCCGGTCCAGGCCCGGTTCAGCATCCACGCCAGGATCCGGCGCCCCTGGCTCGGGTCGCCTCCGGCCAGCAGGTCATCGGGCCCGACGACGACTCCATCGAGATGGAGGTGGGGATGGACCTCACGATTGGTGGTCACCGCTCGCTCGACCGTGACGCCCGGGGCCCGGGGGTCGATGGCGGCAACGACGATGCCTGCCCCTCCTGCTCCGCCTCTCCCCACGACGGCCGGGACGAGCACCAGATCCGCCACGTGGGCGAAGGGAACCGCGAACGCACTGCCCGACAGCACCATCCCGCCGCCGTCGGTGGCGGCGGAGGCGGTGGCGGTGGCGGTGGCGGTGACCGACGGGTCGCCACGGCCCCCGACGGCGATGTCGGCGGCCACATCGGCGAGCGCTGCACTGAGCACGACCTCGCCTGCGGCCACGCCGGGCAGTACGGCGCCAGTCATCGCCACGGAGCCGAACTCGGCAATGGGCATGGCGCCCAGCACCAGCGTGGCCCACAGCGGCAACGGGGCGACCGAGCGACCGTGCGCCTCGAGCAGCAGTGCGACCTCGACCATCCCGAGGCCACCGCCCCCGTGGGCTTCGGGGACGGGCAGACCGAGCAGATCGGCCCGTGCCAGCTCGGCCCACAACTCGCGATCGAAGCGCTCATCGGTGGCCTCCACCTGGTGGACCCGGTCCGGGGTCACCATTCCGGCGAAGATGCCGTCGGCGGCCTCCTGCACGGCCGTCTGCTCCTCATCGAAGATGAAATCCATCAGCTCTTCCTCGTCTCGCCACTCGCGTCCCCACTTGCGGCCGACGCCACCACTGGTCGGAACACCGGCAGTGTCAGCAGGTCGTCGAACGCCTCGAACTCTGCCTGCACGGCCATCCCGATGGCCACGGTGTCGGGAGTGATGCCGCGAACATTCGCCACCAACCGGGTGCCCTCCTCGAGCTCGACCAGCGCCACCACCAACGGGTAGTCGAACGCAGGCACCTGTGGGTAGTGGTTGACCACGTAGCTGTAGATCGTTCCCCGGCCGGACGCCGTCACCGTGTCCCAGTCGAACGAGCGGCACTTGGCGCACGATGGCCGAGGGGGGTGCCGCAGGGTGCCGCACTCTGCGCATCTCTGGATGAGGAGCTTGTGCTGCCTGGCCCCCTCGAAGAAGAAGCTGTTGTCCTGGGTGAGGGCCGGCCGGGGACGCTTCGGGCGCTCGGCCCGCGGGGCCGGTTGGGCCGGTTGGGCCTGTGGGGCCTGATGAGTCGACTGGGTGCCCGGAGCCGCCGCCGCTTCTGTGGACCCGGCCGGAGGGCGGGGTCTGAACTTGAGGATCCGGAACAGCATGGTGGCCACCACCTGGTCGTCCTGATCGGTGAACTCCAGCCGGGTGGTGATGAAGTGGCCCACGCCGAGCCCTGTCTTCTTCTCCTCGGACACCGCGTCGATGGTGGAGGTCGCCTCGAGCCGGTCACCGGGCACCAGCGGTCGCTCGTAGTGCTGGTCGCAGTTGGTCGCCACGACCGAGGTGAACCCGGCCTCGTCGAGCACCGCCATCAGCTGGTCGTTGGGCGACTCCGGCGCCTCGACCCCTCGGGCACGCGTCTCGTTGGCCTCCTGGCTGGCCCGGAGGCCACGCATGATCCACGCCTGCAGCATGGTGGGAGGGGCGATGATCCCGTCGAACCCGGCGGCGTGGGCGGCCTCTTCGTCGACGTAGACCGGGTTCCGGTCGCCCATGGCCTCGATCCAGTGCCGGATCATGGGCAGGTTGACCGGGTCGGGGGCCCGATGCCTCGGGCCGGCGAGGAGGCCGACGAACGACTGGAGCCGCTCGTCGAGGGACGGCCCGCCTTCCGTCGAGGCGGAGGCAGCAGCAGCGGGGGCCGGCCCGCTCACCGGGACGACCGCTTCATGCCCAGCCCGGCCGTGGCCAGGATCTCCCGCTGGATCTCGTTGACGCCTCCACCAAACGTGTTGATCTGGGCCTGGCGTCCGGCGCGCTCGAGCTCACCGTGGAGGACTGCCCCCGGAGATCCCGGGCTCAGGTACCCGGCGGCGCCGACGATACCCAGCAGCCTGCGGTAGATCTCGACGGTCGACTCGGTCCCGAACACTTTGACGGCCGACGAGTCTGCCGGCCCGAGCGTGCCGTCGGCTACCGCCGCCGTCATCCGCCAATTGAGCAGCTTCTGGGCTTCGAGCAGGGCATAGGTGCGGGCCAGGTCCTCCTGAATCCACCCAACGTCACACAGCTCTTGGTCGAACACCCACTCGGCGACCTCATCCCACAGCCGGAAGGCGAGGGCGCTGACGGCGGCCAGCCCCACCCGCTCGTGATTGAGCTGTCCAGTGATGAGGCGCCAGCCCTCATTGACTTCGCCCACGACGGAGGAGCGGGGCACGCGTACGCCGTCGTAGTACGAGGCCGTGGTGGCCACGCCGCCCACGGTCACGATCGGGGTGCACGAGAACCCGGGCGACGATGTCGGCACCATGAGGATCGAGATCCCCTTGTGCTTGGGGGCGTCGGGGTCGGTGCGCACCGCCAGCCAGATGTAGTCGGCCTGGTCTGCGCCGCTGGTGAAGATCTTGTTCCCGTTGATGATCCACTCGTCGCCGTCCAGCACGGCCCGCGTGCGCAACGACGCCAGATCGGTGCCGGCCTCCGGTTCCGTGTAGCCGATCGCGCAGTTGATCTCGCCGGTGAGGATGCCCGAGAGGAAGAACTTCTTCTGCTCATCGGTCCCGTACTTGATCAGCATGGGTCCCACGGTGTTGAGAGTCACGAAGGGGAACGGCGCCCGCGCCCGCTGGACCTCGTTGAAGAAGATGAACTGATCGGTGGCCGGTCGCCCCTGGCCGCCGTACTCCTTCGGCCAACCGATACCGAGCCATCCGTCCGCGCCCATCTGGCGGACGATCCGGCGGAACGTCTCGCCACCCTCGCTCTCGGTGTCGAGCGACCGGCGGACGTCTTCGGTCAGCAGCTGGGCGAAGTAGCCCCTCAACTCGGCCCGGAGTGCCAGTTGCTCGGGAGTCTCCTCGAGGTGCATGACGTGTGATCCCTCCACTCTGTAGCCTTCTCGTCCCGTCCGGCCGCGGCGGCCGGCACCGACACGACGACCGGGCAAGCGACCGGGCACCGGGGTCGGTGGGCTGCCATCGCCCTGGTGGACCCCCCTGTCCCGACACGACCAAGCCTTCTTTCGGAACGCCACCGAGTCCAATTCCGTTGGAGGCCCGGTGCGGCTGCCCTATGATAACTGATACACGTTCTAGAAACGTCATTGCCGCCGAGGCATGGCCACGATGGCCGTCCGGCGGTGTCGACCCGTTTCGAGCTGGGGGAAATCATGGAACTCGACGACATCAACCTGTGCGATCCAGGCAACTTCGTGACCTCGGTGCCGCACGACTGGTTTGCCTTCCTACGTCGCGAAGCACCGGTGCAGTGGCACCCGGACCCCGAGGGCTACGCCGAGGGATTCTGGTCGGTCACCCGCTTCGACGACTGCGTGGCCGTCAACCGCGACCACGAGCACTTCTCGTCCTATCGCGCGGCCACGCTCTTCCACGACTTCGACGACGACATTCTCAGCCAGCAACGCATGATGATGCTCAACATGGACCCGCCCATGCACACCCGCTACCGGCGCCTGGTGAACAAAGGGTTCACCCCGCGGATGATCAGGGACCTCGAGGCAAAGGTGATCGCTTCCACCGATTCGATCCTGGACAGTGTGTGCGAGCAGGGTTCCGCCGACTTCGTCGAGCAGATCGCGGCCGAGCTGCCGCTGCAGGTGATCGCCGAGCTGATGGGCGTCTCCCAAGAGGACCGACACCTGGTCTTCGACTGGTCGAACCGGATGGTCGGCTCCGACGACCCCGAGTACCAGATCTCGCCCGAGTCGAGCACCCAGGCCTCCTTGGAGCTGTTCGCCTATGCCGACGAGCTGTGCGCCAAGAAGCGGATCGATCCCCACGAGGACCTGTTCAGCGTGCTCACCCAAGCGGAGATCGACGGTGACCAACTGTCCCAGCTGGAGCTCGACCTCTTCTTCCTCCTGTTGGCGGTGGCCGGCAACGAGACCACCCGCAACCTGATCTCCGGCGCGATGGTCGCGTTCTTCGACAATCCCGACCAGTGGGAGCGGCTCCGTGCCGACCGGTCGCTCCTGCCATCGGCCATCGAGGAGATGCTGCGCTACGTGTCGCCGGTGATGCACTTCCGCCGGCAGGCGGCTGCCGACGTGGTCATCGGCGACCAGAAGATCGCAGAGGGCGACAAGGTCGTCTTCTGGCACATCTCGGCCAATCGCGACGAGTCGGTCTTCGCCGACCCCGACGCCTTCGACATCGGGCGCATGCCCAACAACCACATGGCCTTCGGGGGTGGGGGGCCGCACTTCTGCCTCGGGGCGAACCTGGCCCGGATGGAGATCCGGGTGATGTTCGACCGCCTGCTCGACCGCATACCCGACATACGGCTGGACGGTGAGGTGCAGCGGCTCCGCTCCAACTTCATCAACGGGGTGAAGCACATCCCCGTGGCCTTCGCCCCGTCGGCTCCGGTCGCCCGGTAGCAGGCACCACCACTTCAGAAAGCGGGCGCCCTCCATGCGCTTCCACCAAGCGGTCACCTTCCTGCCCGCCGACGAGATCCTCAGGCTTTCGGCTGCGTGCGACGACATGGGGTACTCGGGCGTCTACCTGTCGGACCACCTGTTCAACCCCCGCGACCTGGCGTCGCGCTACACCTACTCCAAGGCACCGGACGGAGCGCCGTTCTGGGAGAAGGAGACCGCGTGGCCCGACCCGATGTGCATGATCTCCGCGCTGTCCGGGGTCACCACCAACCTCACCTTCACCACCGGCATCTACATCGCTCCGGTGCGGGACCTGATCACTGTGGCCAAGTCGGTGGGGACCACGGCCGTCCTCTCCCACAACCGGGTCAGGCTGGGCGTGGGTGTGGGCTGGTGCGAGGAGGAGTTCGAGCAGACCGGCCAGGACTTCCGTACCCGGGGGAAACGCCTGAACGACATGATCCCTGCACTCCGGGCCCTCTGGCAAGGCGGCTGGGTCGAGTACCACGGTACCCACTACGACGTGCCTCCGTGCCAGATGAACCCGGCGCCGACCCAGCCGGTGCCCATCCTCTGCGGAGGGGACTCGGAGCCAGCGCTGAAGCGGGCTTCCACCTTGTGCGACGGGTGGATCAATACCGGGGCTGCATCTCCCGACGAGGCCTTCGCCCAGGTGGACCGGATCAAGGACGCCCTCAAGCGGGAGGGCCGGGAGAACGATCCCTTCTCCATCTACGTCGCCGTCCGGGCCATGCCCGACCTCGATCTGTACCATCGACTCGAGGACGCAGGGGTCACCGACCTCCTGTGCGCTCCCTGGATGGCGGTGCGGGCCAAGGAGGACGATACCCCCGAGTCGATCCACGTGGCGCGGCTGGCGGCGTGCGAAGGGTTCGCCGAGCACATCATCGAGGCGTTCGGCTGACAGGCCCGTGACCGACCCGTTAGTCGGGCCCGTGGCCGAGCCGGTAGTTGGGCCGGGAAACTGCCCGACGCTAGGGTCGGGAGATCGCGCACCAGGGAGGGAACCCATGAAGGACATGAAGGTCGGAATGCAGCTGGGCTACTGGGGTTCGGGCCCGCCGGCCAACGCCCCGGAGCTGGTGGCGGAAGCCGAACGGCTGGGCTTCGACTCGATCTGGACGGCGGAGGCCTACGGATCCGACGCCCTCACCCCCCTGGCCTGGTGGGGCTCGCGTACGGAGCGAGTCCGCCTAGGCACGGCGCTGTGCCAGCTGTCGGCACGCACCCCGACCGCCATGGGCATGGCTGCGATCACCATGGACCACCTGTCCGGCGGGCGTTTCGTCCTCGGGCTCGGCGTGTCCGGACCCCAGGTGGTGGAGGGCTGGTACGGACAGTCCTTCGAGAAGCCCCTGGCCCGCACCAGGGAGTACCTGGAGATCGTGCGCAAGGTCATCGCCCGCGAGACGCCGGTCACCAATGACGGCCCCCATTACCCGCTCCCCTACCCGGGTGGGACCGGACTGGGCAAGCCGTTGAAGCCCATCGTGCACCCCCTGCGCAAGGAGATCCCGATCATCTTGGGGGCCGAGGGACCGAAGAACGTTGCGCTGGCCGCAGAGATCGCCGACGGCTGGTTCCCCATCTTCTTCTCGCCCAACGCGGTCAAGGCCTTCGAGCCGGCACTGGCCGAAGGGTTCGCCCGTCCGGGAGCGCGACACACGGCCGACGATTTCGAGGTCATCGCCTTCGCCCCGACCCTGATCGACGACGACGTCGAGAAGGCGGCCGACAGCTTCCGCCCCTACCTCGCCCTCTACATCGGGGGCATGGGAGCCAAGTCGATGAACTTCCACTTCGACGTGTTCGCCCGCATGGGGTACGAGACCGAGGCCACCAAGATCCAGGAGCTCTACCTCGACGGTCGCAAGGACGAGGCCGCGGCGGCGGTCCCCACGGCGCTCATCGAGGACACCGCGCTGATCGGCCCGAAGGAGAAGATCCGCGACGATCTCGAGGGCTGGCGCGAGTCCATCGCCACCACCTTGCTGGTGGCCGGTGACACCAACACTCTCCAGACCATCGCCGAGCTGGCCCTGTAGGCAGCACTGCCTGCTGGGCGGCACCGGCGATCAGAGATCGGGCGGACCCGGTGTTCGCCCCGAGGGCGGCCGAACGCCCCACTGACCCCGCGTTCGGGGTCACCCACATGGGTGTCGATCGATCGAGATGCCGGGATGTTCCAGCGAAGACCGACGCTGGACTGTTCGAGGACGATGTCCACCGCATTCAGGGATTGTCGCTGCGACAGCGTCTGGCAGGCCGTCGGCCAAGTCTTGCGGGATGGGCGGAATCGACTCAGTCTGGTTCGATATTGCGTGTGAGAGGCGGGGCGAATGCGTCGCTGTCGAGGCCCCAGGAGAGCAGGCGGTGTGGACGGATCCTGATGAGCTCGTTCGAGAAGCCGGGACGGGGGGGTTCGGCGTCAACGATGGCTTCGGCCTCGCCGCGGATCTCGATGCCGCGAGGCGCCCAAGGATCGATCGACGCCAAATCGTCGACCACGAACGACACTCGACCGTCAAGCTGAATGTTGTGGAACTTCTGGCTCCGCCCCAGGTTGTGTCCGCCGATGTCGACGGTGCCGAGCTCGTCGTTGAGGAAGAAGCCGACCGGTCGCGTCTGCGGAGAGCCGTCGGGCGCGAGGGTCGCGAGACGCCCGAGGGGTTGACCGGCGAGATAGCTGCGTTCGTAGTCGGTGAATCTCATGTTGGTGTCCCTCCTGCACTTGGTTACTTATCGTAACCTAGCACCATGAGCATCCGAGCACTCCCCACCACACCCCGATCCACGATGGTCGGCATTCCCGACCTGGCCCGCACTGAGGGGCCGTTCAGCGTGGTGTTCCACGAGGCGGCCGAGCTGGTCGGGCGCCGCTGGACCGGTGCCATCCTGTTCGCCTTGGCGCACGGTATTGATCGCTTCTCCGAGTTGGAGAACGCGATCCCCGGATTGAGCGCCCGCCTGCTGACCGAAAGATTGCGCGAGCTCGAGGACGTCGACGTCGTGAAGCGCGTTCGCCAGGAGAGCGGGACTCGGTGGTCCTACCGGCTCACGACCAAGGGTGATGCCCTGCGCCCGGTCCTGATCGCCTTGAACCATTGGGCGGTTGCCTGGTCCGGATGCTGACGCAGCCTCCATCGGCTGGGTTCCGCCATTCGACGTCGCCGGTCGTCGTGGCGAGAAGGTCATGGACTTGACGGTCACTGAAGTGTCCCGACGCCCGATCGAGCATGGCCGCTCGATCCATGAGATCCGTGGCGCACCTACCACCGGCTGGCTTATAGCCCTATCCCTGCAGTGCGGCTCTGCCGCACCTGGGTGCGGTCACAATCCCGGCATGTTCGGACACCCCGCTCGGGAGCGGTGCACCCCGTTTGACCTCAACGTTCTCCGTGACCGATTGGCGGGCGAGGTCAGCCTCCGAGCAATTTGACACCGGTCGGCACCATCGCCACGGCGAGCAGTGCGCACCCCGCGGGATCGACGAGCTCCAGCGTGTCGGGCGCTTTCATGGTCAAGCACAGCGCTCCTTTGTCGGCATCAAGGGGAACTGCCCCGATCACCGCCAGGCTTGCTCCGATCAGCCCGGCCCCATCGGCCGATGAGCTGACGAGCAGGCTCGAGTAGTGGACGGCCACCATGATGTGCATCTGGCAACCGGCAAGCACGCGACGTGCCCGACGTGCAGGAGCCGGTTGCGGTGTGCACGGCCGACCACGAGGTCCTGGTCCCCTCGAAGTGCAGCACGAGGGAATGCGCGAAGAGCCGCCCAGCCGGCGAGGATTGAAGTGGGCGTTGATTGATCCACCACCTGGGCGGCGGAACCGGTCTGGGGCCCACCTGGAGCCGTCGGCCTCCCGGCATAGTGGGGCACCTGCCCGACAGAGGCGCCGCAATCCGTCGAACTGGGACCCATGTCCGTGAAGAGAAGGGTCGGATGGCTCTTGTCGTGATGATGGCGTCTCTCCGACAATGGTCTCATGGGTCACTTCTCGGTGGAATCGCCCGGCGCGGTCCTTTCGGTCCAACAGAGCCGTGACGATGGCGAGCCGCTCCTTCTGGTGCACGGAGGCCCCGGCGTGCCGGACTACATGCAAGCCTCAACTGCTCCGATGCTTCCCGAGTTCCGGTGCATCAGCTTCGACCAGCGCGGCGTCGGCGAGTCGACGTGTCTCGACGGGCGCTACGAGTTGGCTGCCTACCTCGAAGATGTCGAACGCATTCGGACGATCATGGACGTTGATTCGTGGCACCTGCTCGGGCACTCCTGGGGTGGCCTCCTCGCTCAGGCATACACCTCGGCCTTCCCCCAGCGGGTCACGAGCCTGGTCCTCTCCAGCTCGTCGCTCGGTGTGGGCAGCGACTGGAGGCGCACCAAGCGAGAGTCCTTCCGTGTGGAACATGCTCGGGCGGGACTCGCCGGCATGTTTCGCTTCTACGCCTACGGCTCCGGCCTGGTCGTCCCCGGTTCGATCGGCGCGTGGTCGATGCGTCACGTGATGACCGAGACGTGGCACAACTACTTCTTGGACCCCGAATCCGCACCCGATCCCGACCCGAAGTGGCTCGCCGGTTGTTCTCCCGTCGCGATGATGAAGACGGACAGGGCCATCTCCAAGGAGCGCCCGCAAGTGCTCGAGGGCGCGTCGAGCTACCAGGGACCAGTGCTCGTCCTCTACGGCGCCTTCGACATCTTCGAAGACGGCACCGATATCGTCAGAAGCCGATTCCCCCGGGCTCATCAGGTGACGCTGGAGAATTCCGGTCACGTCCACTGGCTACAGAACCCCTCCGGGTATGCCAAGGCGCTTGGCGACTTCTACGAGCAAGTGCGTGGCTCGGGGTAGAGACTGGGGCCGTTCGACGCGTCCGCGAGGTTCCGAGGTGCCACGCCAACGCGGCATTCCGAAACCGCCTTCTGAAGTTGGAGACTTGCACCAATTGCCCTGGGGCGCTTTTCTCCGCTCGATGAGCTGCACTTGGCCGTGCTCATGACGTTTGGCCCTACTGAGCGGTGGTCTGCCGTCCCTACGATGACAGGGAGGAGGTGGGTCAATTGAGCGACTTCGTCAAAGTGGTGGCGGCTGGGCCGATGTTCTTCGTTAGTGCCTGGGTGCTGATGATCTTCGCAGGGATCGTCTACAAGGACGTTGGCATTCTCCCGTTTGGGTACGTGTCGTCGATGGTGGTGACCATCGGGTTGTGGCTGACCGTGGCACCGGCGATCGGTGCCGTTGCCCGGGTTTCCAGTCCCAAGTCCAAGAACCACTGACCACTACGGGCGAGTGCGGGGGCACCACTGGATTCCGAGAAGCATGAGCCGACGGCGCTCGTTCGGGATGACGGGGTCACTTTCAAGGACCCACCTCCGAACACTCCATTTTTGGAACAGCCGGAACCGAATCCGGAGGCTGCGTCACTGGCTGCCGACGACCTTCGACGTGCAGGTGACAACGAGGCCGATCCCAATGCCGCAGTAGATGCGGCCTGGACGATCTTCACCGAGAGAAGTGGATTCTGACTCGAGGGGCTACTGAGCCCGCTCCCTCTCCTCTCGAACCGCCACGCTCCTGGGGAGATCTGGGGCGTTCTCACCAGATCTTCGGAGGTATCAGCATGGCTACTCCGATCACGGCCGTCCGAACTGGAATGATGGCCGTGTGGAACCCGCGGAGACCAGGGTGGCCTGGCACCAGCTGGAAGCCGTCAATGCTGTGGCCTATTTCTCCCAGGAGTGCCGAAACGCCCTGAAGGACCTTGGTTTGCGAGGCTTCTGGATGGGCTATTTCGCCGGCCGGGCAGCACCGATGGGGGTCGTTTCTCCAGGGGTCGTCGAGGCGACGTTCTACAACTTCCATCCGGCCATGGTGCGACGGTCCCTACCGTACGCATGGACGCTTGCAAGTCCCGATTCGGTCATGTTGGTTCGGACGGAAGCGGCCGCTGCCGCACTGCGCAGACTCGCCCCCGAGGCTGACGAAGTGGTCCCCCGCCTTCTGCCACTCCTGAGGGAGGCGATCGAGCACGGGAATGGAGCAGGTCGGTCCCTCTTCGCCGCCAACCGAGATGTAGTGGTGAGTGACGACCTCCGAGGTCTCTGGCAGGCGGCAACAACCCTGCGAGAACACCGTGGCGATGGACATGTGGCAATCCTGACTGAGGCAGACCTGGATGGCTGCGAGGCCCACGTTCTGTTCGCGGCTACGGAAGGTGGTCCACCTGAGGTCCTGCGGGACAACCGTGGCTGGTCAGAGCACGACTGGGGGAGAGCGACGAGCCGGCTATGCCGTCGTGGCCTGGTCAGCACCGTAGAGCCCTTGGTGGGCTCGCCGGGGCGAGCGAAGATAGGGCGGGTCAATCGAGCGTCGCGGTTGGTAACTCCAGTAGCGCTCCCGTTGACCGGTTGGCACAATTGGTGGGCTCCTC
>JBKQMB010000026.1:0-33841 GCA_052326605.1 Acidimicrobiales bacterium | reverse complement strand
CCTGGCGGTCGACGACGGCGAACTCCTCGTCCTCCTGGGCCCGTCGGGTTGTGGCAAGACGACCGCCCTGCGAATGGTGGCCGGGCTCGAGGAGCTCAGCGCCGGGACGGTGTCGATCGGCCGTCGGGTGGTCAACGATGTGGACCCCAAGGACCGGGACGTGGCCATGGTCTTCCAGAGCTACGCCCTCTACCCCCACCTCAACGTGCGTCGCAACATCGAGTTCCCCCTGCGCAGCCGGCACGTGCCGGCCGACGAGCGCGACCGCCTGGTGGCTACCACGGCCCAGAGCCTGGGGCTGGAGGCCCTCTTGGACCGCAAGCCGGCCCAGCTGTCGGGCGGCCAGCGCCAGCGGGTGGCGCTGGCCCGGGCCATCGTGCGCCACCCCCGCGCCTTCCTCATGGACGAACCGCTGTCCAACCTCGACGCCCGACTGCGCACGGAGATGCGGGCCGAGCTGGCCGAGCTGCACCTGCGCCTCGGGGTCACCGTCCTCTACGTGACCCACGACCAGGTCGAGGCCATGACCATGGGGCAGCGCATCGCCATCCTGCGCGACGGGGCCCTCCAGCAGGTCGACGCGCCCCGGACCGTCCACGACCGTCCGGCCAACGCCTTCGTCGCCGGCTTCATCGGCAGCCCCCCCATGAACATCCTCGCCGGCCGGGTCGACACGACCGACGGCATCGCCGAGGTGGTGGTCGACGGCGGGAGCATCCCGCTCGGCCCTGCTGCCGCAGCGGCCCTCCGTCAGCGGGGCCTGCCCGACGTGACGGTGGGCGTCCGCCCCGAGCACCTACGGGCCGATCCGGCCGGCACCTTGAAGGTGACGGTGGCCCTGGCCGAGTACCTGGGCCACGAGCAGCACCTGGGTTGCCGGCTGCCCGGGGGAGGGTTGCTCACCGTGCGCCTGACCGGTACCGGCTCCGCCCTGGGACCCGGGGACGCCGTGACCCTGGCCGTCGAAGGGGACCCCCACCTGTTCGACCCGGTCGAGGGGACCCGCATCGATGTCTGACGCCGGCCTGGCCCCGGGAGCCGCCGCGCTGGGCGAGGTGGCCGCCGGCGCGGCCGGGGACGCGCCGAACGGCCGCCGCCGGCTGGGCCGGACCGGCCGGGAGGCGGCGGTGGGGTACCTGTTCGTCCTCCCGGCCATGGCCATCTTCGCCGTGTTCGTCTTCTACCCCCTGGTGCGCACCTTCTGGCTGGGCTTCTTCCGGGTCGCTCCCTACCCGACCATCCCGTCGAAGTTCGTGGGGCTCTCGCAGTACAAGAGCGTGCTCACCTCCCACGACTTCTGGGCCAGCCTGGGCCGCACGGTGGAGTTCGTGATCCTGACCGTCCCCATCGGCATCCTGCTGGGCGTGGGGCTGGCGACGCTGGCCGACGCCCGCATCCGCGGCATCCGGTTCTTCCGCACCCTGTACTCGTCCACCGTGGCCACCAGCGTGGCAGTCGCCTCGGTGATCTTCTTCACCTTGCTCAACCCCACGGTCGGGCTGTTCAGCTACTGGCTGGGCATCGAGGGCGGCAACGGGATCCTGCAGTCCAACACCTGGGCCCTGCCGGCCGTGGCCACCGTGACGGTGTGGCAGAACATCGGATTCACCTTCATCCTGATGAGCGCGGCGCTGCAGGCCATCCCCCAGGACCTGCTGGAGGCGGCCCGCATCGACGGCGCCGGTGGCCGGAGGCGGTTCTGGCGGGTGACGCTGCCGCTGCTCTCCCCCACCGTCTTCTTCGCCGGGGTGGTGGGGATCATCGCCTCGTTCCAGGCCTTCGGCCAGATCGACCTGCTGACCCAGGGCGGCCCCGACAACCACACCATGGTGCTGATCTACTACCTCTACACATCGTTCCAGAACAACGACTTCGGAACGGCCTCGGTGTTGGCCACGGCCCTTTTCTTCATCCTGCTGGCCGTCACCCTGGTGCAGTTCCGCTTCATCGAGCGGCGGGTGTTCTATGGGTAGGCACTGGGGGCGGACCGGACGCTACGCCCTGCTGTTGGTGGCGGCGGTGGTGGTGGGCTTCCCCATCTACATCACGGTGGTCAACTCGCTGCTCACCCCCCAGCAGATCGCCCACCGGCCCCCCACCCTCTTCCCCCTCCACCCGCAGTGGGGGGCCTTCGCCCAGGCCTTCACCGATGCCCACCTCGGGCTGTACCTGCGCAACTCCGCGGTGGTCACGGTGTCCATCACGGTGGCGGAACTGGTGACGTCGGTGCTGGCCGCCTACGCCTTTACCTTCGTGCAGTTCCCCTTCCGGCGCGTCCTGTTCTTCGTGTGCCTGGCCACACTGATGGTGCCGATGGAGGCGACCCTGATCCCCAACCGCCAGACCATCGGCGACTTCGGCTGGTACAACACGTTCCCGGCCCTCATCGTGCCGTTCATGGCCAGCGGCGTGGGGGTGTTCCTGCTGCGCCAGGCCTTCCTGCAGCTGCCCCACGACCTGCACGACGCCGCCACCCTCGACGGCTACGGCCACCTTCGGTTCCTCATGCGGGTGGTCGTACCCCTCAACCGGCCCATCATCGGCGCCTTCGGCGTCTACGCCTTCCTGACCGCCTGGAACCAGTACCTGTGGCCGCTCATCGTCACCGACTCCGACAGCGTCCGCACCGTCCAGATCGGCCTGCGCCAGCTGCAGTCGCTCAGCATCGACCAGATCAACGTCATCTTCGCCGGCACGCTGCTGGCCGCCCTGCCCATCTTCATCCTCCTGCTGGCCTTCCAGAAGCAACTGATCCGCGGCCTGACGGCGGGGGCCGTCAAGGGCTGAGCCCCGGGGACCCGTGGCCGGTATCCGGGGCCGGCCTTCCAACTGACGGCACGACGCGCTCGCCGACCTCGGCCATCGTCGCCACCCGCCCGACGATGAGCGGATCGGGGGCGCCCACGACCTCGGTGTCCTTGTCCTCATAGTCGACGGCCGAGAGGACGTGGCGCATGGCGTTCAGGCGTCCCCTCCGCTTGTCGTTGCTCTTCACCACCGTCCACGGAGCGATCTCGGAATCGGTGGAGGCGAACATGCGCTCCCGGGCCTCGGTGTAGTCGTCCCACCGGGACAGGGACGCCACGTCGATGGGGGAGAGCTTCCACCGCCGGACGGGGTCGATGCGCCGGATGAGGAAGCGGGTGTGCTGCTCGCCCCGTGACACCGAGAACCAGAACTTGAAGAGGTGGATGTTGTCGCGAACGAGCAGCTGCTCGAAGAGCGGCGCCTGGAAGAGGAACTCGCGGTACTGCTCATCGGTGCAGTAGCCCATGACCCGCTCGACCCCGGCCCGGTTGTACCACGACCGGTCGAACATGACGATCTCACCGGCGGCCGGCAGGTGGGCGATGTAGCGCTGGAAGTACCAGAGGCTCTGCTCGCGCGGACTGGGCTTCTCGAGGGCCACCACCCGCGCCCCCCGGGGGTTGAGGTGCTCGGTGAACCGCTTGATGGTGCCTCCCTTGCCCGCGGCGTCCCTGCCCTCGAACACGAGGAGGATGCGCACTCCGACGTCCTTGGCCCAGTTCTGCATCTTGAGCAGCTCTATCTGCAGCCGGCGCTTCTCGATCTCGTACTCGTCGCGGCCCATGCGTCGGTCGTAGGGGTAGCCCTCCTTCCAGGTGTCCACCTCGGTACCGTCACGCCAGCAGAGGATGGGCTCTTCGTCGCTGTCGTCGATGATGTACTGGTCCAGCTCCTCGGTGAGATCCTCCATGGCCGGCAGTGCTCCCGTCTCTGTCCTTCGTCGGCGGTCGATGCGGTGGTCTGCGCGGTCGGGAAAGCCGCCGTCAGGCAAGAGGCCTCAAGGCGTCGACCCGGGGTACTCCTCCATCCCCTCGGTCCCACCCGCCACCGGCTCCCCCTCGAGCGCGTTGGCCCGCTCGGGCGCCACCGTCACGCCCTCGCCACCGGTGGGTTCAGGACGGCCGGCCAGGGCATAGATCTCCGAGCCCTCCACCGTCTCGTTGGTGAGGAGGAGTTGCACCAGTTGGTCGAGAACCTGGCGGTGCTCCTCGAGCACCTTGACGGCCCGCTGCTCCGCCTCCGCCAGCAGCCGTGAGACTTCGGCGTCGACGGCCGCCTGAGTGTGCTCGGCGAAGGGGCGGCTCGAAAAGCCGCCGCCGCCGCCATCGAGGAAGACGGAGCCCCCCGAGGGGTAGCCCACCGGCCCGATGACCGAGGAGAGCCCGAACTCGCGGACCATCTTGGTGGCCAGGTCCGTGGCCTTCGCCAGGTCGTTGGCCGCGCCCGTCGAGCCCTGGTCGAACACCACGAGCTCGGCGGCCCGACCGCCGAGGAAGACCGTCAGCATGTCGTAGAGGTAGTCCTCGCCGAAGAGATGGCGCTCGACGAGCGGGAGCTGGTGGGTGACGCCGAGCGTCGGCCCGGCCGGCAGGATCGTGACCTTCTCGACCGGATCGGCCTTGTCCGAGTAGGCGGCGACGAGGGCGTGGCCGGCCTCGTGGACGGCCACGGCGTTCTTCTCCTCGGGGAGCAGGACGTTGGAGCCCTCTCGCCGCCCGAGGATGATCCGGTCGCGCGCCGCGGCGAAGTCCGCGCCATCGAGGACGTGGCGGTCGTCCCGCACGGCGACGATCGCCGCCTCGTTGACCAGGTTGGCGAGGTCCGCCCCGGAGAAGCCCGGTGTCCCCCTGGCCACGACGTCGAGGTTCACACTCGGGCCGAGCTGCTTGCCCCGGCAGTGGACGCTCAGGATGGCGAGGCGCTCGGACAGGGTGGGGAGCGGGATGATGACCTGGCGGTCGAACCGTCCAGGTCGGAGCAGCGCTGGGTCGAGCACCTCGGGCCTGTTGGTGGCGGCGAGGACGACGATCCCGGTCGCCGGGTCGAACCCGTCCATCTCGGAGAGCAACTGGTTGAGGGTCTGCTCCCGCTCGTCGTTGGCCACCATCGCGCCGGCGCCGGCCCGCCGCTGGCCGATGGCGTCGATCTCGTCGACGAAGACGATCACCGGGGCGCGCTTGCGGGCCTCCTCGAACAGGTCGCGCACCCGAGCGGCCCCGACACCGACGAACATCTCGACGAAGCTCGATCCGGTGACCGAGAAGAACGGGACGTTCGCCTCTCCCGCCACCGCCCGGGCGAGAAGGGTCTTGCCGGTGCCGGGAGGGCCGACCATCAAGACGCCCCGTGGCGCCATGGCGCCCGCCCGTGCATAGCGCTCGGGGTGTTGCAGGAAGTCGACGACCTCTCGGACCTCGAGCTTCGCCCCGTCGTACCCCGCCACGTCGGCGAACGTCGTCTTCGGGCGCTCTTCGTCGAACACCTTCGCCTTGGACCGTCCGACGCCGAGCGCCCCCTGCAGGCCCCTGGCGGCACCCTTCGAGAGGCGCCACCACAGGTAGCCGATGAACAGGAAGGGGAGGAGCAGGATGAGCCAGGACAGCACTTCGGTGCCGAAGGAGGTGCCGCTCGACTCCGCCGTGATCTGGACGCCCGACTTCTGCAGTGCGTCGAGGAGCGCCTGCCCGGCCTGCGGCGGGATCACCGTCGTGTAGGTGTTGCCGTCGGACAGGGTGCCGGTGGCCGACCCGCTCGTCTGGATGGTGACCGTCTTCACCTTGTGCGTCGAGACATCGCTCAAGAACTGCGAATAGGTGATGGTGACCTGCCCCTTGCTCTGTGTGGCCGGCAGGATCAGGAACAGGACGATGAACATGGCGATGGCGATGAACCAGAGGTAGTGGCGCCACGCCGGTGGCGGTGGGGGCGCGACCGAGGCGCCGTTGTCATTGGTCGGCGGGGACGCTGCCTGCTTGGTCATGGGCTACCGCACACAGTAGGCGGCGGCAACCCTCCCCGTATCCACTGGGAGGTCCGGCCGGAGGGGTACCGGGCTCGGCGAACCGGCGCCATCATCGATCGGGCGGCTTGTTGACGGCACCGGTCCGCGACCCCTGGCCCTTGGACCCTCCTCGGGTCTCCACCTCTTGTACCGCAACGCGGATGAAGCGGGACGCCCGGCGGCGGATCCGCCGCTCGAGCCGTTCGGCGTGGGTAGAGACAGGGCGGGGGGTCCGGGCATGGGGGGCGCGGTAGAAGCGGGTCTTCGCCAGCTCGACCAGCAGCAGGTAGACGACGACCATCCCGAACAGCAGGAGGAAGAAGGTCGTCGGCAGCGGCGTGAAGCCCAGCAGGTTGGCCAGCCCCGTGTACGGCAGGACGGCGCCGACCAGCGCCGCCCCGGTCGGCACGAACAGCATGGGCAGGCTGGGCCGGCTCTTGAAGAACGGCACCCGCCGGGTCCGGATCACGTAGATGACCAGGGTCTGGGTGGCGATCGACTCGACGAACCAACCGGTCCTGAACTCGACGTGGCCGGCATGCAGCAGCGAGAGCATCACCCAGAAGGTGAGGAAGTCGAAGATCGAGCTCACCGGACCGAACACCGACATGAAGTTCCGGATGAACTTCATGTCCCACGCCGCCGGCCGGGCCAGCGCCTCGGGATCCACCCGGTCGGTCGGGATCACCAGCTGCCCGGCGTTGTAGAGCAGATTGTTCAGGAGGATCTGCGTCGGCAGCATCGGCAGGAACGACAGGAACACCGAGGCACCGGCCGCACTGAACATGTTGCCGAAATTCGAGGACGTGGACATCAGGACGTACTTCATGGTGTTGGCGAAGATGCGGCGGCCCTCCATCACCCCTTCGGCCAGCACCCCGAGATCCTTGTCGAGCAACACCACGTCGGCCGCGTCCTTGGCCACGTCGGTTCCCGAGTCCACCGAGATCCCGACGTCGGCGTGGTGCAGGGCCACAGCGTCGTTCACCCCGTCGCCGAGGAACGCCACGTCCTTTCCGGTGCGGCGGGCCACCTTGATGATCCTCGACTTCTGGTCGGGGCCGATCCGGGCGAACACCGTCGTGGTCAGGATCGCCGCTTCGAGCTTGTCGTCGTCGAGCGACTCGACCTCGGCACCGCTGAGCACCCCCGCGCAGTCGACCCCGATGTCCGAGCACACCTTGGCCGCCACCAGGCCGTTGTCCCCGGTGATGATCTTCACCTCCACCCCCAGCCGTTGAAGCTGGGCGATGGAGGAGCCGGCATCGGCCTTAGGACGGTCGGTGAAGGTCAGGAACCCGATCAGCGCCAGGCCCTGCTCGTCCTCGCCGGTCAGTGTCTCCACGTCCTCGGCCGGCCGGGCGGCCACGGCCACGACCCGGGCCCCCTGGGAGAACAGTGCCTCCAGCGCCGGCCGAGCGCCGTCAGGGACGCTCGCGCACCGGTCCAGCACCACCTCGGGTGCACCCTTGGTGATCAGGAGCGGGCTGCCGGCAGGGTCCTCGACCAGCACCGAACCCAGCTGGCGCTCGTGGTCGAAGGGAAGGACGCCCTGCCGCTCATAGCCGGCGGCCGTGGCGGCGAGCTCCTCTCCCGCAGCCGCCCCCGGGGCCGACCACAGGGCCTGGTCCAACGCGTTCCCCCCGACCGGCCCCTTGTCGGTGACCGTCGCCTCGTTGCACACCAGTCCGAGCAGCAGCGGTCGGTCGCTCTCCCGCCCATCGGCGTCGAGTCCCCGCTCGAAGGTGATCACCCCTTCGGTGAGGGTGCCCGTCTTGTCGGTGAAGAGGATCTCGATGTTGCCCAGGTCCTCGATGGCGACCAGCCGCTTCACCAGCACCTTCTTCGCCACGAGGGCCCTCGAGCCGGCAGAGAGGCTGACCGTCACGATGGCCGGCATCATCTCGGGGGCGATGCCCACGGCGATGGCCAGCGAGAAGAGCAGTGCCTCGATGAGGGGCCGGGAGAGTGCCACGTTGACAATGAAGATGAACGCGGTGAGCACGGCCGCCACCCCGAACAAGAAGCGCGAGAAACGGGACAGGCCCACCTCGAAGGCGGTCTGGCCCTGCTTTTCGGACAGGCCCGCAGCGATCTGTCCGAAGGCGGTGCGGGCTCCGCTCCGGACCACCACACCGAGAGCCGACCCCTGGTGGACGATCGTTCCCATGAAGGCGCATCCCGGCTGGTCCAGCGCCTGGCGGTCGGTGACGGGCGCCACCGACTTGGCCACCGGCATCGACTCGCCGGTCAGCACGCCTTCGTCGCACTCGAGCTCGTCGACTTTCAGCAACCGGAGGTCGGCCGGTACGAGGGCGCCGATGCGGAGCGACACCACGTCGCCGGGCACGAGATCGACCACGGAGACCCGGATCACCCGGCCGTCCCTCATGACCTCGGTGTCGTGCCGGATCTTGCCGCGGAGGGAGGCCATCGCGACCTCCGCCCGGTACTCGTTGAAGAAGCCCAGACCGACGCTGAGGGCGACGATCACCGCGATGATCACCGCATTGGTGCCGCCCCCGGTCAGTCCCGACACGAGCGCCGCACCGAGCAGGAGGATCAGGATCGGGTTCCAGAGCTGGCGCCGGAGGACGGCGGTGGCGCGCACCCGATGCGTGCCGAGCGAATTCGGCCCGAACTGCCGAAGCCGACCTGCCGCAACGTCGGAGGAGAGCCCATCGGGTCCACTCCCGAGGCGCGCCAGCACCTCGTCGGGCGGGAGGCCGGCTGCGTCCGCCAGGTCGAGCTCCCGCAACGGGGCACGAACGTCTACGGCCATGTCCACAGCATTGCTGCTGGGGATGGTCGACGCCAGGCCAATCGGTCGCACGCGCCGCAGGGGTAGCGCCCTCACGCCGGCCAGTGGACGGCACAGCGTGAGGTCGCTGCGACCCCGGGACCCGTTGCCGGCGCGAACTGGTCAGCCGTCGAGGTCGTGGGCGATGGCGTGCTTCGGCTGGTACAGCCCGATCCACCCTGCGCCGGGAATCCGCAGACGGACGAGCGACCCGAAGCCCGGATCCTTTGCCGGCCCGGCGAACTCAGCGCCCTTCTTGGTGAGGTCGGCGACGGTGCGGTCGATGTCATCGCACATGAGGTAGAGCTCGTGGTGCCCGCTCGGCGGCCCGGTGCCCGGTTCCTCGGGAGCACCCGCAGGATGGATACCGAGCTCGGCAGGTGGCAGCTTGAAGATCAACCAACCGTCGTGGGCGTCCACGTAGGGCAGTCCGAGCACGTCCCTGAAGAAGGCCCTGGCGCGTTCGGAATCGTCGGCGTAGATGATGCAGTGGCTGCCTGTGATCACGCAGCAAGTCTGTCACCGTGGGGCCCGGGGCACCTGCCGATGTCGGAGGCCTCCGTCAGTCGATGCCGGCGACGATGTAGAGATTGACCCGGGCCACGCCCTCGCGGAGCTGCCGGACTGCCGTGTACTCCTCGCCTCGGTACCAGTCCAGTGCCGTCTGCATGGTCGGGAACTCGAGCACCACCGTGCGGCCGGCCGGCGGGTCGCCCTCGAGGGCCTCGACCTCGCCACCCCGGACCAGGTACCGGCCACCCGCCGCGGCGACGTTCGGGCCCGCCTGCGCCTTGTACTCCTCGTAGCGCTCGGCATCGAGCACTTCGGCCTGGTAGATCACGTAGGCCGGCATCATCCCTCCCGGTTCGAACCCGTCATCGGGTGCCGGTTCCGTACCGGGGCTCCGTCCGACAGTCGCATCTCCGCGATGGTACGTGGCAGCGAGCGCATCCCTGACGGGCCGGTCGTGCAGCAGGGCACCTTTCATGACGGTCCTCCACGTCCGAAGTGAGGCATTCCGCATGCAGGTGGATCTCCCGGCTCACAAATCTCCGCTCTCATACCCTCCGCCGCCGATACACGGGCGGCCCATTCGCGTGGCCCGCCGGATAGCCTCAAAAAAGTGAGCGCAGAATCTGAGATCGCTGTTGCGGCGCCGCCCGTGGTCGAGGCGCCGCAACAGAGCCAACCCGCCCACGAGAGTACCCTGGCCAGGCTGGCCGGATGGTGCCACGACCACCGTTGGCTGGTGCTCCTGACGTGGCTGGGTGCTCTGATCGCAGTGAACGTGATCGCCCAGAGCGCGGGCACCAACTTCTCGAGCAGCTTCAGCTCGGGCAACTCCGAGTCGACCCAGGTCCAGAACATCCTGGCCGCCAAGCTGCCCGCCCAGGCCGGTAGCCCCGCCCAGGTAGTGATCGCCACCTCCCAGCCCGTCGGCAGTCCCGCCAACCAGGCCACGACGGCCAAGCTGGTCCACTCCCTGGACACGCTTCCCCACGTCTCGGCGGTGGTGAGCCCGTTCTCCACCAAAGGCGCCCACCAGGTGTCCGCGAACAACCACATCGCATACGTGCAGCTGCAGTTCGACCAGCAGGCGGGGGTTCTTCCCCACAGTGCCATCCAGCACGTGGTCGACACTGCCAAGTCCTTCAACGGACCCGGCTACCAGGTGGCAGTCGGAGGTCAGGCCATCGGCGAAGTAGTGGCGGCCGCACCAGGGTCGAGCGAGGGCTACGGCATCCTGGCAGCCATTCTCATCATGCTCCTGGCGTTCGGTTCCGTGGTGGCCATGGGCCTGCCGATCATTACGGCGCTGTTCGGGATCGCCATTGCCTTCGCCACGCTCGATCTGTTGACCCGCGTGCTCACGGTGCCGGTCTTTGCGCCGGAGATGATGGCGATGATCGGTCTCGGCGTGGGCATCGACTACGCGCTGTTCGTCGTCACCCGCTACCGCCAGGGACTGTTCGAGGGGCGCGCCCCGAGGGAGGCCGTGACGGTGTCGTTGGCCACCTCGGGGAGGGCGGTGGTATTCGCCGGCACGACGGTGATCCTCTCGCTGCTCGGCCTGTTCGTCCTGCAGCTGCCTTTCATGCACGGCCTGGCGGTCGGGGCGATCGCGGCCGTCGTGCTGGTCATGCTGGCCGCGGTGACCCTGCTCCCGGCGATGCTCGGCTTCACAGGTCGGGCCATCGACAAGGTCCACGTGCCGGGCCTTGTCCAAACCGGTGCCATGCCTTCCACGGGGAGCTTCTGGTACCGCTGGAGTCGCACCGTCCAACGCCATCCGGCTATCACCGGCACCACGGCCTTGCTGGTTCTGTTGATCATGGCCATCCCGCTCTTCTCGATGCGGCTGGCCTTCACCGACGCCGGCAACGATCCTCCGGGCCTGACCACGCGCCAGGCGTACAACCTGCTGGCCGAGGGATTCGGCCCCGGGTTCAACGGCCCGCTGGTACTGGTCGCTCAGATCCCGGCCGGCAGTGACCAGACGCCGGTTGCCAGATTCGACCGGGCACTCCGGGGTACGCCTGGCGTGGCCTTCGCGACCCCGCCCCTGTTCGACCCTTCGGGGGACACGGCGACGATCATCGCCTATCCGACCACGTCGCCCCAATCGGCACAGACCGAGGCCCTCGTACACCGGTTGCGTGACCAGGTGATCCCCGAGGCGACGGCGGGCAGCGACATCCGGCTCCTGGTGGGGGGCGAAACGGCGGGCAGTGTGGACGCCTCCTCCTATCTTTCGTCCCGCCTGTTCTGGGTGATCGGGGTCGTGCTGGTCCTGGCTTTCCTTCTCTTGATGGCCGTCTTCCGCTCGTTGGCCATCCCCTTGAAGGCTGCGGTGGTGAACCTACTGTCGGTGGGTGCCGCCTACGGGGTAATCGTCGCGGTGTTCCAATGGGGTTGGCTGGGTGGGTTGATCGGCATCGGGTCCACAGGGCCCATCGATCCGTGGATCCCGCTCATGATGTTCACCATCCTCTTCGGGCTCTCGATGGACTACGAGGTCTTCCTCCTGTCCCGCATGCGTGAGGAGTGGCGCCGGAGCCACGACAACTCGAACGCGGTGGCCGACGGCCTGGCAAAGACGGCCCGCGTGATCACCGCAGCGGCGGCGATCATGATCTGCGTGTTCGGCTCCTTCGTGATCGGCGACCCACTGCGCGTGCTCAAGGTCTTCGGCCTCGGGCTGGCTGCGTCCATCCTGATCGACGCCACCCTGGTGCGGATGATCCTGGTGCCATCGGTCATGGAGCTGTTGGGCAACCTCAACTGGTGGATGCCGAAATGGCTCGATCGTGTGGTCCCGAACCTCGGGATCGAGGTCGACGTGGACGAGCCCGGGGATGCCGGCACGAGTCAGGGGCCCCATCAGCCCGCTGAGCACCACCTTGCCGCCGACAGCATCAGCGCATCCGGCTCCTGAAGCCGGCGGAACCAGTTGCAAGAGCGGCTCGACCGAAGGCGGCGGGAAGTGGCTCCGGCCAGGCCCTCGTCCCCGGCCACCCGGGTTCTGCCGGTAGCCCACTGCGGGGTGTCGACAGAACTGGGCGGGTCTTGTCGACAGAACTCACCTTGAGGGTGGCCCTGTTGCCTCGGGCGACGAACCTGGACCATGGCATTGTCGTTTCCGTACCTCGCCTTCGTCAGAATCCTCCAGTTGCTCCGTCTGGGTCGGCGTGACAGTGGTGATGCGGCAGTTGAGGTCGTCATGCTCCGCCACGTGGCCCGACCGGCCTCGCGACCAACGGATCGAGCGCTGCTCGCTGAATCGAGTCGGTTCCTCGGTCGTCGTCGCCGGGGGAGGTTCTTCGTGGAATCCGACGCCCTGCTGCGCTGGCACAGGGACCTGGTTCGTCAAGAAATGGATCCGACCGCATCGTCCGGGGCGCCGGAGCATTCCTGCGGGCACGGTGGCGATCGTCCTCCGGCTGGCCCGGGAGAACCCCACCTGGGGCCACCGAAGGATCCCGGGAGAATGGGCCAGGATGGGTGTCGTCCTCGCTCCCTCCTGCATTTGGGCAATCCTTCGTCGGCACTGACTCGATCCCTCGCCGATGCGAAAGGGTCCCAGCTGGACCGAGTTGCTGAGAACCCTGGGGTCATCGATGCTGGCATGTGACTGCTTCTCGGTGGACACAGTGCTGCTCGGCCGTCTCTACGTGCTGTTCTTCATCGAACTCGACACCCGACGGGTGTACCTGACCGGGGTCACTGCGAACCCGAGTGGGTCTTGGGTGGTGCAACAGGCGAGAAACCTGAGCATGGTGCTGGTCGAACGGCCGCGACCCGTCCGGTTCCTGGTTGGTGACCGAGACACCAAGTTCACCTCGAGCTTCGACGAGTTCCTCAACGCTGAAGGCGCTCGGATCATCCGCACCCCGGTCAGAGCACCACAGGCCGAGGCCTTCGCCGAGCCCTTCGTCGGCACCGTCCGTCGTGAGTGTCTCGACCGGATGCTGATCCTCGGTCGTCGCCATCTCGAGGTCGTCCTGGTCGAGTACCTGGCTCACTACAACCAGCATCGGCCCCACCGGGCGCTGGCTCAACAGGCCCGATCGCGGTGGACCAGCCACCGCCGACGAATGATCCCGAGCCTGCGCAACTACGACGCCATGACGCCGTCGTTGGTCTCGTTCACGAGTACCGGTTGGTCCCATGACCTGCTCGGATGGGATTTTCGCCGCCCACACCCTCCCGAAACCTCAGAAGGCGCCGCCAAACCGTCGGATACAGCGGGGGGACCGGAGCCGTGATCGCCACGGCGACCACGTCGGTCGGCGCGACAATCAGAGGGTACGGCGATGCGAGGGTCAGTTCCAGAAGGACGAGGCAGCCGGGCTGCAGGTGCTCGATCAGCTGGTGGTTGCCGCGGGTCTGCCACATCAACTCGTGGAGGGGGGTGCCCACCGCCCAGGGTTCGGTTCGCAGGCGGCACTGTCTCGGCAGTCTCGGGCTGTGTCCGCTTGGTCGCGATCGATGCTGCCGCCGTCGAGCTGATTCCGAAACCGCCGTCATGCACGAGGAGGGCCCACACTTCTATGGACACAGGCAGAGCCTGCCGACGGCCAGGAGAATCGTGAACCTGTCGCCCCTTGCCGCGACCACAACTACGCACCGAGCTCCATCTGGCCAAGTCGTCCCGGCGCCTGACTCCTCGGGCCATTCGGACAGGGTCGTTTCCTGAGAAGAACGAGCGCTCCAAGGAGCATCGGGTCGGTGGGACACGGCTGCTGGGAGCGGTCGATCATCTCATCGCTCGGGGGTGCTCGGCACCCTCGACCTTGTCGGGGTTCAGCATCAGGGTCAGAGAGGCGATCGCACCGCCCCTTGCGCTGCCGGTCACCACCATGGGGCCGTGCTTCGTATGGATGAAGAGACAGGCGCCGTAGTTGACGCCACCTTCGACTGCCATCGCATCCGGCTCTCGGCGGGAGAGGTTGGTGAGGAACCGGACCACCCGTTGTGGTCCCACGACCGGGCGTCGAGCAGCCCTCCGGTTCGGTCCTCCATCGCTGGTGAGCACCACATCAGGTGAGAGCAGAGCAAGCAGGGCGTCGGGGTCACCGTCGAGCAGTGCAGCAACAAGGCGATGGAGGAGATCCCCGTCGAGCGGCCGCAGAGCCGACTCGTGAGCTGCCCGGACGCCCGCTCTCGCCCGATGGACGAGCTGTCGACATGCCGGTTCACTTCGCCCCAGGGTTTCGGCCACCGAGGAGTACGGCTCTCGAAAGACGTCGACCAGCACGAACGCCGCCCGTTCCAGCGGAGAGAGCCGGTCGAGCACGACCAGGAAGGCAAGCGTGAGGGAGTCGGCTGTGTCGATGAACCCGTCGGGGGTCGGCTCCAAGGAGGTCGGTTCGGGAAGCCACGGACCGACGTAGCGGGACCGGTCACGGTCGACCGCCCGTAACCGGTCGATCGAGAGACGGGTCACAACCGTCGTCAGCCAGGCAGCGGGGATGTTCAGGGACTTCCCGTTCTGCTCGAAACGGAGCCACGCCTCTTGGAGGATGTCGTCGGCGTCGTGACGCGAACCCGTCATGCGATAGGCAAGTCCCAGCAGACGTGGGCGTTCGGCCTCGAAGGTCTCCACCAAGTCGGTCACCGAAGTGCCGCCGCTCGTCCGGCCGCCACCCCACTGGCCAGAGCGGCATCTCCCAAGAGTCCGTCCTCGCCAACCCAATCCCCCGCGACAAAGCAGTTGTCCGTGGTGAGAACGCTGATCCCTGGACGTCCGGGAAGACCGCTGCCCGGCCTGGGCATGGCATGGGCCACCGTCATCGATGACAGCACGCGACGCTCGCGGATCGTCGATCGATCGGCGCCAGCCAGCGCGGCGAGCTCGTCGAGCCGCTCTACCGCTTCCGTCCCTGCTGATCCGTACGCCATGGCGCACAGCACAGCGCCACCGGGTGGGGCGAGCCTGGCGTTGGGGGCATGGAGCGACAGGTACACCGGCTCGTCGATCCCCAAGATGAACGACTCGGGAGGTGGCGTCGACAGTCCATAGTCGACGCACGTCGCCTGCACGGGAGGCCCGAGATCTTCGGGGATCGAGCCGGGGAGAAGCCGAGCTGCGACGCTCGGGCTACCCGCGGCAAGGACCACAGTTCGCCCGATGACCTCGTTGCCTCCCGCGGTCACTGCCACGCGCTTCGGGCTCACCTCGAGTTGGGTGACTGCAGTTCCGCTGGAGATGACCACGCCGCTGTCACGAGCGGCGTGCTCGAGGCCATCGACGATGGACTGCCATCCACCGTCGAGGTAGGTGACACCCCAGGTGGAAAGCCGAAGTTGAGCGACTGCAGCATCCGCGCTCAGCGCGTCGAGATCGCTCGCGTAGGTGGCCAGTCGGACCAGTGCCTGAAGCAAGCCGGTGACGCTCGGGCGTCTGGTGACATGGTCGCACCACTCTCGGGCTGACATTGCCACAAGCGCCTGGGTCGGCTTTCGTGGGAGCGATGTCAGTATCCGGCCGAACGACACGCGGTCGAGAGGGGTGAGCAGATCGCTGCGGATCAGCGACGTCGGCGAGGTGGGCAATGAGAACAGCTTCCCGGCCCGCAGCGCCTTGGCGCCGACCAGCGGGGCGGAAGAACCAGAAACCGTCACACCAAGTCCCTTGAGGGCAGCCCGACCCGCGCCTCTGTCGTACAGCGCGTGGGGTCCCCGGTTGAACGTGAACCCACGCCGATGGTCGCTCTGCGCTCGCCCACCGAGATGGTGCGCGTCGACGAGAACGACCTTCGATCCATGTTGTGCGGCGGCGGTGGCAGCCGCCAGACCGGCAATCCCGCCGCCCACCACGACTACGTCGGGATCTTCTGGCATCGTGTCCTCCTCGGATGGCTCAAGGAGTTGACGTGCGGGGTTGACCGTTTGTGACATGACATGCAAGAGGTGCCCCCTGACCATGAGAGAGCACACTCCTGGGTTGCGGCAGGCACGCCAGGGGTCGGGGGCGTCTAAAGGTGGCCAGGGCCCAACTCCTCAACCTCCAGCAGCGTGAACGCATCGATCACGGAGCGCAGTACCTGCCGTGCGATACGCGGGTCGAGTCCTCTCGACGAGGCGACCTGCTCGATACCAGCGAGCATCGCGTCCTCTCTCGGGCGATCCACGACCGCCATTCCGCGGGAGCGCTTGTAGCGGATGACCTGGCCGATGAGCAGCGCTCGCTCGTTGAGGACCTCGACCAACGCCTGATCCACCAGATCGAGACGCCGCCGAATCTCGGTCAATGTCGGTTCGTCGGCTCCGGCAGTTGCCATGAGATCGTCCCCTTTGCAGTCCGATGAAGACCAGGGTAGGCGGCACGTAGCCAGTATCCCGTGCCGCCGGACGGGCGGGGTCCAACCGCCCGGCGGGGCTGTCCGCCCCGGTCAGGTCCCGCTCGTCTCGTCGAAGGCCTCCCAGGCCGCAGTTTCCTCTGCCTTGGGATCGAACGGCTTGCAGTGCTCGGCGCTGTCGGCGCGCAGCAGGTCCTCGCCGTGCCCCGGAGGAGCCTCCTCGACCCGCTCGAGCGGGCCTCGGTAGGGGGCGCCAGGAGGGGGGTCCTGCGACTCCACCCCACCATCCCGGACAAGCGCCGTGGGAGTCCCGTCAGAGATCCATCGGTCGTCATGCAGGCCGTACGGATCGACGTACCAACCCTCTTCGGTCATGGTCCCTCCTCTGCCATTCGCCGCCGGGAGCCTACCCGTGTTCACTCCTTGTCAACGTGCCCTTCGCGGTGTCTTCCCGGTGGTCACCGGTCGAATAGCGTTGCCGCGTGGATCGGACCAGGAGGCCATCTCGTGGGTTCCGCCGAGACATCGAGGGGATGCGGGCGGTGGCAATTCTGGCCGTCGTCCTCTACCACGCGCACGTGGGCTTTCTGCGGGGCGGCTTCACCGGGGTCGACGATTTCTACGTCATCTCCGGCTTCTTGATCACCGGGCTGCTCTGGCGCCAGTTGGAGGGCGGGCACCGCATATCCTTCCGGTCGTTCTACGGCAGGCGGATCCAGCGCCTCCTGCCCATGTCCTTCGTGGTGCTGGTGGCCACCGCCTTGGTCTCGGCCCGGTTCCTGCCGCCGCTGCAGGCCCACGCTTCCCTGAAGGACGGCGTGTCGGCCGCCTTCTACGTCTCCAACTATCGATTCGCCGCGCTCCAGACCAACTACCTGACGGCCGGCATTCCCCCGTCACCCTTCCAGCAGTACTGGTCCCTCAGTCTGGAGGAGCAGTTCTACCTGGTCTGGCCGTTGCTGCTGCTCGGCGCGTCGATGATCTGGCAGCGTCGCCCACCGCACAACCGCCGGGTATCCGGGCCTTCACGGGCGGGCGCAGTGACCGCACTGGCCGTTCTCGCCGTCGCGTCCTTCACTTTCGCCGTGTGGCTGACCGGCGTTTCCCAGCCCTGGGCGTTCTTCTCCCTGCCCACGAGGGCCTGGGAACTGGCCGTCGGGGGCCTGGTGGCGTTCGCGGCGCCCTGGCTCGGGAAGTTGAACGGGCGATCCGCCGCCCTGCTCGGTTGGGGCGGTCTGGCCGTGGTCATCGGCTCGGCGGTCATCGTGTCGAGCTCGGTGCCCTACCCCGGCACAGCGGCGTTGGCCCCGGTGCTCGGGACCGCGGCGGTCATCGCCTCGGGCTGCTCGGCCCCCCGCACGGGACCCATCCTGGTACTGGGACGCACTGGTGCCCGGTTGATCGGCCGCGTCTCGTACTCGTGGTACCTGTGGCACTGGCCTGTCTTGATCCTGGCCCCGTACGTTGTCGGCCACGCCCTCTCTCTCGGTGCCAACCTGGCGCTGGTCCTCGGCAGCTTCGTGCTCGCCCTGATCTCGTTCGTCGCCGTCGAGGACCCGGTGCGGCTGTCGTCGTGGTTCCGGGCCGTTCCCCGTCGCGTGATGGGACTGGGTGGCGTCCTGACGGCGGCCGCCGCTTCTGTGTGCCTGGTGTCGATCTCCACCCTGCCGTCCTTGACCGGACAGGGGACGGCCCCGATCGCCCGGCTGTCCACCGCCCAGCCGGCATCAGGAGTCGGCCACTCCGGCGCGCAGAAGACGACGCTGTCGCCGCCCCCTAACCCCTACGTCGCGCAGTTGGCATCGGTGACGACCCAGGTGCAGAAGGCGGTGGCCCGTTCGCTGTCGGTCAACGTCGTGCCGGCCAATCTGACCCCCTCCCTCTCCGCTGCCAACGCCGACGAACCCCCGGTCTTCGTCGACGGGTGCCTCGACACCTACCTGGCGACCGCCCTGGAGTCGTGCGACTTCGGCGACACCTCATCGCCCACGTCGGTCGTGCTGTTCGGCGACTCGCACGCCTCCATGTGGTTCTCCGCGGTCGACGGAGCTGCCCATCGGCTCGACCTCAGTCTGTTCAATTGGACCAAGGCCACCTGCCCCCCGCTGATGATCCCCATCATCAGCCCGGTCCTGGGCCGCAACTTCGTCGAATGCGACGAGTGGCGCCAGAACGTGCTCGATCGGATCGCACAGGTCCATCCGGCCCTGGTCATCCTTGGGGTGGCCAGGCACTACACCGACATCTACGGCTTCACCCCCTACAGTTCGCAGTGGCTCCGGGGCATGTCGGCCATGATCACCGCCATCCGCAGGCTCGGGCCCCAGGTGCTGGTCCTCGGTCCGGTGCCCAAGCCAACTTTCGACGTGCCTGGTTGCCTCTCCGTCCACCTGACCACGGCCACGGCGTGCACGGTGCCGTTGCACCAGGGGATCAACGAGGCCGGCCTCGCGGCCGAACGCAGCGCGGTCACAGCGGCGGGTGGCACCTATTTCGACGTCTCGCCCTGGCTCTGCACCACGACCACCTGTGCGGTCATGGTGGACAACCTCCTCGTCTACCGCGACGACAACCACTTGACCGATACGTACGTCACCTATCTGGCGCCGGCCATGACCGACGAACTGGGGATCGTCCTCGGTCTGCGGCCGCCGACCCCGACCCCGATGACGTCACGCCCGGCCACCGTCGCACCGCCCTCCCCACCACACGACTCGGGCTGACCGTCGGGCGCCGGCATCCTGTGGGCGGCCGCCGTCCGTGGAGCGGGACCCCGGTGCCAGACTGACGACGTGTCCCCCCGGCGCACGCTCCGACACGCGGTTTCTCGCCCCCCCAGGCTGTCGGCAGTGGTCGGCGTCCTGGTCTTACTCCTCACCGGCTGTGCCGACCCCGCCTCGACGGCTCCGCGCACGGGCGGCACCGCCCCGGACCCGGCGGTCCGCCTGAGCCCGGCGACGCCCACCACCTCGACCGAGCCCCCACTGCCGGTGGCCCCGGTGCAGTGGATGCCGTGCGGAGATCTGCAGTGCGGCTCGGTGACCGTGCCGCTCGACTACGCGCATCCCGAGGGACCCACCCTTCAGATCGCCGTGGCTCGGCACGCCGCCGAGGTGCCCTCGGAGCGCATCGGGTCCCTGGTGATCAATCCGGGCGGCCCGGGGGGCTCCGGCATCGACGACCTGCCCAACGAGCTGTCCGTGCTCACTCCCGAGCTCCTCGCCCGCTTCGACATCGTCTCGTTCGACCCGCGAGGGGTGGAGCGCAGCAGCCCGGTGACCTGCAGTGCAGGAGGCGGGTCGGGGTCCGGTGGACAGGAGCTCGACCCGGTCCCCACCACTTCGGCCGCCGAGCGGGCGTTGCTCGGCGACGACCAGGTGTACGCCGCCCAGTGCGAGAAGTTCAGCGGCAGCCTCCTGCCCTACGTGGGCACCGTCGACACCGCCCGGGACCTCGATCGGATCCGCGGGGCACTGGGCGATGCCCAGCTGACGTTCATCGGACACTCCTACGGCACGCTGCTCGGGGCCACCTACGCCCAGTTGTTCCCGACCCATGTACGTGCCATGGTGCTCGACGGGGCCATCGACCCCGCGCTGGACACGGTCCAGTACGTCACGGACCAGGCAATGAGCTTCGAGTCCGAACTGCAGTCGTTCTTTGCCTGGTGCGCCGCCGATACCGGATGCCCGTGGCACCCGGTGGGGGATCCGACGACCGCACTGCTCGACCTCATCCAACGCAGCCGGCTCCAGCCCCTGTCGGTGTCCGGCGGACGCACCGCCGGGCCCGGTGAGCTGTACCACGCGCTGCTGCCCGGACTCGGATCCCAGTCCTCGTGGCCGACGCTTGCCGCAGCGCTGGCCGAGGCCGAAGCCGGCAACGGTACGGCGGTGACGTCCATGACCGACCGCTACGAGGCCGGGGGTTCGACCAACGGCGCCGATGCCGAGCAGGCCATCGACTGCCTCGACCACCCGGTCGACCGTGATCCGTCGGACTACCCGTCCCTGGCCGCCCAGGTCGGACGGTCCGCCCCGGTATTCGGCCCCCTGCTGGCCTGGGGGCTCCTCAGCTGTGCCACCTGGCCCGCACTGCCCACCCGGACACCGGTGCCGGCGTCGGACCCGGGGGCGCCGCCGATCATGGTGGTCGGGACGACCGGCGACCCGGTCACCCCCTACGTCTGGGCGGTCGAACTGGCCAAGGAGTTGACCGGGGGAGTTCTCCTCTCCTGGCAGGGCCGGAGTCACGTGGCCTACTTCTACAGCCCGTGCGTGCGTGCGATCACCCAGAGCTACCTGGTGTCCGGTGCTCTACCGGCCACCAGGACGACCTGTACCGACTGACCGGGCCCGGCGGCCGGTCGCGGTCGGCGCGGCCGAGGGTCACCGACCCGGGGGTTCGGCATGGCGCGGCCCGCCTTCCGCCGTGCTGCCACCGAGGCGCAGGCGCACGCCGAACAGGCCGATGTCGCCGTGCTCGCGCTCCCACCCGCCGACGATCAGGGCAGGGCAGCTCGCCTCCCCGGAGCGCTCGATGGCCGCGGTGATGGCCGGGCGGTGGGTGACCGCGTCGGGGTGCGACAGGTAGCCCACAGTGCGCCTGCCGATCGTGACGGCGATGGCCTCAGGGTCGGCGGTGTTCTCGGGCTCGGGAGCGAGGCGGGCAACGGTCTCCATCCTCACCCCTCCGTAGTGCCGACGCCCACCGGTCAGCTCGAGGAGCGCGTCCTGGTGGGCGTAGTTCCCCACGACACGGATCTCGGTGGTGCCCGGCAGGGTGGGCAAGGGCGGGGCCGCCGGCAGGTGCCCGGGGCGAGCGGCGCCGGCCACGTCCGGACCCGGCCCCGGACGGCGTGGCGCGTCCACGAGCCGGCGGAGCCGGCCGCTCCCGCCGCCGCGCCCGCACCCGAAGCAGTAGAAGCGGCACCCCTCGGCGTCGATGTGGAGCGAGGGGTGGTGGTCGGGATGGAACGGGCAGAGGTAGGCATGGTCACCGGGACGGAGCTCGATGCCGACGTGGTGCCAGAGCATGGCGAACTCGGCTCGCTCGCCCATGGTGCGCACCGGCAGCTGGTGATGCGCTGCACCAGTTCCTCCCCGCGGTGACGCACGGTCCCGGGCCCTGGCCAGCACCCACCCGGGCAGTTCGGCCAGGGGTGCCTCGTTGGGCGTGCACCCCGGCTCCCAGGCGTAGTCGCGGCCCGAGACGTGGGTGCTGGGCGGGCAGACGACCATGCCGCCGTCGCCCTTGACGTCCAGTCCCGGTGCGATCGGGTGGCACGGGACGGTGACGCCGGGGTGGCGGAAGTAGAGGTGTTGCCCACCGCCCCCGGTGAGTGACTCGACGGTGTGCGGCAGCGGTCCGTGCATGTCCTCGAGGGCGGCCAGCGAGCCTTCCCCTCCGTTGCGGGGGTCGATGTCGAGGACGACGATCCCGGAGACCGCCCCGGTGACGATGCCGAGGTTGGCACCGGGCCACCGTCGCCACCACCGCCGGACCTGTTCGCTGCCGGCGGCGTCGCTCATGCGCCACTTCCAGGGGATGCGCGCGTGCTTGCCCACCGCCGGACAGGACGGGTCGCCGCACGAGCAGCGGCCCGCGATCGGGGTGTGCACCGGGACCACCGACCACCCTCGGACCGCCGCATCGAGTGCGGCGAGAGCACGCGCCCCGCCGGGCGTCGCCTCGAGTCTCACCGACCCAGCGTCTCCCATGGCGTGCTCGAGGTCCAGAGGCGGAGGTCCCTGGTCGGCTGGAGTGTGCCTCCGCCGGCTGGCGCCGGCTCCCGCCGGTGCCGTCACCGGTCCCCGTCCGAGGTCGGTGCCGTGCGCAGTGGCGTCATGCCGGCGCGGCGTAGGTCCTCCACCAGGGCGGCAAGGCGGTCGTAGTGCGACCCTTTCCAATAGACCCGGCCGCAGCCCGGGCAGGTGCGGAAGTCGGCGTACTCGCGCCGGGTCCTGGGCGGTAGGCGGTGTTCCACCTCCGCTTTCGCCACGGGCTCGAGCACGCCGTTGCACCTGAGGCACCGGCCGAACGGCGTGATGGCCCCGAAGAGGTCGAACCGCCGCAGGACCTCGACGACCTGGCGCCGGCGGTCGGTCTCCCGCATCAGGTGGCCATGGGCGACCTTGGTGCGCTTCAGGAGGCCGCGATCCCTGGTCAGGAGAGTACGCTCGTCGTCCGCCGAGATCGCAGCCAGCTCGTCGTCGGTGGTGTCGTTCCGCCATACGGCATCGAATCCGAGGAGGCGCAGGGTCCGGGCGAGCCGCCCGAGGTGGACGTCGAGCACGAATCGAGGCTCGCGCAGCGGCCGTGGGTACAGCCGCACGAGTGGCGACACGTCGGGCACCTCGGACACGGGGTACACATCCACGCGGTCGCTCTCACCCACCTGGTGCCCGAAGCCCACGGAGACTCCGTTGACGAGGATCACGTCGATCTCCGTGTGCGGCACCCCGAGCGACTCGGCGAGATCCTTCACCGTGGTGCCGGCGGCCACCTCGAGTCTGATCGGCCGCTCGCGCCGATCAGGCGGCTGGAGCTCGTTCAGCTCGGAGAAGAAGCGGACGTAGACGCGGTGGACCATCGCTGTGGAGCGTAGGGCGGTGCCCGCCCGGTGACCGCTGGCCGTTGACGGCGCCCGAGTGTCGGGATGGGACGCACTGCCCATTGACGGAAGGGTGGCGGTCCCGTCATGGGGCGTGTGGGACGCAGCTGGAGGGAGGCGGAAGCGAGTTGGGTGCATCGCGGTGGACGGGATGTCGACCGGCCGGCTCAGAGCCCGGCGGGGGCGCCGCGGCATCACGAGGCGTGGCGCGCCGCCTCGATGCAGGCCCTGGTCAGCCGGAAGCTGCGGGCGTCTCCGGTGGTGCCGATCTCCATCCTGTTCATGACGTAGCCCATCCCCAGCTCGAGGTCGGGGTCCGCCCAGCCGACCGAGCCGCCCATCCCGAAGTGTCCGAAGGAGCGCGGTCCGCCAAAACCTTCCGAGGCGATGATCCCGCGGTTGAGCATGAACCCGAGGCCCCACTGGATGTCGAGTCCGAGCAGCACCAGGTCCGGCCCCTCGGTCTGCGGGCGCAGCGCCCGGTCGAGCTGCTCGGGAGTGAGGATGCGGAACGCCCGCCCCGAGGGTCCCGACACCTCGCTGACGCAGGCTCCGTAGAGGCAGGCGAGGGATCGGGCGTCGCAGATCCCGTTGGCCGCCGGGATCTCCGCCGCGTGCAGTCGGGGGTCGTCCCAGGCCTCCTGGTCCGACAGTGCCCCGCCCGGCGCAGCGAGGGCCTTGAAGAGCGGACCGTCCGCAGCCAGGTAGGCGTCCGCGTTCTCGAGCAGGTTGGCGTCGAGGCCAGCGACGGATCCCGTCCCGGCACCGAGTGCCGCCAGAGCCTTTCCCGACTCCAGCGACTCGAGGAACGAGACCAGCCGGGCGACGCGGTGCTTCTCGGAGGCGGGCAGACCCACGTAGAACTCGGCTCCGAGGGGACCGGCGACCTCCTCGCGAAGGTAGGTCCCGAGGCTGCGACCGCTGATCCGGCGTACCACCTCGCCGACCAGCCAGCCGTAGGTGGTTGCGTGGTAGCCGTGGGCGGTGCCCGGCCGCCAACTGGGCGCCTGGCGCTCGAGCGCCTCGATCACCGGGTCCCAAGCAAGCGCCTCCTCGAACGACAGGGATCCGTCGATCCAGGCCAGGCCCGCCCGGTGCGACAACAGATCGGCGACGGTGATGTCCTCCTTGCCGGTCTGCGCGAACTCGGGCCAGTAGGTCGCCACCGGCGCCTCGACGTCGAGGAGGCCCTCCTGGGCGAGCTTGTTGGCGCACATGGCGGTGACGCCCTTGGTGGTTGAGTAGACGAGGACGAGGGTGTCCTCGGTCCAGGGCCTCCCGGCCCTCGTGTCGGCGACACCACCCCACAGGTCGACCACCTTCTTTCCGCGGTGGTAGGCGGCGAAGGCCGCCCCCACCTCCGACCCGTCGTCGAAGTTGGCCTGGAACGCCTCGCGCACCGCCTCGAAGCCCGGTACCGTCGATCCGTCGATGGTCGTCATGCTCGCCTCCTCGGTCGGCGCGAACCATACTCGTCCCCTGCCGCCTTCCCCAAGGCACGGCGACGTCCTGCCCCCTGGTGAGTCATACTCACTGTTCGTGAACCCGATCACCGCACCGCGGGTCGAGGGGTCGATCGTGGTTCGGAGAGGACGCAAGCTCGGTTACGCCGAGTTCGGTCCGCCCCGGGGACGCCCGGTCATCTGGCTGCACGGCACCCCCGGGGCCCGTCGCCAGATCCCCCAGGCCGCTCGCATCGCCGCATTCGAGCTCGACGTGCGACTGATCGGCATCGACCGCCCGGGTGTGGGGCTGTCGACGCCCCATCTCTACGACTCGATTCACGACTTCACCGCGGACCTCGAGATCGTGTTCGATCAGCTGGGGTTGGAACGGGTCGCCATGATCGGGCTCTCGGGTGGCGGTCCCTACGCGTTGGCCGCCGCACACGCGTTCCCGGCTCGGATCGCCGGAGTAGGCATCCTCGGCGGGGTGGCTCCCGCTCGAGGTCCCGAGGCCGTCGCCGGAGGTCTCATCGGCCTGCTCGCACTGCTCTCGCCGATCCTTCCGCCACTGAGGGTGCCGCTGTCGCTGACCCTGAACGTCCTGGTCCGCCTGGCCCGTCCGGTTGCATCGCCCGTCTTCGACCTGTACGCGGCCTTCGCCCCCGAGGGCGATCGGCGGTACTTCGCGCTGCCGGAGGTCAAGGCCATGTTCCTCGACGACCTCGTAGGCAATAGCCGGCGGGGGTTGAGCGCCCCCGTGTACGACCTCATCCTGTTCACCCGACATTGGGGCTTCTTGCTGAACGACATCGTGGTCCCGGTCGCGTGGTGGCACGGTGACGCCGACTACATCGTGCCGCTGGCCCAGGCCCGCCGGGTCGTGCCGCTCATTCCCCTCGCCGAGCTGTTCGTGCGACCGGGAGAGAGTCACCTCGGGGGGATGGCCGCAGCCGAGGAGGTCCTGATCAAGCTGCTGTCGTTCTGGGATGACGATGCGAGCCCTCGCCTTGGCGCCACCTTGGCCTGATGCGCGGCGGGAGGGCCGACTGCCGAGAACTCGTCGGTCGCACGGGAACTCGCGCCGAGCGCACCTCGAACCTGGTCGGTTGGCCGAGCCCCTCGGCATACTCCGGGGGAACCGGTCGCTCCCGGTCGCTGTCCGACTGAGACCGTGCGTTACACCGGCATGGTGGGCCGGATGCCCGGGTTGCGCCGACTCAGCTCACCTGGCGATCACGGTTCTCCGAGTAGCGCCTCCGGACCTCGCGCTTCAGGGGCTTGAACGCTCCCGAAAGTGGCAGCGGACCGTCGAGGAACTCCACCGACTTCGGAACCTTGAACCCGGCCAAGACCGGGCGGACATATTCGATCAGGTCCGCGGCTGTCGCCTTCGTGTCCAGTGTGAGGACTCTTCGGATCTCAGCGGGGTCGTGTGTCCTGGCCTCGCCCGTGCTCGCGATTGATAGTTGCGCCGTCCCTACCGGCACGCGTGGGACACCCTTGCGCGTCCAACCCAAGCGGGCTGCAGTCCGGCTGCGGGTAGCTGTCTTGCATCGGGGCGGAAGGGCGACAAGGCGACCTCGACTGGGTTCGCTCACGCTGCTAACGAGGCTAGGGAAGTGCCAGATCTGCTCCGGAGTAGGGATGATCGACGACGTATTTCCACGTGCCGTCACTCTGACGATGAGCTACTTCGGAGGTGCGGGAAGACAACTCCATGCAGGCCCCGACAAAGTGCCAGTCATTGCTCAACAGCGCCGTGTCGCCCACTTCGATGGCGTGACGAGTCACCATCGTGATGGTTCCCCCGAGCGCAATGAACCCCTCCCATTGTTCGCGTATGGCCTCCCGTCCGCGCACGATCTCTCCGCCAGGTGCCGCCATGACGGCGTCCTCTTCGTACAGCGCCACCAAGGCGTCGGCGTCGCCACTATTGAAGGCATTCTGGACTTGACGATGAAGATCTCCTGCGTCCATCGGCCAAGGGTAGACCTCGAGCCTTGTCAGACCCAGCAGATCACTGGAGCCTGAGTCATGCCTGTGCATGCCTTCAAGGCGCATCGAGCTTGTTCTGTGGGTTTGGACCCACCACGCCGACGAGTAGTGACAACCCCCCAGACCCGCTACGCCAGGCGGACGACGGCGCCCACATTGCCTACCGAGTGGTCGGAGACGGCCCTATCGACCTGATCTTCATCCCTTGGTGGTGGAACCACCTGGAGAGCCAGTGGGACGACCCGCTGATCTCCCATTTCCTCAACCGCCTTGCAGACTTCTCACGCCTCATTGTGTTCGACATGCGCTGTATCGGTCTGTCGGATCCGGCGTCGCTCAACGACCTGCCGACGCTGGAGCGGTGGATGGGTCGCGCTCGGCCCCGCGCACTGTGAAGGTGTCGCGATTGCCGAAGATCTCTTCGGGCCACTGTCTTGTGGCCTCACAGACTGACTGGAGCTCACATGATCGTCACTGTTGCTTGCAGTCCTGCCGCGGCGGCAGTCCGCCTACGCCCGGTGCCCCGCGAGGGATCCAACAGACATCCCGGGCTACAGGCGAAACGGAATGTGGTCGATAACCGAATTGAGGAGGCAGGAATGAGCCGTACGTGGGATGGGCTTGGCAGCAGCCGGCCGAAAGGAATGGGCACCTAGATGCCCTCACGATTCGGAACATCCACCGGCAAGAGATCATTCTGCGAGGGGAAGCATTCCCCGTCTGCGACTACGGAGGCATCCAGTGAAACACTCGAATGATCACAAGACATCGCATACCTTCTCTTCATCGGGCGGTGCCGACGGCCAAGGCCAACTGGAGGGATACCCGATAGACGACGACGTGCTGACGACGTTGCAGCGGACGGTCGTGCCTGACCCCATACCCTCAACTTCGGAGGTAATCCTTCCCTATGAGGTCTCCAGGTACGAGGAGAACGGCTATGGCAGATGGCACTATGGGCCAGGCGTCGAACACGAGCGGCGGCTCGATCTCTTGCCTGTCGATTCACGCAGTACATCAGCAACCGACGCCACACGCCTACTGAAATTCTTCACCATCACCGACATCCACATCACCGACGAGGAGTCTCCGGCGCAGGCGATCTTCATCGGGTACAAAGGCGGCAGTCCTCTTGCCGTCTGCGCATATTCAATGGTCATGATGTACACCACCCAGGTCCTCGATGCCGCCGTCCAGACGATCAACGCCCTTCACAGACAAGACCCGTTTGACTTCGGCATCTCCCTCGGAGACGCAGCCAACAACACCCAGTACAACGAGCTGAGGTGGTATATCGACGTCCTCGACGGCAAGAACATCACTCCGGATTCCGGCGTCAAGGATGACCCGATCCCCGGTCCCTACAACGACTATCAGGACGAGTTCAAGGCGGCAGGCCTGGATGAGTCGATTGTCTGGTATCAGGCCATCGGCAACCACGATCAGTTCTGGATGGGCGTGATGCCGGCGGACGACTACCTCCGGGAGACCTACGTCGGCAAGAAGATCCTCAACATGGGAGATATCTTCACCGACCCCAGTGGCACAGATTCTCGTGGTTTCTACATGGGCTCGCTCGACGGTCGGACGCCCGATGGTGACATCATCGGCGTAGGGCTCGCAGAGGAGTTCACAAGCCCACCCGAAGTGCTCGCTGCCGATCCCAACCGCCGTTCACTGTCGAAGAAGGAGTGGATGGGCGAGTTCTTCTCTACGTCTTCCAAGCCGGTCGGCCACGGTTTCACCCAGTCCGAACTCGCCGATACCTTTGCCTCATACAGTTTCCTGCCGGATTCGGAGGTTCCGATCAAGATGATCGTCCTCGACGACACGCAAAGTGTCCATGATCCCAATGTCGTGGGTTTCGGCGGTTACGGGCACGGTTCTCTCGACAATCAACACTTTGATTGGCTCGTGAGCGAGCTCGATGCGGGCCAGGCCAACGATCAGCTGATGATCGTCGCCGCGCACATTCCGATCGGCACCGACGAGCCGGGAGGCCCTGCTGGTTGGAGCCCTGTTGCCGAAGTGTCCGAGGAGCAACTGATCGCCAAGCTCCACACCTACCCCAACCTCATCCTCTGGGTGGCCGGACATCGCCATCTCAACGCGGTGACCGCCCTCGAATCGCCCGATCCCGACCGTCCCGAACTCGGCTTCTGGGAGGTCGAGACGTTCTCGCTGCGGGATTTCCCCCAGCAGTTCCGCACCTTCGAGATCGTGCGCAACAGCGACGAGACCGTCTCCATCTTGGCGACCTGCGTCGATCCGGCAGTCAAAGAGGGGTCACTCGCTGCGAAATCGCGCACGTTCTCCGTTGCCTCTCAGCAGCTCTTCGTCACCGACCCGACAGATCTGCACGCTGCCGGCCCGTACAACGCTGAGCTCGTCGTGGCCTTGAGCCCCGAGATGCAGGGGAAGATTCGTCATTGGGGGGCATTGGTAAGTAGTCACTGAGGAGGACACCAGTACGTTGCCAACTTCGAAGAGTAGATGGGAGGAGTATTCGCAACCGGCCAGTGCCACTCTCGTGGCCATGGTCCTCGCTCTTTCCTTCGGTTCAGTTCTCACGGCCTGTAGCTCAAGCAGTTCGACTCCTCCAGCCAACAACAGCGGCATCGACTATTCGAAGGCTGCAAACTGGCTCGCCCTCCCCACGTCCATCACCCACAAGGTGGACGTGTTCTACCTATCCGATACGGCCTATTCCAAGCCCACTCCGAGTTCCCCAGGTATTGGGCCGATCAATGCCCCGAGCATGATCAAGGGTGACCAGGCCGATTTCCAGCGAACGGCCACCGCATTCGCACCCGTGGCGAACATCTACGCCCCCTACTACCGCCAGGTGGACGCCTTGGTGCAAAAGAGCATGACCCCTGCCAACCAGATCAAGGCCGTCGCCGGCATACCGACGACCGATGCAATTGCGGCATTCGAGTACTACCTGCAGCACTACAACGACGGGCGGCCGTTCATCCTGGCCGGCCACTCCCAGGGTTCCTCTGTGCTGACCCACCTGCTGTCCGTCTACATGAAGGCCAATCCCCAGGTCTACAAGAGGATGGTGGCGGCCTACGTCATCGGCTACCCGATCACGCAGGCCTATCTGAATCAGAACCCCTTCCTGAAGTTCGCTCAGGGTCCTGACGACACCGGAGTGATCATCTCGTACAACACTGAGGCGCCCACAATCGGAGGCTCGAACCCGGTCATGTTGTCCGCCCAGCATGCCTTGGTGATCAATCCGATCACTTGGACCAGGACGGAGGCACCAGCAACGGCCCAGCAGAATCTGGGATCGTGGCTGCCTGATCCCACGACCGGCCAATTCGTGAAGGTAATGGACTATGCCAACGCTCAGATCGACACGGCGAAAGGTGTATTGATCTGCAGTTCGGCCAACGTAGCGGAGCTGGCCCCCGGAAACGCGCTACTTCCAGAAGGTGTGTATCACAGCTATGACTACCCTTTCTATTACTTCAACATCAGAGCGAATGCTGCCAACAGGATCAATCACTTCATGAGCAACTAGCACTCAGTGCAATGGCGCTCATCTGGGTACCGATGGCAACCGTCTTCCAGTGTGCCACCTCGGTGTCTCCCCCTTGTGAAGCTATGCACCGCCGAACTCCTCCGACGGGTAGCACCTCGATCGCCAACGACAGGCAGGAGGGGCAACCCTGTGCCACAACTTGGCTATGAACTCACTCCCCAGGAGGGCATCATGCCGATGCGCACTTCTCGAATTACCTCCGTCTTCGTGGGATTCGTTCTGATTGCAGCTCTGGCCGGGTGCGGTACATCGACCACCAGTGCTCCGCCAGCCGCCAGCTCTTACACCCTGGTTCAAGAGCCGCGGCAGGGGTACCAGCCCGTGTACAACTTCATCTCATCGGCCGAGCACACCCTCGACATGACGATGTACGCGTTGGCCGACCCTCAGGCCGATGCCGCTCTCATCGCCGATGCGAAACGTGGGGTCCAGGTGCGTGTCCTGCTCGACGGGGACAACACCGATGGAGGGGGCGCAACCTTGGACCAGGCGGCCTTCAGCGACCTGAAGGCAAACGGCGTCCAGGTCCGTTTCGCCTGGCCGGGGGTGCTCTGGCACCAGAAGAGCATCGTCGTTGATCAGACGAAAGTCGCCATCATGACCACCAATCTTGCTGCTGCTTACTACCCCGCGATTCGAGGCTTCATCGTCATCACGAACAACCCGGCCACGGTGTCTGGGGTCGGGACCACCTTCGAAACTGATTTCAATAACACCAAGTCACCTCCCGGCCAGGGCGCGGTGCCCGCAGGGTCCGAGTTGATTTGGTCCCCGGGCGCCCAGAACGGGTTGATCGAGCTCATCGGATCTGCTCGTCCCGGGACGACCCTCTACACCGAGAACGAGCAGTTCAGTAGCCCAGCTATCGCACAGGCGTTCGTGGCCGCCGCGAAGAGGGGGGTCACGGTCAACGTGGCGATGACGTATTCCTCTTCCTACGCTTCCATCTTCGACACTCTGGTTGCTGGCGGAGTGCACGTGAATCTGTATTACGGCAATACCCCGCTCTATATCCAATCAAAGGCCCTCTCGGTGAATGGCAACACGGTCTACGTGGGAAGCATCAACTACGTAGGTTCCAGCATGAATGCAGATCGCAACGTGGGGATCATCACCACCAACCCGACCGTGGTCAAGGGCATCACCGCGACCATGGCGAGTGACTTTGCGGGGGCAACCCCATACAGTAAGAGTGGCTAGAACATTCTCTACACCGAGGCACCCCGATATCAACGCGAAGCTGGTGCGGCACGCCTCCGAGTGAACGGTCGCGTACAGATCGGCGCACCGAACACCGCCCGTCTCGCCCGTGCCGGCCGCTCCAGATCGAGACAGTGATCGCGGCTCGCATGGCCGGGCCAGCCGGCCTCAGCCTGGCCGTCCGCAAGATGATCGTTCAGTGTCGGCGCTCGAGGAGGGGAGTGCCGAACCAACCCCAGTAGATGCGGTGGCGAGCGATGCGTGGTCCAGCCAACTCCATGACTTCGACCAGGTCGACCTGCTCGAACTCCGGGGCCTGGCGGGGGTACTCCCAGATCAAGGTGCGCCCGTCGAACATGTACTGGCCGGTGCGATACCACCGGACCAGTTCGTTGGGCCGACCAGCGGTACCTTTCACAAAGAATTGGCGCAGCTCGTCATGGCCGTGGAGCACACCGCTCTGCTGATCCAAGATACGGGGCACGAGTGGGCTCTCGAGGGTCGCGTCGGGCAGGTAGGGGTCGACCAGTCCGTCGATGTCATGGGCGCGGGTTCGTCGATCCCACTCATCGTGAACGAACTGGGCCTCTGCCCGGGTTGCGGTATCTAACGCGTTAGCCATACTCGACAGAATCGGGGCCTAAACGCATCGATCAGCACCGAAATATGCCGATGGTCGGCGTGTCCGTACGACGATCCTTGAGCGGGACGACCCGATGAATGCCCGGTGGAGGCGTCGGAAAATGCAGAACGATTCGGTGGACCTCTGTCTGACCAGCGGCACCTGTCCGATGGGCTGTGGGCCGTCGGTGCTGTGTACTTCGCGACCTGGTCAGACGGTCTCGGTGGTTGCTCCGGTTGCTACGCCCCGAACGCACCTCGGGGGCACCCTTCGCCACCACGGTGACCTGATCATTATCCGGCATTGCCGCTTGGTTGCGCCCAAGAACCGGGGACTTGACGCAAAAAGCTTCGATTGCGGTCCGCGCGAGACGCATATCGCTCGGGACGTCAAGTGGCGATCCGGACAGCCGACCCCCCGGCGGCTCGGTGTCAAACGCCCGAGCCTCCGGGTTAGCGACCCATTCTGCTACTTGGTGTTGCTGTTGTGCAGCTCCGAGAACTTGGGCTCAGGCGTGTCGGGAGGGAGGTTCGGCTTGACGACCTCATTGAACCAGGCATCGTGCTGATCGATCGAGTCCCAGATCTCAATCACCGTGATACCGCCGTCTTCCACGATGGCGTAGTGGGCGACAAAGCCGTCAGCCTTACTCTGGGATGGCATGGCTCCAGCGGAGACTTGGTCGTACGCCTCGGCAGGCATACCTGGTGCGTGATGCTGCTTTAGGACTGCCATAGCCAACCTTTCGCCGCGCCCGGATGCCCGGACCTCGACATGTTGCCATAGGCAGCGGCCCGCCGCCTCCGTAGCGCCGATACCGGGCGGTCCCCCGATCTCCGGGACTGTGACCACTCCGGAGCAAGTAGGAGACGTTGGCTACGACGACCTCCCGGCCGCCGCTCTGGGGTAGTCGACGGCGGCAAGGTCATCGTTCCCATGGCCGGCTGCGATGGTGCGTTCGAGACGGTCGCGGACCGCCTGAAGAAGGGGACTGGGCAAAACGGATGCACTAGCCAGGTCGATGTCCTTGAGGGCAAGCTGTACTGCGAACCCCGGCTCGTACGAGTGATCGTCCATCAGGCGTAACTTCTGCAGCGCGTAAGGCATGGCGAGCGGCCCTGCTTCAAGGGCATCGACGAAAATGTCGTGATTGATACCGAGGGCGTCGCACAGCGCGAGCACGTCGCTCATTGCAACGGTCGAAGCCGCCATCCACGCGTTAATCGCAAGCTTGAGCGAGCTGCCTTCCACACCCGTTCCGACGTGTAGCACCGAGGAGGCGAGGTCGTCTAGGACCGCTCGTGCCCGGTCAAGGGCGTCGCCATCGCCTGCAACAAGCCATACAAGCTTTCCCGATCGTGCGGGCGCTGTGCTTCCAGAGACTGGAGCGTCGAGGTACGCGACGCCATGTTCGTGCGCCAGATCGGCAAGAGCACGGGCACTCTGGGGTCCGACGGTGCTGGCCTGTACCCAGATCGCGCCCTGGTCCAGCTCGGTGATCGCCTTGCTCATCACCTGGGCGACGGCGTCTCCGTCGCGAAGCACGGTGATGACTACTGATGCCCCGGATACAGCTTCACCTACCAGTGTGACCGCGGTCACTCCTATGGCCTTGACTGCCACCGCTTGAGCCTTCTCGGCCGTACGGTTCCAAAGTCGGACCTCGTGACTGGTTTCGCCGAGGCGTTCGGCCATTGCCGCGCCGAGTGCCCCGGCGCCCAGAACCGCGGCAGTCGCATTGGTAAGCATTTCCGCTCCTTTGGCTTCATTGTGCACCCGAGCTTGCCAGCCGACAAGCGAGTGTTTATCGGCTGCACCACAATTGAGGACGCTCTAGATTCCAGGCACCTCACGTAGGAATTGGCTGGTTGGTCCCGCTAGTGTAGTGACACGTAAATAGACGCGCGATAGTGGTACGGTCTTCGTATGGCCCGACCTCCTGCTCCACCACTCCCGCTGACCAAGAAGGAGCGCTCGGCGCTCGAAGGGATCGCCGCCAGTG
>JBKQMB010000025.1:0-4455 GCA_052326605.1 Acidimicrobiales bacterium | reverse complement strand
ACTGGCGGCGATCCCTTCGAGCGCCGAGCGCTCCTTCTTGGTCAGCGGGAGTGGTGGAGCAGGAGGTCGGGCCATACGAAGACCGTACCACTATCGCGCGTCTATTTACGTGTCACTACACTAGGGTCGATGAATTGCGGCGTTTGGCGTGCCGGTTGAGATCACCCGGCGGGTGCTGCGAACCCTTCCGATGTGGCGCTGCGAATGGGTGAGACGGGCAGGTCGGTCGTCCGGGCGAGCAGGACGGTGGCTGGCGTGCCCGAGCGGAGGTCAGCGAGCCAGGCGTCGGGGTCGTACTCGACTCCGATCGGGTTGACGGCGAAAGAGCGGCGCATGAAGGCATTGGCGTCTTCGTTGTCGGCGAAGCAGTCGACCTGGAACTCCATCTGGTTGCCGTCGGGGTCGCCGTAGTACATCGACACCGTGATGCCGTGGTGGATGCACCAATAGGGGGTGATCCCTTCGGCCTTCAGCTCGGCGTACTGGTCGAAGAGATCAGCCAGCGAGGCGTACGTGTAGGCCACATGGTCGACGCCAATTGGCCCGCGGTCGTCGGGGCCGCCGCCGGTCGGGTCGAGCAGGGCCATGTTGGCGAATGCGAAGCGGTGGTGCTCGTCGTCGTAGGTGAGGAACGCCAGGCCAGGGTCCTGGTACTGCACGCGGGCGCCGAACACGGTCTTGTACCACTCGATCATCTCGTCGAAGCGGCGGGTGCGGTACACGACGTGCACGAACTTTGCCGGAGCGATGGTCATGGCAGTCCCTCCTTCGATGTGGTTTGCGGTGATCAGGCGATCACGACGATGACGATAGGCCGAAACGTCACGGTCGGGGGCGGGGCATCGGCCGGCATCGTGGGTGCCACGTGGGCCTTGAACCATGCGTCGTGCGCGGCCTCGGACTCCCACAACTCGGTCACCCGGAACCCCCCGGTCGACCGGGCCGGCGGCGTGCGCGATGAACCCGTCGGTCGACTGCAGGATCGGGAGCAGTGCCACTGCGAGGTGGTCGTAGGCCTCCTGGGTGGTTCCGGGCATCTCGCTGGTCATCAATACGGTCATCGTGTCGCTCCTGCGTTTGAGAGGATCGGTCGGGCTCTGCCGGGTCACGGTACGCCGGCGCGTCTATTGCCACAAACAATCTGTTGTGATCACTGTGATTGAGCAGATCAATGGTCGGTAGGCTGTGGTGGTGGAACTCCGCGACGTGGATCTCAACCTGCTGGTGGCCTTCGACGCCCTCATGGCCGAGCGAAGCGTCACGCGGGCTGCCCACAGGCTCTGCATCGGGCAGTCAGCCATGAGCTCGACGCTGACCCGACTCCGCAAGCTGTTCGACGATCCCCTCCTGATCCGGGATGGACGGGAGTTGGTCGCGACTCCCTATGCCGAGTCGCTGGTGAAACCCGTCAGCGAGGTGCTGGATGGGGTCGCGGCGATCCTGGCCGGGCGGACGGAGTTCGACCCGACCCGGGCGGAACGCACGTTCGCGGTCACCGCCAGCGACTACACCATGCTCACCTTCCTCGCACCGCTCCTGGCACAGTTGGAGCAGGAGGCTCCAGGTGTCCGGCTGTGGGTCTCCCCGCCAGGCGACGACTACGAAGAGCGCCTGCGGCGCGGGCAGCTGGACCTCCTCCTCATCCCTCGGGAGGTACTCGCCAGCTATCGGGACTTCCCCCACCAACTCCTGTTCCAGGACCGCTTCGTCTGCGCCGTCGACGCCGACAACGACTCGGTAGGAGACTCGATCTCACTCGAGGAGTTCAGCTCGCTTCCGTACCTTGCGACGTCGTGTGGCCACGAAGTCTCACCAGCCGAAGCGCAACTCGACATGCTCGGCATCGCCCGCAACACCGAGATCACCACTGCGTTCGGCCTCGCTCCACTCCTGTTGCGAGGGACCCGCAGAATCGCCCTCATCCACGAGCGCCTCGCATGGCTTCTGTCCGATCAGACCTCACTTCGGCTCCTCGAGCCGCCGATGCCCCTACAGCCGATCAACCAACTGATGCTCTGGACAACCCGTGCCGAGAACGACCCCGGTCTTCAGTGGCTACGCAGCCGGATCGTCACCTTCGCCGAGGACCGCGACGCCACCGAGGACAAGCCCGTTCCCGTCTGACCACAAGACACAACCTGCCCATCGTCTCGGGTCCCGACGCGGCCGTACCCACTGACTGCGGCGAGTCAATCGCGGTGCCGCAGACCCCGTTGATCGCACGGACGCCGGCAATCCTCAGGGCGTGGGCCGAGAACGTCTCCGACTCCACGACGGAGTGGCGGCACCGACCACCAGTGAACTGCATCATCTTCGGTGACCAACAGCCGAGCGCCGATCGCCGATTGGGAGCGAAGCTGCCAACAACATCAGTAAACCCATGTCTCGTGGAAGCGGTCGAAAAGTGAGAAATATCAGGTCAACCGCCTCGTAGGCACAGGGCGATGCCCGTCTTGATGAGCAATCAGTTACACCAGGGTTCCGGCAGGGTGCCGGCGACATGGCTTGCGGCCTTGAATCCCCAGGTCAGCACCGTAGAGCCCTTGGTGGGCTCGCCGGGGCGAGCGAAGATTCGGGCGGTTCACTCACGGATCATCCGACGCTGTGACTAGGGTAAATAGCGAATCTTCGCATCAGAGCTCCACTTGGCGAATTCTGCTTCGCTTCACTGGAGCAGGTGACGCGGGATCGGCGAAGTCGACAGGCGTGCTCGCGATAGCACGCAAGCCGTCACCTAAGCCCGAGAACGTGCGACGCGTAACCGGTGATGGGTCACTCCGGTCTGTTGGAGACTCCCGGCTTGGTGGGAGTCTGTTGAGGCCTTTGGAGGCCGTGGGGAAACCTAGGAGCGGCCTAGCCGCCAACCATCGAGCGGCGGCAGATAGGGCAGGTCCCGCCGCTATCGGAAGGCGGGCAGGACCTCTTCCTCGAAGAGCTTGAGGCTCGACCAGGCGAGGCCGATCGGCATGCCGCCGCAGAGCGGGTGGAACATCACGAAGGGGAAGGTCGAGGCCTTCTGTTCCTCGATCATCTCGGCAGGCGTGATGACCCGATAGTTCCCGCTCGCCCGGAGCTCGTCGAGGTCGGCGACGGTGCGATAGGGGCTGGCCAGGTCGTCCTGGGCCTGCCAGGCGCCGTACGCGTTCATCTCGTGCATGAAGTAGGGCGCCATCTGCTCCCAGCCCGCCTCGGCGTCCGCGGCCAGGGCCACCGTCACCGTCGAGCCGATGGGGCAGGGGCCCGGATCGGGGCGACCCAGCCGGACCACCTCGTCGACGTAGTACTGCCAGACCTCTGGATGCGTCGGGATGAAGCCGTCGGCGATCCGTGCCGCGCGCTCGGCGGCGGGCTTGGAGCTGCCTCCGAGCATCACGGCGGGGCCGCCGGGCCGGAAGGGGGCCGGGGTCACCTGGACGCTGCGGCCTCGGAACTCGAAGGGCTCACCGGAGAAGGCGGCCTTGAGCGTGACCACAGCCTCGGTCACCCGCTTGCCGCGCTCGTTCATGGGGATGTCGAACATGGCGAACTCCTCGTGCACGTAGCCGCCAGCGACGATCATGTCGACTCGGCCACGGCTGAGGTTGTCGAGCACCACCATGTCCTCGGCCAGTCGGAGCGGGTCGTGGAAGGGGGCGATGAGGGCGGCGATGCTGAAGCGGACGTTCTCGGTCCGCGCCGCCATGGCGGCCAGCATCGGGACCGGGCTCGGGAGGTAGCCGTCGTCCGAAGCGTGGTGCTCGGAGACCGAGATGGCGACGCAGCCGAGCGTGTCAGCCCAGGCGGCCATGTCGAGCGCCGCCTCATAGCGGTCGGCCATGGAGGTGCCGGCGAAGGCCGGGTTGCGGAAGTCGTAGCGGAGTCCGAACAGCATGGCCGGACTCTACGCGCAGACAACGCCTGTTGCTTGCTCGTCAGCTGTGCGGTCCGATGATCCGTTCCCTCGGGAGGGCCGGCGAAGTGCCAACAACAAGGGTGGCGATCTGAACGGCACACGGGGTCGTCCCGCCGTTCACGCTCAACGTCGAAAGATAGTCACCGTCCGCTGCTTGGCGACGCCCTGAGGTGCCGATTCGGAGTACTCATCAGGTAGCCCGAAAGTGCCTGGTTGGAGGCAGTTAGCACCCGGCAAGCGCACGTCCGTCGATAATGCACCCACAGCCGTCTCCACCAGTCAATCCCCCGACGTACAGTTGGATGGTGGCGCCGTCGATGAAGCGCGGCTACTTGCAATGGCTGGGGATTGTGCTCGGCGGAATTCTCGCGCTGTATCTCGTCGTTCGAGGCGTTGCGGAACTGTTCACCATCGACTACTCGAAGCCTTCCAGCTACTTAGAGCGCGCGCCAATAGGTGGGTGAATCAGGTGCTCGAACGTCGAATGCCGGAGCTACCTCGTAGCGACGAGCAATCCCGCTGGTGTGCGCTGATCGCCGGCGAGAATGGCGAGTGATTCCGCC
>JBKQMB010000024.1:0-4758 GCA_052326605.1 Acidimicrobiales bacterium | reverse complement strand
AGGGAGGGCCCACGGTGATCACGGAACGCGTACCCCGATGAGCATCCTCGGCAATCGGGTGCAACGTCGCGAGGACCCGAAGTTTCTGACGGTGGGGGGTACCTACGTCGCCGACCTCGACCTACCTGGGTCGGTCCACCTGACCTTCGTCCGTTCGAGCATGGCCCATGCCTCGATTCAGACCATCGACACCTCCGGAGCCGTGACCATGCCCGGGGTGCTCGCCGTCTACACCCATGCCGACCTCGGCTTGGGCAATCTGCCGCCGATCATGGACATGACGCCCGTGACCATGACCCGGAGCATCCTGGCATCGGGGACCGTTCGCTACGTGGGCGAGCCGATCGTCGCCATCGTCGCCGAGACCCGCCAGGCAGCGGCGGATGCCACAGAGCAGGTCATCGTCGAGTACGAACCGCTCCCGGCGGTCGTCGACCCGGCCGAAGCCTTGAAGGACGAGGTCCTGCTCTTTCCCGAGGCGGGGACGAACACCGCGTTCACACTGGATTTCGGGGGCGACTCTGCACTCTTCGAGGGCTGCGAGGTCGTGGTGGACCGGACGATTGCCAACCAGCGGGTGGCGCCCTGTCCGCTGGAGGTGCGCTCGTCGGCCGCGCGTATGGATGCCGACGGCCGGCTGGAGTTCTACGCGTCGACCCAAGCCCCTCACGGTGTGCGCCAGATGCTGGCCACGGCACTGGCCCTTCCGGCGGACCGCGTCCACGTGGTGGCTCCCGACGTGGGTGGCGGGTTCGGCGCGAAGGGCTCGGTCTATCCCGAGGAGCTCATGGTGGGTTGGTGCGCCCTGCACCTCGACCGGCCGATCCGCTGGACCGAGACCCGGTCGGAGAGCATGCTCGGGCTCGGCCATGGTCGTGCCCAGGTGCAGCGGATCAGGCTCGGCGGCAACCGTGACGGCGTCATTCGGGCGTACCGGATTGAGGTGCTGCAGGACGGCGGCGCCTACCCCGACTTTGGCACCGTCCTCCCCTTCATGACCCGCACCATGACGAGCGGCGTGTACGCAATCCCCAAGGCGGAGTGCTCGAGTGTCTCGGTCGTGACCAATACGACACCGACCGTGGCCTACCGGGGGGCCGGGAGGCCGGAGGCGACCTCCGCCATCGAGCGGGCCGTGGACATGTTCGCCGCCGAAATCGGCATGGACCCGGCCGAGGTCCGACGCCGTAACCTGATCGGACCGGACGCCTTCCCGTACGACACACCCACCGGGACCACGTACGACACCGGAAACTACCGGGGTACCCTGGACCTGGCCCTCGAGGTGGCGGGCTACGACGACCTGCGGGCGGAGCAGCAGCGCCGCCGGACCAGCGGCGACGTTCGCCAGCTCGGCATCGGGCTGTCGTGCTACGTCGAGATCACCAACGGCATGCCGGATGGGGAGTTCGGCGCGGTCGAGGTACGGCCCGACGGCAGGGTGACCGTCCGCACCGGCACGTCGCCCCACGGCCAGGGGCACGTCACGGCATGGTCGATGCTGGTCGCCGACCAGCTCGGGGTCCGGATGGAGGACATCGAGGTCATTCACGGCGACACCGACGTGGTACCCCGCGGCGGGGGAACCATGGGGTCCCGCTCGCTCCAGGTCGGGGGCGCCGCCGTCAACCAGGCGGCCATCGCCGTGGTCGATCAGGGCAAGGATCTGGCCGCCGACCTGTTCGAGGCCGCACCCGAGGACGTGGTCCTCGACAAGGCACGCGGGCTCTTCCACGTGGTCGGCAGCCCGGCGCTCACACACAGCTGGGCCGACCTGGCGAGGGCCGCCCTCGACCGGAGTGGCACCCCGCTCCTGGCCGAGGTGGATCTGGCGTCACCGGGTCCGACCTTCCCCTTCGGGACCCACGTCTCGGTGGTCGAGGTGGACACCGAGACGGGGAAGGTGACGCTGCTCCGCCACATCGCGGTGGACGACGCCGGTCGAATCGTGAACCCCCTGCTTGCCGAGGGGCAGGTCCACGGCGGCATCGCCCAGGGCGTGGCGCAGGCGCTCCTCGAAGAGGTCGTCTACGACCAGGAGGGCAACCCACTCACCTCGACACTGGCGGACTATTCGTTCATTTCCGCCGCCGAGCTCCCGACCTACGAGACGCGTTTCACAGAGACGCCAACACCGGTCAACGCGCTCGGCTCGAAGGGTATCGGGGAGTCCGGCACCATCGGCTCCACTCCCGCCGTGCACAACGCGGTCTGTGACGCCGTTGCGCATCTGGGAGTCCGGCATGTCGACATGCCCACGACGCCGACGCGGGTGTGGCGTGCCATTCAAGATGCGACGGCCGGAAGGAGCTGACGTGCGGATCACCATCAATGTCAACGGGACGAGCGAGTCCCACGAGGTCGAGGCGCGCACGTTGCTGGTCCACTACCTGCGCGATGAGGCCGGCTTGACCGGTACGAATATCGGATGTGACACCACGTCGTGCGGGGCGTGCACCGTGCTGTTGAACGGGGAATCCGTGAAGTCATGCACGGTGCTGGCGGCACAGGCCGAGGGAACCGATGTCACGACGATTGAGGGACTGGCTGACGCTGACGGGCGGATGCATCCGGTGCAGCAGGCTTTTCAGGAGTACCACGGGCTGCAGTGCGGCTACTGCACGCCCGGCATGGTGATGGCCGTGACGTCCCTGCTGGCGGAGAATCCCGATCCGACGGAGGAGGACATCCGGGTAGGGCTGGAGGGCAATCTGTGCCGCTGCACCGGATACCACAACATTGTGGCGGCCGCCCTGGCGGCCTCGAAGATCCCGGAGCTCCGCGCGTGATCCCCGCCTCCTTCGACTACCTGCGTGCCGGTTCGGTCGCAGAAGCCATCACAATGCTCTCGGACCATGGCGACGACGCCAAGCTGCTCGCCGGGGGCCACTCGCTCCTGCCGCTCATGAAGTTCCGCTTGGCCACGCCGGACGTCCTGGTCGACATCGGCCAGCTGCGAGAGCTGAGCTACGTGCGCGAGGAGGGCAGTCATGTCGCCATCGGGGCGCTCACCCGTCACCACGACATCGCCAACAGCCCGGAGGTCCGAGCCGCGGCTCCGGTCCTGGCCCATGTGGCCGGCCAGGTCGGCGACCCACAGGTCCGGCACCGCGGCACCATCGGCGGCTCCATCGCCCACGGTGACTCCGCGTCGGACCTACCGGCCGTGGTGCTCGCGCTCGGGGGGTCGCTCGTCGCCGAGGGCCCGTCCGGGCGTCGCGAGATTGCGGCCCACGAGTTCCACCTGAGCTTCTTCGAAGTGTCACTTGAGCCAGACGAGATCCTCGTTGAAGTCCGGGTGCCTCGGGCGCCCGGAGACCGGTGGGGCTTCGAGAAGCTCACCAAGCGCGCCCAGGACTGGGCGATCGTCGGCGCGGTGGCAGCCCGAACAGAAGAAGGCATCGGGGTTGGTCTCATCAACATGGGGCCGGTGCCGTTGCGGGCGGCGGCGGTGGAGTCAGCGGTGGCATCGGGCGCAGGCGCCGCCGAGGCGGCACAGTTGGCCGCTGAGAACACTGAGCCCGCGGCGGACTTCAACGGGTCGGTGGAGTACCGCCAACACGTAGCACGGGTACTGGTGCGCCGGGCCCTCGAGCAAGCAGGCGTCTGATCGACACTCCTTCCCTCGCCCTGGAATCGCCGGAGGAACTGGCCCTCATTCTCGCCCAGCACGACTATCTGGCCGACGACCCGCTGGCCACAGTGCTCTTCCTTGCGCTGCGACTCGGGCGCCCACTCCTCTTGGAGGGGGAGGCTGGGGTTGGCAAGACCGAAGTGGCAAAGGTCCTGGCGCGCTGGACCGGGGGCGAGTTACTGCGCCTGCAGTGCTACGACGGCATCGATGTCTCCCAGGCCGTCTACGAATGGGACTACGCCCGCCAGCTTCTCCACCTCCGCGCCGCCGAGGCGACCGGGGTCGGATCGGAGCAGACTTCCGAGCTAGAGCGCTCCCTGTACTCCGAGGCCTACCTGGTGCGCCGGCCTCTGCTCAAGGCCATTGCCGGGTCCGCCGACGGCCCCGTACCGGTGCTGTTGATCGACGAAATCGACCGGGCCGATGATGAGTTCGAGGCCTACCTGCTCGAGATCCTGTCCGACTTCACCGTCTCGGTGCCCGAGCTCGGTACGTTCCGGGCCGAGCGCCCACCGGTCGTGATCGTGACGTCGAACCGTACCCGCGACGTCCACGACGCCCTGAAGCGACGATGCCTGTACCACTGGGTGGACCACCCGAGCTTCGAGCGCGAGGTGGCTATCGTCCGCCTCCGTGTGGCGACGGCCACCGAGTCGATTGCTCGTGAGGTTGCCGCGGCGGCAGCCGTGCTCCGCCGGCAGGGCCTCTACAAGCCCCCCGGCGTGGCTGAGACCATCGACTGGGCCCAAGCTCTCAGCGCGCTCGGTGCTGTCCGGCTCGACGAGCGGACGGTCGAACGCACGCTGGGCACGGTTCTCAAGTACCGCGAGGATGCCGAGCGGGTCAAGGCGGTCGGCCTGACTCACCTGTTGGCAGAGGCGCGCAAGGCGGGGGCGTGACGGCGGGCCCGAGAGGGCCGAATGATCGGGCCGCGCTGGCCACCGGCTTCTCGCGGGCCCTTCGGGCCGCCGGGCTTGATGCCCCGCCCAGCGCCACTATTGATTTTGCACAGGCTCTCGGCCTGCTGGGGATCACCCGGCCCGAGCACGTTTTCTGGGCCGGTCACGCCTGCTTCTGTTCCGGGCCGGACGACACCGATCTCTACGCGGCGACGTTCGTGGCCT
>JBKQMB010000023.1:0-127115 GCA_052326605.1 Acidimicrobiales bacterium | reverse complement strand
TTCGGTAGCCACGTGCGGAAACGCGAATGGCTTGTATCCGTGAGTTGAGGCCCTCCGCCCCGGCGTTCGTGATGGAATGGGCGAAGTAGCTGAGCAGCCCGGCCTCGTGACGCTTGAGCGTGCGGGCGGCGTCGATGACCGGCTGGAGACGGGAGTGGGTCGCCCAGAAGTACCAGCTCCTCCACTGGCGCTCGGCCCATCCTCTGCGCTTGTACTCCCAGAAGTGGCGGAGGGTCTCCTTGATCGCCCATGCCCTGGCGGTCTTCAAGTCCGTATCGCGTAGGGAGGCGAGGCGCCCCCGGTGGCGCTTGGGCAGGTTCTCTTGTGCGTACAGCCACAGATACTTCGACCCGGCGAGGGACTTGTCACCTTCGGCCATGAGGGCACGGTTCTCCTGCTTGCGCACCGTGTCGACCGCCTTGCCCAGTTAGCCCATGAGGTGGAACCGGTCGAAGACGATCTTGTCGTCTGCATCGGCCAGGTGGGCCCGAACCGAGTCGGCGTAGGGCTCCCACATGTCCATGGCCACCGCCTCGATGCCGGCCAGGTGCTCCGGGGCGAGCGTGTCGAAATAGCTGTCCAGGCTGGCCTGGCGCCGTTCGTCGGCGATGTGTGTGACGGTGCCCTTGTCCAAGTCGCTGACGATGGTGATGCAGTCCTGGCCCCGGCCGGCCGACTTTTCGTCCACGCCGAGGTGGACAGGGGCTCCGGACTCTTTGACGCTGAGCCCACGGGCCACCGTCCGCTCCATCAGATGCCAGGTCTCGTCCCAGCTGGTGCGTAACAGGCGGCCGGGCCCGGCGACGTCGCACTCGACCAGCACATCGACCGCCAACCGCTCGAAGAGGGAGGTGAACCGGGCCATCGGTTCGGCCCAGGGGAGACGGACCTGGAGCACGCCGTGGTCGGCGCAGTCGATCCGAGGTGGCTTGGCGTGCAGGTAGGTGAGGAACTGGCAGGAATCGAGATGGCGCCACTCCCGTTCCTCGGCATGGTCATGGACCGAGAGATCGACCTCGCACACCGGACAGGCAAAGCGGATCCGCTTGGGGTGGTCGACCCACACGTCGATCCGGCCTCCCTCAGCGGACAGCTCGACCCGGCTCACCTCCCACGGTGACTCGAGACCCAGGAGGTGGCGGTAGAGCTCGGTGTCGCGCATGTCCAAATCATGCCGCTCCTGGCGGGATCCGGGTTGATATCACCCACGGAGAACCCGGAAGAGCCAAGTAGTGGGATCGACAAGTCAAATGCAAGGGGTTCCACGCACAGTGGCTGCGCTCCCACAACCAGAGATGATCGCTCATGAACAGGGACGATCGCATCCGGGTTGTCCATCAGGGGTGGACACCATGACCGAGGCTGATCTACTGGCGAGGCAGACGGCCAGGCCCCGGCCGCCGGGCGGGCGACCCTATGCGTTCTTGACCGCCGCGACCAACTTGGTCAACGTGTCCTTGGCGTCCCCGAACAGCAGCGTGGTCTTGTCGTCGAAGAGCAGCTCGTTGTCGATGCCGGCAAAGCCGGGTCGCATCGAGCGCTTGAGGAAGACGATGTTGGCCGCCTCGTCCGCGTTGATGATCGGCATCCCGTAGATGGGACTGCCCGGAGTGTTCTTGGCCGCCGGGTTCACCGTGTCGTTGGCCCCGACCACCAACGCCACATCGGCGGTGGCCATCTCCGGGTTGGCCTCGTCCATCTCCTTCAATTCGTCGTAGGGCACATTGGCCTCGGCCAACAGCACGTTCATGTGGCCCGGCATGCGGCCGGCCACCGGGTGGATGGCGTAGAAGACCTCGACCCCGCGCTCCATCAGCAGGTCGGCCAGCTCCCTGGCGACGTGCTGGGCCTGGGCCACGGCCAGGCCGTACCCCGGGATGATCACCACCTTGCGGGCGTAGGCCAGCAGCACCCCGATGTCCTCGGGTGTGCCGGTCTTGACCGAGCGGGTCTCGCCCGAGCCGTCGGCTCCGCCGGTTGCCGTCACCACCGATCCGAACGCGCTGAACAGCACGTTGGCCAGCGAGCGCCCCATGGCCTTGCTCATCATCCGGGTGAGCAGGATGCCCGAGGCACCGACCAGCGTGCCGGCGATGATCAACAGGTTGTTGTCGAGGGTGAACCCCGACGCGGCCACCGCCAGGCCGGTGAACGAGTTGAGGAGCGAGATGAGCACCGGCACGTCGGCCCCACCGATCGGGAGCACGAAGATGACCCCGAGCACGAGGGAAAGGACCGCCGTCGCCACCAGCAGCGGCACGCTTCCGGTGACCAGCGTGCCGATGGCCAGCCCGACGATGACCACGCCGACCACGCCGTTGATCACCTGCTGTGCCGGGTAGGTGACCGGCCGGCCTGGCATCAGCTCCTGGAGTTTGGCGAAGGCGATGGCGCTGCCCGCGAACGAAACGCAGCCGACCAGGACGCCGAACAACACCTCGGCGATCCGGTACACCGCCGGTTTGCCCGGGGCCTCGATGAGGAACACCACGATCGAGACGAGAGCGGCGGCGCCGCCACCCACGCCGTTGAAGATGGCCACCATCTGCGGCATCGCCGTCATCTTGACCAGGCGGGCCGCCGGCACGGCGATGGCCGCGCCCACGACCATGGCCACCAGCGTGAGCACCAGGTTCAACGCGTGGGCCCGCACCTCCGGGTAGGCAAAGGTGAAGCCGACGGCCACCGCCGCGGCCGCGGCCGCGAGGAGGTTGCCGTTGCGGGCATGCTTGGGCGAGCTGAGCCCCTTGAGGGCCAGGATGAACCCGATGGCGGCGAGCAGATAGGCCAGATCGATCCAGGTGTTCAGGGTCACTTGGCACCACCCGGTGCAGCATCCCCGGAGTCGTCGCCGCTGTCGGGCTTCGCGGCGCGCTCAGCCGGCTTGGCCTTGAACATCTCCAGCATCCGGTCGGTGACAACGAAGCCGCCCACGATGTTGAGGGTGGCCAGGATGACCGCGAGGAACGCCAAGGTGATCTGCACGGTCCCCTGGGCCTCGCCCATGATGAGGATGGCGCCGACCAGGATGATGCCGTGGATGGCGTTGCTCCCGGACATGAGCGGGGTGTGCAGGATGCTCGGCACCCGGCCGATGACCTCGTTGCCGACGAATGCGGCCAGCACGAAGATCGTCAGAAACTCGAGAATTCCGGTGCTCATGACCCCGCCTCCTTCGATTCGGTGCTGACGTCCGTCTCCGGGCCCGCCGTATCCGGCCCCGATCGGGCGACGGGTGGCGGTGGCGCGGTCGGGAGGCTGAGCCCCAACGCTTCGACAGTCGGTGCGTGCATCACGGTCCCGGCCCGCACCACGCAGGAGCCGGCCACGATCTCGTCGTCGAAGTCGGGAGCCAGCTCGCCGTCCTTCACCAGCAGCGCGAGGAGGTTGGCGATGTTCCGGGCGAACAGGAAGCTGGCATGGGTCGGCATCAAGGACGGCGGATTGGACAGCCCGACGACGGTCACCCCGTTCACCATCACGTCCTCGCCGGGTACCGAAAGCTCGCAGTTGCCCCCGGAGTCAGCCGCCATGTCGATGATGACCGACCCTTCCGACATGCCCTCCACCATCGCTGCGGTGACCAGCAGCGGGGCCTTGCGCCCGGGGATCTGCGCGGTGGTGATGACCACATCGGCCGCAGCCACCTCGGCGGTCAGCAGCTCCTGCTGCCTGGCCAGGTACTCCGCCGACTGCTCCTTGGCGTACCCTCCCGCACCCTCCTGGGTCTCGAGTCCGAGCTCGACGAATTTGGCTCCGAGGCTCTGCACCTCTTCTTTCGCCGCCGCCCGCACGTCGTAGGCGCGCACCACGGCCCCGAGCCGCCGTGCCGTGGCGATGGCCTGCAGGCCCGCAACACCGGCGCCCATCACCAGCACCTTGGCCGGCGGCACGGTGCCCGCCGCGGTCATGAACATCGGGAAGAACTTGGCCAGATGCTCCGCAGCCGAGAGCCCGGCGCGGTAGCCGGACACCGTTGCCTGCGACGACAGCGCGTCCATCGATTGCGCCCGGCTGATGCGCGGGAGGAGATCGAGGCTGTAGACAGTGGCCCCCCTCGCAGCCAGCGCCCTCACCGTGTCCGCCGAGGCCACCGGCTGCAGGAAACTGATCACCGAGACACCCTGCGGCAGGTCGGCCGCCTCCTCGGGCGTGGGGGGGTTGACCCGGGCCACGACCGAGGCGCCGCTGAGCGCCGAGGCTGCATCGGGTACGACGGTGGCACCCGCCTGGCGGAAGGCCTCGTCGGTGAAGCGGGCATCGGCCCCCGCCCCGGACTCCACCACGACGTCGACCCCGATCTTGGCCAGTCTCGAGGCCACTTCCGGCACGATCGCCACCCGATGCTCTCCCGGCCGCGACTCTTTGACAACAGCGAGTTTCACGGCCAGAGGTATATCGCCAAATTGCGAGAAGCGACCACTCCTGCCCGAAATGGGGCGGTCGTCAGGCCTTCTGCTCGCCGCCCTCGGCAGGCTGCGGGAGGGGCGCTCGGCCCCGGGGCGGGTCTTCGGGCACGGCGGCTGCCGCCCGCACCGGGGGTGTCGGAGCGGGTCTCCCGTTCGTCACCCCTGGTGTGTGTCCATCCTCCCTGGACGCACCACCGAAGGCAGTGCTGCCCCCGATGGCCCCGGTCCACGCATCACCCACGACCTCGTCGGAACCGACGTCGGTGGCTTCGTCCTCCACCGAACCGGCAGGCGTCGGCTCGGTCCTGAAGCCGAGGTCGATGGAGTGGTCCGAAGGCGCAACCAGCGTCCGGACCTCGGTCCGGGAGAACTGCGGGATCTCCGGCCCGGCGGCGAAGGCGGCGGCGTCGTCGCTCGACATCGGCGGGGCGAAGAAGAACCCCTGCGCGGCGTCCGCGTCGAAAGCGCGCACGATCTGTACCTGGCCCAAGGTCTCCACGCACTCGACGATGGCCGACATGCCCAGTGAGTGCGCCATGTGGATCACCGTCTCGACCACCAGGCGGTTGATGCCCTGTACCGGCTCGAGCCCGGCGATGAAGGAGCCGTCGATCTTCACGGTGCCGATCGAGTGGTTCTTGAACGGCTCGAACGAGGACCAGTTGGTGCCGACATCGTCCACCGAGAGCTGCACGCCCATCTGCGACAGCGCGCCCAGGTCGGCAGCTGCCGAGGAGTCCACGATGGCGTCCTCGGTCACCTCGAGGGTGAGTTGCCCGCTTCGGAATCCCGTCTGCTCGAGCGCGGCGGCGACCGCCTTGGACACCTCACCCCGGCGCAGGCCCTCGACCGTGCAGTTCACCCCCAGCTGGATGCTCGATGACCACCGGTGGGCCTGCTCGCACGCCTCCATCAGCACCCACCGGGTGAGCGGCACGATGTCACCGCTGGCCTCTGCATCCGGAATCAGCTGATCGGGGGAGATGAGCCCTCGGGAGGGATGCAGCCACCGGACCAGCGCCTCCATGCCCAACAGGCGACCGGAGGAGAGGTCGACCACCGGGAGGTACTCGAGATAGGGCGCGCCCACCAGCGCGAACGTCGACTCGGTGTCGGTCACCACGGCCCGACCACCCCCGGGTCGACAGGGGAACTACCGCCCCGCTCGGGAACGGTTCGCATTTCACGGATCACACCGGAAATATCGGACGCCCCAGGCGCCCACTTGAGGCATTTTGCCACCCGACCGGCCGAAACGGGCCCCGGACGGCCGCCCTCGGGTGCGGAGGAGTGGCGGCCCGCCACGGGCAGGCGGAGCTCACCGCTGCCCGCGGGGAGATCCCCCGGTTGCCCGCTCGACTGCGGTCAGGAAAGCAGGCCGCTCCCCTCCACCGTGGGCCACCAGGTTGGCCCCTGTCACGTACCCGGCCAGCGGCGACGCCAGAAAGAGGCAGAGGCCGGCCATGTCCGCCGGCGTGCCGAATCGCCCGAGGGGCACGGTGGCGGCCACCTCGGCCATCCCGTCGGGCCCCCCGTAGTGATCGTTCGCGGCCTCGGTGGCGACCAGACCGGCACTCAGGCAGTTCACCCGGACCTTGGGGGCCCATTCGATGGCCAGCGACTGGGTCAGGTTGATGAGCCCCGCCTTGGCCGCCCCGTAGGCGGCGGTTCCCGGCGAAGGCCGAAGCCCGCTCACCGAGGCGATGTTGACGATCGTCCCACCGTCGTCCTGGGCCTGCATGACCGCGTTGGCCGCCTGGGCACAGTAGAGGGGCGCCAGCAGATTGAGGGCCACGATCGAGGCGGAAAACCGCGAAGAGGCCACCGCTGCCTCGGCCCGCGGCGAGCCGCCGGCGTTGTTGATCAGGGTGTCGACCCGTCCGAAACGGTCCAGAGCTGCCGCGATCACCGACGCGGCCTGCTCGGCGTCGCGGAGGTCGGCGGCAACGAAGACCGCCCGCCGCGACCCCCCGTTCGGATCGGTCGCCGCCGGCAGTCCCTTCTCGGGAACGTCGGTCCGGCCACACACCACGACCTCGGCGCCGGTGGCCAGGAAGCCCTCCGCGATCCCGCGACCGATGCCCCGGGCCCCCCCGGTCACCACCACCACGCGGCCGCGGCCGTCGAACACGCCGGTTCGGCCAGTGCTCTCGGATGCGGCCACAGCGTTCCCCCTGTCCTCGACTGGTACTGTCCTGACGCTGTATCAGATCACGCTGAGCGCGTGCCCGCGTACCCATCCGCGATCCCCGGGACTCCCGGGCGGCAGACGGTCCCGGGCCCACGCCTCCGAACCTCCCGGAGCCGGTCATGCCCATATCGTCCCTCCAGAAGCTCCCAGGCATCGCCGAGGTGGTCATCGACCATCCGCCCGTCAACGCCCTGGACGTCGCAGGCTGGTTCGCACTCGCCGACGCGGTCGTCGCGGCCGGTCGGGTCCCGGACAACCGGGTGGTGATCGTCCGGGCCGAAGGGCGCGGGTTCTGCGCCGGCGTGGACATCAAGGAGATCCAGGCCGTAGGCGACCAGGCCCTGATCGGCGCCAACCGCGGCTGCTACGCGGCATTCGCAGCCGTCTACGAGTGCGAGGTTCCCGTCATCGCCGCCGTGCACGGGTTCTGCCTCGGGGGCGGAGTGGGCATCGCCGGCAACGCCGACATCGTCGTGGCGTCCGAGGACGCAACGTTCGGGCTTCCCGAGGTCGACCGCGGTGCGCTCGGCGCGGCCACCCATCTGTCGCGTCTCGTCCCCCAGCACCGGATGCGCTCGATGGTCTACACGGCGCAGCCGGCAACGGCGGCCGAGCTCCACGACTACGGCTCGGTACTACGCGTCGTCCCGCGCGACCAGCTGGTCGACGCTGCCTACGGGGTGGCGGCGGACATCGCCACCAAGAGCCCCACCATCATCCGGCGGGCGAAGGAGTCGCTCAACGCTATCGACCCGGTCGACGTGAAAAGCAGCTACCGCTTCGAACAGGGGTTCACCTACGAGCTCCACGTGGCAGGCGTGGCCGACGAGCAGCGGGCCGCATTCGTCGAGAAGCGTGACGCGGACACCACGAGGTAGGCCACGTCGTCGGTCGGCACGCGAGGCCGACCGGGCACAGGGCCGACCGGACAAGAGGCAGAGGGACCAGAGGAGCGGACCGACAATGGACATCCCACACCGGGCGGTGGCGGCTCATGGCTGACAAACGGCTGTCGCTCGAAGACCTGACGGGCGAATTGCACAGCGGGATGACCATCGGCATCGGTGGCTGGGGATCGCGGCGCAAGCCGATGGCCGCGGTCCGTGCCATCCTCCGGTCCGATCTGAGCGACCTGACCGTGGTGTCCTACGGGGGGCCGGACGTCGGTCTGCTGTGCGCAGCCGGCAAGGTGGTCAAGGTGGTCTTCGGCTTCGTGACCCTCGACTCCATTCCCACCGACCCCCACTTCAAGGTGGCCCGCCAGACGGGTGCGGTCGAGGCCATGGAGATCGACGAGGGCATGTTCTACCTCGGCCTGCTCGCTGCGTCCCAGCGGGTGCCGTTCCTGCCCACCAGGGCCGGCCTCGGGTCCGACGTCATGCGGGTCAACCCGTCGTTGCGGACCGTCACCTCCCCCTACGAGGACGCCGAGGAGTTGGTGGCGATGCCGGCGCTGCATCTCGACGCCGCGGTCGTCCACGTCAACCGGGCCGACTCCTCGGGCTCCGGCCAGATACTCGGACCCGATCCCTTCTTCGACGAGCTGTTCCTGGGGGCTGCCGACCGCCGCTTCGTCACCACCGAACGGATCATCGACACCGAGCAGTTCGTCTCGGAGGGCCCCTTGCAGACCATGTGCATCAGCCGGCTGCTGACCGACGGTGTGGTGGAGACGCCGGGTGGGGCCCACTTCACCGCCTGCGTCCCGGACTACGCGCGCGACGAGGAGTTCCAACGGGCCTATGTGGCGGCGGCTTCCGACCCCGACGGGTGGTCCGCCTTCGAGGAGCGGTACCTGGCCTTGGACGAAGCCGGCTACCAGGCCGCCACCCGGGTCGCGGCGGCGGAGCGCGCTGCGTCGCCCATGGGAGGTGCGAAGTGATCGGGGCACCGGCGGCTGCCGACTCCCCCGGCGTCAGCCGGGCGGAGTTCTGCGCCACTGCCTGTGCCGAGGTATTCCGGGGGGACGGCGAAGTGATGGCCAGTGCATTCGGCACGGCTCCGGCCCTGGGGGCCCGACTGGCCCGGATGACGTTCGCCCCCGACCTGGTGCTCACCGACGGGGACGCCGCGCTGGTGAACGGCACCCCTTCCCTCGGCGCACCTCCGTCAAGCCTGGTCCTCGAGTCGCATATGCCCTACCGGAAGGTGTTCGACGTCGTGTGGTCGGGTCGCCGCAACCTCATCATGATGGCCTCCCAGATCGACCGCACGGGTAATCAGAACATCAGCGCCATCGGTGACTGGGCACGTCCCAAGGTCCAACTGGTGGGCGTGCGGGGCGCCCCCGGCAACACCGTCAACCATTCGACCAGCTACTGGGTGCCGAACCATTCGACCCGGTCGTTCGTCGAACAGGTCGACGTGGTGTCGGGTGTGGGCTACGCCCGGGCGGCAGCGGCGGGCCCGGCGGCCGGCCGCTACCACGAGATCCGCCGCGTGGTCTCCAACCTCGGCGTGTTCGACTTCGAAACACCCGACCGGGTGATGCGCATCCGATCCGTCCATCCCGGGGTCACGGTCGACGACGTCGTGGAGGCCACCGGGTTCGAGTTGGTGGTGCCCCCCGACGTACCGCACACCCGCACGCCGACCCCGGCCGAGTTGGATTTGATCCGCACCGTTATCGACCCCCGGGGGCTCCGCGACCGGGAGGTGCGGGGATGAGCGCGTACCGTCCGGGCGGTCTGCCGGGGTCGGCCCACGGCCCGAGGGCGCACCCCGCCCTGCAGACCCGCTTCTGTGATCTGGTCGGCGTCCGCTATCCGATCGTCCAGACCGGCATGGGGTGGGTGGCCGGTCCGCGCCTGGTTGCCGCCACCGCCGAAGCCGGCGGACTGGGCATCCTGGCCTCGGCCACCATGACCTGTCCCGAGCTGGCCGCCGCCATCGCGGAGGTGCGCTCGCGCACCGACCGCCCGTTCGGCGTCAACCTGCGGACCGACGTCGCCGACGTCGGGGACCGGGTGGCGCTCATGTTCGACAACGGGGTGAAGGTGGCCAGCTTCGCCCAGGCCCCGAGCCCCGATCTCATCGCCCGGTGCCGTGACGCCGGCCTGGTGGTGATGCCGACCATCGGGGCCCGGCGCCATGCAGAGAAGGTGGCGGGGTGGGGCGTCGATGCGGTCATCGCCCAAGGGGGCGAGGGCGGCGGGCACACCGGCTCGGTGCCCACCTCGCTGCTCACGCCGGGCGTCGTCGACGCAGTGGGCGACACGGTTGCCGTGGTGGCCGCCGGGGGGTTCTTCGACGGGCGGGGGCTGGTGGCGGCGCTGGCCTACGGGGCCGTGGGGATCGCCATGGGCACTCGTTTCCTCCTCACCCAGGAGAGTCGCGTCCCCGACGAGGTGAAGAGGGTCTACCTCCAGACGCCCGTCACCGGCACGGTGGTCTCCACTGCGGTCGATGGCGCTCCCCAACGGGTCATCCGCACCGAGCTGGTCGACCACCTCGAGAGGTCGAGCTGGCTGCGCAACATGCCGCGGGCGCTGGCCAATGCCCACGCCTTCCGCCGCCAGTCGGACACGACGCTGGTCGCCCTGGTGAAGGAGGGGCGGGCCATGAAGCGGGGCAACGACCTCTCGTGGCCACAGGTGATGATGGCCGCCAATGCGCCGATGATGACCAAGGCCGCGCTCGTCGACGGCCGCACCGACGCGGGCGTTCTGCCGACCGGTCAGGTCGTGGGGGAGATCGGCGAGCTCCCCACCGTCGCGCAGTTGATCGAACGGATCATCAGCGAGGCGACGGGAGTGCTCGATCGGTTCGGGGCGGCATCCGAGGCCTGAGGGCGCCGTCCACCCGGAGGCTCGCCCGACCGGCTGCCGGCGTCCGTCCAACGCCAATGATTTGTCCGGCCGGCTGTCAATGACAATCGCCGATTGAAAAAATGCACTCCGCCATTGTGCCCGGCATGGGAGTGAGCGATACTGGTGACCCGCTCGACAAGCGGTCAGGGCCAGACCAGCCAATAAGCATCACTAAGCGATTCCCAAGAATTACAGCCAAAGAGCCTGCCAACCCAAGCCCGGAATTACTTATTACCCGCCCACAAGGTGGGGGAATTCCCGGGCAACGTGACCTCGAGGAGGTCTGATGTCTGACGCAGTCCGGTCATCGTCATCTGACTCGCCAACCCCCAAAGCCGGCCGCGATACGCCCATGAGCATCACCGGCGTTGGGGCGGTTACCGGTTACGGATGGGGCACCAAGCACATGTGGGACGGCTTTCTGCTCGGGGAGAGCGCGGTGAAGCGCACCGAGGTCCCCGAGGACTTCGTCGACGGCGGCTATGCCTACATCTCCACCATCTCCGCGGAAGGCGACCGACGTGACGGCCCGAGCCGCTTCATGCAGGCGCTCCGCTTCGCCGCCCGTGAAGCGATCACCGACGCCCTCGAACGGGGATGGAAGCCGGGCCCTGTGGTCGGGGTGATCCACAGCCTGGTCCTCGGAGACGTGGAGATGTGGAGCGAGTTCCACCGGTCGACAGCCAAACGCGTACGCGCCCGCCAGTGGGTCAACATGATGCCCTCCACGGTCATCTGCATGCTCATGAAGGAGAACGACTTCCACGGCCCGGCCATGTCGGTGTCGGCCATGTGTGCCTCCGGCAACGCCGGGGTGATCACCGCCAAGTCGTGGCTCGACTCCGGCATCGCCTCCGATGTGATCCTGCTCGCCACCGACCTGTCCGGGCTGGCCGAGAACCTCCGTGGCTTCGCCGACGTGGGCGTGGCTGTGATCGACTCCCCACCGTTCGATGCCTGCCGGCCCTTCCAGGAGGGCAGCCGCGGCTTCGTCGGGGGCGAGGCGGCAGTGGCCATGGTCCTCTCGAACGACGACCGCGGTGCCTATGCCTCGGTCCTCGGCGGTGCGATGACCATGGACGGGTACAACGCAGTGGCGATGGCGCCCGACCTGCACGAGGTGTTCCGCTGCTTCCGCGAGGCGCTGACCGCATCGGGCGCCGACCCGTCGGAGGTGGCCTACCTGAACGCCCACGGTCCGGGCACCGCCCAGTGCGATGCGGCCGAGGCCCGGGTGCTCGACGAACTGTTCCCCCAGGCACGCGGCATCTTCTCGATCAAGCCGCTGGTCGGGCACTGCCAGGCTGCGGCATCCGCCGTGGAGATCCTGGCTACGATCTACGCCTTTCAGACCGGGTTCATCCCGTCGCCGCCCCAGGTGGCCCCGGGCCATCCGCGGCTGCTCAACGGGCTCACGCCACGCCTGCCCGGTCTGATGGTGAAGTCGTCCATCGGCATGGGCGGTTACAACTCGGTAATCGTCCTCGGAGAGCCTGAAAACTGAGCCGGGGCCCGTTGCAGGCCGGCGCTAAAGCCCGGCAGCTAATTGGCCGATATCTAGGGCCTATGGCCACGGCAAGCAGCTACGGCGGTCGAAGGCACGCGGTGTCGTTCGATCGGGTCGAGCGTGGCGATTCGGTCTTCGGCGACCACGCCTTCGAGCTGTCCCAGGAGGTCGACCTCACCAGCGAGGGACTCCAGACCGTCACCTGGGTGTACGACAGCCAATACGATGCGGTCTACTGGTCGTACCCGATCGAGGAGCTGTTCGGCTTCGCACCCGGCATACGCGGCTTCAGCGTGCACCGCGGATCCCTCATGGGCGCGACGGACGGTGTCCGCTCCGCGGAGGCCGGCGGGCCCAGCGAGCCGTCCGTCACCCGGTTGGAGTTCGGGGACGTCACCGAGGTCGGCGAGTCCATCCTGGCTCCCATCCTGGCTCCCATCCGCGCCGGTACGCCCTTTGCCGAGTTCGACCTCCACATGGTGGTGACCTGCCCCGACGGGACCGACCACCTCGTGGTGGTCCGGGCCTCGCCGCTGGCCATCCCCGACGACGATCCCGGAGACCGCATCGGCCGGATCCAGCACTTCTACACCGGCGTGGTGATCGACGTCACCGCCCAGCAGAAGTTCGAGCGCGAGCTCGGCGACCTGGTGGAGCGCTACCGGCTGCTGACCGAGGTCTCTCCCGACGTGGTGTGCGTCCACCAGAACGGACGGCTGGTGTACGGCAACCGCGCCGCGGTGAAGCTGATGTTCTCGGGCTCGGAGGAGAAGGACTACAGCCAGGCGCTGGCCGAGCACTACGGCATGCCCGTCTCCGAGATCGTCCACCCCAACGACATCCCCGAGATGGCCGAACGCCTGGCCCAGCTCACGGAGGACGGTCAGTTCTTCGAGCACGGCGAGGCGCGGATCATGTCGTTCGACGGCAGCATCACCGTCATGGAGGTCACCAGCGTCCGCACCAGCTGGAACGGCGAGCCCGCCTACCAGGTCATCGCCCGTGACACCTCGGAGCGGCGCTCCGCCGAAGCGGCCAACCGCTACCGGGCCAGCCTGGTCGCCCACGTCTCCGACGCCATCATCGGTATCGACGCCGACGGGAGGATCGAGAGCTGGAACGAGGCCGCCCAGGCCATCTACGGCTGGCGTGAGGATGAAGTGACCGGCCTGTCCATCGGGGCCGTCGTCACCGCCAACCGGACCGACAGCGCCGCCGTCCTCGAGCGGGGCCAGCGGACCCACCACCGCAAGGACGGCTCCGAGGTCGACGTCCTCGTCTCGATCGACCCACTGATCGACGACGACACCCAGCCCTCAGGCTGGGTCGTCGTGTGCACCGAGCTCACCGACGCCCGCCAGGCCGAGGCCGGCCGCCGGGCGGCCGAAGAGCGGTACGAGGCGGTCGTGGCCTCGCTGAGCGAAGGGATCGTGCTCTTCGACGAGTCGGGGAACATCTCCGCACTCAACGAGGCCGCCACCCGGATCCTCGGCGATCGCCTCGAATCCGCTAGCGGCCACCAGATCTTCACGGGGTCGTCGATCGCCATCAATGCGGACGGGCAGCCGCTGTCCGCCGACATGTTCCCCCACGAGCAGACGCTGGCCACCAACGAGTCGCTGGACGACGTGATCATCGGGGTCACCGACGGGAACGGGCGGCGGCAGTGGTTGTCGCTCAGCTCGCGGCTCCTGTCCGGCTCCGGCCAGGACGACTCCCCCATGGTGGTCTGCTCCTTCACCGACGTCACCGACCGCAAAGCGGCCGAGGCCCAGCTCAGCTGGCTCGCCTACCACGACTCGCTGACCGGGCTTGGCAATCGGTCGCTGTTCAGCGACGAGCTCGAACGGGAACTGCTCATTTCGATGCAGCGGGAGACCAATCTGGCGGTGCTCTTCATCGACCTCGACCGCTTCAAGCTGGTCAACGACTCGTTCGGCCACGCCAGTGGAGACGAGGTGCTGCTCGCCTTAGCCCAACGGTTCAAGTCAGCGGTGCGGGGCGGCGATGTCGTCAGCCGGTTCTCGGGAGACGAGTTCGTCGTGTTGTGCCGCAACATCCACGACGTCCAGGTGGCCGTCAGCCTGGCCACCGAGTACTCGAGGCTGCTGGCCGGGCCCGTCCAGCTCTCCACCGGGCGGAGCGTGGTGGTGACCTGCAGCGTGGGCGTCTCCTTCGTGATGCGGGGACGGCAGACCGCCCAGGACATCCTGCAGCAGGCCGACGTGGCCATGTTCCAGGCCAAGAACAAGGGGCGCTCGAGGGTCGAGGTGTTCGACGAGTCACTCCGGGCCAAGTCGGTGGCCCGACTCGAGATCTACGACGATCTTCGCCATTCGATCGACCACGACGAGTTGGCCGTCCACTACCAGCCGATCGCCTCGGTGGCCGACGACCGCATCGTGGCGATGGAGGCACTGGTCCGTTGGCACCACCCGTCCCGTGGACTGCTGGGCCCGATGGAGTTCATCCCCTTCGCCGAGGAGACCGACCTCATCTTCTCGCTCGGCCGTTGGGTCCTGCGCGAGGCCTGCCAGACCATGGCCAAGTGGCGGCGGGAACTGCCCGGTGCGGAGAATGCCTACGTCACCGTCAACCTCTCCGCCCACCAGCTGAACGACGCCGACCTGCTGGACACCATCGCCGCGGCGCTGGCCGACTCGGGCCTCCCGCCCGAGGCCCTCGTGCTCGAAGTCACCGAGAGCATGTTGATGAGCGAGACGTCGGCAACCATCGCCACGCTCGGCGGCATCCACGGGATGGGCGTCGGATTGGCCATCGACGACTTCGGCACCGGCACGTCGTCCCTCGCCCGGCTCAAGAACCTGCCCGTCAAGATCCTCAAGATCGACAAGTCCTTCGTGGACGGCCTGGGCATCCTCGAGACCGACGAGGCGATCGTCGCCGCCATCGTGCAGCTTTCCAAGGCCCTCGACCTCGTCGTGCTGGCCGAGGGCGTCGAGACGCCGATCCAACTGCAGCGGGTCGCCGAGCTCGGCTGCGACCTCTACCAGGGGTACCTGATGTCACGCCCGACCCGTGCTGACCACGTCGACTTCAAGAAGCGGGCGGCAACGAGCCCGCAGTCGGACCCCGAGTAGGGATCCCCACTGCGCGCCGAGCCCGGCCGACCTACCCCAGCCGCTCGATGATGGTGGCGTTGGCCTGGCCCCCGCCCTCGCACATGGTCTGGAGCCCGTAGCGGGCCCCGACCCGCTCCATCTCGTTGAGCAGTGTGGCCATCAGCCGCGCTCCCGACCCGCCGGTGGGGTGCCCGATGGCTATGGCGCCGCCGTTGACGTTGACCCTGCCCATGTCGGGATGGTGCTCCTTCTCCCACGCCAGCACCACCGAGGCGAACGCCTCGTTGATCTCGACCACACCGATGTCGTCGAGGGAGAGCTTCGACTTCTCGAGTACGCGGGTGGTGGCGGGGATCGGGGCGGTGAGCATGATCACCGGGTCGTCGGCCGCCACCGCGAAGGTGTGGAACCGGGCCCGGGGTCGCAGCCCGAGTTGCCCGGCCCGCTCCTCGGACATGATCAGCACGGCTGCCGCACCGTCGGAGATCTGCGAGGAGGTGGCCGCCGTCACCAGGCCGTCCTCCACGAAGCACGGCGCCAACGACGCCAACTTCTCGTAGGTGGAGTCGGCCCGGACTCCTTCGTCGAAGGACAGCATGCCCTCGCCGGCAGGGTCGCCCTCGTCACTGCCGGCCACCGCCACCCTGTCCTCGAGGCGCGCACGCCGGGTGGCCAGCGGAACGATCTCATTGTCGAACCGGCCCTCGGCGATGGCGGTAGCTGCCCGCTCGTGGGAGCGGAGTGCGAACCGGTCCATCTCCTGGCGGCCGATCCCCCAGCGGCGGGCGATCTCCTCTGCGCACAGTCCCTGGTGGATGAGGTCGAACCGGGCCTGCACCGTGGGGCCGTATGCCTCGCCGGGACCGGGCTCCGTGGTGGACCCGATGGGCACCCGGCTCATGGCTTCGACACCGCCGCCGATGACAATGTCCATCGCCCCCGACATGACCGCCTGGGCGGCGAAGTGGACCGCCTGCTGGGCCGAGCCGCACTGCCGGTCGACTGTCGTCCCGGGCACGGTGTCGGGAAAGCCGGCGGCAAGGGCGGCGTTGCGTCCGATGTTCATCGCCTGCTCCCCCACCGTCATGGTGCACCCGTAGATCACGTCCTCCACCAGGGCCGGGTCGAGGTCGTTCCGTTCGATCAGCGACCGGAGCGGTTGAGCCGCAAGGTCGACGGCGTGCCAGCCCGACAGCCGGCCGTTCTTCTTTCCCACCGGGGTGCGAACCACGTCGACGATCACGGCGTTGGGCATCCCGCCATTGTGACCTATTGGCCGTGGTTGCCGGAAATCTGGTGGTGTGTCAGATTTCCCCGGACACCCTCGAGCCGATGGACCCGACCATGGACACTCCGATGGACCTGCGCTACACCGACGCCCAGGAGGCGTTCCGCGAGGAGGCGCGTTCGTGGTTGTCCGCCCACGCACCTTCGCCGCATTCTCTTCCGTCCCTCGACACCGCCGAGGGGTTCGAGGCCCACCGGGCGTGGGAGCGGACCATGTTCGCCGATCGGTGGTCGGTGGTGTCGTGGCCCGAGGAGTACGGCGGTCGCGGAGTGGGCATCCTCGAATGGCTGATCTTCGAGGAGGAGTACTGGCGGGCCCAGGCCCCCCTGCGGGTCAGCCAGAACGGGATCTTCCTGTTGGCGCCCACCCTGTTCGAGTTCGGGACCGACGAGCAGAAGGCCAGGTTCCTCCCGCCGATGGCCTCGGGCGAGGAGATCTGGTGCCAGGGCTGGTCCGAACCGGATGCCGGCAGCGACCTGGCCGGCATCCGCAGCCGGGCCGGGCGGGCGGAATCCGACGACGGCTGGGTGTTGACCGGACAGAAGACGTGGGCCTCGCGTGGGGCGTTCGCCGAGTGGTGCTTCGGCCTGTTCCGGACCGACCCCGAGGCGGAGCGCCATCGGGGACTCACCTACTTCCTCGTCGAGATGGACTCCCCGGGGGTTACCGTGCGGCCCATCCCCCAGATCGACGGGGAGACCGGATTCGCGGAGCTCTTCTTCGAAGAGGTGTTCGTCCCCGACTCCCTGGTCCTCGGAGGCGTGGGGCGGGGATGGAACGTGGCCATGGCCACCGCCGGTTCCGAACGCGGCCTCAGCCTCCGCAGCCCGGCGCGCTACAGCGAGGCCGTTGCCCGACTGGTGGCGCTCTATGCAAGACGACTCGCGCTCGACCCGGAGCGGGCGGTGCTCACCGCCGACGCCGTGGCCCAGGCCTGGATCGACGCCGAGGCCTACCGGCTCCACACGCTGTGGACCGCCACCCGGGTGCTGGAAGGGGGATCGGTGGGATCCGAGGCCAGTGCCAACAAGATCCACTGGTCGGAGACGGACCTCGCCATCCACCGGGCGGCCCTGGCCCTGCTGGGCCCCGCAGCCGAGCTGCACGGCGGGGGGGCCGACGCACCGTGGCTCGACGGGTACCTCTTCGCGCTGGCCGGTCCCATCTACGCCGGCACCAACGAGATCCAACGCAACGTGGTGGCCGAGCGCATGCTCGGGCTGCCCCGCGGCTGAGGACCGGCGGGACGGCCGTGCACTTCGCATTCACCGGTCAGCAGATCGAGTTCCGGGACACGGTGCGCCAGGTACTGGCCAGGGAGTGCACCACCGACGACCTGCGCGCCGCCTTCGCCGCCCCCGCGGCACGCACGGCCCGCTGGGCCACGCTGGCCGAGCTCGGCGTGGTCGGCCTGTCGGTGCCCGAAACCTACGGCGGGCTGGGGCTCGGCCTCCTCGACCTGGTGCTGCTCCTCGAAGAGGCCGGCCGGGTGGCCCTCCCCGAGCCGCTGGTGGCCACGTCCGCTCTGGCGGCACCGCTGCTGGGCGACCTCGAGGGCGCCGGGGCCGCTGGCGCCACCCGCTTGCGGTCGTGGCTGGAGGAGATCGCCGCCGGTTCGATCACCGCCGCCGTGGGCCCGCCGCCAGGGTCCCCCGCACCCGTCGCCGGGGCCGTCGGGGCTGACTTGTTGGTGCTCACCACTCCGGGGCCGGAGGACGGCCCGGAGGTCCACGTCGTGGAAGCGGGCGCCGCCGAGGTCACGCCGATCACCTCCCTCGACCCGACCCGGCGGCTGGGTGCGGTCACCTGGGAGCCCACTGCCGAAACCCGGCTGGCCTCGGGGTCGCGGGCCGCATCGACCATCCGCTCCACCTTGGACCGGGCCGCGGTGGCGACCGCGGCCGAGCTGCTCGGGGTGACCGACCGGATGATCGTCATGGCTGCCGACTACGCCAAGGAGCGCAAGCAGTTCGGCAGGCCGATCGGCGCCTTTCAGGCGGTCAAGCACCTGTTGGCCGGCGCACAGGTGAAGCTGGAGTTCGCGCGTCCCCTGGTCTACGGCGCGGCATGGGCGCTCGACCTGGGCGCGCCGTATGCGTCGAGGTCAGCGTCGGCGGCCAAGGCGTGCGCCTCCGACGCTGCAGCGGAGGCGGCCCGGGTGTCGCTGCAGGTCCACGGCGCCATCGGCTACACCTGGGAGTGCGACCTGCACCTCTTCCTCAAGCGGGCCTGGGCGCTGTCCGAGGCGTGGGGCTCGGCGGCCGAGCACCGCCGGCGGGTGCTCGCCTCCCTGCTGGCTACCGCATGAGCGTCCCGCACCGGAAGCTGCGATCAGGCCTCGGCCAGGAGTGTCTCGAACCGCCGGGCGAACAGGTAGCTGTCCCCGGGCCAGCGGGCGGAGACATAGTTGCGGTCCTCGACGACGAAGGCGTGCCGGTCATCGGTGCGGGTCCCCCGCCGCACTGTCCGGGGCCCGATCTCGAGTCGGCCCGGGTCGTCGAGCACGGCGCGGACCTCGTCCTCGACGTAGGCCGGATAGGTGCGGTAGTACCGCCCGAGCCGCCATGCCGTCGCCACGTACCCGCCCCGCTCCATGTACTTGGGCAGGCAGGTCGTCCGCCGGTCCGCCAGAACGCTTCGTCCCGTCTCGGGATCCTCGCTGCGGGCGAGCACGAGCACCCCGTGGCAGATCGCACCCACCGGACGGCCCAGAGACCAGAAGGCGGCCACCTGGCGATGCAGCTCCGATGACCCGAGGTACTGGCGCATCCCCGGCGCGTGCCCACCGGGCAGCAGCAGTCCGTCGAAGGCGCCGACATCCGCGGACCGCCAGCTGATCGGTTCGACGAACTCGGGTGATCCGGCCAGCGCGCGGTAGAACTCGATCGGCTCCGGCTCGGCCCCGAGGAGGCCGAAGATCACCCCGTCCAAGAGGCGCGGGTCACATGCGGGCGCCCGGCCACCCTCCTCCGTGGCGAACGTGACGGTGTGCCCCGACTCCATGAGCAGTTTCCACGGCACCGCTACCTCGGTGGTGTCGAAGTCACGATCCGGCAACGGCATCAACACCCGCATGGCCGATCACCCCACCCGGTCCGGTCGGATCAGGGCTGGGCGAAGGCGTAGATCGGCATCCCGTTGTAGATCGCCGATCGCGAGGGCAGGTAGGGCCCGTTGATGATCACCGCCAGTGAGCCGGTCGGTGCCGGCCCGGCATCCCCCTCGATGGTGACGATGGCGCCATCCGGCCAGGTCTGCACGACCAGCCCGACGTGGAGGGACGTGGAGGTGGAGGACGGCCCGGTCCCGTACAGGACGGCATCGCCCGGCAGCGGCCTGGCGGTGGGTGGAAGCACCTGCCCGTGGGCCGCGGCCCAGTCGTAGATGTTGCCGGTGAAGGGGTACGAGGGGATGGGGATGCCGGCCTGCTGCCACACCCAGGTGGCGAACAGGGCGCACCACGCCTCGCAGGGCCCGTAGGGGTTGCAGAAGTTCCCGCGGTCCGGGTCGCTGTTCACCTGGCTGTTGGCGATGGACACGATGGCCGCCGCCGTACCCGAGGGCGAGGGGTCCGGCGGGTTGGAGAACGAGTAGGACCATCCGTCGGGTTCGAGCAGCCAGTACCCGAGTGCATCGGGGGTGAACGCGATGCCGGCCACGGGTGGGACGTCTGCCGGATTGCCGCCGTAGCCGGCCCCCAGCGAGCCGTAGAACGGGGCACTGCCGAACCGGAAGATACCTCCGTCCGTGGCCACCAGCAGGTAGCCGCCGCCCGACGGGGTCGCCACCATTGCCACGACCGGGTCGTTGAGCGGCTGCCCGCCCATCGAGCCGTAGAAGGGCGCATCGCCGAAGGCGAACATCCCGCCGTCGGACGCGACCAGCCAGTACCCGTTGCCGTCGCCCGTCGCCGCCATCCCGGTCACCGGCGCGTTGAGGGGGGTCCCGCCCATCGAGCCGTGGAACGCGGCGTCACCGAAGGAGAAGATGCCGCCGTCGGCGGCGACCAGCCAGTAGCCCCTGCCGTCGCGAGTCGGCGCCATCCCGACGACGGGTTGGTTGAGGGGGGCCCCGCCCATCGAGCCGTAGAACGCTGCGTCCCCGAAGGCGAAGACCCCTCCGTCGATGGCAGTCAGCCAGTAGCCCTTGCCGTCGGGAGTCGACGCCATCCCGACAATCGGCGCCTGCAGGCTCACCGAGGTCAGCGATCCGTACGACGCGGCATTGCCCTCCGGATAGACGCTCCCGTCTGCACCCGCCAGCCAGTAGCCCTCATCCGTCGGAGTCGACGCCGGGTTGACCGCCATGGCCACCATCACCGAAGGCAGCGCGGCGGGGACCGCGGGGTCAGCCGCGTCGCCGAACCCGATCACCCCCCCACCCTGGTACACGTGGGGGCCGACGCTGTGGCCGATGGTGGCGGCACGGGCCGTACCCGGCGCCACCAGCACTCCGATCGAGATCATCACCAACAGCGCCAGCAGTACCGGGGCGCGCACGCCGGTCCGGCCGACCGTTCGTCGAGTCATCTGAAACCTCCGCTCCGACACAGCTGGAATACCACTCTCCGTCATGTAGTGGACGTCCTGATCGCCCGGAGAACCGGCACGCCGGACCATGGTACGCACTCAAGCGGCGCTTGGGGAAGGCCATGGCGAGAACTTTTCGTGACAATCTCGAACTCCCTGTTCAACTGTGACTTTTGTCGTGCGCCCACCCGAAGACGTGCTGGCGGACCTCTCCGTTCGGCCAGGCGGCGGCCGACCCCACCGGCCGGTCCGGCCATCCGAGGATCCAGGTGGCCAATCTCATGATGAGTGGTATTGTGGTCACGCCACTACGGAGAGTGGTATTCAACCCCTGACAGGAGTGCCGGATGAAGCGACACTCGCCGTGACCCCACGTCCGAGCCAACCCGAGGCGTTCATCCGGGGAGCCCCCTATCCGGCCGCAGGCGAGGTTCCCTACCCGCGAGCCGATCCCACCGACACGTCCAGGCTCGCGTCCGATCTGTGGCACGCGGCCACCGTGCCGGCGGGCGTGCGCATCGAGCTGGTAGGCGATGCCCGGGCCATCGACATCGCCTACCGCACCACGTCGGGCGACCTCGGCTACCGGGGCGACGGGGCGGGCATCGTCTTCTCCGTGTGGCGCAACGGCCGGAAGGTGTGCGAGGAGGAGGCGGTGCTCGGCGACGGGCTGATCCGCCTGTCCCTCGGCACCGACCCACCCGACAAGCCGGCGGTCATCTACCTCCCGGAGGGGATGCATCCACTGATCCTGTCGCTCACCGCGGTGAGGGGCGAGATCGTCCCGGCACCGGCACTGCCCCGCTGGATCGCCTACGGCGACTCCGGCACCCAGGGGTGGGTCGCCTCCGGGCCGTCCCACACCTGGGCGGCCATCACGGCCCGAAAGGCCGGCCTCGACGTAGTCAACCTCGGCTACGCCGTCGCCGGTTGCGGGGAGATCCCCTCGGCCGAGCACATCGCCGGGCTGACGGCCGAGGTCGTCACCGTCGCCTATGGCGCAAGCTGCTGGAGCCGCACCCCGCACAGTGCCGCCATGGTCGCCGCCAACCTCCACGGGTTCCTCGACGTGATACGCCTGGGCCATCCGACCACGCCGGTGGTGATCCTCAGCCCGGTCCGCCGCCCCGATGCCGAGCAGGTGCCCAACAAACTCGGCGCCTCACTCGCCGACATCCGGCACACCATCGAGTCGGTGACCCGCAGCCGGATCATGTCCGGCGACACGGCGCTGTCCCTGGTGGCGGGCGAGGGGATCGTCGGCGATGAGCACCTCCCCGATGGGATCCACCCTGGCGACGAAGGCCACAAGCGGATTGCCTCGGCGGTGACAAGGGCCATCGCCGCGACGATGCGGCCGGTTGGGGGAGACCAGCTCCCCGGTGTGGGGGACATCATGGCCTCCGGGCCCGGCGCGCCGATCGACGACGAGGGCGGCGGCGTGGGCAGCGCCCTGGGGGCGGGTTGGGCGGGCACCTCCTCTGCGTCGTGATTCCCGCACGCATCGGCCGATCGGCGCGCTGGCCTACTGTTCGGGTCATCCGGCCCGTCGCCCGCCACACACGGCCGCCGGTACCGCGATGTCCGCATCGGAGTCGCATCGGAAAGGTCAGGGACCCGCCATGGAAGCCACCACGCTCATCGAATCGTTCCGTGTCGACGGCAAGGTCGCCGTGGTCACCGGGGCGGGCAGTGGCATCGGCAGGGCGAGTGCCCTGGCGCTGGCCGGGGCCGGGGCTGCAGTCGTGTGTGCGGACATCAACGAGGAGGGCGCGGCGGCGACCGCCCGGCAGATCGCGGCCGCCGGCGGCACCGGCGAAGGGGTGACCCTCGACGTCTCGGACAGAAGCGGCGTCGATGCCCTCGCCGAGCGGGTCGCCGCCGAGCGGGGCGGCATCCACATCTGGTGCAACATCGCCGGCATCATGGTCGAGGGACCGTTCCTCGAAGCCGGCGAGGAGGACCTCGACCGGATCCTGTCGGTGAACCTCAAGGGTGTGTTCTTCGGCTGCCAGGCCGCAGGCCGGGTCATGGTCACCCAGGCCGAGGGGGGCAGCATCATCAACACCTCGTCGGCAGCCGCCGACGCTCCCAGCCCCAACATCGCGACCTACGCCATCTGCAAGGCCGGCGTCGTGCAGATGACCAAATCGCTGGCTGTGGAGATCGGGAAATTGGGGGTGCGGGTCAACGCGGTGGCCCCGGGGTTCGTGCTCACCGCCATGACCGGGCGCTACTTCGTACGGCCCGACGGAACGGTCGACGAGGAGTTGCAGGAGGCGGTGATCGGGCCCATGCGCAGGTTCACCCCCTTGCGGAAGATCGGGGAGCCCGAGGACATCGCCGCTGCCGTCCTCTACCTGGCCTCCGACGCCTCCCGCTTCATGACAGGCCAGGTGATCCGACCCAACGGTGGCGTCGCCATGGTGTGAGCGGCGGCGCCCGCCTCACCTGACACACCGTCAGAACGAGGGGTACACTCGCCCCATGGCCGACCTGCCGATGATCATCTCCGTCGACGACCACGTCGTCGAGCCCGCCAACGTCTGGGTGGACCGCCTCCCGAAGAAGTACCACGAGATCGGCCCACGGGTGGTCCGGGCACCGATGGGCGAGATCACGTTCATCGGCGGCAAGCTCACGGTCAAGCCGGGCTCGGAGGGAGTGCCCACCGACTGGTGGTACTACGAAGACCTGAAGCGTCCGCTGCTCAGGGTCGATTCCGCGGTGGGCGTGCCCCGCGACGAGGTCACCATGCGCGGCATCACCTACGAGGACATGCGTCCGGGCTCGTACCTGGTCCCCCCCCGCCTCGAGGACATGGACCTCAACCACCTCGAGGCATCGCTCTGCTTTCCCACCTTCCCTCGGTTCTGCGGCCAGACCTTCACCGAGGCCGAGGACAAGGAGCTCGGCCAGCTGTGCGTCAAGGCCTACAACGACTGGATGGTCGAGGAGTGGTGCGGGCCCGAGGCCAAGGGCAGGCTGATCCCCCTCATCATCGTTCCACTGTGGGACGCCGAGCTGGCCGCCGAGGAGGTCCGGCGCAACGCGGCGCGGGGCGTGCGCGCCGTGTGCTTCAGCGAGATCCCGCCGTTCCTCGGGCTGCCCTCGGTGCACGATCCGGGTCACTACTGGGATCCCTTCTTCCGGGCCTGCGCCGAGACGGGCACGGTGGTCAACATGCACATCGGCTCGTCCTCGAAGATGCCGTCCACGTCGGCGGACGCGCCACCGGCCGTCGGATCGACGCTGACCCACACCAACGCCACCTTCTCCATGGTCGACTTCATGTTCTCGGGAGTGCTGGTCCGCTTCCCCGAGCTGAAGCTGGCCTACGCCGAGGGGCAGATCGGGTGGATCCCCTACATCCTCGAGCGGGCCGACAAGGTCTGGGAGGAGAACCGGGGATGGGGCGGCGTGGCGGACATCGTCCCCGAGCCGCCGTCCACCTACTTCCACCGGCAGATCTACGGGTGCTTCTTCGACGACGCCCACGGCCTCCGCTCGGTCCACGAGATCGGCGTGGACAACATCACCTACGAGTCGGACTACCCCCACTCGGACTCCACCTGGCCCCACACCCGCCAGATCGCCGAAAAGCAGATGAAGGACCTCACCGACGACGAGCGGTACAAGATCCTCCGGGGCAACGCCATCAAGCTCTACGGCCTCGACTTCACGTGACCCCGCAGGGACGTCACGTCATCCCCCGGACGTAGAGCGCCCTCCCGTGGACCTGCGGTACACCGACGCGGAACAGGCGTTCCGAGGGGAGCTGCGCAGCTGGCTCGAGACCACCCTCCCCGGACTGCCCCCCAAGCCGTCTCCCCACGACTGGCCGGGGCGGCGAGCCTACGACACCCACTGGCAGCGCCTGCTGTTCGACGCCGGCTACGCCGGCATCGACTGGCCGGTCGAAGGCGGCGGTAGCGGCTCGTCCCCCGTCGAGGAGCTCATCTTCAAAGAGGAGCTCGAGCGGGCCCGGGCGCCCTACGTGGGCGTCAACTTCGTGGGCCTGCTCCACGCCGGCCCGACCATCATCGCCGAGGGGACCCCCGAGCAGCGGCGTCGTTTCCTGCCCCCCATCCTCCAGGGTGACGAGGTGTGGTGCCAGGGGTTCTCCGAACCGGACGCCGGCAGCGACCTGGCGTCCCTGCGCACCCGGGGGGTCCGGGACGGCGACGACTACGTCGTCACCGGCTCGAAGATCTGGACCTCCCACGCCGAGGTGGCCGACTACTGCGAGCTGTTGGTCCGGACCGGGGCCGACGACAGCCGCCATCGCGGGATCTCGTGGCTGATCCTGACCATGGACACCCCGGGGGTCGAGATCCGGCCGCTCACCACGATCGCCGGTTCCACCGAGTTCGCGGAGATCTTCCTCGACGAGGTGCGGGTGCCGGTGGCCAACCGCGTCGGGGAGGAGAACGACGGGTGGAGGGTGACCATGGTGACCTTGAGCTTCGAGCGCGGGACGGCCTTCGTCGGCGACCTGCTCGAGGCCATCGAGCTGCTGTCGAGCGCGGTCGCCCTGGCGCAGCGGACCGGGGCGTGGACGGACCCCGGAGTCCGACGCCAGGCCGGCCACCTCCGTGCCGAGCTCGACGCCCTGTGGGCACTCACCAAGCGCAACGTCTCCCAGGCCGCCCGGACCGGCATCCCCGGCGTGGGCGGCACCTTCTTCAAGCTGGCCTACTCCGAGACGAGGCAGAGGCTCGGTGAGTTCTCGTTGGCGCTGCTCGGACGGGCCGGGCTCGCCGCCGACGACATCGAGGGCCTCGACCTCGAGGGCCCGCTACCGGCCGAGACCATGGTGGAGGACTGGATCCGGGGGATCTCCCTGACCATCGCCGCAGGCACCTCGCAGATCCAGCGGAACATCGTCGGCGAGCGGATCCTCGGTCTCCCCAAGGAGCCGGTGTCCACTGGCGGCGCTGAGCGCGAACCGACCCGGCAGCGAACGTAGGGACGGGACATGGACTTCGAACTGACCGAGTTCCAGGCCGAGCTGGCCGAGGGGGTGCGGCGCCTGTGCGCCGGTCAGTTCCCGCTCGAGCAGGTGCGACTGCCCGAATCGACCGAACGGGTCGTCGACCGGGCCGGGTGGCGGCAGCTCGGGGACGCCGGCGTCTTCAACCTGTGCCTGGCCGAGGAGGCCGGAGGCGTGGGATTGGGGCTGGCCGAGGCCGCCCTGGTCTTCGAGGAGCTGGGTCGGGCCCTCCTGCCGGGCCCGTTGGTGGCCTCCCACCTCGCCGCCGGGTTGATCGACGGGGCCGACGACGGTTCGGTGGTGGCGGGCCTGGTCGAACGTCCCGACCCGGACCGACCGGAGGCGGCCGGCGTGGTCCCGGTGATCATCGAGCACCTGGGGGACCTGGACGTCCTGTTGCTCCTGTCGGACACCGGGGTCGCCTCGGTGGACCCCGCCTCACTGGACGCCACCCGGTTGAAGCGGCCGATGGACCCGCTCACGCCGGTGTGGGTCGTGCCGGAGCTGCCGGAGGGCACCCCGGTGGCCGGACCGGAGATCGCCGCCTGGTGGAGGCGGGACGGCGCCGTGCTCACCGCTGCGCTCCAGATCGGGATGGCGGCGTGGACCACGGAGCTGGCCGTCGAGTACGCCAAACAGCGGCGGCAGTTCGGCCGCCCGATCGGGGGGTTCCAGGCGATCAAGCACCTGTGCGCAGACATGGCCGTACGCACCGAAGTAGCCCGCTGCGCCGTCCACGCCGCCGCCGTGACGGTCGACCAGCCTGACGTGGGTGACGCCCTGGTGGCCGTGGCAGGGGCCAAGCTGCTGGCCGACGAGGCCGCCGTCGCCAACGGGCGATCGTGCATCCAGGTCCACGGTGGCATGGGCTTCACCTGGGAGGTTCCGGCCCACCTGGCCTACAAGCGGGCCCGGGTCCTGGCCACCGAGTTCGGGACCGAGGGCGCCCTGGCCGAGTCGTTGGCCGAGTCGTTGGCCGAGTCGGGCCGGGGCGTACGCTGATCCGATGAGCAACCGCCCGATCCCCCCGCCGGCGGACGTGGTCACCGTGCTGCCCGCCGACCGCACGGTGTTCGGCATGCAGCTCCCGGTCCAGTCGCAGTCCACCATCTACGCCCAGCCCTGGGAGCAGGCGGCCGGGCCCGGCGAGCTGGCCGCGGTCACCCTGGCATGCGAGGCCGCCGGCTTCTTCTACGTCGGCGTCTGCGACCACACCTTCATCCCGGACCGCCTGGCCGGTGCCATGAGCACCACCTGGTACGACACCATCGCCACTCTCGGCTGGCTGGCCGGGGTCACCACCGACATCCGGCTCCTGTCCCACATCTACGTGGTCGCGCTGCGGCATCCGCTGCGGGCGGCCAAGGAGTTCGCCACGGTCGACGTGCTGTCGGGTGGCCGTGTCATCTGCGGCGTGGGGGCCGGCCACGTCGCCGAGGAGTTCGACCAGATGGGGCCCGAGTTCGACCATCGGGGACCGGCCACCGACGAGGCCATCGTCGGCCTGGCCAAGGGACTAGCCGAGGAGTTCCCCGAGCTGGCCGGCCCGAGATGGAAGGCCGGCGGACTCGGGCTCAGGCCCCGTCCGATGCAGACTCCCCGACCCCCCATCTGGGCCGGCGGCTCCTCCCCGGCCGCGCTCCGCCGGGCCGCCCGCTACGCCGACGGCTGGCTCCCGCAGTCGCTCGGGCCCAATGTGGAGCTCCTGGCCGAGCTGAAGGGCCTGCGCGACGACTACCGCAACGGGGCGCCCCTCGACATCGGCGGCCTCTCCGAGTTCCTCCATGTCGGCGCGCCTCCCTCGGGCCTCCGGCTGCCCCCGGGCACGGTGGCCGGGCCGCCTGAAGTGCTGGCCGAGTACCTGCGCACCTTTGCCGACGCCGGGGTCGGACAGGTGCAGGTCCGGTTCCCGTCCCGCAGCGTGGGCGAGCTGTGCGATCAGATCGCCGCCTTCGGAAGCGACGTGGCGCCACTGGTGGGCTCCTGAGCGTGGGCCGCCCCCGACACCTGGTGGCGATCGCCCTTGCCGTGGGGGTCGTGGTGGGGATGGTGGTGGGCGACGCGGTGACCCTGCTCAAGGCCGCGCCCAGCTACCGCAACGAGACCCGTGCCATCAACAGGCTCCTCCCTCCGTCCACCACAACCACGACGACGACCACGACGACGAGCTCACCGGTGCCGACGACGCCCTGAGGCGCCCGCCGTCGCGGACGACCCCGCGGCGGGCCGGCCCGACCCGATCAGGGAGTGGTGGTGGTCTGGCCCGTTCCGCCCGTTCCGCCCGTTCCGCCCGTTCCGCCCGGGGTGGTCGAGGTGGTCGTGGTGGAGCCGGAGGGCACCTTGCTGGTGGTGGTCGACGATGCCGAGCCAGGCGCCGTGGTGGTGGTCGTGGTCGACGATGCCGAGCCGGGCGCCGTGGTCGAGGTGCTCGACGACCTGGAGGGCGACGTGGTGGTCGTGGTCGTGGTGGTCGGCGGAAGAGTGGTCGTGGTGGTCGTGGTGGTCCCCGGAATGACGCCCGGGATAACCACGGACCCTCCCGGGGGAACCACCACCACGGACGATGGTGGGTACAGGTAGCACCAGGTCCCGAAGCCCAGGAACGCCACGGCCATCAGCAGGGTGGACCGGCGGATCGGCACGAGCCGATGGACCGGCACCGACATGAACCCCACCAGGGCGCTGCGGGGCGTCGACTCCACCGCCCCGGGCAGACGGGTCGGTCGGTCCGCATCGTGCTCCCTCGATGCCGGATCGTCGCCACCCGGGGTCTCCTCACCGGTGGTGAGGTCCCTCACGGCTGCCCCTGGGTGGCCGACTCGCCCATCGACGGCGAGTTGATGCCCGCGGTGCGCAGTGCGGTTGCCGCCCGCAGTCGGATCTCCCGGGCCACCTCGAACTGGCGTCCCGGGAGGGTGCGTGCGATCAAGCGGAGCTGCACGTACCCCACGTCGATGGTCTCCACCCCGGCCACCACCGGTGCCCCGAGCAGGAGGTCGCTCCACCGCGGGTCCGCCGCCATGGCTCCGACCACGTCCTTCAGCAGCGTCGTGACCTGCTCCAGGTCCTCGGTCACCGAAACGGGGATGTCGATGACCGCCCGCGACCAGTCCTTCGACAGGTTGGTGACCTGACGCAACGCGCTGTTGGGCACCACGACCAGCTCGCCCTGTGCCGTCCGCAGCTTGGTGACCCGAAGCGTGAGCTCTTCGACCGTGCCGGTGATTCCGACCGTCTGCCCGGGCACGGACAACCGGATGACGTCGCCGAAGGCGAACTGGTGCTCGGCGAAGAGGAAGAACCCGGCCAGCAGATCGCCCACCATCTGCTGGGCCCCGAAGCCGAGCCCGATGCCGACCACGGTGGCCGGAGCCACCAGGGTGGTGAGCGGGATGCCCAGCCGGTCGAGCGCGAGGACACCGGCAATGAAGTACGCGAGAGCCACCGCCACCCATTCGACCGCCTCGCTTATGGCCCGGGACCGCTTGAGTTCCTCGGAGGCCACCGCTCCCGACTCGATCTGTCGGCGGATCTGGGCGTCGACCCAACGCCTCCGCCGCTCCCCTACCCAGTGGGCGAAGCGGACGATCAACCCGGCACCGAGGAGCAGCACGATGACCGGTAGGAGGTGGTTCTGGAACCAGTGTTGGTGGATGTCGAGAAATTACCATCGACCGCCCTGTGACCCTCCCGTCCCGCCCGTCCGGGCCTCGCGGCCGGCGCTTCGCATCCGCAATGACCGTCCGACCTCCCCGACGCCCACTCATCACCGCTCCCACGGAACCGGTGGGAGTGCCATAATCTGACGGTCAGTCAGGTCTGGTCCGCACCCGACGAAGGTGGCGCGGCTCCCGGTGAGGGGGACGCTTCCATCGCCACAGGAAGGGAACACCACCATGCTCGAGTACGTGATCCGAAATGGCCTGGTCGTCGACGGAACCGGGGCTCCCGGCCGTCGGGCCGACGTCGGCATCCGTGACGGGAGGATCGTCGCGGTGGGCGAGGTGGACGAACGAGGTGCCACCGAGCTCGATGCCGAGGGCCTGGTGGTCGCCCCGGGGATCATCGACCCTCACACCCACTACGATGCCCAGCTCTTCTGGGACCCCACTGCCTCCCCGTCGAACCTCCACGGCGTGACCACCGTGATCGGGGGGAACTGCGGGTTCACCCTGGCCCCGATCAAGGCGTCCGACCACGACTACATCCGGCGGATGATGGCCAAGGTCGAGGGCATGCCCCTGGACGCGCTCGAGAACGGGATCGCCTGGGACTGGACGAGTTTCGGCGAGTACCTCGACCGGCTGGAGGGCAACCTCGGGGTGAACGCCGGGTTTCTGGTGGGGCACTGCGCGCTGCGCCGGTGGGTCATGGGATCCGAGCGGGCCTCCGACGTCGCGTCCGACGACGAACTGGCGGCAATGACCCGGCTGCTGGCCGAGTCGATCGAGGCCGGGGGGCTCGGGTTCTCCTCTTCGCAGTCGCGCACCCACTCCGACGGGGACGGCAACCCGATCTCCTCCCGGAATGCCGACCGCCGCGAGATGCTGGCCTTCTGCGAGGTGGTCCGCGATCACCCGGGCACGACCCTCGAGTACATCACCGACGGGTGCCTCGACACCTTTTCCGACCAGGAGATCGACCTGATGGTGGCCATGACCACCACGGCCCGCCGGCCGCTCAACTGGAATCTGCTGACCGTCGACTCGCGGACGCCGGCCAAGACAGCGCGCCAGCTGGAGGCCTCCTCCGCGGCGGCCAGCGCCGGCGGCCGCATCGTGGCGCTGACCATGCCCACGCTGGTGCCGATGAACATGAGCTTCCGGACCCACTGCGCCCTCTTCCTCATCCCCGGATGGGGCGACGTCATGGGGCTGCCGGTCGATGAGCGGATCGAGCAGCTGCGCGACCCGGGTGTCCGCTCCCACCTCGACGAGTTGGCCCACTCCGACCAGGCCGGGGTGTTCCGCCGACTCTCGCACTGGGCCAACTACATCATCGGCGACACGTTCGCCCCCGAAAACGAAGGCTTGAGCTGGCGCGACGTCGGATCGATCGCCGAAGATCAGGGCAAGGCCCCCTTCGACGCCCTGCTCGACCTGGTCATCGCCGACGGCCTGCGCACGGTGCTGTGGCCCAAGGCCTCCGATGGCGACGACGCCTCGTGGCAGGCGCGGGTCGCGGTCTGGAACGACCCCGGCGCCATGGTGGGCGGCTCCGACGCCGGTGCCCACCTCGATCGGATGTGCGGCTCGAACTACCCGACCTCGTTCCTCGGCGACTGCCTCCGCAAGCGGAAGCTGGTGCCATTGGAGCGGGCCGTCCAGCTGATGACAGAGGCCCCCGCCGAACTGTTCGGCCTGCACGATCGTGGCCGCCTGGCCGCGGGCCTGTCCGCCGACCTGTTCGTCTTCGACCCCGAGACCATCGGATCGGAACCGGCCACTCTGGTCCACGACCTACCAGGAGGGAGCCCCCGGCTCATCGCCGACTCCCTGGGCGTGGTCCGCGTCCTGGTCAACGGGGTCGAGACCGTGGCCGACGGCAAGCCGACCGGCAATCTTCCCGGGACGCTGCTCCGGTCGGGTCGCGACACCGTGACGGTGGATCCAACACCGGCACAGGCCTGAGTCCCCGCCCACCGGCGCCACGGTCAGGACCTACACTGCTGACGCAACGTCAGATGCGAGTGGCCGTGCCCGATCGGAGCGGCCTCCTGCCACACGGGCGCGAGCCAAACGGGCGCGGGCCACTTAGCCATCGGCGCCATCGGGACACATCGATCACCGTGAAAGGAGACCCACCGTGGGCAGTCAGGTCACCAGGGACGAAACGCAGCTGCTGATCGGCGGCAAGTGGGTCGACGCCGGCAACGGCACCTACGACATCATCAACCCGGCCACCGAGCAGGTTGTGGGCCAGGCCCCCGATGCCTCGGTCGCCGATGCCGCAGCGGCTGCGGCCGCCGCCCGCGAGGCCTTCCCGGCGTGGGCTGCCACCCCCGCCGAGGAGCGCCTGGCCCTGCTGAAGGCCGCGGCGGCAGTCATACGCTCCAAAAACGACGAGTTGGTCCCCCTGGTCATCGCCGAGACCGGGGCCACCGCATCGGTCGGCTCGCGCATGCAGGTGCCCGTCAGCGCCGACCGGTTCGATCGCTACTCGCGGGACATCCGCCACGTCCAGGAGTCCATGCTGCCCCCTATCGCCACCGCGGCCACCCCACTGGCCCCCGGTGGCCTGATCAGCGCCCTCGCCTACCGGCAGCCGGTGGGGGTGGTGGCGGCGATCGCCAGCTACAACTTCCCGCTGACCAACATGGCCGGCAAGGTTGCACCGGCCCTGGCCATGGGAAACACGGTGGTCATCAAGCCCGCCCCCCAGGACCCGCTGGCCGTCGTCGAACTGGCCCGCGTCCTCGACGACGTCGGCTTCCCCCCCGGCGTGGTGAATCTGATCAGCGCCCAAGTGCCCGAACCGGCCTCGGCCCTGACCTCCTCCCCCGATGTCGACATGGTGTCGTTCACCGGTTCCACCACGGTCGGGCAGCGGATCGCGGCGGCCGGCGCGCCCACCATGAAGCGGCTGCTGATGGAGCTGGGGGGCAAAGGCGCAGCGGTGGTCTTCGAGGACGCCGACATCAAGGCCGCCATCACCGCCATCGGCTCGACCTGGGCGTTCCACTCCGGACAGATCTGCACCGCCCCCACGCGCGCCGTGGTGCACCGGAGCATCTTCGATGCCCTGGTCGACGGGCTCTCCACCTTCGCCGGCCGCCTCAAGGTGGGGGACCCGACCGAGCGGGAGACCGTGGTCGGACCACTGATCTCCGCCGCCCAGCAGCAACGGGTCCTCGACTACATCGACTCCGGCCGCCGACAGGGCGAGGTGGTGGTCGGCGGCAACCGTCCCGATCACCTGCCCACCGGGTTCTACGTGGAGCCCACCCTCATCACCGGCACCAACGACATGACCGCGGCCCGCGAGGAGATCTTCGGCCCGGTGGTGGTGGCCATCCCCTTCGACGACGAAGAGGAGGGCATCGCCATCGCCAACGACTCGGAGTTCGGCCTGTACGACTACGTCTTCTCGGGGGACACCGCCCGGGCGTTCCGGGTGGCCAAGCTGCTCCGGGCCGGCCACGTCGGCATCAACACCGCCCAGCGCAACATGGATGCGCCCTTCGGCGGCTTCAAGATGAGCGGGATCGGGCGGGACGGCGGCGACTACGGCCTCGAGGCCTACTCGGAATTGCAGTCGATCATCTGGGCCGGCTAGCGCCGGCGCGGAGGGAGCCGGGGCTCATGGGGACCCCTCCGGTCAGCCCGCTCCGAAGAAGGGTGCGCCGTAGGAGAAGATGCCACCGTCGGACGCCACCAGCCAGTAGCCCCCGGTCGAGTCGTCGGTGGCCATTCCCACGATCGGGGCGTCGAGCGGCAGCGCGCCGGCGCTGCCGTGGAACCCGGCGTCTCCGAAGGCGAAGATGCCGCCGTCGGACGCCACCATCCAGTAGCCGCCGCCGTCGGGCGTCGCTGCGATCCCGTTGACCGGCATGTTGAGTCGGAGGCTGCCGGCCGAACCGTGGAACGGGGCGCCGAAGGAGAAGATGCCGCCGTCGGACGCCACCAGCCAGTAGCCGTTGGTGGCGGCGTCAGGGGCGATGCCCACCACCGGCGCGTTCAGCGGCCGGCCGCCCATCGAGCCGTAGAACCCGGCGTCTCCGAAGGCGAAGATGCCGCCGTCGGACGCCACCAGCCAGTAGCCCTTGCCATCGGCGGTCGGCGCGATTCCCACCACCGGCGCGTTCAGCAATCGGCCGCCCATCGAGCCGTAGAACCCGGCGTCTCCGTAGGCGAAGATGCCGCCGTCGGATGCCACCAGCCAATAGCCCTTGCCGTCAGCGGTGGCCACCAAGTGGGAGATGGGAGCGTTCAGCGGTGCACCGGCCATCGACCCGTAGTTGGCGGCATCGCCATGGTCGGACACCGAGCCATCCGTCCGGGCCACCCAGTACCCGTTGGAATCCGCGGTGGCGGCCATCCCGACGGCGGGGGCCACCACATTGCCGTTGGGCTCGCCGGACACCGCCGGCACCGCATACGGATACGGCATCTGGCCGCCGGTGGCGGTTACCGCCCCGCCCGGCCCGTCGGTCTGGCCCGGGCAGTAGACAGGGTCGCCGGACGGCACCCCGGCCACGACCGGGCTCGCCGGCACCGGATCCCCCTCGGAGGCGTTCTGGGTGGACTGGCGGGCGTTGGCCGACGGCACGTCCGCCCAGACCTCACCGAACAACTCGACCGTCCACGCCCGGCTGGCGCTGCAGGTCACGCCCACACCCACGTAAGCGTAGGCGGATGCCAGCATGTTCTGGCGGTGGCCGGCGGAGGCCATGTAGTCGGCGTCCATCCCGTCGGAACCGTCACCCGGCCAGTAGCCGAACCCGGAGTCCCCGGAGTTGGCGGCGAACACGCACACCTGGTCGGCGGGCGGGGGCGATCCCCCCGGACCGGTGCACGCGGGCAGGCTCGGATCGGACACCACTCCGACGGCCGCCAGGTGCGCGGACCACGCCTGGGCGTCGGCCTGCAGACCCGGGTCCACCTGGAGCTGGGGGATCGGTACTGCGGAATTGCTGCGGGCCGCCCGCTCGGCGTTGAGGCGGAGCATCAGGTCCTCGGTGTAGAGCGACTGCACGCCGGCCACGTCGAGGGCCGTCACGGCAGCGACAGCCGGCCTCGGGGTCACGGCGCCCTGGACGATGGAAAGGCCACCCGTCAACAGGATCGCTGCCACCGCGACCAGGCCGACGCGACGGAGCCGCGCCGGGCCGCCGTCCTGGTGAAGGGCGGGCCGTTGGACAGCGGGAGCAGGTGTCAAACGCAATGAATCCTCCCGGAGCTGGCATCGAATCGATTGTCGTCAACGGTGCAGCGCCTGCCGGATTCAGCGCACCGTCTGTATCCGGACGGATGCAGACGGTGCATCCCGGTGATCGCTGACACCGCTCTTCGAGAGGTATCGGCAGGTTTCGGCAAAACTGTTGCCCCTTCGGCTACAACAGGTGGGTGCCCGTGCCCGTGCCGACCGCCGTCCCGTCCTCGTTCGTCGAATTGGCCGCCCGTGTCTCCAACTGGGGCCGCTGGGGACCCGAGGACCAGATCGGCACCCTCAACCTCATCGACGCGGCCGCCCGCCTGCGGGGCACGGCAGCGGTGGTCGACGGGTCAGCCTTCGCCCTGGGGCTGCCCCTTTCGGCAGAAGAGGGCATCCAGATGGGCTTCATCCCGGGCCGGGTCAATCCGACGCGGACAATGATCTGCGTCAACAATCCGTTGAGTCCGGACCCTGGGTGGATCGCCTCCTCGGAAGACGTGGTGACCCTCTCCATGCAGTGCGCCACCCACTGGGACGGGCTGGCCCATGCCTCCTACGGGGCCGGACCCGGCGGGGGGAAGCTGTACAACGGGTTCCCGGCCTCATCGGTCACCGAGGACGGAACCGCCAAGCTGGGCATCCACCTCATCCGGTCGCTGATGACCCGGGGGTTGCTGCTCGACGTTCCGAGGGCCAAGGGCATCGAGATCCTCGACCCGGGCTATCCGATCGCGCCGTCGGATCTGGATGCGGCGTGCGAGCTCGGCGGCCTCACCGTCGAGCCAGGGGACGTCGTGCTGGTGCGCACGGGCCAGGCGGCACACCTGGCGCTGCCCGGCCGACCGGGACTCGCCGGGGCAGAGCCGGTGCGGGACCTGGTGGCCTACACGTGGCCCACGCCGGGGCTGACCATGGCGACCGCAGAGTGGTTCCACGATCGGGACGTGGCCGCGGTGGCAACCGACACCATGGTCCTGGAGGTCTACCCGTGCGAGTCCGAGGACCTCTACCTCCCGGTGCACCTCCTGCACCTGGTCGAGATGGGGATGACCCAGGGGCAGAACTGGTTCCTCGACGAGTTGGCCGATGCCTGCGCGGCCGACGGACGTTACGAGTTCCTCCTCGACGCCACCCCCCTTCCCTTCACCAACGCCCTCGGATCGCCCGTCAACCCGGTGGCGCTCCGCTGAGCACTCGGTGCGGCGTAGGCGTACGCGGACGCGCCCGAACATCTGCACACACCGGGTATCGTTTCCTCGGTGCATTTGGGCCTGACTTCATCCAATGACAACGGATCCGGTCGTGCAGTAATCGGGCTGGGAGTTCCGAGACCGATCGTTGACGGCCGTTCCCGACGGGGGCAAAGGGCCAACCGGTCCCCCTTCACCCGACCGCCGGCTCGATGCAGCACGGCCGGCACACCCGAGGGAGTCGAGGCGAAGTCACCAGGGCAGGGGTCCGTGATACCGATCCGTATGTGGCCAGTGCCGGCAGGGATGTAGAGGTTATCGATCGTGGACGGTGACCTCCAGCGCAGGTTCGGCATCAATCTCCGGAACGAGCGCAAGGCAAGGCACCTGAGTCAAGAGGAGTTCGCAGATCTCCTGGGGGTGCACCGCACCTACATCGGGGGCCTCGAACGTGGCGAACGGAACGTCACGCTCCGGACGGTCGAGCGGCTGGCCGATCGGCTCCATGTCTGCGCATCCGATCTCCTGGCGGGCGGCTGAGCCTCGGGCGTCACTCCGGCTCAGAGGTGATCCCTGCCGTCCGTCGACGGCCCAACCTCACTTCTTCGCCTTCACCTTCGCCTTCGCCTTCACCTTCGCCTTCGGCCTGGTGGCGCCCTCGGCCGCCGCCCTCACCTCGGCGGCACGGACCGATGCCGCCCCTCCTCCGATCACCGGTCCGGTCCGCGGGAGCGGCGCGTCCGAGCCGATCACCTTGGCGCCCTCGGGGGCGGCCCTGCCGGTGACCGCCCAGTGGAGCAGCCTGGCCTGGCTGTCGACCAATGAGGCGGTGCGGATTCCCCAGAATTCGAACCCGTAACGATGGCCGGCCACCTGGGCCAGCATGGCGATCAGGGTCCCGGCGACAGCCATGGGATCCGATCCGGCACGTGTGCCCGCTCCGTCGCCAATGGTGGCGATGACCCGGGCCAGGGTGACCGTCACCGCGTTCAGGGACCGGACCCGCAGGCCCTGGAAGCGCAGGTCCCCCTCTACCGTTGTCAGCTCGACCACCCGGAAGACGGCCCGGTTCCGCTCCCAGTAGTCCATGAACCCTTCGACCACGGCCACCGCGGTGGACCAACTCGCCTCCTCCGACCAGTCACCGTCGACCAGCCCGGCCAACACGCCGGCTCCTTCGACCAACTCCTCGGCCAGCACGGTGATGACGGCCTCGACGTTCTCGAAGTACTGGTAGAACGTCGCCGGCGACGTCCCCGCCTGCCGCGCGATGTCGATCACCTTGATCGACCGCCACGGGGTGGCCACCAGCAGCTCTGCGGTGCACTCCAGCAGCCGCTGACGGGTCGCCCGCCCCCGGCGCCCGGGGACGCGGCCGTCCGTCGTGGCAATGAGCTCCGGGTCATCGGCGACAGCCATGGTCGACCATGGTACCGAGAGGTGGCCGGACATGACGGAGCGTCAGAGAATCTGGCGCGGCACCATACCCCGGACCATGCCGGCAGGGCTCGGCCAGGTGGGCCGGGGCCCTGCATCCCGGGGACGAAACCCCTGCAGAGTAGGGTGAACGGCCATGGCCAACGGTCCGGTGCCCCGCACCCTGACGCGCGCCCAGCAAGCCCGTCGACAGCGCGTGGTCGACGCCGCCATGTCGCTCGGACTGGACGGGGGCTACGAAGCCGTGCAGATGCGCGACGTGGCGGCCAGGGCGGACGTGGCCATGGGCACCGTCTACCGGTACTTCACCAGCAAGGACCACCTGTTGGCTGCTGCACTGGTCCACTGGGTGGAGCAGCTGGACAGCAGGCTGGCCCAGCTGCCGGCCCAAGGTGCCACCGCCGCACAGCGGGTGATCGACGTCCTGGACCGCGCCCTGCGGGCCATGGGCCGCCAACCGAAGCTGGTGGGCGCCGTCTTCACCGCGTTGGCCTCTCCGGACCCGGCGGCCATCGAATGCCAACAGCAGGTGGCGGTCCTGATGGAAGGGATCATCACCCGGGCCATCGGGGAGCCCCAGCCGCCCAACCTGAGCGACAGAGCCCGCATCATCGGCCACGTCTGGTACTCGGCACTGGTCGGGTGGGTCAACGGTTGGAGCAACATGAGCCGGGTCCACGACGAGTTGGTCATCGCCACCGGGCTCCTGCTCCCCACCGACATCTTCGCCGAGGTCTGAGCGGGTCGCCGGCACCGCCGGAGGCCGCCCAACCTGGTGAGCGGGAGGCCGCCCAACAGGGGAGGGTGACACAAGAGCGGTCGCCCGGCAGGGTACCGTCGTGCATGCCATCGGCGATCGAGGTCCACGCGCTGTCCAAACGGTTCGGCCCGGTGCGCGCCGTCGAACAGCTGACCTTCGAGGTGCCGGAGGGGCGGGTGACCGGCTTCCTCGGGCCCAACGGATCGGGCAAGACCACCACGCTGCGCATCCTGCTCGGCCTGGTCTCGGCAACTGCCGGCACGGCCACCTTCGGTGGACGCCGCTACGTCGACCTCGAGCACCCGATCCGCCACGTGGGCGCCGTGCTGGAGGCAACCAGCTTCCATCCGACCCGACGGGCCGAGGACCACCTGAAGTCGGTGGCCATCGGCGCCGGGATCCCGCTCTCCCGAGTGGAGGAGACCCTCGACCTGGTCGGCCTCTCGGATGTGGCGCGCCGACGCGTGGGCAAGTTCTCGCTCGGGATGCGCCAGCGCCTCCAGCTGGCCACCGCCCTGCTCGGCGATCCCGAGATCCTCATCCTCGACGAGCCCGCCAACGGGCTCGACCCGCAGGGCATCCAGTGGCTGCGCACCTTCATCCGCTACCAGGCGTCACTCGGACACGCCGTCCTGGTGTCGTCCCACCTCCTGTCGGAGATGGAGGAGACCGTCGACGATGTGGTCATCGTGTCGCATGGGCAGTTGGTGCTCCAGACGACGCTGGCCGAACTGGCCACCCGTGCCGGGACCAGCACCGGCATGCGTATCAGGACTCCCGAGGTGGCCCGGTTGACCGCCGCGCTCGCCGCCGTCCCGGTGGCTTGGCGTCAGGTGGCCGCCGACACCCTGGTCATCGACGGGGCCACGCCCGAATGGTTCGGTCCCTTCGCTGCCCAGCACCAGATCGTCCTCTACGAGCTGGTGCACGAACGGGGCAGCCTCGAGGACGTCTTCCTCAGCCTGACGCACGGATTCGATGCCGCCGATCCCGCCAACATGGGCGGCGGGCAGGCCGGTCCCGCCCCGATGCCGGGAAGGCCGACGTGATCGCCGCCATCCGCTCGGAGTGGCTGAAGCTGCGGACCACCGCCGTTCCCTGGGTGCTCACCGGGATCGCCCTGCTGATCAATGCGCTGTTGATCCTGGTGATCTTCCTGAGCCACGACAACGGGACCGGCGGGCCCGGTGGCGGGGGGGCGTTCGTGTCGCCGGGCTACACCGTGCCCCACACCACCCAGCAGCTCCGGAACCTGGTGGGATCCGGGTTCCAGGGCTACATCCTGGCCCTCCTGCTCGGGGTGCTCTGCATCACCACCGAGTTCCGACACAAGACAGTGACCACCTCGTTCCTGGTCACGCCGCACCGGCCGCGGTTCGTGGGCGGCAAGCTGATCTTCGCCGCCATCGCCGGCGCCGTGCTGGCGGTCATCATGCTGGTGGCCACCGTTGTCGGCGGCGGGCTCACCCTGGCCGCCCGGGGCGGATCGTTCTCCGACATGATCCACCAGCTGCCGGCAGTGGCGCCCGGGATGATCCTGGTCTTCGCCCTCTTCGCCATCCTCGGCGTCGGCATCGGCTCGGTCCTGACCAACCAGGTGGCGGCCCTCATCGTGTGCCTGGGGTGGTTCATCATCCTCGAGGGCATCCTGGTCCAGCTCGTGCACAGTGCGGAGAAGTGGGTGCCCACGGGGGCGGCCACCGCAGCCGCCAACCTGACCCGTGGCCGGGGCTCCGATTTCGGGTTGTTCAACTGGTGGCAGGGCACGCTGCTGATGCTGGCCTACGGGCTGGTCTTCGCCGCTGTCGGGTCGATCATCCTGACCCGGCGCGACATCACCTGAACCGGGCCCCCGCCTCCCGCCTCCCACCCGGCCGGTCTCTCTCGTCCCACGCCCGGCCGCACGTACAGCCCGACCTCCGGCTCGACCCGTAGGCTGGCTCCATGGATGGCTTCCCCGACAACAGACTGCCCGCCCACGGGCTCGACGCCGACGCGGTCCTCGAACGGATGGAGGCGCTGCGGACCGACGACCGCGACTGGAGGGGCGGGCGGGTCTTCAGCCTGGTCTACAACGCCGGGGACGACGTACTCGACCTCCTCGAGCGGGCGTCCAACCTCTACTCCGCCGAGAACGCACTGAACACGATGGTCTTCCCCAGCCTGGGGTGGATGCAGAACGACATCGTCACCATCACCACCGGGCTGCTGGGGGCCGACCGGATGCCGGGCGACGAAGGCGGCGGGGTCGGCGGCTTCCTGACCTCGGGCGGCACCGAATCGCTGCTGCAGGCCACCAAGACGGCTCGCGACTGGGGGCGGGCGGAACGGGGCACGGCGCGCCCCAACATGGTGATGGCCACCAGCGCCCACGCCGCCTTCGAGAAGGCCTCCCACTACTTCGATGTCGAGTCACGGCGGGTTCCGGTTCGAGGCGACTTCGCCGCCGACGTGGACGCCATGGCCGATGCCATGGACGACGACACCGTGCTCGTCGTGGCGTCGACGCCGTCCTACCCCCAGGGGGTCATCGATCCGGTCCCCGAGCTGGCCGGACTGGCTGCAGAACGAGGCATCCTGTGCCACGTGGACGCCTGCCTCGGCGGGTTCATCCTGCCGTTCCTGGGCCGGCTGGGACATGTCACCAAGGCGTGGGACCTCGCCGTACCCGGGGTGACCTCGATCTCCGCCGACCTCCACAAGTACGGCTACGCCTCCAAGGGCGTCTCGGTCATCCTCTACCGGGACCGGGCCCTGGCCGGCCTGCAGCCGTTCATCACCACCAACTGGCTGGGCGGGCTGTACGGCTCGCCCTCGATGGCCGGGACCCGGCCGGCCGGCCCGATCGCCGCCGGATGGGCCGTGCTCCAGTACCTGGGCGAGGACGGCTACCTCCGGCTCGCCGAGGATGCCCACCAGGCGGCCACCACCATCAAGTCGGCCATCGCCCGGATACCCGGGCTGGCCATCCGCGGGGCTCCCGACGCCACCGTGTTCGCCTTCGGAGGGGCCCTCGAGGGCGCCGCCCCCGACACCTTCGCCCTGGGAGACGCACTCGCCGAACGCGGGGGCTGGTTCTTCGACCGCCAGTCGCCGCCCGACAGCCTGCACGCCACCGTCCATGCCGGGCACCGGGCCGTCGCCCACCAGCTGGTCGCCGACCTGGACGCGGTGACCGGTGAGCTGCTTTCCTCGGGGGCCCGGGCCGAGGACCGCGGCACCACCTACGGCACGATCTGACCTCCGGCACGATCTGATCTCCGCCGCGGTCCGGCAACGTCGTCAGGATGATTTCCCGCAATCGGCGCCATCGTCTATACATTCGATGTCGTCCTCCTGCTCGGGTTCGCTCCGGTCGGTAGGGATCGGCCCGTTGCCATCGACAGACCGTGGCAGCCCAGCAGCACTGCCGCTCAGCACACTGGCGATCGGCGAGGGGGTGACGTGATGGATCGCAAATGGTGGACGCTGATCGCGGTGTGCACGGGGACGTTCATGCTCCTGTTGGACATCACGGTGGTCAACGTCGCCCTCCCCGACATCCAGCAGTCGCTCCACGCATCCTTCTCCGATCTGCAGTGGGTGATCGACGCCTACTCGCTCACCCTGGCCGCCTTCCTCCTCACTGCGGGAGTGATCGGCGACATGTACGGCCGGCGAGGGGTGTTCGCCATCGGCCTCGGTATCTTCACGGTGTCGTCGTTGTCGTGCGGTCTGTCCACCTCGGCCCTGATGCTCAACCTGTCACGCGGGGCCCAGGGCGTGGGCGGGGCCATCATGTTCGCGACCTCGCTGGCCCTGATCGCCCAGGCGTTCTCCGGGAGGGAGCGGGGGACCGCCTTCGGCATCTACGGTGCCGTGGTCGGGGGTGCTGTGGCAGTGGGCCCGCTGATCGGTGGCGCCATCACCAGCGGCATCGGGTGGCGGTGGATCTTCTTCGTCAACCTCCCCATCGGCGTGGTCGCCGTCGCTATCACCCTGGCCAAGGTGAAGGCCTCGAAGGACCCGACCGCGCGGCAGATCGACTGGACGGGGTTCGTCTCCTTCTCCGCCTCCTTGTTCATGCTGGTGTTCGCCCTGGTGCAGGGAAACGCCAAAGGATGGAGCAGCTCCTTCATCGTGGGGATGCTGGTGGGGTCGGCAGCAGCCATGGCCGTCTTCCTCGTTGCCGAGTGGCACCAGAAGGACCCGATGCTCGATCTCCATCTGTTCAAGCGACCGGCCATGGTCGGGGTGTCCGTCGGCTCCTTCACCCTGTCGGCCTCCATCTTCGCCATGTTCCTCTACCTGACGCTCTATCTCCAGGAGGTGCTCGGCTACGGCCCCTTCGCCGCCGGTCTGCGGTTCCTGCCCATCACCATGCTGGCGTTCGCGGTGGCGCCGATCGCCGGGAAGCTCACGGTCCACATCCAGTCACGGTTCCTGTTGGGGGTGGGTCTCTTCCTGGTGGCACTCGGCTGCGGCCTGATGACCCACGTCCGGGCGGACTCCTCGTGGACCGTGCTCCTCCCGGGCTTCATCGTGGCGGGGATCGGCGTCGGGATCACCAACCCGGTGCTGGCCTCGGTGACCGTGTCGGTGGTGCCGCCCGAGCGGAGCGGCATGTCCTCGGGCTCGGCGAGCACCTTCCGCCAGGTGGGGATAGCCACCGGCATCGCCGGGTTGGGGGCGGTCTTCCTCGGCCAGATCAGCGGCAGTACGTCCGCCGCGCTGGCCACCACGCCGGTGGGCCGCCAGGTGCTGGCCCACGGCGGGTCCCGTCTGACTGCCGCCATCAGCGGGAGCGGGGTGCGCCAGGCCCTGGCGTCGATCCCCGAACCTGCCGTCCGTCACGCGCTGCTCAGCGCCTATCAGACGGGCTTCACCGCCACCTTCGATCACCTCATGGTCATCGCCACGGTCATCGCGCTCGTCGGTGCCGTCGGATGCCTGACCATGGTCCGCCAACGCGACTTCGTCCCGAGCTTCGCACCGGCCGCGGCCCCCGCCAGGCAACCCGAGGGTGAATCGCCGGGCCCGTTCGAGGTGAAGTCGGGTGAGTTCCCCTCGACGGCACCGGCCGGATAGCCGGCCCACGCGTGGAACAATCGACGACCGTTCGATGACGGTGCCCGCGCCGGCCGAACCCGAACCCGCGGCGCCGCGCAGTGGCCGACCGGGCCCTGACGATCCCCGGTGCCCCGCGATCCTGGCCGCCCACCGGCGGGCAGTGGACGAAGGCTCCCCTGGCTACGTCGACCCGGCAACCGGCCTCTACGTGCTCACCGAGGCCACGCTGTGCGACCGCGCCGAGTGCTGCGGCTCGGGCTGCCGCCACTGCCCGTTCCCGAAGTGACCGGCCCGGTTCCCACCTGCACCGCCCCACACGGGGACGCCCGCACGTCGAGCATCCGGGCGCACGTCGTCTCGGTCTAGGGTGCACTCGGAGCTGTCCATCAGCGGAGGAGATCGCCATGAAGACACGACTGACCGAGATCCTGTCCGTCGAGTATCCGGTGATGCTGGCCGGCATGGGTGGAGTCTCCTATGCGCCGTTGGTCTCTGCCGTCTCCGAGGCCGGGGGCTTCGGCTGCCTGGGGGCGGCCACCATGGGCGACGAACGCATGGTGGAGGAGATGGCCGCGGTACGGGCGGCCACCGACAAGCCGTTCGGGGTCGACCTGCTCACCGCCATGCCCGGTGACATGGCCGGCCAGGTGGAGAAGGTCATCGCTGGCGGTGCTTCGGTCTTCGTGGCCGGGCTGGGGGTACCCGCCGAAGTGGTGGAGCTCTGCCACCGTCACGGCGTCCTGGTCGTCAACATGTGCGGCAAGGTCGCCCACGCCCGTCGGGCGCTCGACGCCGGGTGCGACATCGTGGTGGCCCAGGGCACCGAGGCCGGGGGCCATACCGGCCAGGTGGCCACCATGCCCCTGGTTCCCCAGATCGTCGACGCCGTGGGCGGCCAGATCCCCGTCGTGGCTGCCGGCGGGATCTTCGACGGCAGGGGCCTGGCCGCCGCGCTGGCCCTCGGCGCCGACGGTGTGTGGATGGGGACGCGGTTCATCGCCACCCCCGAGGCCCGGGGCGTGGCCGGCTTCAAGGACGCTCTGCTCCGGACCGGCGAGGACGGGACCATCATCAGTCGTGCATTCTCCGGCAAGACGATGCGGGTGGTCCGCAACCGGTACACCGCGTTCTTCGAGGAGCATCCCGACGAGCTGCGCCCCTTTCCGGATCAGCTGCTCCGGTCGATGGAAGACGGCGCCTTCCACTTGGGCGCCGGCGAGGACGCCCCCGGCATCGACCCCGAACGCGAGTGCTACCCCACCGGGCAGGGGGTGGGCGCCATCCATTCCCTGACACCGGCCGCCGACCTGGTCGGCCAGATCGTGGACCAGGCCGAACAGGTGCTCGCCCGCGTCGCCCGCCTCGGAGGCCCGGCAGGCAGCTGAGGCGCGGCCCTGGCCGGCCGCCGCCCGGGCCGCTCAGTCCGGCTCGAGCACCGACCGGTCGCCGGAGCGCAGGCCGTCGATGATCCGCCGGTAGGCCCCGGCCGCGTCGTCACCCATCGCGTCGGTCTCGAGCCAGCGCATCCCGTGCTCGCCGCGGTGGCGGTCGACGCCGTGCAGGCCGAACCGGGGCTCGTACGATCCCCACTCGTAGTTGTCGACCAACGACCAGTGCCAGTAGCCGTCCACCGGGACCCCGCCGTCGATCGCCTCCACCACGGCGGCGATGTTCTCGCGCAGGTAGCGCGGGCGGTCCCATCCGTCGAGCCGGGCGAAGGACCGGCCGTCGCGGACCCGGTTGCACAGGCCGTTCTCGACCACCCAGAGGGGGATGCCAGGAGCCAGGGCGTGCTGCACGCCCAGCCAGCGGGCCAGTCCACCCGGGTCCGGGGGGTCGTCCCACAGCTCGCGGGAGGGCTGCGGGCTCCGGCCCCCCGCGGTGCGGTGGCCCGGCAGGCGGAAGTGCCGGGCCACCATCGGGTCGTAGTAGTCGAGGCCCAGCACATCGAGCGTGCACTCGTGCGAACTACCGTAGACGGCATCCAGCGCCCGGCGAGGCGATCGGGAGCGCGCTCCGGGCCCGGGACCTCCGTCCCGGATGGCGGCCGGGCCGTAGGGGGCGCGCGCCGCGGTGAACCGGCGGACCAGCCGCTCCCTCACCCCGTTGGCCGGGAGCAGCGAGTCGTGCTGCGCTCCGCGCTCCCCGATCCAGGTGTCGATCTCTCCCGGTTCGACCCCGGCGCTGCGGGCCAGCAGCAGATCGGTGAGCATGCGGTCGAACGGGTAGACACTGAAGCAGCTGTTGTTGGTGGTGACCACCGCGTCCTCGCGGACCCGGTGAATGGCCTCGTAGCCGAGGACGTGGGCGGTGAGCAGGTTGTCGATGGCGATGGACGTGTCGTCAAAGGCCAGGATGCGCGCCGGCGGGAACATGCCCAGCATCCACGAACCGACGGCCAGCACGTTGATCTCGTTGACAGTGACCCAGCGGCGCACCGACGGGGCCAGCGTCCCGACGACGACCTCCACCCATCGGCGATAGCGGTCGGGGGCATCGGGTCGGAGCCAGAAGTCCTCCCCCAACCAGTCCGGGTGGGTGAAGTGGTGCAGCGTCACCAGGGGCTCGAGCCCGCGGTCGATGCAGCCGCCGACGATGTCGGCGTACCGGTCCAGCGCGGCCCGGTCGACCCCCCGCTCGTCGGGGAACACGCGGGCCCACTCGACCCCCAGTCGGAAGCTGTTGCAGCCGAGGGCGGCGGCCCGGTCGAGGGCCTCCTCCGGCCGGTCCCAGAAGCCCACGGCGTTGCCCGACGGCTGCACTCGCCCGACCTGCTCCCAGGCCAGCCAGTTGTTGGCCGGCTCGCCGGGGCCGTTGTAGCCGCCCTCGACCTGGAACCCGGCGGTGGCCACCCCGAAGAAGAACCCGTCGGGAAGCACCCGGCCATCGGCTCGAGCGGTCGCCCGTCGCTCTCCGTGTGAGGACAACATCCCTGCCTTTCCCACTCGTCGTGCTCGCCGCCGGCCGGATGCCGGCTCGCGGGCCCGTGGATGCCTGCCGGACGGCGATGGTAGCTTGCGCCCCCGGGCACACCCCTGTCCACTTCCCTCCCGTGACCACCGCCCTCCCGTGACCACCGCCGCCACCGACCCCGAGCGCATCCCCGTGGTCGTCGCCTCGGGGCAGGCGATCGAACGCACCGAGCTGGTCACCCCCATCGACCTGATGGAGCGGGCCGCCGACGCAGCCCTTGCCCAGGCACCCCTCCTCCGCCACCGGGTCGACCGGCTGTCGGTGGTCGACGTCGTGGGCCGCACCGGACCGGCCCTCGCAACCGAGCTCGCCCGCCGCCTGGGTGTCACGACCGCATCCCTCGAGGTGAGCACCGTCGGCGGGAACACGCCGCAGTGGCTGGTCAACCGAGCCGCCACCGACATCGCGACGGGCGCCCTGTCGATCACGGTGATCGCCGGGGCCGAGGCCATCCGCTCCTCGCGGGCCCGCCGGACAGCCGGCCTTCCCCGCGAGCTCGGGGAGACCGAGCTGGCGCCGGACCCGGTGGTGGGCGACGACCTGCCCCCGACCGGGCCGGGCGAATCGGCCATCGGCCTACTGGCCCCCGTGCACATCTACCCCATGTTCGAGAGCGTGCTGGCCGCCCGTGCGGGCCACGATGCCCCCGGGCACCGGCGGGCGATGGGGCGCCTCCTCGCCCCCTTCACCGAGGTGGCCGCCCGGCATCCCTACGCATGGTTCCCCGAGCCCCGCAGCGCCGAGGCGATCGCCACGCCGGCACCCGACAACCGCATCGTCTGCGAGCCCTACACCAAGCGGATGACCGCCTTCCTCGGATCCGACCAGGGTGCCGCCCTGGTCGTGTGCTCGCTCGCCGCGGCATCCAGGGCCGGGGTGGCCGACCGGGCCGTGTTCGTCTGGTCCGGGGCCGAGGTGGCTGACGTGCGGTTCCCCGTGGCCCGACCCGACCCCGGTCGCTCGCCGGCCGTGCAGGCCGCCGGCCGGGCACTCTTCGAGGCCGCATCGGTGGCCGGCGGGGGTGCGACGGCCCTCGGCATCGACGACGTCGAGATCCTCGACATCTACTCGTGCTTCCCCTCGGCCATCGAGCTGGCCACGGAGGCGCTGGGCATCGCCGGGGACGGCTCCCGCGGACTGACCGTCACCGGCGGGCTCCCCTACTTCGGAGGCCCGGGCAACAACTACACCACCCACGCCATCGCCACACTGTGCGATCTGCTCCGTGGGTCGAGCGGACCGGCAGGCAGCCGTCCGGGATCGAGCCCCCGGTTGGGCCTGGTCACCGGGGTCGGGTGGTTCGTCACCAAGAACGCCCTCGGCCTCTACGGGTCCTGCCCGCCGCCGGGCGGGTTCCACCGCGGCGACACCAGTGCCGCCCAGTCGCAGATCGACGCCTCGGCGGTGGAGGTGGCCCTCGGGGTCGACGCACCCACAGAGGCCACCGTCGTCGCCGCCACCGTGGTCCGCGACGGGGACGGCTCGCCGATCGGTGCGCCACTCTTCGCCCGCCTTCCCGATGGACGCCGCATGGCCGTCGCGCCGTCCGACGACGGGGTCACCCAAGCCATGGGCGAACTCGACGTGCCCGGACTCGTCGGCGGTCCGGTGGTCATCCTGCCCGGCAAGCCGCGCTACCGTCTGCCCATCAGCTGACACCACACTGGAGACCGCCATGTCCGAACTGCTTCGTGAACGCCAGGGTCACATCGAGATCCTCACCATCAACCGGCCCGAGGCGCGGAACGCCATCAACGGCGCCGTCTCCCGGGGGCTCTCGGCCGCCTTCGACGAGCTCGAGGCCGACGACGACTGCTGGGTGGTGATCATCACCGGAGCCGGGGACAAGGCTTTCAGCGCCGGAATGGACTTGAAGGCCTTCGCCGCCGGCGAGGCAGCCGACATCATGGGGTCCCGAGGTGGCTTCGCCGGCATCGCCCAACGCGAGTTCGCCAAGCCGCTGATCGCCGCCGTCAACGGGTCGGCCCTGGCCGGCGGCTGCGAGATCATGCTCTCGTGCGATCTGGTGGTCGCCGTCGAGAAGGCCAGGTTCGGTATCCCCGAGGTCAAGCGCGGGCTCATGGCCGCCGGCGGCGGGCTGATCCGGCTGCCCAAGCGCATCCCGGCGGCCATCGCCCTCGAGCTGGCCCTGACCGGCGACCCGATCGACGCCCACCGGGCCCTCGCCCTCGGGCTGATCAACCGGGTGGTGCCGGCGGACAGGCTGATGGAAGAGGCGCTGGCGCTGGCCGGCACCATCGCCGAGAACGCCCCGCTGGCCGTGCGCGCCTCCAAGCGGGTCATGAAGCAGGCCGGCGAGCTCCCCGACGCCGAGGGCTGGGCCATCAGCAACGCGGCGATGCCCGAGGTGTTCGGCTCGGCCGACGCCATGGAGGGACCCGTCGCCTTCGCGGAGAAGCGCAAGCCCAACTGGTCCGGGACGTAGGCAGTCGACACCGTGCACGCACTCACGCTCCTGGGCAGCGACGTACCCCAGCTGTCCGACAGCATCGGTGGCATCCGGCTGATCCTCCACGTGACGGCCGCCGCCGTCTGGGTGGGCGGGCAGTTCACCGTGGCCGGGCTGCTCCCGACCATCCGCGGCCTGGGCGAGGATGCGCCGAAGATGGTGGCCCGGGCCTTCGGCCGCCTGCTGTGGCCGGCCTACGCCCTGCTGGTGGTCACCGGCTTCTGGAACATCGCCGCCCTGACGGTCAAGGACGCCTCGTCGGCCTGGAAGGCCGTCCTCATCGTCAAGATCGTGGTGGTGGCCATCGCCGGTGTGGCGGTCTTTCTCCATCAGCGCTCGACCTCCAAGGTCGGGCTGGCCGTCTGGGGGTCCATCGGGGGCGTGGCCTCGGTGGCCGCCCTCTGCCTCGGGGTGTTCCTGGCCGGTTAGGCCCGGCGACCGGCCAGGCCCCGGTCCGTGGCCGACCAGGGGCCGGGCCGCGAGTGGCGGCGCACAGGTCTAACCTGGTGTCAGCAGTCGACAAGGGAGATACGACCATGCACTTCAGCCCGCCGGCAGACCTCTTCGGAGAACAGGGCATCATCGTCCTGGTCGTCATTGCGGTAGTGCTCTTCGGATCCACCCAGATCCCCAAGCTGGCCCGCTCGCTCGGCTCGGCCCAGAAGGAGTTCAAGAAGGGTCTCGACGAGGGCGCCTCCGACGACGATGCAGGCACCAAGTCGCTGGCCGAGGCCGCACCCCCGGCCGCGGTGAACCCGCCGGCCCAGCCGGCCCAGCCGCCCGTCCAGTCGAACGTGGACGGGACGACGGGCACTTCGTCCTGACCTCCGGGGCACCGTTCCGATGACCGCGGCCACCGGACCGGGCCGGCCGCAGCCCCGGTCCTCCGTCGCCTCCGGGCGTCGCTGGCTCCCGTTCTGGGTCCTGCAGACCTCCGAGGTGGCGGTGGCGGTGGTCTTGGTCGACATCTCCGTGCACGTCGGCCGGGGCACCTTGTTACTGGTCGCCGCCGCGGCGCTGGGCGGGCTGGCGGTCACGGCGCGCGGGCCGCTCGGAATCTTCAGGGTCTGCGGGCAGCGCCTCCACGTGTACCTGGTGATGGCGGCGGCCGTGGCCATCGCCGTCGCCCCGATCGTGCCCGCCCTCCGGCCCGGCATCGAAGGGATCACCGTCGTCGTGTTCGGCGCCGTCGGCCTCCTCCGCCTGGCCACCCTGACCCGCGTCGTCACCCCCGGTCCGGTGGCCGCCGGTGGGGGGAGAGGGGCCGGGGCGGTGGTCGACGTCACGTCCACGCCGGCACCCCCGGTCTCCCGGGGTGGGCGCGCCGTGGCGGAGCACCCTGCGGCCGCGGAGCACCCGGCGCCGGACCCCTCTGGCACCCCTCCGGGCCCCGGGCCGTCCCGCACCGCGGCATCGTCGGGCGCCGCGGCACGGTGGGTCGGCCGCACCACCGGGACAGCCGCGGCACGAGGCAGGCGGGCGGCGGACCGGCACCGGCCCGAGGAGACCGTCAAGCGCACCATCAGGGGCGCCGGGCGGATGGCGGGGCGGATGACCTCCTCGTCGGAGCCCGGGGACCCGACCGACTGACCGGACGCACGGGCCGGGTCGACCAGTCTCCGGTGGGCGTGGTCACCGGGGGCGGGGACGCAGGCGAACCGGCCACGCACCAGGGGTACAGTGCGCCCAGGCCGAACAAGGGAGCGTGCGGTGCCTCAGCCACAGGACGTGCTGGCCCTGGCGGACAGCCTCTGGAGAGGCGAGGTGTCGACCTCCCAGCTCCACCCGCTGCAGCCGGGGACCGGCATGGCCGAGGTGGCCGACGGCTTCGCCTTCGTTCCCTCGTTCGGCAACGTGTCGGCAGTCGGCACCGAGGACGGCCTGCTCCTCGTCGACACCGGCAGCGCCCTGACCGCCGGCCAGATCCACACGACGCTCCGGGCATGGTCCCCGACCCGGTTGCACACCGCCATCTACTCCCACGGGCACATCGATCACGTCTTCGGCATGCCGGTGTGGGAAGCGGAGTCCGCTGAGCGCGGCTGGTCCCGGCCGCAGGTGGTCGCCCACGAGGCGGTGGTGGCCCGATTCGACCGGTACGTCCGCACCGCCGGGTACAACGGCGTCGTCAACCGTCGGCAGTTCGGCATCGACTCGCTGGTGTGGCCCACCGAGTACCGCTACCCCGACCGCACCTACCGGGACCGCCTCGACCTCGACGTCGGGGGGAGGCGCGCCGAGCTCCACCACGCCCGCGGCGAGACCGACGACCACACGTGGACCTGGTTTCCGGACTCACGGGTGCTGTGCTGCGGCGACCTGTTCATCTGGGCCTCCCCCAACGCCGGCAACCCGCAGAAGGTGCAGCGCTACCCGCTCGAGTGGGCCGACGCACTGCGACGGATGCTCGCCCTCTACGACTCGCCGGGAGGCGGTCCCGAGGTGCTGCTGCCGGGGCACGGGTACCCGGTGATCGGCGAGGACCGTGTCCGCCAGGCCCTCGGCGACACCGCGGAGCTCCTCGAGTCCCTGGTGGACCAGACGCTCGCCCTGATGAACGCCGGCGCCCGCCTCGATGAGGCCATCCACTCCGTGGAACCGCCGGCCCGGCTGATGGAGCGCCCCTACCTGCGCCCCGTCTACGACGAGCCCGAGTTCGTGGTGCGGTCGGTCTGGCGCCGGTACGGAGGCTGGTGGGACGGCAACCCGGCCACCCTCAAGCCGGCGTCGGAACGGGCGGTCGCGCTCGAGTTGGCCGAGCTGGCCGGGGGTGCGGCGACACTGGCGGACCGGGCCCTGGCCCTCATCGGCCGGCCGTCATCCACGGCGGGCGCCGACCCGGCCGCCGCGACTCCCGCCGTGCCCGACGACGGGTCGATGCGCCTCGCCGCTCACCTGGTCGAGCTGGCCTGGCTGGCCGACCCGGACGACCCCGGGGTCAGAGATGCCCGGCGCGCCGTCTTCACCGTCCGGGCGGAGGCCGCCTCGTCGACCATGGCCCGTGGTGTGTTCTCGTGGGCGGCACGCGAGACCTGAGGACGCATCTGTGCGGCCCCGGGACCGGGGCCGGTCCGGCGGTCACCATCGCCACCTTCCTGAACTGGGGTTTTTCCGGCACCAACTCGACGTCGATCTCAACTTCCACTGGTGGTGCCGGTCCCACTAGTGTCATCGCCGTGAACGCCTTCACGCACGTTTCTCCCTACCCTGTGGCGAGCGCCGACCCGGTGGCTCCCGACGCCCCCGGAGCCGCACGGCCGTCCCCCCCGGCGCCCCGCAGGAGGTGGTCCCGCTGGGCCACCGGTGTGGCGCTGGCCGCGCCCCTGGCGCTGGCCGGTTGCAACGCCTATCCGAGCTACGGGGCACACCGTGGAGCGACGTCCCAGGGCCAGGACACCTTCAAGCTGTACTCGGGGATGATGACCACCGGCGTCATCATCGGCGGCCTGGTGGCGCTGCTGATCCTCTGGACGCTGCTCCGCTACCGGCGGCGGTCCGAGGAGATGCCCCGGCAGTTCCACGAGAACATCCCCATCGAGATCGCCTACACGCTGGTTCCGATCGTCATCGTGGCGTTCCTGTTCATCTTCACGGTCCTCACCGAGAACAATGTCGACGCCGTCATGCCGGTCGACGCCACGGTGACCGCGACCGGCACCCCGGTGGTCCACGTCACGGTCACCGCCTTCCAGTGGGGATGGCGGTTCAACTACCCCGACCTCAACGTCGGCATCGCCGGTGAGACAACCAACGGGCCTGACAACCACGGTCCCCAGATGGTCGTGCCCGTCGGCGAGACGGTGCAGGTCAGACTGGTGTCCAACGACGTCATCCACGGCTTCTACGTGCCTGCGTTCAACTTCCAGCGCCAGGCCCTGCCCGGTGTGACCAACTTCTTCGACCTCGACGTGCTCCATGCCGGCACCTACGACGGACAGTGCACCGAGATCTGCGGGCTGTACCACACCGAGATGCTGTTCAGCGTGCGGGCGGTGAGCCCGTCGGCCTTCGCCGCCTGGGCCGGCAGCGAGGTCCAGGCAGGCCACACCCTGCAACTCGGGGGCATACCGGCCAACAACGTCCCGCCGCTCGAGACCCACCTCACCCCGTCCATTCCCAGTCCACCGCTGTCGACGACAAAGGGTTCCTCATGACGACGACCATCGAACGTCCCGACCTGATCGGACCGGAGGAACCCGCAGGCCCCGGCGGACACGGGCCCGTCGAGCACCACGCTGACGGCGACCACGGCCACCATGCAGGGCCGAGCGGCATCGTCAACTGGCTCACCAGCACCGATCACAAGGTCATCGGCAAGAGCTACATGATCACGTCGTTGGTGGTCTTCTTCATCGCCGGTGTCATGGCACTGGTCATCCGGGCGCAGCTGGCCGACCCCACGTCCTCGCTGGTCGGGTTCCAGACCTACAACGAGCTGTTCACCATGCACGGCAGCCTCATGCTGTACCTCTTCGCCGGACCCTTCGCCTTCGGTGGCCTGGCCAACTACATCGTGCCGTTGCAGGTGGGCGCCCCCGACATGGCCTTCCCCCGCCTGAACGCCCTCTCCTACTGGTTGTACCTGGGCGGGTCGACCATGATGGTCTCCAGCTTCGTGGTGGCCGGCGGTGCCGCCAGCTACGGCTGGACGGCCTATGCCCCACTGTCCAACGCCACCAACTCCCCCGGTGCCGGAGCCGACCTGTGGCTGCTGTCGTTGGGCCTGACCGGCTTCTCCGCCATCTTCACCGGGGTGAACCTGGCCGCCACCATCTTCTACCTGCGGGCACCGGGGATGACCATGTTCCGGGTGCCCATCTTCTCGTGGAACATGCTGGTGACCGCCATCCTCATCCTCATCGCCTTCCCCGTCCTCTTCGGTGCGGTGGTGATGCTCTTCTGCGACCGCCACTTCGGGACCCACATCTTCAGCGTGCAGGGTGGCGGTGTGCCGGTGCTCTGGCAGAACCTGTTCTGGTTCTTCGGCCACCCGGAGGTGTACATCCTCGCCTTGCCCTACTTCGGGATGGTCACCGACATCCTCCCGGTGTTCTCTCGTAAGCCCCTGTTCGGCTACAAGGGCATGGTCTTCGCCACCATGTCCATCGCCGCACTGTCCACCGGGGTGTGGGCCCACCACATGTTCACCACCGGCGTGGTGCTGCTGCCGTTCTTCTCGCTGCTCTCCTACCTGATCGCCGTGCCCACCGGGATCAAGTTCTTCAACTGGATCGGCACCATGTGGGGTGGCCAATTGAGCTTCCAGACCCCCATGCTGTTCTCCATCGGGTTCCTCTTCGCCTTCCTCATGGGCGGAGTGACCGGGGTGTTGCTCGCCTCGCCCCCGGTGGACTTCATGACCCACAACACCTACTTCGTGGTGGCCCACTTCCACCAGGTGCTGATCGGCACCACCGTCTTCGCGGGCTTCGCCGGGTTCTACTTCTGGTACCCGAAGATGTTCGGGCGGATGCTGAACGAACGCCTGGGCAAGCTCCACTTCTGGACGATGTTCATCGGGTTCTGGATCACCTTCATCCCGCAGTATCTGCTCGGTCTCGACGGCATGCCCCGGCGGATCGCCGACTACCTGCCCTCCAACGGATGGACCACGCTGAACGTGGTCTCCACCGTCGGTGCGTTCATCCTCGGGGCCTCGTTCCTGTTCTTCTTCGCCAACCTCTGGATGTCCTGGCGCTCGCCGGTGGCAGCAGGCGACAACCCATGGGACGGTGGCGCGCTCGAGTGGTTCACCTCGTCACCACCACCCCACCACAACTTCACCCACCTGCCACCCATCCGTTCGGAGCGGCCGGTCTGGGACTACAACCATCCTGAACACCGCAAGGCGCACGGTCCGGGAGCGGAACCGGTGCCCGACAAGGAAACGGTCCACGCAGGAGCGGACTCATGAGGGTGGACGGCCTGTTCCTCGTCGGCCTCGGCATCTTCTTCGCCATCATCGGCGTCGTGTACTGGATCTTCAGCTACGAGGACGGCGGCTTCCTGATGCTGATGGGCTCGGCGCTGCTCGGCATCCTCCCCGGCTCCTACTACCTGTGGTGGGCGCGCCACATGAAACCACAGCCCGACGACGACCCGGACGCCTCCGTCGCCGAGGGGGCGGGGACCGTCGACTCGTTCCCCGGTTCGAGCATCTGGCCGTTCATCTTGGGTGCGGGCGCCTTCTTCGCCACGCTCACCTTCGTCTTCGGTCTCTGGATGGCCCCGATCGCCGCGGCCCTGATCCTCTCGGCCGCCATCGGTGTGACCGTCGAGAGCCGCCGGGGCGGCGCAGTCTGATCCCAACGGCGCCGCACCGGCGCCGTCTGATCCCAACGGCGCCGCACCGGCGCCGTCGTCACTGCTCGAGTTCGAGGCGCTCCCGGCGGGCGACGCCCCGCCTGTGACCCCGGTGCCAGACGAAGAGCCCGCCCAGGACGACGAGCAGCCACGGTAGGTGCACGAGGGATGCCGTGGTGCCGGCAGCCAACGCCACCAGGAGGAGGATGGCGACGATGCCGACGAGGGGACGGCCCCTCCGCCGACGCGGTGTCCGCGGTGGCGACTCGGTGGCCAACCGGGGCAGGTCGTCGAAGAGCCCGTCGAGGTCCCCTCGTGTCTTGGCCCCCACCGCCCGGCCGAGCCGCTCCTGGAACTCGGCCTGGTCGAGCCGACCGTCGGCGAAGTGGCGGGAGAGCTTGTCGGCCACCTCGTTCCGCTCGTCATCCGAGGCCCGGGTGCGTGCGCCGACATCGCTGCCCATGTGGCGCCCGCTCGGGTAGACAGGGTCGAATCGGTAACGCATGGCTGTCCTCTCTGATCGCAGGGTTCGACGGACCGGGTCTCTCAACGGGCCGACTCGCGGGCCAGCAGTTCCTCGAGCACCGAGGCGCTGGTCCCCTCGTCGGGGATGAGCAGCCATCCGGCCACGTAGAGGGGCACGGCAAGCCCACCCAGGAGGGCGAGTCCGACGAACCCGAGACGGACCAGGGTCGGATCGACCTCGAAGTAGTCGGCCACGCCGGCGGCCACGCCGGCAAGGACGCCGTGCTTCCGGCTCCGGTGGAGCCGATCGCCGGTCCGTGCGCCGGGGCCGGCGCGGGGGCCTCCGGGGTCGGCGAGCACCGGTTCCGGAGGTTCGTTGTGGGTGGTGTCGGGTTCCATGGTGCAAGCCTGGGCCTTCTCCGACGGAACGGCCATCGGGGATGGCCCTGGTCGGACCCTGAGCCCGGCCTCGGGGGCTCAGGGTCATCCCTGATGGCCGCCCGGTCGAGGGTGCGCGATCATCGTGGTATCGACCAGATCGCCGGTTCCAACTCGAACGGCACCGGGGCGGCCGCTCCGGATGCCGTGGACAGCCCGTCATCGCCCCCCGACGGGGGTACGGGCCATCGGGTCCTCGCGTCCCGGGCGGCATGCGAGGGGCTCCGCCGGACGGGCGGCCGTCGCCGTGGATCCTCCCGGCACTTCCGGGGGCCACTGCGGAGGAGCACCGACGTCCGGGTCCTCGGCGGGGTGTGCGGTGGGCTCTCCGTGGCCACCGGCATCGACGTCACTCTCCTGCGGATCGGCTTCGTCCTGCTGAGCCTGGGAAGCGGCGTCGGCGTACTGGCCTACTTCCTGGCATGGCTCTTCATCCCGCCGGCGGGCGGGACGACCACCATCTTCTCCCGTTCCGTCGCCGACCGGCGGGGGATCCGACTGGTCGTCGCCATCGTCCCCGCCCTGGTCCTGGCGCAGATCCTCTTCTCCGCCGCAGGCGTGGGCTTCCTCGGATCCTTCGGCTGGCCCCTGCTCCTGTCCGCCGGGATCGCCGTGCTCATCCGACGCAACGCCGGCGACGAGGAGGGCAGGTGGATCACGGAGGAACTGCTCCCCCTGGTCCGCTCCGACAACGGGCCCCACGGACGTCGGGCGTCGGCGGTGCGGATCGCGATCGGCGTCATCCTGGGCGTCGCCGGCCTGTGGGTGCTCGTCGCCGGTCATCCCACCGGGGCGGCGCTCCGGCTGCTCGGCGGTGCCGCCCTGGCCATGGCCGCCGTGGTTCTCATATTCGGCCCGTGGTGGCTCAGCCTGGTGCGGGAGCTCATGTCGGAACGCCAGGCCCGCGCCGTTGCCGAGGAGCGGGCCCGGATGGCGGCCCACGTGCACGACTCCGTGCTCCAGACGCTGGCACTGATCCAGCGCTCGGCCGACGATCCCCGCCAGGTGGTGCACCTGGCCCGGTCACAGGAACGCGAGCTCCGCTCCTGGCTGTTCGAGGGTCGGCCCCCGGGCTCGGTCGCAGACGACGCACGGACGCTGACCGAGGGCATCGGGGCCATCCAACGCCAGGTCGAGGCCGACCACGGCATCACCGTGCACGCCGTGGTGGTCGGCGAGTGCGACCTGACCGAGGGGCTCCGGGCGCTGCTCGATGCCGCCCGGGAGGCCACCGTCAATGCCGCCAAGTGGTCCGGGGCGCCACAGGTCTCGCTCTACGCCGAAATCGACAGCGACACGGTCACCCTCTACGTGCGCGACCGCGGTCGGGGCTTCGACCCGGACACGGTACCGGGCGATCGGCAGGGCATCGCCCGGTCGATCCGGGCACGCCTGGCCCGGTTCGGGGGCTCGGCGGTCATCCGTTCCTCTCCGGGGAGCGGGGCCGAGGTCGAGATGTCGGTGCCCCGGGCCCAACCGGTGCGTTGAGCGGGGTGGACCGGTGAGCGACCAGGAGCGGCCACGGGTGTTCCTGGTCGACGACCATGCCATGTTCCGGGCCGGGGTGCGGGCGGAACTGGGGGACGCGGTCGACGTGGTCGGCGAGGCCGACGAGGTGGGGGCGGCCGTCGAGCTGATCAGCGAGCGCCTGCCCGGGGTCGTCCTGCTCGACGTCCACCTTCCCGGCGGCGGAGGACAGGCCGTGCTCCACGGCGTCCGGCCCCGCCATCCGGAGGTCCACTTCCTCGCCCTGTCGGTGTCCGACGCACCCGAGGACGTGATCGCCGTGATCCGGGCCGGGGCGAGAGGGTACGTCACCAAGACCATCTCGGGCGACGAGCTTCTCCAGGCGATACGCCGGGTGGAGGCGGGCGACGCTGTCTTCTCGCCCCGGCTGGCGGGCTTCGTCCTCGACGCATTCGCCGACAGCGCCGGCGGGGCGACCCCGACCACGGGCCTCGACCCGGAGCTCGATCTGCTCTCGCCGCGAGAGCGGGAGGTGCTCCGTCTCATCGCCCGCGGGTACACATACAAGGAGGTGGCACGCGAGCTCGTCATCTCGGTCAAGACCGTGGAGTCGCATGTCTCGTCCGTGCTGCGGAAGTTGCAGCTCTCGACGAGGCACGAGCTCACCCGATGGGCCACCGACCGGCGATTGGTGTAGGCCGCCGGACCGGGGACGCACGACCGGCGCCGTCCTCCGCTGCCCCGGACCGGCGCCCGGTCATCCCGTTCCGATCCTGGCGTTGTAGTTGTCGATGGCGGTGTTGGCCTCGCGCTCGGCGATACCGGCAGCTCGAACAGGGGTCTGGCCGTTGCTCAGCATCTGCACCAGCCCGTCGGTCACCGCATTGCGCACCCCCTGATAGTCACCGATCAGCGAGCCGACATTGGCGTAGCTGAGCGTTCCCTCGGTGAGCTGGGTGTAGCCGGTCTTGTAGTTCGGATCCTGGGCCCAGCGATCGGCCAGCACCGGGAGCTTGGTTGCCGAGACGCGGACGGGCACGTAGCCGCTCTCGGCCGCCAGGCTCGCCTGCTCCTCGGGGGAGTCGAGATACTGGATGAACTTCCAGGCAGCGGCCCGCTTCGCCAATGGGGAGTGGTTGCTGATCCACAGCGAACCGTCGCCGACGGGGACGCCGCCGCCGGTGGTCAGGGCCGGCAGTGGCGCGGTGGCGATCTCCGTGCCCTTGTACTGGCCCGAGTCGAGCACCGCCTCGATCGGCCCGACCACGCCCGACGCCTCGAAGGTCATCGCCGCGTTCCCCTCCCCGATGGCCAGCAGGTGGTCGATGCTGTTCGGATCCGATCCTGTATTGAGAGCCAGCCCGGACTTGACCATCTGGTTCCACCAGCTCCAGACCTTCATCGCCGTCGGACCGGTGAGATTGGCCGCCGTCGCCCGCGAGATCCGGCCGTTGCCGTTGTTTACGTACTCTCCCCCGCTCTTGGCCAGCAGGTACTCGAAGACGTACGGCTGCGCATGGAGGGCGATGCCGTGGGTCGCCGCACCCGAGGCCACGATCTTCTGCGAGTCCTGCATGACCTCGGCGAGGGTCTGCGGCGGATCGTTCGGGTTGAGGCCGGCCTTGGCGAACTTGCCCGGGTCGTAGTACATGATGACGTCCGAGACCGCCCAGGGCATCGAGCGTTGGACGTTCTGGACGTTGTACTCCTTCAACGTCCGCGGGAGGTAGTCGCTGAGCGAGTAATGGCTGGCGTCGATGCAGTCCTGGACCGGCACCGTCGACTGGCTGTCGACCAACTGCTGGACCGTGGTGTCCTCGAACTGCGCCACGTCGGGAAGGTCACCCGTGGACAGTCCCGCCTTGTACTTCTCGAACAGCGTCTGGTAGTCGGGCTGCTGGACGAGGGTGACGTGCACCTGGTTCTGGGATTCGTTGAACGCGTTGGTGGCGTTGACCAGCCAGGTGTCGTTGGTCTGGATGAGCTCGTGCCACATCACGATCTGGACGGGCTTGGTCGCCGAAGCGAGTGCGCCGAGCCCGCAGGCGGCGGGGTTCACGATGTTCGTGGACTGCGTTGCCGTCGCCGTGGTCGACGACGAGCACCCGGCCAGGATTGCGGCGATGAGGAGCGCCACGGCGATGGGGGTGGTGGGCGGTGCATGGCGGATTCGCTTGCAGGTCGGTGTTGGCACGGTGGCCTTCCTTGTTCGGGTCATCCCTTGACGGCTCCGGCGGTCAAACCCCTGATGAGCTGCTTCTGGAACACGAGCAGCAGCACGAAGAGGGGGATGAAGGCCAGGACGATGCCGGCAAAGGTGACGTTGATGGTGCTGATCTGGCTGCGGCTCAGGATCTTGAGCCCGATCTGGACGGTGCGGTACTGGTCGTTCTTGGTGACGATCAGCGGCCACAGGTACTGGTTGAACGCGGAGAAGAACGCGAACAGGCCGAGGGCGGCGATCGCCGGCCTGGCCAGTGGGACGGCGATGCGGGTCATGAAGCGGAGGTGTCCGAGACCGTCGATCTTGGCGGCGTCCCGCAGCTCACCGGGCAGCCCGAGGAACGCCTGGCGCATCAGGAACGCCCCGAACCCGGTGGCCAAGAACGGGACGATCAGCGCGAGGTACGAGTTGTACCACCCGAGGCTCACCACCGTCTGGAGGTTAGTGAAGAAGGTGACCTCGAGGGGCACCATCATGGTGGCCAGGAAGACCACGAAGATGGTGCGTCTGAAGGGGAACTCCAAGAACGCGAAGGCGTAGCCCGCCGCGATCGACGTGACCAGCGTCCCGACCACGATCGCCACGGTGACGATGAAGCTGTTCATGAGGTAGCGCCCGAGATGCCCGCTGGTCCACGCCGTCGCATAGGTCGACCACTCCGGGTGGGTCGGGAAGAGCAGCGGCGGCCGTTGAGCGATCTGGTCGGGGGCCAGCAGCGAGTTGACCACGGTGATGTAGATCGGGAAGAGGACGATGACGCCGAGGACGACGAGCAGAAGGTAGCGGCTGACCTTGGTGGCCCGCCGACGCCGCAACGGCGTGCCGTGACGGCTGGCGACCCGGAGGAGTACCGCCACGACCACGATGCCGGCAACGACGAACAGGGCCGTGGTGAACCCCGGCGCCAGCGCCGCGACCGACAGGTCAGCTCCCATAGGTCACCCGCCGTTCGAGCAGGCGGATCTGGATGAGCGCCAGCACCAGGGTGATGAAGAACAGGGCGATCGCCATGACCGCGGCCCGACCCTCGTTGTTCTGGTTGAAGACCTGGTCGTAGATGTTGTACACGAGCAGGTTCGTCCGCTGGAGCGGACCACCCTGGGTCAACAGGTCGATCTGGCCGAACGACTGCAACGACAGGATGGTCCCCACCACCACGGCGAAGAAGATCGTCGGGGAGAGCAGCGGGACGACCACGTGGCGGAGGCGGGCCCATCCCTTGGCCCCGTCGATCTCGCAGGCCTCGAGCAACTCGTCGGGGACGGCCTGGAGCCCGGCCGACATGAGGATGAAGGACAGGCCGATGTTCTGCCAGACGGTCACCACGGAGACGGCCACGAGCGCCCAGGTGGGATTGTCGAGGACGGAGAGCTGGTTCTGTTGGCCCAGCCAGTAGGTGAACAGGCCCACCTGGGGATTGAGCAGGGTGAAGAAGATGACCGAGGCCACCGCTACCGAAGTGGCCACCGGTGAGGCGAACACGGTCCGGAAGACCCGGATGCCCTTCAGCTTCTGGTGGGCCAGCAGGGCGAGGAGGAGGCCGGCCAGCAGGCCGGCCGGCACCGTGTAGATGACGAAGAGCGCCGTCACCCACAGGCTGTTCAGGAAGTTGTGGGAGCCGAGCACCTGGCCGTACTGGCTGAGGCCGACGAAGCGGGAAGGCAGGTTGGGGAACGGCGGGGTCGAGTAGAGCGAGAGGTAGATGTTGCGGGCGAACGGGTAGAAGACGAACACGGCGAACACCAGGGCCGAGGGGGCCAGGAGTGCGGCGGCCAGCAGGCGCTCCCGGCGCCGGCGCCGGCGGTGCCGATCCCCCGGGTCCGGCTCGGGGACCTCGCCCGGCCCCGGCCGGGCGATCGGAGCATGTGCCGGCAGCGGGTCCACGTTGGCACTCACCGTCCGATCCGATCACCGGTGGTGGCATCGAACAAGTGGAGGTGCTCGACGCCGAAGTCGAGGCGAACCGCTGCTCCCTCCTCGGGAACCGCCGCATCGGTGCCCATGCGCACGATGACCTCCTGGTCGTCGGTGAGCCTGCAGATCACGTGGTGCTCCGCTCCGAGCGACTCGACGACCGCCACGATGGCGGGCAGCGGTCCGGTGGCGCCGATGGTGAGGCGCTCGGGCCTCATGCCGACAGCGATCGTCGTGGCACCCGAGGCCTCGACCGCCTGGCGCTGGGCCGGGGACAGGGGGATCTGACCGCCGCTGGTCCCGATGCCCAGTTCGCCGTCGAGCCGGGCGGGCGTGCCGGTCACCGTGTTCATCGGTGGGCTCCCGATGAAGCGGGCCACGAACAGGCTGGCTGGATGGGCGTAGACCTCGGCGGGCGGGGCCACCTGCTCGAGGGCGCCCTCGTTCATGACCGCCAGGCGATCGGCCATCGTCATCCCCTCGATCTGGTCGTGGGTCACGTAGACGAAGGTGGTGGTCAACCGCCGCTGCAGTTCGATCAGCTCGGTCCTGGTCTGGACGCGCAGCTTGGCGTCGAGGTTCGAGAGCGGCTCGTCCATCAGGAAGACCTGTGGGCGCCGCACGATGGCTCGGGCCAGAGCCACCCGCTGGCGCTGGCCTCCCGAGAGCTGGGCCGGCCGGCGATCGAGCAGGGTGGCGAGCCCGAGCGCCTCGGCCGCCGAGGCGACGAGGCCGGCGCGCTCGGGCTTGGGCATGCCCCGGCACTTGAGGGGGAACTCGATGTTCCGTCCCACCGTCATGTGCGGGTACAGCGCGTAGTTCTGGAACACCATGGCGATGTCCCGGTCCTTGGGCTCGACGTCGTTGACGGCCCTGTCGCCGATCACCACGGTCCCCCGGTCGGGATCCTCGAGGCCGGCGATGATCCGCAGCACCGTCGACTTGCCGCAGCCCGACGGACCGAGGAGGACGAGGAACTCCTGGTCCTCCACCTCGAGGTCGAAGTCACGGACCGCCTCGACCGCGCCGAAGCGCTTGGACACGCCCCGGAGGGCCACCTGTCCCACGTCCGGGACCTCAGTACCCCAGGGAGCACGGGCGGGAACCGGAGCGCACCTCTACGACTCTCTCGAGCCACTGCTCCCGGTTCCCCATCCGCTCTCCCCTTCGGCTGCCCCGCTCGTTTGCCACCCCTCATCCTGGCAGGCGAACGGTTACCCCAACAGGGGAGAAAGTCCCGCTCAGGGGCGGATCTCCGCGTGCTCAGACGGTACGGGGAGGCAGGAAGCAGCCGATGTGGGGCACGTCACGGACGGCCAGGATCCCCTCGATCGTCGGGGGCATGCCGGCCGAGGCCGGCACCGGCGCCGTGCCCGAGGTGCCCGGCCCCGGTGCCAACAGCGGTCGGGTCAGCGGATCACCCGTCGCACACCGGCCCCGGTGGCCAGTTCCGGCGGCACCAGGTCGATGTACGTCGGGACCGGGACGGCGTCGAGCTCCTCGTGGTCGTCGCCGGGCCGCGGCTCGGACTCGACGGTGGTGTACTCGCCGGCCGGGGAGCGCAGGACGATCTGGGCCCGCTTGCGCTTGCCGATGCCCTCGGCGGCGCGCATCTCGTTGCAGATCTTGTAGGTGACCACGTAGGCGACGATCGGAACGATGATGACCGCGAACCGGAAGAACCACAGCACGTCCTTCAGCGGCACCTGGAAGAAGTTTGCCATCACGTCGGTGGACGAGGCGGAGAACGTCATGAACAAGAGGGACAGCATCGCCGCGCCGGCCGCCGTCCGCTTGGGACGGTCGCGGGGCCGGTCCAGGAGGTTGTGGTACGCCAGGTCCTTGGTGTGGTGCGACTCGATGAACGGCCAGAAGACGAAGATGTTGAAGATGATGCCGGGGAAGATGATCGCCGGCAGGAAGATCTCGAGCGGGATCGTATGGCCCCACCCGACGAACTCCCAGCTGGGCATGATGCGCGCCGCACCGTCCAACCAGCCCATGTACCAGTCGGGCTGCACGGCGTAGGAGATCTGGAAGGGCTCGTACTGGCCGAACTGCCAGATCGGGTTGATCTGGGCGAAGCCACCCAGCAGGAAGATCACCGCTGTGGTCATGAACAGGAAGCCGGTGGTCTTGGCCATGAAGGTCGGGAACATCGGCGAGCCGACCACGTTGTCCTCGGTCTTCCCCTTCCCCCTGAACTGGGTGTGCTTCTGCTTGACCAGCAGGCCCAGGTGGGCGGCGAGCAGCCCTATGATCACCAGCGGCACGATCAGCACGTGGAGGACGTAGAACCGGGGGATGATCACCCCGTTGCCCGGGTAGCTGCCCCCGAAGAGGAAGAAGGCGAGGTAGCTCCCGACCAAGGGGATCGACTCGATGATGGAGAAGGCGATGCGGATGCCTGTGCCCGACACCAGGTCGTCGGGGAGGGAGTAGCCGAGGAACCCGTTGATGATCCCCAGCATGAGCATGGTCACACCGACGATCCAGTTGAACTCGCGGGGCTTGCGGAAGGCGCCGGTGAAGAACACCCGGGCCATGTGCACGGCGATCGACCCGAGGAAGATGTCGGCGGCCCAGTGGTGGGCCTGGCGCATCAGGAGACCGGACTTCACGTCGAAGGAGAGCCCCACCGACGAGGCATAGGCCTCGGACACCTTCTGGCCCCGCAGGGGGATGTAGGAGCCGTGGTAGACGATCTCGTGGGCCGAGGGCACGTAGTACAGGGTCAGGAACACCCCGGTGACCATCAGCACGACGAAGGAGTACAGGGCGATCTCGCCCAGCATGAACGACCAGTGGTCGGGGAATATCTTGTCGAGGAAGGTCCGGCCGCCCTTGGCGATCCCCAGTCGGTCGTCGACCCAGCGGAGTGACTTGTCGATCATGGGCGCTCCCAGAACCCGGGGCCGACGGCCTGGTCGAACCCGCCATTGGCCCGGAGCAGCCCGGTCGCGTCCACCGTGATCGGCAGCTGGGGCAGCGGGCGGGGGGCCGGACCGAACTCGGGCAACGCGCCGGCGAGAACATTGAAGATCGATTGGTGGCAGGGGCACACCAGCTGCTGGGTCTGGTGCTGATAGAGGCCGACCGGGCAGCCCAGGTGGGTGCACATCTTCGAGTAGGCCACATAGCCGGCCACCCCCCAGTCGGTGCGCCCGGGGCTCTGGAGCGGCTGCAGTTCGTTGGCCAGGCGGATGAGGATCACCTGGTCGGGAGACGAGCCCTCGAAACCCTTCGGGAACACGGTGAGCACACCGCCCACCTCGAGGTCGTCCACGGTGATCTGGCGACCGTCGACCGTCACCACCTTCGAGCCCCTCTTCCAGTTGGTCTCGAACAGCGTCTCGCCGGGCTTGGGCCCGAGTGACCGGATCAGCGGGAACAACAGCACGATCCCCATGGTCGCCGACCCCAGGGCGAAGAGGCCGCCCAGCAGCTTGCGCCGCTTGACCACCATGCCGCCACGCTCGACGACGGCCGCCGTCATGGCGTCCCGCTCGGCCTCGGTGGAGTGGAACTCGTGACGCTCCTCGACGAAGGGCCCCTGGGGCATCAGGTACTTGCCCCAGGCGGTCACCCCGAATCCGAGGGCGAGCATGCCCACACCCAGGGTGAGCGCCTCCCACTGGGTACTGCTCCCGATCCAGTAGGTGACGCCGAAGCCGATGAAGCCGATGAAGCCGATGACCATGGCGACGGCGGCCACCGCCTGGGCACCCTCGGGGTGCCTGGCGAACGGCTGCAGGTGCGGGTCGTCGAGGGCGGCCGGGGGCAGGGGGCCCTCGGCGCGTGGGGACTCGTCGCTCACGTCCGCTCTCCGATCCAGAAGCAGACCAGCATCAGGATCCCCACGCCGAGGAGCAGGCCCACGAAGCCCTCACCCACTGGGCCGATCCCGCCGAGGGCGAAGCCACCCGGGTTGGACGGGTGCTGGATGACCCCGTGGATGTAGGCGGCGATGTCCCGAGCCTCGGTGTTGGTGATGTTGCCGGACCCGAACCGGGGCATGTTGCCGGGGCCCGACCGGATGGCCTCGACGGTCTGGGTGGTGGTGGCCAGGTGGAGGCTGGGCGCATAGGCGCCGTCCATCAACGCGTCACCGGCACCGGTGATGGTGTGGCAGGCGGCACAGTTCAGGGTGAACAGGGTTCCGCCCGCCTCGAGGTCGGCCGAGCTGGTGTCGACCACGGGGATCTGGGTCCCCACGCCCGGCGTCAGCGACTGCACCCACGCCGCGATCTCGAGGGTCTGCAACCGGTCGAACCGGGGCGGCTTGCGGGTGGCCTGGACGCTGGCAACGGCGAGGGGCATCCGGCCGGTGGACACCCAGAAGTCGACCGTTCCCGCCCCCAGGCCCTGCAGGTTCGGGGCCACGCCGGTGGAGCCGTTGGCCTCCGGGCCGTGACAGCTCGAGCAGTTGGCGGCGAAGAGGGCCTGTCCCGGGGCGATGAAGGAGGCCGGGAGGTTGACATAGAAGATGCCGGTCTTGTTTGACGGCGACGTGGCCTTGAGGGCGCTCGAGGCGCTCGGAGCGGTGGGCTGTCCGATCGGGGTGGGGAGCGACGAGGACGACGTCAACGCCGGGACAGGGGTGGTGGTCGACGGCGTCTCGACCGCCTGGGCCGGACCCGGAGAGAATCCGAGCAGGCCGACCACGGCGACGCATCCCACCAGTACCGCGGGTACGGCGTATCGAGCCTTGAACAGTCTGCGCATCCCGGTTCGCACCTACTTGAGAAGGAAGAGGCAGCTGTAGAGGCCGATCCAGACAACGTCCACGAAGTGCCAGTAGTAGCTGACTCCCTGGAAGACCGGTGTCTCCCCCGGGTCACCCTTCGGGCCCTTCAGCCTTCCCAGCAGGAAGATCATCGCCACCAGGCCGAGGGCGACATGGAGGCCGTGCACTCCGGACATGATGTAGAAGAGCGAGCCGAAGGCAGTGTGGGTCGGGTCCGTGGCCGGGTTGTGGGAGAGGCTGATCCACTCGTAGAACTGGTTGGCCACGAACAGCGTTCCCAGGACGAGGGTGGCCGTCACGAAGATCTTGGCGCTCCGCCGATTGCCACGCTCCTGGTCCCAGACCGCCTTCTGCATGGTGAAGCTGGAGGACACCAGGATGAGGGTGAAGAAGCCCGCTCGGAGCGTGTCCAGGTGGGTGCCGGTGGGCGGCCACACGGACGCGTGGGCCCGGATGGTGAAGAAGGCGGCGAACAACGAGCTGAAGAACATCACCTCGGAGCCGAGCCAGATGATGACGCCCACCGCCAACATCGACGGCTTGTCGGGGCGGTGGCGCTGACGGGAGGTGATCGCCGGATCGACGGCGAGGGCCTGGGTCACGACGCTCTTTTTAGTCGATCCGGCGCTCGCGGGGCCAACTCACCCCCCGGGCACCCGACGGACCGCGTCCGGGCACCCGGAGGACGCCCGTCGGCGGGCCGGAACGACGCCTGTCGGCGGGCCGGAACGACGCCTGTCGGCGGGCCGCCCGCGCCCCCCGGCAGTGCCCGGAGTTCCCCGTCGAGGATCAGGCGGGTGCGGCCAGGGCGGCCGGTGCCGGGGTCAGCGAGATCACGCTCAGGCGCTGGGTGGGCCGGGTCAGCGCCACGTACAGCGTGCGCAGCCCGCGAGCGGTCTCCCCGGCGATCATGCCGGGCTCGACCACCACCACCGAGTCGAACTCCAGTCCGTTGGCGGCGTCGGCGGCCAGCAGGACCAGCGGCTCGGACAGGCCGCCCTTGCGCAAGTCCCGAGCATCCACCACCGGGTGCCCGACATCGGCCAGCGCCCCGGAGAGCGCGGGGAGGAGGGCCTCGGGGGCGAGGATGGCCACCCGGCCCGACTTCACCGCCGCCACTTCCTCCCCGGCCACCTCGGCCACCAGCCGGGCCAGGTCGGTGATGGTCGGCTCGCCGTCCGCGCCGTCGGCGCTCCGGACCGCGATCAGCCGTGGCTCCTCCCCGGTGCGCCGGGCCGGCTTCGGAGGGGCCAGCTCCGGAGCGGCGACCGCCAGCACCCGGCTGGCCACCGCCAACACCTCGGCGGGGGTCCGGTAGCTCACCGTCAGCTCCACCGACCGCACGGGGCGACGACGGGGCAGGTGCTCGGTGATGTCCGCCCATGACGTGGGCGCCCACGGGGCGGTGGCCTGGGCGATGTCGCCGACGACGGTCATCGAGCCCGAGAGCGAACGGCGGGTGAGCATCCGCAACTGCATGGGCGAGAGGTCCTGCACCTCGTCGGCCACGATGTGCCCGTACTTGCGCACGCCGTCGTCGGCACCGCCGTTGCGCGGTCCGAGCAGATGGCGGGCCTCGTCGACCAGGGCGGCGTCGGCCGGGGTCCAGGCCACCTCGTCGAGCGAGCCCGAACGCGGCCGCCGGAGCAGCATCTGCTCCTCCGGCGTGAGGACCCCCTTCCCCGCTGCCGCGATCAGCGGCGGCGCGCCGAAGAGGTCGTGGAGCAGCTCGTGGGGCGACAGGCGGGGCCACATGCGGTCGAACGCCTCGGCCAGCTCGGGCACCCTCCGGACCTTGCGGAAGAAGTCCTCGAAGTCGAACTCGTCGTCGGACAGCTCGGCGGGGTCCTCGTAGCCGGGGAAGGCGGTCACCGACGACGGGGTGTCGACACCGAGCCGCTGCTGGGTCTGCCGGGCGCGGTCAGCCAGCAGCTGGGCGACGGCCTGCTCCACCAGCCGGCGGCGGGCATTGTGGGTACCGGGCCGTCGGCGGGCCACCTCGATGATGCGGCGGGTGTCCCCCGCCGTCAGCCGGAGGAGCAGGGCTCCGTAGGGAATGGCCACGTCACCCGCCAGCGGCCGCTGGCGGATGCGCACCGCACGGGCCACCACCGTGGCCATCCGGGCATCGCCCTTCAGCCGGACCACCTCGGCCGGACCGTTCTCGCGGATCCGGATCTCGGGCACCAGTCCGGAGACGGTCGACAGGGTCACCCCCGTCTCCCCGAGCGACGGCAGGACCTGTTCGATGTAGCGCAGGAAGAGCGGGTTCGGGCCGACGACCAGCACGCCCTGACGCTCGAGCGGGAAGCGGTGGGTGTAGAGCAGGTAGGCGGCCCGGTGGAGCGCCACCGCGGTCTTGCCGGTGCCGGGGCCTCCCTGGACGACGAGGACGCCGCTCAGCGGGGCGCGGATGATCTCGTCCTGTTCGCGTTGGATGGTGGAAACGATGTCGGTCATCCGGCCCGACCTGGCGCGATGGAGCGCCGCCAACAGCGCCGCCGGGCCACCGATGGGCAGATCGCCGACGATCAGCTCCCCTGTGTCGTCGACGTCCGGACCGTCGGGGTGGACGCCCCCTCCGTCGGATCCGGCTTCATCGGGTCCGGGCCCGAAGCCCGGGGGGCTGAAGCGCTCGTCCTCGACGCCGACCACCCGGCGCCCCTGCAGGGCAAGGTGGCGGCGCAGCACCAGGCCCTGGGGATCCCGTCCGGTGGCCCGATAGAACGGTTCGGCGACGGGCGCCCGCCAGTCGACCACCAGGGGCTCGTGGTCGGCACTGTGGATGGCGAGTCGGCCGATGTGGAAGGTCTCGGTCGCCACCGGGGCGGCGCTGCTGCCGTCGGGGGCAGGGGCCGGTGGGGCACCGCCACCGGTATCACGGGCCTCCTCGACCCGGTCGATCCGCCCGAAGGTGAGCGCCTGGTCCCCGATGTCCAACTGTTCGAGGCGGGCCAGGCTGGTGCGCACGATCACGTCCCGCTCGGTGCGGGACTGGAACGTCCCGCCCCTGCCCAGATCGAGGACGCCCTCGAGCATGGAATTGGCATCGCTCCGCATGGCGTCGAGACGGCCGTAGGCCATGTCCACGAACTCCTGCTCGGCCTGCAGCTCCGATTCCACCCCCACCTCCGATCGTTCCCGTACCAGCCCAGCGCGCGTCCCGCCTGGCTCGGGGGAACCCTCGATTGTATGCGCCCGGCCGGGCGGCTGCGCCCGGGGCGGGCGTTGCCGGTGGTCGATTCCGCTCTTCTAGACTCTGGCCATGGCCGCACCCGTCGTCCACGCATCGGCGACCGAGCGGGTGGTCGGGGCTGCGCTCCGGTCCCCGCCCGACGTGGACGTCCTCGCCGCAGCGGCGGCGCGCTAGGCCATGGCGGAGCAGCGGGCAGCGGCCCACCCGGCAGCGGGCCGCTTCGACGACGCGCCGTTCATCCGGGCCTGCCGGCGGCAGAGCGTCGACCACGTGCCGGTGTGGTTCATGCGCCAAGCGGGGAGGTCGCTGCCCGAGTACCGCGCCGCCCGCGGGCCGGGCAGCATCCTCGACGCGATCGCGCAGCCCGAGCTGGTGGCCGACCTCACCTGCCAGCCGGTCGACCGTTACGGGACCGACGCCGCCATCTTCTTTTCCGACATCGTGGTCCCGGTGGCGGCGATCGGGTTCGGGGTCGACGTGGCCCCCGGCACCGGCCCGGTGGTGGCCCGGCCGTTCCGGACCAAGGAGGACCTCCAGCGCCTGCGCCCGCTCGAGCCCGAGATCGACACGCCCTACGTCATCGAGGCGGTAGGGATCCTGGCCGATCGGCTGGCCGTTCCCCTGATCGGCTTCGCCGGCGGGCCGTTCACCGTGGCCAGCTACCTCGTCGAGGGAGGCCCCTCCAAGAACTTCACCAGGGTCAAGGCCCTGATGCACGGCGAACCGGGCATCTGGCACGAGCTGATCGAGCGGCTGTGCGACACGGCCCTCGCCTCCCTCCGCTCCCAGTTGGACGCCGGCGCCTCGGCGGTCCAGGTCTTCGACAGCTGGGCCGGCATCCTCACCCCACGCCACTACGAGGAGCTGGTGCTACCGGCCACCCGCCGGCTGTTTGCCGAACTGGCGGACACCCATCCCGGCATCCCCACCATCCTCTTCGGGGTGGGCACCGGCGAGCTGCTGGCGGCGATGTCCACCGCAGGGAGCGCCGTCGTCGGCATCGACTGGCGGGTGCCACTCGACGAGGCCCGTCGACGGGTGGGGCCCGGCATCGCAGTCCAGGGCAACCTCGACCCGGCACTGTGCCTGGCGAGCTGGGACGTCGTGGCCGGAGAGACCCGGGAGGTCCTCGAACGGGCCGGGACCGCGCCCGGCCACGTGTTCAACCTGGGCCACGGAGTGCTGCCCGAGACGGACCCGGCCATCCTGGAGCAGGTGGTCCGGCTGGTCCACGCCGAGGGCCGGGCCGGCGTGGGCGCGCCGTCGTGAGCGCGCCGGGCGGACCGCGAACCGGGGTGCTGGTGATGGCCCACGGGACCCCTGCCACCATCACCGGGATCGAGCCCTTCTACACCACCATCCGCCGCGGCCGTCCTCCCACCCCGGAGCTCCTCGCTGAGCTGGTGGGCCGCTACGAGGCGATCGGCGGGACCTCGCCGCTCACCGAGCGGACCCGGTCCCAGGTCGAGGGGCTGGCCTCGGCCCTGGAGGCCGCCGCACCCGGCGAGTACGTGGTGCGCTTCGGTGCCAAGTACGTGACCCCCACCATCGAGGAGGGAGTGGCCGAGCTGGCGGATGCCGGCGTCGACCGTGTGATCGGCATCGTGCTCACGCCGCACCAGTCCTCCCTGGGGTCGGGCGAGTACTTGCGCAGGGCCAGGGAGGCCGCGGCGGCGGCACCCGCCCTGGGGTTCACGGCCATCGCGTCGTGGCACCGCGCCGAGGGATTCGCGCCGGTCCTCGCCGACCGGACCGCGGCCGTCCTGGCATCGCTCGAACCGGACCGGAAGCGCCGGACCGCGGTCTTCTTCACTGCCCACAGCCTCCCCGAGCGGGTCGTCGCCGAAGGCGACCCTTATCCGGACCAGGTGGCGGACTCGGCCGGCGACGTCGCCGCCCTGCTCGGGCTGGACGAGGTCCCCGGGCTGAGCTGGGGGGTGGCCTGGCAGAGCGCAGGGCGCACGGCCGACCCGTGGATCGGCCCCGACCTCCTGGTCGAGATCGGGCGGGTTGCCGCCGAGGGTGCCACCTCGGTGGTCGTCTGCCCGGTCGGCTTCGTGTCCGACCATCTGGAGGTCCTCTACGACCTCGACATCGAGGCCGCCGCCGTGGCACGCTCACTCGGCGTCGCCTTCGCCAGGACCCCGTCGCTCAACGACGACCCGGTGTTCCTCGGCCTGCTGGCCGACGTGGTCCTCACGGCGACCCACTCTGGGCCCGGTGCGCACCCTTCCTCGGCCGCCGTGCCGCCGCCGGCGCAGTCCGCGGCTTCGGCGTGACCCCTCCGTCGTCCAGGCCCCGGCCGACCATCGCCGTCGTCGGCGCGGGGATCGCCGGGCTGGCCGCGGCCTGGGAGCTGGTGGCCGCTTCCGACCTCGAGGGTGGCGAGCCGCCCGAGGTCGTGGTGCTCGAATCGGCCGATCGCATCGGCGGAAAGCTCACCGCCGCCCAGTTCGCGGGGCGGAACGTCGACCTGGCCGCCGACGCGTTCCTGGCCCGGCGCCCGGAGGCCACCGGGCTCTGCGAAGAGCTCGGCCTCGACGAGGAGCTGGCGCCGGTGGGCGCGCTGGGCGCCTCGTTGTGGGTCAGGGGCCGCCTCCGTCCAATGCCCGAGGGGGTCACCCTCGGTGTGCCCACCCGTTGGTGGCCGCTGTTCCGCTCGGGAATCCTGAGCACGGGGGAGTCGCTCCGCGTGGCCCGGGATCTGGTCGTTCCCCATCCCGCCACCAAGGGGGTCACCGGGGACCGTTCGGTGGGGGACATCGTCGGCGAGCGGCTCGGACGTCCGGTCGTGGAACGGCTGGTGGACCCCCTCATCGGTGGGATCCACGCCGGGGGGGTGGACGACCTCAGTGCCGCGGCCACCTTCCCCATGCTGATCGCCGCCGCCCGCCAATCGGGGAGCCTGATGCACCGACTGGGGAGGGTGCCGCCCCCGCCCCCCGGACCGGTAACGCCGACGCCCGTCTTTTGGTCCCTGCGCGACAGTACCGCCAGCCTCGCCGCCGAGCTCGGTGACGCGCTGGCCCGACGCGGGGTGGCCATCCACACCGGGGTGTCGGTCGACGCCATCGAACGGGCGGGAACGGCCGGGTCGAACGGATCGTCGCACCCCACCTGGACCATCACCCTGGGCGGCTCCGGTGTACCCCCGGGGCGGTCCGGCGGCCGCCCGGGCGGTAGGTCGAGCCTGCGGGTCGACGGAGTGGTGCTGGCCACCCCGGCCCGCCACGCCGCCGTGATGCTGGCACCCCTGGCCCCGGTGGCCGCCGGACTGCTCGGCGCGATCGAGTACGCCTCGGTGGCGCTGGTCACCCTGGCGCTGGACCCCGGGGCGATCCGTGCCCCGCTGGACGGCACCGGATTCCTGGTGCCGCGGACCTCCACCATCGACGGGCATCCCGCTCTCATCACCGGCTGCACCTTCCTCGGACGCAAGTGGCCACACCTGGCGCGGCCCGGGGACGAGCTGCTGCGGGTGTCGGTCGGCAGGTTCGGCGACGACCGACCGGCAACCCTCGATGACGACGAGTTGACCGCCGCCGCCTTCGGCGAGCTGGCCCGGCTGCTCGGCATCGTCGGCACCCCCCTCGAGACGTTGGTCACCCGATGGGACGGAGCCTTCCCCCAGTACCGGGTCGGCCACCTGGTCAGGGTGGCGAGGATCGAGCAGTCGGTGGCCGAGCTCGGCGGTGTGGCCGTGGCCGGCGCCACCTACCGCGGCGTCGGCATCCCGGCATGCATCGGGAGCGGTCGGACGGCCGCACGACGCGTCCTCGAGTCGCTGTCCGGCGGCGGCACCCCCGGCGGATCACCCGGTCGCGCCGATCCCACTCGATGAGCCCGGAGCCGGCTCCCACCACCACGACCGGACCACCCCTCGACCAGGGACCGGCCGAGCCGCCCTGGCGGCCGTCCCGGGTGCGCATCACCCATCGCCGCACTCACGGCGCGACCCCCCGGAGGGGCATGGTCGCCCTCCCGGCCCTGGTGTCCGGGGTGGGACTGGCCCTCTCCCTCCCCCCGTGGGGGTGGTGGATCCTGGCCTTCCCCGCCGCCGGGCTGCTCTGGTGGCGTCTCGGAGGCCTGCGGCCGCGCACCAGGCTGTGGGCCGGCTGGCTGGCCGGCCTCGGGTGCTACGTACCCGGCCTGATGTTCGCCCGGGCCTTCACCCTGATCGGCGCCTTCGTGCTGATCGCCGTCGAGGCCGGGTTCTTCGCCCTGGCCTGCCTGGCCGTTCCGGCCCGGCCCGGTGCTGCCCGGGCGCTGGCCTTCCCGGCGGCGATGACCCTGGCCGAAGCGGTGCGGATGAACTGGCCCTTCGGGGGCCTGCCCATCGGCGGGGTGTTCCTCGGCCAGGCTGACGGGCCGCTCCTCGGCGTGGCCCGACTCGGCGGCCCGCTGGGGTTGACCGCCGCCGTCTACGTGGGCGGCATGGGGCTGGCGGCCCTCGCCGAGTTCTGCGTGCGCTCCGTCCGGGACGGCAGACGGGCAAGCCGCTTCGACCGCTCGCTGCCGGACGATGACGGTCGGGGCCGGGCCGGGTCCGTTCCCCGGGGGAGCCGTCGGGAGATCGTCACCGATGCCGTCGCCGGGCTGGGCGGCCTGGCACTGGCCGGGGTGATCGCCCTCTCGGGACTGGTGGGCATCGGCCTCGCCGCCGACCATGCACCCGACGGGGGTCCGTCCCTCGGCACCGTGTCGACCGCCGCCGTGCAGGGCGGGGGGAAGCGCGGCTTCTCCAAGTCGCAGGTCGACCCGGCGGTGGTGCTCAACGCCCAGGTGACGGCGACGGAGCGCATGCAGCAACTCGACCATGGACAGGCACCCCGGCTGGTGCTCTGGCCCGAGGACGTGGTCTCCCTCGGCACCCCGCTCGCCGACTCCCCGGAACAGGCGGCGCTCTCGCAACTGGCGCAGAGCCTGCAGTCCACCCTGGTGGTGGGCGTGACCGAGACGATCTCGGCCACGGCATGGCGCAACGAGGTCGTGGCATGGGGCCCCGACGGGACGCTGGTGTCGAGGTTCGAGAAGGTCCACCGGGTCCCCTTCGGTGAGTACGTCCCCGACCGCAGCTTCTTCGCCCACCTGGCCAACCTGTCGGCGGTCTCACGGGACGCCGTGCCGGGGACGGGGACCGGGCTGCTCCCCACGCCCGCCGCCCCGCTGGGGGCGATGGTCTCCTACGAGGTCTTCTACGCGGAGCGGGGCCGCTCCTCGGTGCGGGCCGGCGCCCAGCTCCTCATCGTCCCCACCAACACCTCCTCCTATGCCAGCGCACAGGTGCCGACCCAGGAGATCGCCGCCGCCGAGGTGCAGGCCGTGCAGCAGGGCCGCGACCTCCTGCAGGCGGCACCCACCGGGTACAGCGCGGCGATCACCAATCGCGGCACGCTGCTGGAGCGATCGGCGCTCGGTGCCCAGCAGGTCGTGTTCGCGACCCTGTCCCGGCGGGCCGGATGGACCCTCTACGTACGCTTCGGCGACCTTCCGGTCGAGGGGGGCGCCGCCGTGGCCCTGGTGGGCGCCTGGCTGCTGGCCGGCCGGCGCAACCGGGCAAGCGCCCCGGGCCGGAGGGCACGGGGCGCATAGCGGGCGGACGCCGGGCGCCGCCCGTCGCCGGGGTGCCGGCCACTCGGCCGGCTACCCGTAGTACCCCGAGTGGATGTAGACGCAGGGGACGCCCTCGGAGTGGAACATGGCGAAGTTGTCAGGGTCGTCCTCGAAGGCCAGCCGCAGGTCGAACCCGTACGACCGCAGGTCCTCGACGGTGTCCCGCTTGAACCGGGTCACCTGGGCGTAGTCCCCGCGCGACCGCATGATCAGGAGGTCCCACCGCAGGCCGTAACGGTGCAGCCAGGCAAGTGTCTGCGGTTGCACACGCATCGGCCGTCCGGTCAGCAGGATCACCTGCAGGCGCGCATCGAGGAGCTCGAGGACCCTGGCCAACTCCTCGATGACCGGGTCGTCACCGCAGGCGTCGAAGAACCGGTCCCAGTCGCGCCGCCCACGTTCGAGGAAGTGCTGACGGCCGACCGCGTCCGACAGGACCCCGTCCACGTCGAACACGACGGCCTCGCCCGGTGTCTCCACCGGCGACCCGTGCCACGCCCAGTTGCCCGGTACACCCACCCGGCTCACTCGTCGGACGGCGAGCCCGACGCCAACCGCCGGATCTCCTCCACCACCGCCGGATCGGCCAGGGTGGTGGTGTCCCCGAGCACCCGGCCCTCGGCCACGTCGCGCAGAAGACGGCGCATGATCTTGCCGCTCCGGGTCTTCGGCAGCTCGTCGGTGAACACCACCGTCTTCGGCCGGGCGATCGGGCCGATCTTGGTGGCCACGTGGGCCCTGAGCTCCTGGCCCCGCTCGTCGCTCGGTGCTCCGGCGTCGGACACGAGGGTGACGAAGGCCACGATGGACTGGCCCGTGGTGGCATCGGTCGCCCCGACCACCGCGGACTCGGCCACCAGGTGGTGCTCGACCAGGGCCGACTCCACTTCGGTCGTGGAGATCCGGTGGCCCGACACGTTCATCACGTCATCGACCCGACCCAGCAGCCACAGGTACCCGTCGTCGTCGATCTTGGCCCCGTCCCCGGCGAAGTAACGGCCGGGAAACCGGCTCCAGTAGGTGTCCACGTAGCGTTCGGGGTCGCCGTAGATGCCCCGGAGCATCGAGGGCCACGGTGTGGTCAAGGTGAGGTATCCCCCGCCCCGCTCCACCCGGACTCCCTCCTCGTCGACCAGCTCGACGCCGATGCCCGGCAGGGGGAAGGTGGCCGACCCCGGCTTGGTGGTGGTGATCCCCGGCAGGGGGGCGATCATCATGGCGCCGGTCTCGGTCTGCCACCAGGTGTCCACCACCGGGCATCGGCCGCCGCCGATGTGGGTGGAGTACCACATCCAGGCCTCGGGGTTGATCGGCTCGCCGACCGAGCCGAGGACCCGGAGGGAGGTCAGGTCGTGACGGCCCGGGTAGTCGGTTCCCCACTTCATGAACGTCCGGATGGCAGTCGGCGCGGCATAGAGGATCGTCACGCCGTAGCGCTCGACGATCGACCACCAGCGGTCGCGATCGGGGAAGTCCGGCGTCCCCTCGTACATGACCGAGGTGGCGCCGTTGGCCAGCGGCCCGTAGACGATGTAGCTGTGGCCGGTGACCCATCCGATGTCCGCCGCGCACCAGTAGACGTCGCGCTCGGGATGGAGGTCGAACACCACACGGTGGGTGTAGGCCACCTGGGTCAGGTAGCCCCCGGTGGTGTGCATGATCCCCTTGGGCTCCGCCGTGGTGCCCGAGGTGTAGAGGATGAACAACAGGTCCTCGGCGGCCATGTGCTCGGGATCGCACCGGTCGGACGGCGCACCTCCGGCGGCATCGTCGTGGCCACTCAGCAGTTCGTGCCACCAGTGATCGCGTCCCGGCGTCAGCGTCGCGCCACCGGCGTCACCCGGGTCGCCGATCCGTCGGGCCACCACCACGTGGTCCACGCACGGCGCCTCCGAGACCGCCAGGTCCACGTTGGCCTTCAACGGCACCGGTGCGCCCCGGCGCCACCCGCCGTCAGCGGTGAGCACCACCCGCGCCTGGGCATCGAGGATCCGGTCGCGCAGGGCATCGGACGAGAACCCGCCGAACACCACCGAGTGCACCGCCCCGATGCGGGTGCAGGCCAACATGGCCACCGTCAGCTCGGGGATCATCGGCATGTAGACGGCCACCCGGTCGCCGCGGCCGACGCCCAGTCCGCGCAGCACGTTGGCGAACCTCGACACGTCGGTCAGCAGCTGGCCGTAGGTGATGGTCCGGGTGTCGCCCGGCTCGCCCTCCCAGTGGAAGGCCACCTTGTCGCCGTGCCCGGCGGCCACGTGCCGGTCGAGGCAGTTGTACGACACGTTGAGGGTGCCCCCGTCGAACCAGCGGGCGAACGGCAGGTGCCAGTCGAGGACGGTGTCCCACGCGGTGAACCAGTCGAGCGCCCCGGCCTGCCGGGCCCAGAACCCGGGCACGTCATCTGCTGCCTGCCGGTAGACGGCCGGGTCCGAGACCAGTGCCTGGCTCCGGAACTCCTCGGAGGGCGGGAAGACCCGGTCCTCGGAGAGATAGTCCTCGATGGTCGCCTCGGACGATGGGGCCCCTCCCTCCGGGCGGTGTGCTGCATCGTCGGGCATGGCTCCCCATCCTCTTCTGGTACCGGCAGACCAGTCCACCTGGGCGCGCCTCAGCCTAACGCCGGGGGGACTCTACGATGGAGGGGACGTGACCACGACCACACAACCGCAGGACGCGGTGGAGCTCGGCGGGCGGTCGCCAGCGGCGGCCGACGCCACCTTCACGCCGGAGCCCGGTGGCACCGGGGTGGAGGTGCCCCTGGGACGACGGGTGATGGTGGTCAGCGACCTGCTGCTCAGACATCAGGCCACCCCGTCGACATCGGCCGTCACCGCCGAGCTGGCCCGCGCCCTCGACACCTGGGACGGCCCGGGCATCCTGATCATCGCCGGCAACCTCTTCGACCTGACCGGCGTGGACACGCCCGTCGTCGAGGCCCGGCGGGCGATCGAGGCCCATCCGGCCCTCGCCCAGGCGCTCGCCGGGTTCCTCGCACTCGACGAGCGTCGGGTCATCCGCCAGACCGGCACGCACGAGCCGGGCTACGACACCGACCCCGAGACCGTGGCCGCCATCGCCGCCGTCGGGGTCGAGCAGATGGGGCCGGTCGACCTCCACCTCCATACCGCCACCGGCGAGCGGGTGGTGCGGGTGGAACCGGGCCAGTGTGCCCAGGCATCGGGTGAGGGAGGGCCCGAGGCGTTCCACCCCGGCGCCGACGCCAAGCCGGGGCCCGTCGCCGCACCGTCGACCGGGAGCGGATGGCGGACACTGGCCGTGCAGTCCCCAGAGGACGCACCCTGGCTGGCCGGCCTCGACCGGCTGGCCGACCCGTCGGCGCAGCCACGGTTCGTGGTCTCCCGGACGCTGTACCGCCGGTTCGGACGCCACGCCTGGTGGCTGTTGGTGCCATTCGTCGTGGCCCTGCTGCTGCGGGTGGCCGCCACCCCCTGGGTCCTGGGGCACATCGGGTCCGGGCTGCCGGCGCGGGCCATCCGCCATGCCCACCGGGCCGACCTCAACGACCAGATCGTCGTCGCCTCCCTGGCGGCCCTGGTGGTCCTGGTGGTCATGGCGCTGGTGCTCGGCCTGCTCAGCCGCCGCATGTGGTCGATCCTGGGCGGCGGCACTCTCCATGCGGTGCAGTCCGAGGCGGGGGCCAACGATACGGCCCGGGGCGACGCCCGGCGACTGGTCGCCAACGGCTACGCCGGCCTGATCACGGCGGCCACGTTCCAATCCGAGCTCACCAACCTCGGTGTGGGCTTCTACGCCAACGTCGGGGCCACGGCTGAGGTGGTGGAGGAGCACGGCGGCAGGCTGGGGCTTCCCCCGGTCTTCCTGCACAGCCGATGGGTGAGCTGGGTCGAGCTGGAGACCGGCGCCGAACTGCACGTCCGGATGCTGTTGGGTCACACCGACCTCGCCTCGCCCAGCTACCTCGAGCGGGTGATCACCCGGGGACGGCACGCCGGGACGCTCCATCCGGCGCTGGTGGCCTCGTATCCGCAGGGCGGCTCATGGCCCCCGGCGCCCGACCTGCGCCAGTCCCATCGCCGGACCAGGCGGGTGCGCCGGCTGGCGGCCGCCGCCATCCTGCTGACCGGGATCATCGACCTGATCGATGCCGTCACCCCGCCGCTGCGGGGGCGGCTGCACGCGGTGGAGCAGTTCCTGCCCCTGCGCGCCAGTGTCGCTGCCGGTGCCCTCATCGCCGTGGCCGGTCTTGCCCTGATCGCCCTTGGCAGGGGTATCCTCCGCGGCCAGCGGCGGGCCTGGCGGGTGGCGGTGGCACTGCTGGCAGGCACCATCCTCCTGCACATCGTGGCCGGGGCCGACTTCGAGGAATCGCTGGTGACACTGGCCGTCCTGGTGCTGCTGGTCACCAACCGCAAGGAGTTCCAGGCCGCCTCCGACGCCTCGTCCCTCCGATCGGCGCTGCTGACGTTGGCGGTCAGCGTGATCGGCATCACCGTGGTGGCCGCCGCCTCCATCGAGCTCTTCACCCATATGGACAACGACCGTCAAGCCACCATCCCGTGGTGGACGGCCCTGTGGGCGGTGGCCGAGCGGTTCGTCGGCATCACGACGGTGCCGCTCCCCCAACGGGCCGACCGTTTTCTCTCTCCGGCCCTCCTGACCATCGGGCTGTCCCTGGTGGTGGTGACGCTGTTTTTGCTGACGCGGCCGGTGGTCGACCGCCGGCTGACCTCGGGCAGGGCCGCGGAGTTCCGGGCCCGCGACATCGTGCGCCGGCACGGCTCCTCGACACTCGACTACTTCGCCCTGCGGTCGGACAAGAAGTGGTTCTTCCATCGCGACAGCCTGGTCGCCTACGCCGTCTACGGCGGAGTCTGCCTCATCTCCCCCGATCCCATCGGTCCCTTGAACGAGCGCGAGCAGGTGTGGGGGGCGTTCCGCGAGTTCGCCGGCGACCACGGCTGGACCACCGCGGTGATGGGCGCCGGCGAGGAGTGGCTGCCCATCTACCGCTACTCGGGGATGCACAACATCTACCTCGGGGACGAGGCTGTGGTGAAGGTCCAGTCGTTCGCACTGTCCGGCAAGCACATGAAGGGGCTGCGCCAGGCCCACAACCGGGTCAAGAAGTACGGCTACACCGCCACCTTCCACGATCCCGCCCACCTCGACCCCGCGCTCTCCAAGGAGCTCACCGGACTGATGCGCCTGAGCCGGCAGGGCGAGCACGAGCGGGGCTTCTCGATGATGCTCGGCCGGATCTTCGACCCGCGGGACACCGGCCTCCTGCTGGCGGTGGTCCGGGCGCCCGACGGAACGGCGGCAGCCATGTGCCAGTTCGTGCCGGCCGCGGGCATCAACGGGTTTTCGCTCGACCTCATGCGGCGCGACCCGGGCGACCACCCCAATGGCCTGTTGGACTTCGCTCTGTGCTCGACCATCGAGCATCTCCGGACCCGCGGGTTCGAGGGCCTCAGCCTCAACTTCGCGGCCCTGCGCTCGACCCTGTCCGGCGACAGGGGCGGCGGGACCGTGCAACGGGCGGAGCGCTGGTTCCTCAAGCGGCTGTCGAACTTCGCCCAGATCGAGTCACTGTGGCGGTTCAACGCCAAGTACGAGCCCGAGTGGCTACCCCGCTACGTCGTCTTCGACACGGCCGAGCACCTGGTGTCGGTGGTGATGGCCATCCTTCGTGCCGAGTCGCTCTGGGAGATCCCCGTGCTGGGAAAGCTGCTGGCGGCGGGAGCGGAGAAGCGGATGCTGGCGGCGCAGCGGGAGACCGAGGAGTTCATCGCTGCCTCGCTCGGACAGTGGGACGAGAACGGCGAGCCGCTCGGTCCCGCCGACGGTCCTGCCCACGTCGAGGCCCCCGCGGGCGAGCCGGACCCCACACCCACGAGCGCATAGGACCCACTGGTCGGCGCCGGAGGGAGCCCGAAGGCACCAAGGGAGCCGAGCACGGCTCGCTTCACGAGAGGTGCCCTCAGCAGCCCCGTTGACTGCCCGGCCCCCGGCGGACCCTACGGGGCACAGCGGGCGCCGGACCCGGTCGTCACTCCTTCGCGGAACCAGCGGAGGAGTCCACGTGGGCCGCGGGGCCAGACCCGAGAGCGGGAGCCGGGTCCTCCCCGGCCCCGAGGCCGGGCGCCTCCTCCCGTGGACCGGGCCCCATGCGCGCGTAGATGCCCATCAGCCCGATTACCGCCAGCGTGATCAGGAGGACGATCACGGCCACGAACGGCGTCGGCTGGCTCCACGCCACCAGGATGAGCAGCCCTACGCCGAGCACCGCCCACTGCAGGCCCTTTCGGTGCGCGGCCACGAAGCCGTGCACCGGGCCGCCGGTCATCCACGTCGGCTTGCTCCGCGACCCGACGAACGACCGGACATACGAGTTGCCGGCGATGAAGGCGCCGAGGGCCACCAGGGCGGCCACGATCAGGATGGTCCGGATGGTGTCGAGCAGCACGGCACTCACCGTGTCGATGACCGCGGCAGCTGCGTCCTTGGGCTGCGAGGGCAGCAACGAGTTGAGGTACTGGTTGCGGGCCACCGAGGCCACCACCAGCACCAGTGCCATGGTGAGGGCCAGTCCGGCGGCCGCCCGCACCAGTCCCTTGCGCCGGTCCTCCACCAGCAGGATGCCCCCTGCGAAAAGGAGGAGCGTCACGATGGGGAGGATCAGCACCGCCCTGTTGGCCAGCTTGGTGAGCCGCTGGGCCTTCTGGAGCTGGGTCGAGCGGAACAGCACCAGGTCGGGCCCGTGGACGGTGGGGACCTTGTTGAACACGGTGAGGCCCCTGGCATCGAGCTGCTTCTTGGCGGCGGCCTCGATCTGGGAGAGGTCGACCGTCACCTCGCCGTTTCTGGCCTCGAAGGACCCCTCCTTCGAACCGGTCAGCAACGCCACCAGCTGCCGGTGGGAGTTCCGGACGGAGGCCGCCCACAGCTTCTGGAAGGCACTGGACTGGACCAGCTTCAAGGTGAGCTGATCGGCCGCGCTCTTGACCTCGGAGGTGAGCGGGGCGGTCAGAAACCCGGCCTTGGCGGGCAGTGCGTTCTTCACCCGCTGCTCCAGGTTGGTCTGGGCGACGAGCTGGTCGCTCACCTTGGTGGCCACCGCCTGCTGGATCGCCGGGTTGGCGGCCAGCGGGGTGACCGTGCTGACGAAGGTGTCGGTGTTGAGCAGCTCGTTGCGGGCGAAGGCGGCGAAGACCGACACGACGGCAAGGATGCAGGCCAGCACGATCAGCACCCACGAGGAGATCGCCTTCACCCGGCGCTTCGTCCGGCCGGCGTGCTTGTGTTCCTCGGCGACGCGGAGCGCCTCGTTCTCCTTCTCGAGATCCTCGACCGTGTGCTTCAGCGCGTCGATGCCGGCGTCAGGTTCGTCGGAAGCCACACCGCAACTGTACCGGTGCTCCCGTCCGGGTCCCGGGACCGTCGACCGGGGCGCACGGCACGGGCCGCTCAGGCGTCCGAGGGTGTATCGGCTGCCCCGGTGCGGCGGTGGCCGCCCCGGGGGGACGAACCCCACGAGGCGGCCACCGGCCGACCACTCGACACTGCTCCCGACCGACCGAGAGGTCGGCTGCGGCCCGTCAGCTGAGGAGCTTGGCCTTCTGCGCCTCGAACTCGGCGTCGGTGATGACGCCCTTCGACTTGAGATCGGCCAGCTTGGCGAGATCGTCCACGTTGCTGCCACCGGCCGTTCCGGCAGCCTGCTTCACGTAGGCATCGAACGCCTTCTGCTGCTGGGCCGCCTGGGCCTCCGCACGCTCGTGCATGCTGCCGCCCCGGGCGATCAGGTAGACGAGGACCCCGAGGAAGGGGAGGATGATGACGAAGATCACCCAGAGCGCCTTGGCGAGCCCGCCCATGTCGTGGCTGCGGAAGATGTCCATGAAGATGAAGATGAGGAGCCAGATCCACAGGATGAAGATGAAGAACTCGAGCATCGTCCAGAAGATGCCGAGTATCGGATAGGTGTAGGCAAGCATGTTCGGTGTTGCTCCTTGGTTTGGGGACTGCCCAGCACAATAGTGCGAGGTGGGGGGCGTTCGGCGGGACCATAACCTGGCGGCGCCGTTTGGCGGGCCGGATCATCCCCCGGCGCCCCGATGCCCCTAAGGTGCACGAAAACGGAGTTCTAACGAATGAGGGAGATCCGTGTACTACGTCGGTGCGATCGTCTTTGCCGCCATGGCCATCGTCGTGGTGCTCGTGTTCATCCGGAAGTTCCGACAGGCCAACAACCCCGATGACTGATCCCGGGCAGCCTGCGCCCCAGGTGGCGCGGCGCGCTCGCCGGCAGTGGCGGCGCGCTGCCCGGGCAGACGGGCGGTTGCCGAGGGCGCGACCGTGACCGTGCCGGCCCCGGTGGGCGCTCCTCCACCGGTGGCAGCCCCCGATCCGATGGCCATGCTGCGGACGCGGAGCTACGTGCAGCTGTTGGTGCTGGCCGCCGTCATGGGCGTGCCGGTGTCCGCCGTCGCGTACGCGTTCCTCAAAGTGGTCGCCGTGCTGCAGCACTGGTTCTTCGCGTCACTCCCGGGTGAACTCGGATTCCACGGGACGCCGGCCTGGTGGCCGTTCCCCGTCCTCGGGCTGGCCGGCATCCTGGTCAGCCTGGCCATCACCTTCCTGCCGGGGAGGGGCGGCCACTCCCCGGCCGACGGGTTCCATGCCGGCGGGACACCCGACCTCCGTGACCTGCCCGGTGTCTTCCTCGCCGCCCTGGCCACCCTGAGCCTGGGCGTGGTCCTCGGTCCCGAGGCACCGTTGATCGCCATCGGCGGGACCCTTGGCGTCATTGCCGTCAAGCTGGCCAAGAAGGACGCTCCGCCCGCTGCGGCCACCGTGATGGCCGCAGCGGGAAGTTTCGCCGCCATCAGCACCCTGTTCGGATCACCGCTCGCCGGCGGCTTCCTGTTGATGGAGGCGGCAGGCTTCGGAGGGCCCGTGCTCGGGCTGGTGCTGGTGCCGGGGCTCCTGGCCGCCGGCATCGGGACCCTGTGCTTCATCGGCCTCAACTCGCTGACCGGGTGGGGGACGTTCTCGCTGGCCATCCCCGGCCTTCCCCCGTTCCACCACCCGACGATCGCCATGTTCGGCTGGGCCATCGTGATCGGCCTGGCAGCCTCCGTGCTCGGCACCGGCGTCCGCCTCCTGGGTCTCGTGGTGCGGCCTCCGGTCGAGAAACGGATCTTCCTCCTCATGCCGCTGGTCGGCCTGGCGGTCGCCGGGTTGGCCGTCGTCTTCAGCGAAGCGACCGGGAAGAGCGCCTCGGAGGTCCTCTTCTCCGGGCAGAACACGCTCCCCGGCCTGGTCGAGCACGCCGCCGGCTGGTCGGTCGGGGCACTGGTCCTGCTGGTGGTCTGCAAGGCCACCGCCTACGGGCTCTCGCTGTCCAGCTTCCGGGGCGGCCCGGTCTTCCCGTCGTTGTTCATCGGAGCGGCGGGCGGTATCGCCGCGTCGCACCTTGTGGGGCTCTCGCTGGTTCCCGCGGTGGGCATGGGGATCGGGGCCATGAGCACGGTGATGCTCAAGCTTCCGCTCACCTCCACGCTGCTGGCCACGCTGCTGCTCTACAGCGACGGGCTCGATGTCATGCCGCTGGTCATCGTCGCCGTGGTGGTCGCCTATGCCACCACCGCGTGGCTTCCCCAGACGCCGACCGAGCTCCGCGAAGCCCGACGGACCGCGGAATCAGCGGCGTCGGGGGGCGGGGACGCATCGGCACCGCCGTCAGGCGCGGCACCGGGCGCCGCGCCCGGCCCTGCGGCACCAGAAGCGCACGGGTGACCGGTTGCACGCCCGGCTCGCCATGGAGCAAAATGCCACCTCCCGGCAGGAGGACGGCGAGGAAACAGCTGGTCGCCCTGCGCCACCGGCTGGAGACGCGCAACGACCAGTTCATCACCGCCCTCTGGCAGACCATCGGCTTCTGGCTCGTCGGGCGCAGCTGCTACCTGATCCTCCCGCAGCGATCGGACCCGGCAGCGCCGTCCGCCCACCCGTCGCCGCCCACGGAGCAGTGGCGTGACCCTGCTCCAGGTCGGTTCCCTCCTGCTCGGCACTGTGCTCGCCATGTCCGTGCTCATCTCCGCGTTGGAGACGGTTGTCCTCCCCCGCAACGGGTTCACCAGCATCTCCCGGTTCGTGTTCGCGTTGGCCGACCGGATCCTCGTCCACCGGTGGCGGAACAAGGAGCGCCGGGCCAACCTGCGCGCCCTCTACGCGCCGATCGCCCTGGTCAGCCTCCCTCTGGTGTGGATGCTCCTCGTCACCGCCAGCTTCACCTTCATCTTCTGGGGGGCAGGGACGGGCTCGTTGCAGCGATCGTTCGAGGTCAGCGGGTCATCGTTGTTCACCCTGGGCTTCGCCGAGCCGACGGGCACCAGCCGGATCTGGCTGACGTTCATCGAGGCCACCATCGGGCTCGGCCTGGTGGCCCTCCTGATCAGCTACCTTCCCACCATCTATGCCGCCCACCACGGGAGGGAGAAGGGCATCAGCGTGCTGCGTCCGTTCGCCGGCACTCCGAACTCTCCGGTGGACCTACTCGCCAATCTCCAGCGCCTGGGCACGCTGGACGACACCCAGCTGTGGACGACGGCGTCCGGTTGGATGCTCGAGCTGGACCGGACCCACACCGACTTCCCCGCCCTCTGCTACTTCCCCGAATCATCGCCGGAACAGTCGTGGGTGGCCTCGATCGGGACCGTTCTGGACGGCGCGGCCCTGCTCGCCTCGGCATCGGACTACAGCACCGAGGAGCATGCCGCCGAGGAGGCGAAGGGGCCGATCATGGCCCTCGCCTACGGCGTGCCCACCCTGGTCCGGATCGCACGGGCCGCCGCTCTTCCCATCCCCGAGCCCGTCCGACTGGTCGACCTCATCGGCGCGGCCTCGGGGCCCACTCCGGACATCTCGATCCGCCGAGAGGAGTACATCGCCGCGCTTGACCGGCTCCACCCCTTGTTGCCGGTTCCCGAGGAGAAGCGCGAGGAGTGCTGGCGCCGCTTCGCCGCCATCCGTTCGGGCTACGACTCGGCGGTGCGGGGACTGGCCGGCCTGACCATGGCCGCCCCCGCTCCGTGGACCACCGACCGACCGGCGTCGGTCGGGCGCCCGCGGATGTTCACCAGCCATCCGATCAAGGTGGACTGGACGCTCCCCGCACCGGGTTGAACAGGGCCGGCCCCTCTGCGGGCCGCCCGCCGGCCCACCTCGCCTACAGGTGGCTGAACCCTCCGGACTCCTCCTTGGTCATCGCCACCGACACCGGATGCTTGTCGAAGTGGGCGATCGACTCCCGGATGTCGCCGAGGAGCAGGTAGGCCAGGTCCCGGCTGACGCCCTGGCGCACCAGGATCCGCTGGACGGAGATGTCGGCCACCGAGCCGGTCAGCGGGTAGGCGGGCACCTGCCAGCCCTTCACCCGCAGGCGGTCCGCCACGTCGTAGAGGGTGTAGCCGGGGTCCTCGCCCTCCTTGATCCGCCAGGCCACCGAGGGGATGCCCGTCTGCGGATCGGAGTCGCACAGCAGCTCGAAGGGCCCGAGCTTCACGATCTCGGTGGCCAGGTACTGACCCGTCGCGTAACACGAGTCGTGCACGTCCTGGTACCCCTTCCGGCCCAGCCGGACGAAGTTGTAGTACTGGGCCACGATCTGGCCGGCGGGCCGTGAGAAGTTGATCTGGAAGACCGGCATGTCCCCGCCGAGGTAGGTGACGTGGAAGATCAGGTCGTCGGGAAGCTCGGAGGCGTCCCGCCACAGCACCCACCCCACCCCGAGGGGGGCCAGGCCGAACTTGTGGCCCGAGGTGGAGATCGACTTCACCCGGGGGAGGCGGAAGTCCCACACCACCTCGGGGGCGCAGAACGGGGCGAGGAAGGCACCCGACGCCCCGTCCACGTGGATGTCGATGTCGAGGCCGGTCTCCTCGGCCAACTGGTCGAGGGCGGCGGCCAGCTCGGCGACCGGCTCGTAGGCGCCGGTGTAGGTCACCCCGAAGGTGGGGACCACCACGATGGTGTTCTCGTCCACCTGGGCCAGCATCTGTTCCACGTCCATGCAGTACCTGCCGGGTGACATCGGGATCTCGCGCATCTCGACGTCCCAGTACCTGGCGAACTTGTGCCACACCACCTGGACGGGGCCGCACACCATGTTGGGCTTGTCGGTGGGCCTGCCCTCGGCCTGGCGCTTGGCCCGCCACCGCCACTTGGCCGCCATGCCGCCGAGCATGCATGCCTCCGATGAGCCGATGGCCGAGCACCCGACGGCACCGCCCTCCTTCGGGGCGTTCCACAGGTCGGCCAGCATCTGGACACAGCGGCGCTCGATCTCGGCGGTCTGGGGGTACTCGTCCTTGTCGATCATGTTCTTGTTGATCGACAGGTCCATCAGTCGGTGGACCTCCTCCTCCTCCCAGGTCTGGCAGAAGGTGGCCAGGTTCTGGCGGGCGTTGCCGTCGAGGAGCAGCTCGTCGGAGATGGCCTGGAACGCGTCGTCGGGACGCATCTCCTGTTTGGGGAAACGGTTGGCCGGCAGGGTGGTCAGCAGGTCCTGGCCGGCATAGACCGAGTCCAGCAGGTCTTCACGGATGGATTGATGCTTGTGGAGCGGCACGGTTCCGCCTTTCTTGTTTCGCGGTGGTTGTCTCGCGGTGGACGGTCGTCAGGGTCAGACCCCGCTGATGGCATGGACCTTGTTGGTGGCGACGGCCATCTTGAGGGCTTCGTAGTCCTTCTGGTTCTGGTCGGCGTAGGCCGCGGCGAACCTGCACATGGCCTGGTCGAATCGGTCGCCGGCCCCGAGGTAGGAGCCGATGGCGATGGCGTCGCCCGAGCGGGCGTGGGCGCGGGCCAGGGTCCACCCGCACATCTGGGCGTAGATGGCCAGGCCCTCGGGCAGCATGGTCTCGAGGTCGGCCGACAGTTTCCAGTCCCAGAGCTGGCGCATGTAGAAGTCGCGGGTGACGCCGTCCTCCGCGGTGACGCTGTTCCACCCGAGGAAGATGTCGCTGGCGCTCTGCATGAGCCGCTGGCCCTCGACCACCCGCTCGCCCTGGTTGGCGTACGTGCATTTGGCCAGGAAGGGCTCGCCGACCGCCTCCTCGGCCTGCTTGATCTGGAGGACCAGCGGGTCGCCGTGGTCGCGCCCGATGAAGAGGGCCACCCAGCACCGGGTGCCCACGCTGCCCACGCCGACCACCTTGCGCGCCAGGTCGGCGAACTCGTAGCGCTCGAACAGGCGCTGGCGGTCCCCGGACATGGTCTGGCGGTACTCGGACTGCCCGCGGAACAGGGAGGTCACCACCTCGATGGAGTGCGGGTCGGCGAAGACCTCTTCGGCCCGGACCATCAGCGGAGGATCGTCGACGAACTGCAGCGCGCCGTCGACCTCGGCGGTCAGCCTGGCCATCGCCGACAGATGGTCCTTGTTCTGGGCCTTGGCCACCCGGTGCTCGAGGTTGCCCATGACGGTCTTGCCCGCCTGGTCTCCCCACTTCGTCTGCAGCACCGTCCCGTCCAGCTTGGAGTACCAGATCTCGAGGTTCCGCATGGTGGCGAACTCCCGGATCGCCTCGCGGTAGCCACGGGCGGTGAGCGAGACGAGCGAGCGGCGCAGGGCGTCGTCGAACCCGCGACCACGCGCCGCGACCTCGAAGCTCGCCGCCAGCCGCTTCAGGTCCCACTCGAACGGCCCGGGGATCGTCTCGTCGAAGTCGTTGACGTCGAAGACCATGTCCCGCTCGGGTGAGGCGAACCCGCCGAAATTGAGGAGGTGGGCGTCCCCGCACAGCTGCACGTCCAGATGGGAGTGCTCCTCGTGGGCCAGGTCGGCCGCCATCACCGCCGCCGCACCCCGGAAGAAGGCGAACGGCGAGGCGGCCATGCGGCCGTAGCGGATGGGGACCAGGTCCGGAATCCGGGTGGCGGCCTGCAGGGCCAGGATCTCCAGGGGATCGGTGCGATCGGACGGCACCTGCCACTCGCCATGACGCGTGCGGGGCACCAGGGCACGTGCCTCGCGCCCGTGGGCAGCCCGTACGTCCGGTGGGAACTGGCTCATGGGGCCATCATCGTACCTCGCGGGCCTGTCCGCGCCCTGGCCTGTGCTCCCCGATCGACGCCCCGGGGGTGATCCGGGCCACTGCGGTTGCGGTTGCGGTTGCGGTTGCGGGGGGCTACGCCTTGCGCGCCTTCTTGCGCCGGGACCGGAGGATGATCACCAGTCGGTCGACCAGTGCACCGAGCACGGCGGCGATAAGCAGCACCCAGATCAGGCTGATGTGGGCGTGGAAGAAGACGAAGCTGACCCTCACGGTCTTACTGTTGCCGAGCACGAAGGCGATCAGCAGGACGAGGGCTGCCACGGCCACGACGATGCGGGTGATCTCGCGTGGGTCACGCTTCTTGGCCGGGGACGACCCCGGCCCCGGCGATCCCGAACTGTTGGCCATCGCTCACTCCTCGTCCTCGCCCCATACGATCATCCGCCCGAACGACAGTACCTGGGCAGCCGCCCACGTTCGGGGATCGGGCCCAGCGTCCCTGCTGTCGGGGGCGGAACGGCGGCCCTAGGTGAAGAGGAGGGTGGCCTGGTGGGCGAAGTCCAGGATGGGCCCGGGGAAGATCCCGAACACGAGGGTGAACGCCACCGACACGCCGATTGCCAGTGCGGTCAGCCCCGGAACGGTGACGAGCCCGCGTTCGGTGACCGCCTCGGTCGGGGGCGCATCGGTCAGCACCTGCAGGTTCGAGACCGCACCGTCGCCACCGACCGGTCCGGCCACAGCCGATGCCCCGCCCTCGCCCCCGCCATCGGCCGCGTTCCCGACCAGGCCCACGGGGGAGTACATGGTCACGGCCAACCGCAGGTAGAAGAAGGCGGCGATGGCCGCCGACACCATGGCCACCACGGCCAGAACGTAGCCGTGGGTGTCGACCGCGGCGCTCACCACCCCGAACTTGGCCAGGAACCCCGTGGTGAACGGCGCCCCGGCCTGACCCAGCAGGAGCACGGCGAAAGCCAGGGCGACCAGCGGCTGCCGTCGGGCCAGGCCCCGGTAGTCGGAGATCTGGTTCCCGGTGTCACCGTCCCGGGCCATCACGGTGATCACCGCGAACGACCCGATGACCAGGAACATGTAGGTGAACACGTAGTACAGCGACGCCGACACCCCGCGTGCGGTGGCGGCCTCGACCCCGAGCAGGATGAAGCCCACGTGATTGATGGACGAGTACGCCATCATCCGCTTCACGTCCCGCTGCATGAGGGCCACCACCGCCCCGACCAGCAGGCTGAGCACGGCCAGTGCCCAGATGATCGGCTGCCAGTCGGCCCGCACGGTGCCGAAGGACGAGACGAACACGCGGAGCAGGGCGGCGAAGGCGCCGGCCTTGGCCACGGCGGCCATGAACCCGGCGACCGGTGACGGGGAGCCTTCGTACACATCGGGCGACCACATGTGGAACGGCACCGCGGCGATCTTGAACCCGAAGCCGACCAGCAGCAGGGCCAGGCCGGCCAGCAGCACCCCGTTCGAGGCGATCACGTTCCTGGACAGGTAGTCGGCGATCTGGGGCAGGTTGCTCGACCCGGTGGCTCCGTAGACCAAGGCGATCCCGTAGACGAACACCGCCGAGGAGAAGGCCCCGAGCACGAAGTACTTGAGGGCCGCCTCTCCGGACTCTGCCCTCTTGTGATTGAAGGCGGCCAGCACGTAGAGGGCGATGGACATGATCTCCAGGCCCAGGAAGATCACGATGAGATCGTTGGCCGCCCCCATCATCATGGCCCCGGAGGCCGACGCCATGGCCAGGACATGGAACTCGGGCCCCTCCACGCCTTCGCGCCGGAGGTACCCGTCGCCGATCAGCGCCGTCAGCAGCATGGCGATGGCCACGACGATCTGGATGAACACGTCGAAGCCGTCGAAGGCGATGGCGCCGGCGATGGTCACCTGGGCGCCGTGGGTGCTGACCTGGTGCCACTGGAACAGGGCAGCCACAAGTGCGGCGATCGACACCGCCGAGGCGACGAGCGTTCCGGTCCGCACGCTGAGGATCTTGCGGAACAGGGAGGACACCACCATCAAGAACAGTGCGCCTCCCAGCATGATCAGCATGGGGAGGATGCTGAGGTAGTCGACGTGGGGTGTGTGGATGGTCGGGGTCGCCGGGCTGGTGGCCAGCAGGTAGAGGGTGGGCATCAGGGGGTCCTTCCCGTCGGGGCTGCGGTGCCCGACCCCGGGGCGGCGGGGGGCCTCGGGGTGGCGATGGCCAGCGACGGGGCGTGTCGGGGCGTGGCCGCGGCCACCGGCCGGGGCTCCAGGCCGGCGGGGATCCTGGTGTTGGTCACCTGGTCGACGTGGACGACCAGTTGGTTCACCGAGGGGGTGATCCGGTCCAACAGCGGCTTGGGGAAGACACCCAGCAGGACGATGAGGATGATCAACGGGGCGACGATGAGGCGCTCGTTCCAGCTCAGGTCCCGGGTCTTGGCGTCCTCCGCCGTCGGCTCGCCATGGAACACCTGCTGGTAGCCCCACAACAGGTAGACCGCGGCCACGATGACGCCACCGGTGGCCACCACCGCCCCCCACCGGTGGGCGACGAAGGTGCCGATGAGAATGAGGAACTCCCCTACGAACCCGTTGAGGCCGGGCACGCCGATGGAGGCCATCATGGCGACGGTGAAGATCCCGGCCAGCACCGGGGCCGGTGACTGGAGCCCTTTGAGCGAGGAGACCTGCCAGGTCGCACGCCGCTCGTAGATCCACCCCACCAGGATGAACAGCGTGGCGATGACCAGTCCGTGGTTGACCATCTGGAGCACGCCGCCGCTGAGGCCCTGGCTGTTCAGCGCGAAGGTCCCGAGGGCGATGAACCCGATCTGGGCCAGGGACGAGTAGGCCAGCAGGCGCTTGAGATCGCGCTGGGCGCAGGCGACCAGCGCCCCGTAGACGATGCCGATGACCGCCAGGGTGAGGAGCAGCGGGGCCAGGGTCCGGCTGGCCTGAGGAAACAGGTTGAGGTCGAACCGGATGATCCCGTACGTGCCGAGTTTGGCCATCACCGCCACCATCAGGACCGAACCCGCGGTGGGCGCCTCGGCGTAGGCATCGGGTGACCAGGTGTGGAAGGGGAAGATCGGCGCCTTCACCGCGAACGCCGCAGTGAAGGCGAGGAAGAGCAGCACGCCCTCGGACCCGGAGAAGTGGGTGTGCATCAGTGCAGGCAGCTCGAAGGTCAGCACACCGGTCTGTGACTGGTGGATGAACGCCACCGCCAGGATGCCCACCAGCAGGAAGGCGGATCCGGCGAACGTGTACACGAAGAACTTGATGGCGGCGTAGCCCCTCCGGGCGTACCCCCACCCGCCGATGAGGAAGTAGGCGGGCACCAGGGTCAGTTCGAAGAACAAGAAGAACAGCACCAGGTCGAGGGAGACGAAGCTGCCCATGCAGGCAGCCTCCAGCAGGAGCAGCCATCCCACGAACGACCGCGGATCCCGCCGGGCCCGGGCCCCGAGGATGGTGAGGGGGAAGAGCACTGCGGTCAACAGCACCAGAAACAGCGAGATGCCGTCGATGCCCAGCGACCAGTGGATCCCCAGGTCCTTGGCCCACATGTGGTCGGACACCAGCTGGAAGCCACCGTATCCCGCCTTGAATTTGAAGGCGACGACGGCCGCTACACAGAGGGTGACCACGGTGACGGCCACCCCCAGCGCCTCGTGGAACCACGCCGCCACCGCGTGACGCGGGATCACCGCAACCAGGACGGCGCCGATGGCTGGCACGAGCACCAGCACGGTCAGGTAGGGGAAGGGGGTGGAGGTCGCCATCAGGACCACCACAACCTGGTCAGCATGAACCCGAGCACGAACACCGTGCCGACCACGATCCCGAGCACGTAGTTGCGGACGTAGCCGGTCTGCGTGCGGCGGACCAGCGCGCCCGACCCCCGGACCGCCGAGGCCACCCCGTTGACCGCCCCGTCGATCACCTTCGGATCGACCACGTCCGCGCAGAAGGCGGCCAGGCGCTCGGACGGGCGCCCGAAGACGGCGTCGTACAACTCGTTGACGTACCAGGCACCCCTCAGGAAGGCGGCCTCGAGCGCCGGGCGCTGGGCCCGGGTCATCCAGAGCCGGAGGCCGATGGCCACGAAGACGACGGCGACCACCCCGTCGATCGTGGCCAGCGCCCACACCGAGGCGCTGGAGAGGTGGTCGTTGTAGAGGTTGGCCCCGAACACCGGATCGATCCAGCTGGCCAGGGAGAACCGGCTGGAGGAGATGGCCATCACCCCGGCCACGGCGGCGAAGAAGGCCAGGATCCACAGGGGGACCGTCATGATCCACACCGACTCGTGGGGCTCGGGGATGGCGCCCTCGGAGTGGTGGGCACCGGGCAGGTCGTCCCCGGCGTCGATGGCCACCTCGGCCGACCACCGGTCCTTGCCGAAGAAGGCCAGGCCGGTCAGGCGACTCATGTAGTAGGCGGTCAACCCCGCGGTCACGACGCCGACCGCCCAGAGGGCCGGGTGGGCCGCCCAGGTGTTCTCGAGCACATCGCCCTTGGCCCAGAAGCCGGACAGCGGCGGCACGGCGGCGATCGCCAGCCAGCCGACGGCGAAGGTGATGAAGGTGATCGGCATGTACGCGCGGAGATTGCCCATCCGCTTGAGGTCCTGCTCGTCGTGGAGGCCGTGGATGACCGAGCCGGAACCGAGGAACAGCAGGCCCTTGAAGAAGGCATGGGCCACCATCAAGAAGATGGCCGCCTCGTAGGCGCCGCACCCGATGGCCAGGAACATGTATCCGAGCTGGGACACCGTCGAGTAGGCCAGCACCTTCTTGATGTCGTTCTGGGCACAGGCGATGGTGGCGGCCACGAAGGCGGTGGCGGCGCCGATGATGGCGACCACCAGGGCGGCGTCGGGCGACGCATGCAACAGTGGGTTGACGCGGCAGAGCAGGTACACCCCGGCCGTCACCATGGTGGCGGCGTGGATGAGCGCCGACACCGGGGTGGGGCCTTCCATGGCATCGGCCAGCCAGGGGAAGAGCGGGATCTGGGCCGACTTGCCCACCACCCCGACCAGCAGCAGCAGGCAGATGGCGGTGACGTCGGCCGAGCCGATCTTGTCGATGTTGGCGAAGACGGTGGAGTACTCGAGCGAGTGGACCTTGTCGTAGGTGAGGAAGATGGCCAACAGGAACCCGGCGTCGCCGATCCGGTTGTAGACGAAGGCCTTCTTGCCGGCGCTGGCAGCCGATTCGCGGGTGAACCAGAACGAGACCAGCCAGTACGAGCAGGCCCCGACCCCTTCCCAGCCCAGGTAGGTGACGACCATGTTGCTGCCCAGGACCAGGATGAGCATGGAGGCGACGAACAGGTTCATGTACAAGAAGAACTTGGAGAAGTCCCTGTCGCCCTTCATGTACCCGACGGAGTAGAGGTGGATCAGCATGCTGACGCCGGTGACGAACAGCACCATGGTCATCGACAGGGGGTCGACGAACAGGCTGGCATGGACCTGCAGGCGGTCGACGGGGATCCATGTCCACAGGTTCTGGGAGTACGTGCGCACCGGGGCCTGCACCATGAGCAGGTCGAGGTAGACCCCGATCGACACGAGGAACGACGCTGCGATGAAGAAGGTGGCCACCCAGCCCGCCACCGGATCCCCGAGCCGCCTCCCCCAGAGGAGCTGGACGGTGAAGCCGACCAGTGGCAGGAGGATGATCAGGTAGGTCACGTGCAGCATCGTCCCGTCAGCCCTTCATCGTGTGGAGGTCGTCGGCGGTGGCGTTGGCCCGGCGGCGGAAGATGGCGACCACGATCCCCAGTCCGACCACCACTTCGGCGGCGGCCACCACCAGCACGAAGAAGACCAGCACCTGGCCCCCGATGTCGTGCAGCACGCGGGCAAAGGTCACGAAGGTCAGGTTGGCGGCGTTCAACATCAACTCCACGCACATGAACATCACCAGAACGTTGCGCCGGATAAGGACACCGAAGGCACCGATGGAGAACAGGACCACGCCGAGGGCGAGATACCAGTCGGCGTTGATTGTCACGACCCCATCTCCTCGGGGGAACCGGGGGAACCGGCCACGCCGGACGCATGTGGGGCGCGCAACGGGCTCCCTCCCTCCCCCGGTGGGGAGGCGTCCTCCGCGACGGCAGCCGCGTCGACTGCCACGGTCTCGCCGGTGGCGTCGATCGGCCCGGCAGTGTCCTCGTCATCGACCGGGTTGGTGGAGGGCGGGGGCCTGCGGGCCAGCGCCACGGCGCCGACCACGGCGATGATCAACAGGGCGGCGGTCGCCTCGAACGGGAAGAGGTACGTGGTGTAGAGCGACTTGCCCAGCAGGTTCACGTTGGGCTGCCCGGTGTCCGACCCGGCCACGTGCGGGGCCCCTGTGGTCCATCCCGACACCTGGCCCAACAACAGGAGGCCGGTGGTACCGAGGGCGACCAACCCGATGGCCAGCGGACGCTGCCCCCGGAGGGGCTCGACGCCGAGGTTCTCCTCGCGGTCGACCCCCAGGAACATGATGACGAACAAGAAGAGGACGACGATGGCGCCGGCATAGACGATGACCTGCACCGCGGCCAGGAAGCTGTCCTGCTGGAGCACGAAGAGCAAGGCCACGCCGAACAGGGTCATCACCAGCATCAGGGCCGAGTGGACCGGGTTGCGGGCCACGACCACGCCGATGGCGCCGGCCAGCACGACGGCGGCGGCCACCGAGAAGGTCCCGACATCGACCCACGACGCGTGGGTGGTCGCCGAGGCCACGGCGGCCAGCGATCCGATCAGGCCGATCATTGAAGGCCACCCGGTTCCGGGCCGGTGTCGGTCGGGACGACCTCCGCCGTTGGTGTGTCCCGCACGCCGGCAGCGGGGACGTCCCGCTCGGCGTTTCCGTCCACCACGGCCTGGGCGTAGTCGACGTCCGCCTGCTTGCGGTGCTTCCTCCCGGCCCCCGGGGCGAAGCGTTCGGCCTTCTCCACCATCCGGCCGATGACCCCTCGCGGGCCGCGCTCGGCTGCGGGCATGTCGACGGGGCGCAGGTGGCGCAGCAGAGTGTCGCGCAACTGCCGGCTGCCGGTGGTGGCGTCGTCGCGGTGGGCGCTCTGCCCGCCCTCGGGCGACCGGACACCGAACCCCAGCTCTCCCGACCACTGCACCCGACCCTCGAACTCCGCGCTGCCACCGGGCGAGGTGGCCCGCATCCATCCCGAGGTGTGCAGGTCGTCCCCCTCCCGCCAGTCCTCCCACGGCATGTGCTGTGGCTTGCCGTCGTCGTCCACCAGCAGCTCGTTCTTCGTGTAGATGGCGTCATTGCGGTTGGTGAAGGAGAACTCCATCAGCTTCGACTCGGTGATCGCCTCGGTGGGGCACGCCTCCACGCACAAGTCGCAGTGGATGCACCGCAGGAAGTTGATCTCGTAGACGTAGCCGTACCGCTCACCGGGGGACACCGGGTGGTCCGGGGGGTTGTCGAGGCCGCGCACATAGATGCAGTCGGCCGGGCACACCCCGGCGCAGAGCTCGCACCCGATGCACTTCTCCATGCCGTCCTCGTAGCGGTTGAGGACGTGGCGACCATGCTGGCGTGGCTGCTTGGGCCTCTTCTCCTCGGGGTACTGGCGCGTGACCGGGGGTCGCGCCAGATGTTCGAGGGTCAGTTTGAACCCGCCCAGGAAGTTCTGCCGCCCGTGCGGCACCTCGGGGACGGCCATCAGCCGTCACCTCCTTCTGTCGACGGGAAGGTCCGCGGCTCCTGCGGCCGGGCCCAGAGGCGGATCCCCACCGGGGGGACGATGGCCCGGGTCTCCTCGCGGTCGGCGCCGATGGAGAAGGCCCGGCTGATCAGCACACCACCGGCGATCACCGCCGCCACCATCCCGAGTCCCCACCATCCGTCGACCACGAATCCGGCCACGATCATCAGCCAGCCCAGCGACGCCGGGATCAGGCGCTTCCAGCCCAGGCCCATCAGCTGGTCGTAGCGGAGCCGGGGCAGCGCGGCGCGCAACCAGACGAACACGAACAAGAAGGCGATGGTCTTGCCCAGGAACCACAGGATGGGCCACAGCCACTGGAGATGGGCGACGTGGGGCACCGGGCCGTCGGGGCCGCCGAAGAACAGGGTCACCGTGATGGCGGACATGGTGATGGTGTTCATGAACTCGGCCAGGAAGAAGAGCGCGAACCGGATCGACGAGTACTCGGTGACGAAGCCGCCGACGAGTTCGGAGTCGGCCTCGACCAGGTCGAACGGGGGCCGGTTCGTCTCGGCCACGATGGCGATGAAGAAGATGACGAAGGGGACGACGGCCAGCCGGATGACGTTCCACTGCCAGAAGTGCCCTGCCTGGGAGTCGACGATGGCCCGGGTGCTCAGCGACCCGGTGATCAGCACCACCATGACCACGGTCATTCCCAGGGCGGCCTCGTACGAGATCATCTGGGCGGACGCCCGCACCGACCCGAGCAGGGGGTACTTCGATCCCGAGGACCATCCGGCCAGCATGATCCCGTAGACGCCGATCGCCGACATGGCCAGCAGGAAGAGGATCCCCATGGGAGGGTCGGCCAGCTGCAGCTCGAAGGTGTGCCCGGCGATGGTCGCCTCGCCACCGATCGGCACGATGGCGAAGATCAGGAACGCAGGGATGATGGTCAGGTACGGCGCCAGCTTGAAGACGAACCGGTCGGCCTGGTCGGGGAGCAGGTCCTCCTTGAAGAAGAGTTTGATCCCGTCGGCCATGGTCTGGGCGATACCGAACGGCCCGGCGCGGTTGGGGCCGATCCGGCTCTGCATGTCGGAGATGACCTTGCGCTCGAACCAGATCATCAACATCACTGCCACCATCAAGGCGACGAAGACCACCACCGCCTGGATCAGGACGATGAGCACGACCACCCAGTCCACCCCGTTGGCGAACAGCGGATCACCCGAGCCGAAGAGGGGGTGGAGCACGGGGGCGAGCGAGCTCATGGCGTCTCCATCCGCAGTTCGACCACCGGCCCGCCGAGGTCGATGAGGTCGCCGACGGTCCCCTGCGCCAGGGGGGCGTTGAACTCGGTGGCCACCACCCCGCGCCGGAGCGAGGCATCGGCAACGGCGCCCAGCACGGCCGAGGCGGTGGCGGTGCGCACGCGGACCGAGCCACCGGTGGCCACGCCCAGTTCATCGAGGTCCTGCGGATTGACCCGCAGTGGCGCGGTGGCCACCAGCCCGGCCAGGACGGGCACCGCGCTTACCGCCGCCCCGAGGTCGTAGAGGGTACGCGAGGCCACCAGGCGTACCGAGTACCTGTCACCGGGGGCCACATGGGGCACCACCACATCGACCGGGCCCACCAGCGGCTCCGGCCGGACAGGTAGGGCGCCGAACGCCACGTCGTCGTCCGGCGGGTCCAGGTCGGCGGTGGGCGATTCGGCCAGGCCGGCATGAGGAGGGGCACCCTGGCGTTCCACCGACTCCACGCCCGGAACGGCGATCGGGTCGAGCGGCAGCGGGGCCCGACGGGTGATCGACACCGCGCTGGCCACGAGAGGGGCCACCACCCCGTCGGTGGCGCCCCGGGTGTCGAGGAGCGAGCGGGTGATGCCGCGATGCGACGGTGCCAGCTGTTCCACCTCGTCCCAGACCGCGCCCACCGAGTCGAAGCCCAGGTCGGCATCGAGGTGGACGGCCAGCTCACCGGCGATCATCCAGTCCGCCCAGGCCTGGCCCGGCGGCACCAGCTTCTGCCCGAGGCGGGCGATGCGCCCTTCGATGTTGGTGGTGGTGCCGGGCCGCTCGTGAGCCTCGGCCGCCGGCAGCACCACATCGGCGCGGTCGGTGATCGGTCCGGGCGCCGAGGCCACCGTCACCACGAACTCGGCGCCGTCGATGGCACGCTCGGCCAGACGGTGGTCGGGGAAGTCGGTCAACGGGTCGGCGCCGAGGATGACCAGGGCGCGGACGCGCCCCCCTTCCGCCTGATCGCCGGCCGCTGCGGCCAGGATGCCCGCCGCGTCACGGCCCCGTGCCTCGGGCACCGAGCCCCAGGCCTGGCCGAACCAGGCACGTCCGCTGTCGAGTGTGACCCGCCCCGGGAGGATCCCCGGGGCCAGGCCCATGTCGAGGGCCCCGAGCACGTTGCCCCGGCGGAGTGCGGGGAGGAACCGCGCCGCCGGCAGGGCCCGGGCCAGTACCTGGGCCGCTTCGGCCACCAGCTCCCCGTCCTCGGCCAGGGACGGGCGGCCGGCGATGACCACCACGTTCGCCGCTCCGGCCAGCCGCCTGGCCTCGGCCAGGGCCTCCGGATCCACTCCCACGTCACGAGGCGCACCGTTGCCCACCAGGGCCTGGGCCAGTGCGATGGCGCCGCCCGGCCCGTACCGGAGGGACGCCGTCGCATACGGGGTGAGCGCGGTGGCCCGGGGTGAGAGCTCGATCACGGACGGCCCGCCGTCCACGATGGCAGAGCGCAGGCGGAGGAAGAGCACCGGGAGCTCCTCGCGCAGGTCGCCCGAGAGCACGATCACCGTGTCGGCCGTCACGGCCTGGTCGATGGTGGCCCGGGGCAGGCCGAGGACCACCTCTGCGGGGAGTCCGTCGCCCAGCTGGGCGTCGACCGAGTCGGTGCCGAGGATGCCCTTGGCCACCTTGGCCCATGCGTAGGCGCCCTCGTTGGTGAGCCGCCCCCCACCTAGGAACCCGATGGACTCCGCCCCGCCCGCCTCGGCGGCGCCCTGCAGTCCCTCGGCGGCCGCGGCCAGCGCCTCGTGCCACGACACCGGCACCAGCTCGCCGTCCTTGCGCAGGAGCGGCTCGGTCAGACGGTCCTCGCTGTTGACGGCATCGAAGGCGAACCGGCCCTTGTCACACAGCCACCCCTGGTTGACCGTGTCGACATCGATGCCGAGGAGCCGGGTGACCCGGTTGGAGGAGGACTGCACCGCCACCCGGCACCCCACCGCACAGGTGGTGCAGGTCGACTCCACCTGGTCGAGGTCCCACGGGCGGGCGGCGAACCGGTAGGGGGCGGCGGTCAGGGCGCCCACCGGGCAGATCTGCACGACGTTGCCCGAGAAGTACGACGAGAACGGCAGTTCGGGGAAGGTGTTGACCTGGATATGCTCCCCGCGGCCGATGAAGTCGATCTGGGCCTCGCCCGCAACTTCCTCGGCGAATCGGGTGCAGCGGCTGCACTGGATGCAGCGCTCGCGATCGAGGAGCACCAGCTCGGAGATGGGGATGGGCTTCTCGAAGTGCCGCTTCTCCTCGACGAACCGGGTCTCGCCCGGGCCGTAGGCCAGCGTCTGGTCCTGCAGGGGGCACTCCCCTCCCTTGTCGCACACCGGGCAGTCGAGCGGGTGGTTGACCAACAGGAACTCGAGGACGCCGTCCTGTGCCTTCTTCACCTTGTCCGAGTCGGTGGTGACCCCCATCCCGGGCTGGACCTCGAGGAAGCAGCTGGGCTGCAATGAGGCGCCGCGGGGGCCGCTCACCTCGACCAGGCACATCCGGCAGACCCCGACCGATTTCATGCGCGGGTGGTAACAGAAGCGGGGGATGAAGGTGCCCGCCCGCTCGGCCGCGGCGATGAGCAGCTCGCCCTTGTGCGCGGTGACCTCGCGGCCGTCGAGGGTGAACGGGACGGTGTCGGCCTCTTCCGTTCCGGGCCCCTGGGCGGCGGTCTGCTCACTCATAGGGGCACCCGCCTTCCTTGATGTGGACGAGGAACTCGTCGCGGAACATCTCGATGGCCGAACCGATGGAGGAGGGGATGGACGGCCCGAGCACGCAGATGGTGGTCTGCTCGGGCGGCCAGGTCAGGCCGGGGGCGATGTTGTCGCACGCATCGAGCAGCAGGTCGAGGTCCTCTTCGCGGCCGTGTCCCGTCTCGATGCGCTCCATGATCTTCTCCAACCACCCCGAGCCCTCGCGGCAGGGCGTGCACTGACCGCAGGACTCGCGCGAGAAGAACCTGGTGATCCGCCACGACGCCCGCACCGCGCAGGTGTGGTCGTCCATCACGACGATCGACCCCGAGCCGAGCATGGATCCGGCATCGGCCACCTCGTCCTGGCCGAGGGGGAGATCGATCTGGTCGGGCCCGAACCAGGGAGCGGACACGCCCCCGGGAATGAACGCCTTGAGGCCGTGCCCGTGGGGGATGCCGCCCCCGAGGACCGGGGCGTTGATCAGATCGTTGAACGTGGTCTTGACCATCTCGAGTTCGTACACGCCGGGGTTCTTCACGTGCCCGGCCAGGGCGAACAGCCGCGTACCGGCCGACCGGCCCTCGCCCAGGGCGGCAAAGGCGGCTCCACCGTTCTGGATGATCCACGGCAGGTTGGACATCGTCTCCACGTTGTTGACCACAGTGGGCTCGCCGTAGAGACCGATGGCCGCAGGGAAGAACGGCGGCTTGATCCGGGGGAACCCGCGCTTGCCCTCGAGCGATTCGAGCAGGGCGGTCTCCTCGCCGCAGATGTAGGCGCCCGCACCCGGATGGACGACGACATCCACCGAGAACCCCGATCCGAAGATGTCCCGACCCACTGCGCCCTGGGCATAGGCGTCGTTGAGCGCGGACTGCACCCGCTCGAGGCCGAGGGCGAACTCACCGCGGATGAAGATGAACACCTGGGTGACCTGCAGGGCGTAGGCGGAAATGAGCACGCCTTCGATGAGCTGGTGGGGGTCGCGCTCGATGAGCAGGTGGTCCTTGAAGGTGGCCGGCTCGCTCTCGTCCCCGTTGACCACCAGGTAGGTGACCGGGTTCTTCCGCAACATGGCCCATTTGCGGCCTGCCGGGAACCCGGCGCCGCCGCGGCCGAGCAGGCTGGCCGTGTCCACCTCCCGGGCCACGGCCTCGGGGGTCATCGACAGCGCCTTGCGCAAGCCGTCGTAGCCTCCGGTGGCCAGGAAGCGCTCGAGGGTGTGGGAGTCCGCGTGCTGCAGGCGGCTGGTGATGATCTTCGGGGCCTCGGTGATGGCCACTACGAGCCCCCCTCGGCAGTGGCGGCCTTGGCCACCGTGGCCGCCGCCCGCTCCGCCTGGGCATCGGCCATGGCCGCACGCTCCGAGGCCACCTGGGCCGGGTCTGCCTGCAGCCCCGTGCTCCGCCGGACCCGGACGAGTGTGCCGTGGTCGGGGATCTCCTCCGAGCGGGCGCCCGCACGCAGGTCGGCCACCAGCCGGTCGAGGGACTCCGGGGTCTGGGCCCCGACGAATCGGTGATTGACCTGCGCGCAGGGGGCCCGGTCGCAGTCGGCCAGGCACTCGGACTCCTCGAGCGTGATGACCCCGTCGGCCGTGGTGCCGCCGGCATTGACCCCGAGGGAGGACTCGGCGTGCTCGAGCAGTTCGGCGGCACCGTTCAGCAGGCAGGCGATGTTCGTGCAGACCGACACCACGTAGGTGCCCACCGGCTCGGTGTGGAGCATGTCGTAGAACGAGGCGGTGCCGAGCACCTCGGCGGGCGTGACCCCGACCAGGCCGGCGATGTCGGCCATGGCCTCGGGCGTCAACCAGCCGTCCTGGCCCTGGGCCAGATGGCACAGGGGGATGAGGGCCGAGCGCGGCTCGGGGTAGAGGACGACGATCTCCCTGGCGGCAGCCAGGGTGTCGGCCGACAGGTGGCGGGGGGCCGGGGCCTTCGACGCGCCGGCCCGGCGCGGCAAGTCCACGCCGGTGGGAGGGGTGGCACCGCTCACCGGTCCACCTCCCCCATCACCGGGTCGACGGAGGAGCAGACAGCCACGGCGTCGGCCAGCAGCCCGCCGCGCATCATGAGTGGCAGGCCCTGCAGATTGACGAAGCTCGGGCCCCGGATGTGCATGCGGTAGGGCTTGGGCGACCCGTCGGACACCAGGTAGCACCCCAGCTCGCCCCGCGGCGACTCGGTGGCGACGTACACCTCGCCCTCGGGGACCTTGAACCCCTCGGTGAACACCTTGAAGTGGTGGATGAGCGCCTCCATCGACTCGTTGATGCGGGCTCGGGGAGGTGGGGTGACCTTCTTGTCCTGGACCCGGTAGTCGCCGGCCGGCATCTTCTCCACGATCTGGCGGATGATCCGGATCGACTCGCGGATCTCGTTGAGGCGGATCGAGTACCGGTCGAAGTTGTCCCCATAGGTGCCGACGATGACGTCGAAGTCGACCTCGTCGTAGCGCAGGTAGGGCATGGACCGGCGGAGGTCCCACGGAACGCCGGTCGACCGCAGGATCGGGCCGGTCAGGCTGAGGGCCAGGGCCTCCTCGGCAGAGAGCCCACCGATGCCCTCCGTCCGCTGCCGGAACACCGGCTGCCCGGTCAGCAGCTCGTCGTACTCGTCGGCGCGGGGGAGCACGGTGTCGCAGATGATGGTCACGTCGTCCTCCCACCCGTCGGGCAGATCGGCCGCCGTGCCACCCGGGCGGATGAAGTTGTGGTTCATCCGGAGCCCGGTGGTCTTCTCGAAGAAGGCCAGGATCATCTCGCGCTCGCGGAAGCCGTAGATCATCATCGACGTCGAACCGAGGTCCATGCCGTTGGTGGCCATCCACATCAGATGGGACGACACCCGGTTCAGTTCGACCAGCAGCATCCGGATCCAATCGGAGCGCGGGGGCATCTCCACGCCGAGCAGGGCCTCGACCGCCAGCGACAGGACGAGCTCGTTGTGGAGCGGGGACAGGTAGTCCATGCGGGTGACGTTGGTCGACCCCTGCACGTAGGTCAGCTCCTCGGCGGTCTTCTCCATGCCGGTGTGGAGGTAGCCGATGACCGGCTTCGTGCGCAGCACCGTCTCCCCGTCGAGCTCGAACATCAGGCGGAGCACGCCGTGGGTGGAGGGGTGCTGCGGCCCCATGTTGATGATCATGGTCTCGTCGTCGGTCCGCTCGACGTCGATGTCGGAGGGGTCGATGGCCACGCCTTCGGGCAACCGGAGCACGGCGCCGACCTCGCGGCGGAGCTCGCCCGCATCGGTGGCCGAGCGGAAGCTCAGCTCCTGGTCTCCCTCGGAGGTCTCCACGATCAGGCCCGTGGCCGTGCCGTCTGGCGCCGGGCTCAAGAAGTCGTCTCCCGACACCGGCGGTTCCTGCACCGTGTCCGGATGGGGGGAGGGTGGCTGCGCGTCGGGGTCCTCGTGGTCGTCGGGGGGCTCGGCCTCGCTCATCTCGGCCCCGGTGCACCCTTGAACTGGATCGGCACCCGACCGACGCCGTAGTCCTTGCGCAGGGGGTGACCCTCCCAATCCTCCGGCAACAGGATGCGGGTCATGTCGGGGTGCCCGGCGAAGACGATGCCGAGCAGATCGTAGGCCTCGCGCTCCATGGCCTCCACTCCGGGGTACAGCTCGAAGAGGGAGGGAGCCGCCGCGTCCGATTCGGGAACCTGCAGTCGAATCCGCACCCGCTTGACCTGGCTCAGCGACAGCAGATTGACCACGACCTCGAACCGCTCGGGCGCCACCCCTTCGGGCAGCCGTCGGCCCTGGTGGGTCAGGTAGTCGACGCCGCAGAGATCGGCGCACATCTCGAACCCGCCGTCGCGATAGCCGCGCACCACCTCGACGTACTGGTCGCGGGTGGGGAAGACCACCTCCTGCCGGTTCCTCTCCGACGTCCGCGTCGAGCTGCCTCCCGACCCGCTGACCCCAGGCCCGGCATGGGCAAGATGCACACCGCTCCCCTCCGTCACAGGGGCTCACCCACACTGCGGGCGATGACCGGGTTGCGCCTGGGCGTGCCCAGGTGCACGGCATCCGGCCGATCAGGGGTCCACCCCGAGGTGGCCTCCCCCGCGTGCGTGCGTGCGTCGTCGGTGTCCCCCCCCTGGTCCTGGGCCAGATCCGCCAGGTCCACGGCGCCGCTTGCGGCCGGCTCGGCCGGGGTCCGCCGGGTGATCTCGTTGGTCCGGACCTTCTCGTGCAACGTGAGAATGGCGTGCATGAGCGTCTCGGGAGTGGGGGGGCAGCCGGGGGCGTAGACGTCGACCGGGACGATCTGGTCCACACCCTGGACGATGGCGTAGTTGTTGAACATGCCGCCGGTGCTGGCGCACACACCCATCGACAGCACCCACTTGGGCTCCATCATCTGGTCGTAGACCTGGCGGAGGACCGGCGCCATCTTCTGGGAGACCCGTCCGGCCACGATCATCAGGTCGGCCTGACGCGGCGATGCCCGGAAGACCTCCATGCCGAAGCGGGCGAGGTCGAAGTCGGCGGCTCCCACCGACATCATCTCGATCGCACAACAGGCCAGGCCGAACGTGGCGGGCCACATGGAGTACGTCCTGGCCCACTTGACCAGATCCTCGAGACGGCCGGTGAGGAAGTTGTGCTGCAGATCTTCGAGACCCATGAGCGCTGACTCCCTCGCCCTACGCCGCTCGACCGGGTCCGGAGGGAGCCGTGGCCGGCTCCCCGGTCGTGGGTGCGTCCGGGTCGGTGACCGCAGGACGAGCCGGGTCGGTGGGTGACGGGGTGCCGACCGAACGCGTCGACTGGCCGGGACCTCCCGGTCCGGCGGTGATGCGGGCGATCGTCGACTCGGAGGTCCGCGGTGGCATGGCGCCGACCAGCCGCTTGGCCGGCCCCCAGCTCAGGGCCCCGTTGCTCACGAGGTACAGGAAGGAGATGAACACCACGGCGGCGAAGACGAACACCTCGACCAGGCCGAAGGAGCGCAGCTGGTGGAAGATCACCGCCCAGGGGTACAAGAAGACGATCTCGATGTCGAAGATGATGAAGATCATCGCCACCAGGTAGAAGCGCACCGGGAAGCGGGTCGGCGGCTCGATGGCGGGGACGATGCCGCACTCGTAAGGGGCGGTCTTTGCCGCTGTCGGCCGTTTCCTCGGGGCGAGCAGGGCCGAGGCCACGAAGGAGACCGACGCGAACAGGCCGGCCAGAATGAGGAGGATCAGGATCGGCAGATAGTCGTCCACTGAGAGTTGTTTTTACCACGCACCCCTTCGTCGAAGCACATCGACGGTCCGCCGGTGCCCGTGCGGCAATCGGGCCGTGCCCGGTGTGCCGTCCAACCGGCTGGCACCTACGATTGGCACCGTGAATTCCCCTCTCTCCCACGAAACCGCAGACGAGACGACCGACGCCGGCGCCGGGACGTCGGTCCGACCCACTGCTGCCGATGGGGCCGGTGGGGCCGGCCACGTCTACGACGTCCTGGTGGTGGGAGGCGGGCCCTCGGGATCCTCCTGCGCCTACTGGCTGGCAGAGGCCGGGTGGGACGTGGCCCTGGTGGAGAAGAAGGTGTTCCCCCGGGTGAAGACCTGCGGTGACGGCCTCACCCCGCGCTCGGTGCGCCAGATCGCCGACATGGGGATGGAGGGGGCGTTGGCCGGGGCCCACCGCTTCACCAGCCTCCGCACCCACGCCTTCGGCAAGGTCCTCGACCTGCCCTGGCCGGAGCATCCCACCTTCCCCTCGTACGGGTACGTCATCACCCGCCACGACCTCGACGCCCTGGTCAACGAGCGCGCCGTCAAGGCGGGTGCCACCGTGTGGCAGGGAACCGAGGCGCTCGAGCCGATCCTCGGGGAGCCGGCCACGGTGCCACAGGATCATCGACTCGGCTCCCGGGCCCTGCCCTCCTGCGTCGGTGCGGTGGTCGAGGACAAGGCCACCGGAGAGACCCGTCCGGTACGGGCCAGGTACATCGTGGTGGCAGACGGGGCCAACTCGCGCTTCGGACGGGCCCTCGGTACGGAGCGGAACCGCAGCCAGCCCATGGGGATGGCCCTACGCGGGTACTACAACTCGCCGGGCCACGATCAGCCGTTCATCGAATCGCACCTCGACATCCGGGACGACGAGGGGAAGGTGGTGCCCGGGTACGGGTGGATCTTCCCGCTGGGTGACGGACGGGTGAACGTCGGCGTGGGCCTCTTGTCCACCGACCAGCGCTGGAAGGGTGTCAACACCTCGACGCTGATGGACCACTTCGTGGGCTGGGCGCCCAAGGAGTGGGAGCTGTCGCCGTCCACCTGCCTCGGGCCTCCCACCGGCGGCAAGCTGCCGATGGGACTGGCCGTCGGCCCCAGGGCGGGCGCCACCACGCTGGTGGTGGGTGACGCCGCCGGCTCGATCAACCCCTTCAACGGGGAGGGGATCGCCTACGGGTTCGAGACCGGGCGGATCGCTGCCGCCTCACTGGGCGAGGCGCTCTCCGGTGACGGCGCCGACGCGCTACTGCGTTACGAGACCAGGCTCGAGGACGCCTACGGCCTCTACTACCGGGTCGCACGAGCCTTCATCCGGATCATCAGCCGGCCGGAGCTGATGAAGCTTTGCGTCGGCACGGGGATGTACTCGGAGTCGCTGATGAGCTGGATCCTCAGGATCATGGCCAACCTGCTCCGTCCGGACGAGACCGGCCCGGCGGAGGCCGCCTACCGGGCAGTCGCCCTCATCGCCCGGCTGGCTCCCGAAGGGGCCTGAGCCCGGTAAGCCACGGGCGGGCCGGGCTACTTGGAAGCAGCCTGGGCCACCCGCCCGGCGATGGCGTTGTAGGCCGGGACGAACGCATCCGACGGGATCGGGGGTCCGTTGGTCGAAGGCGTCAACCGGGCCTCCACTCGGCCGCCGATGATGTACGCCTGACCGACCACCTCGTTGCCCTTCCCGGGAATGGTGAGCGTGGTGACGTACCCGAACGACTGGACCCCGGTCGGGGCGGACAGGGTCACCGTCTGCACCTGGGCGGTGGCACCGGTCACGACGGCAGAGGCCAGGGTCGTCTGGTACTGGCCGAAGCAGGTGGGGAAGTTGGGAGCGGCGAACGGCGCGGCCAGCGACTGTGCCTCGGCGGCCGTACCCATGGTCCGAGTCACGGAGGACATGTGGATGCCCGGATCCGATCCGCTCTGGAAGGTCTGTGACGTGGCCACGGCGACCTGGCCGTTGGCAGAATTGCCGAGCAGCGCGGCAACGGTGTTGACGGGCTGGTTGACGCACGTCGCCAACGCCTGGTTGGCCGACAACACCGCGGCAGTCGGAGCCGCCAGTGGCTGCGGCGGCAACCCACGCACCGTGGTGTAGGTCCACCCGGCGGGCAGGTCCGTGAGGCGCAGATTGATCGACTGGGCCAGCTGGTAGGCCACCGCCTCGCTCGAAGGGGCCGCGGTGGTCGCCGGGGTGGTGGTGGTGGTGGTGTGCTTCTTGACCAGAAGGTAGGCGATGCCGGCGACGGCCACGAGGAGCACGGCGACCAGCACTCCGATCAACAGTGAACGCCGGCCCTTCGAGGCCGGCGTTCCCGCCGGCAGATCCGTGGCGGGTTGGCCCGGCAGCGCGCCGATGGGTGGCTGAAAACCGAGTGCAGCCTCCTCGGGAGACAATGCGTGCTGGCCGCTCTGGGCACCCGGTGTCCACGGGGCCGCTGCACCCTGGGCGTCGACTGCGTGGCCGCCGTCGTCGGCGGCGAACGGGGCATCGGCGGACGGTGCGGGCTCAGGCGGCCCAGGCGGTGCATCGGCGGACGGTGCGGGTGCAGGCGGCCCAGGCGGTGCGGACGGTGCATCGGCGGACGGTGCGGGCGCAGGCGGCCCAGGCGGTGCGGGCGGGGCATCGGCGGACGGTGCGGCCGCGGCACCGGCGGCCACTGCGCCGGCCGCCACAGCACCGGTGGCCGCTCCCTTGCGCCAACCCCTCTTCTTCTTCTTCTTGGGCGTCCCCTCCACGGGTACGGTCGAGGCGCCGACGACATCCGCCCGATCCCACTGTGCCTCTCCGGTGACCGGATCGATGGGGGGCTGCCAGGTCACCGGTCGAGGCGGCGCGGCCGCCCCGGTTGCACCCGGCGGCGGGGGCGGCGGGGGCGTCTCGAGGGGAACGGCGTCGACCGGCGGCTGCGGGGGAACCGGGGCACCCGGCGGTGGAACCGGCGCGACTTCGGGCGATCGCGACTTGCGCCACCCCCTGGTCTTCTCCGAGGACAAGTCGGCCGCGGGTTCCAGCGGCTGGCCGAGCGGTGGGTTGTCCCAGGCCGTGGCGCCGGGCACCGAGTCGGTCGAGAACTCCCATCCGGCGACGACGGGCGGCGCACCGGCCAGCCCAGGCTGTGGGGGTGGGGGCAGTGTCTCGGCACCGGGCGGCGTGGGGCCGGTGGGGGGGGCGGCAGACCATGGTGCGGTCCCACCGGCGGAAACGGCAGATGGGGGAGTAGAGGGAGGCGGTGGTGGAGAGGGAGACCGTGGTGGAGAGGGAGACCGTGGTGGAGGTGCGGCAGCCAAAGGCGGGGCGACGGACGACGCCCGGTCGGCCTCGGCAATGGCCCCCGTCCCCGCCGGGGCCGGCTCCGGCGGGCTGGCGTTTCCGGAGTTGTGGGCCCGGCCTGCAGCCGCGGCCGCAGCACCCGCAGCCTCAGCGACACCCGCGGCCGTGGCCGTGGCCGGAGCAAAGCGGGGACCGGGAGCAGCGGCAGGACCGGAAGGGGGGGCTGGGGAAGGGGCGGAAGGGGGCGGAGGCTCTGCGACGGCACCGTCGCCACCCGGGCGGTTCTCCACTGCGGAAGCGGCAGCGGTGGCCGCGGCAGCGGCAGTGGGTGCGATCGGCTGCCCCTTGTACCGGGAGAGCCACGCCGGGAGCGCCTGGTCGAGGTACGCGGCCTGACCTGGTGAGACCGTCGACGTCGGGAGGAGGAATCGGATGGACTGCCCCCCCGAGGTGAGCTCCATGACCGCGGCATCCCGGCCGTCGGGAAGCACGATCTTCTCGTTGCAGGTCGCCGAATCAAGGCCGGACCACACCAGGAGCCGCTCGATCTGGGGCTGAGGACCCTGCACAGTGATGCCCGCCGTGGTGAACAACAGGCTGAGTCCCTCAGTGGTCCTGGTCCCCCGCTCGGCGTCACCGGCCAGGGCAACGCCGCCGAGCTGCATGCCCTCGGGAGGCAGTTCCGTGATTCCGACGGTCATGTACCTCTCCTCCGTTGCGGGGGGCTCTGTGCTCGATTCATCGGCGTTGCCAATCCTGCCGTCAGTCGGGGCGATGGGGCAAGCTGCGGCGGGATCCAGTGCGGTGCACCGCCGCCACCACTTACGGCTGGCCGCAGCACACTACTCGCAGTGTGCCACGAACGGCCCTGGACGGCGGGCTTTTGCCACCTCCTCCGCCGTTGTCCTCAGACAGCGACGCTCTTGCCCTGGCCCACCACACGTCCCTCGAAGGTGGACAGCGGTGCCGTCAGAGCGTCGCTCGGGATCGAACCGCCGACGGCAAAGGCCTGGAGCTGGGCTTCGATCCGGTTGCTCCCGAGGGTGACGGACTCCACCTCGACCGGGAGGGGCGTCGTCCGGTCGGACACCGTGAAGGTGATCACGAGGCCCAGCGTCTGCACTCCCGCCGGGGAGGGAAGGCTCAGCACCGACGCGGTGGCCGGACCCGGTTGGTCATTGCCCCCGGTCGCGTCGTTGACACCGAGTTGCAGCTCCGAGGCCACCGCGTTCGCGCTGCACTGCGGATACCCGGGCCTGGCCGACAGCGAGAGGTCGCTCGTCTCGTCGTCGTGGGTCCGGACGATGTCTGCCGCCGTCTGGAGTTCCAGCGTGTAGCCGGGCTGCGCGGACGGAGAGGGCCCGATGAAGATCGGAGAGGTGGACTGGGCCGTCTGGTCCGCGGCCTGGCCACCCAGTAGGACGGCACCCTGGTCGTCGGTGATGCCCATGCACCGGGAAAAGGCGTCGGTGATCTCCTGCTCGATGATCTGATCGTGGTGCGAGTTGCCCGAGCCCGAGTTGCTGGGCGAGACACCCCAGCCCTGCGGCAGGTCGTTGTGAGTCAACATGAGCGAATCAGCCAGGCGCTGATCCGACGAGAGCCGGGGTGCCGCAGGGGCCACCGCCGTCGACCGGGCCCCTGGGTGCGACAGGCCGAAGGCCAGGCCGACCGCGCCGAGCAGGAAGGCGATCCCCACCAACAACGTGGCCAGCCGCCGGCGACGTCTCCTCCTCGGCGGCGTCTGGTCATGGGCGCCGGCCGGACTGCGGTAGGGGCTGCCGTAGGGCGCTACCGGGTAGGGAGCGGTGCCGTAGGGCGCTACCGGGTAGGGAGCGGTGCCGTACACGGGGAAGGCGCCGGCAGGAGCGACAGCCGGCCAGGGGGACCACCGGGGCGGTACCGGTCGACGGGCGAGCCACTCCCCCAACGCCGACAGCTGCACCGTCCGCAACGGGTCCGTGCCGATCAGGAGAAGCACTGCCCGGCCAGCCAGGGTCATGTCGACCGGCAGGACCACGTGACCGGACGGATCCGGAGCCATCACGCCGATGGACATCGAGATCACATCGGCCCATCGCACCAAACGCTGATCCCCCCGTTGCGGTGGCCCGGTGATCTCGACGCCCTGTTCGTCGAATACGACCGTGAGCCCTTCCGTGCGGCTCGCCGCCGGGCCGGCCCCCTCCACCACGGCGACGCTGTCGAACCGGAATCGGATGGCATCCGGCACCGTCCGGGGCGGCGGGCCGCCATCCACGGACGACGGCGCGGACGAGCCGGGCTCCACGGTATCCCCTTCGTGATCGCCCGTCGGACTCATCGGCATGCAGCTTCCGTCGGCACTGCCCACTGCACTTCCGACGAGTCAGCCGCCATTGCCCAGAAGTCAGCCGGCAAGGGCGTCTGCGATCGCCTCGGACGCAACGTCGAGTGTGTGCTCCAACTCCGGTTCGCCGTGGGCCATCGACGGGAATGCAACCTCGTACGGCCCGGGGGCAAGCGCCACCCCCCGTGCCAGCATCGCACGGAAGAACGCCGCGTAGACACCGGTGGCGGCCGATGCCACCGCCCCGCAGTAGTCGCGGACCGGGCCCGAATCCTCCGGGACGAAGAACAGCCCGAACAACGGTCCGGCCACCGGGACCAGCGCCTCGAGCGGTCTTCCCCGGTCGTCCACACGGCCCGCCGTGGCCAGGGCGCCGTTCAGAACGTCCTGCAGGCTCGCCGCGAATGCGGCCACGCGTACTGACAGCGCGGCATACGACCCGGCGTCGAGCTCGTGGAGGACCGCGAGGCCGGCCGCCGTGGCCAGTGGGTTGCCCGAAAGCGTGCCCGCTTGGTAGACGGGGCCGCCGGGGGCCAGTACCGAGAGCACATCGGCGCGCCCGCCGAACGCCCCCACCGGCAGACCGCCGCCCATCACCTTCCCGAAGCACCACAGGTCGGGCCGCACCCCCGACCAGCCGGAGGCACCGCCCTCGCCGAGCCGGAACCCGGTGATCACCTCGTCGAACACCAGTAGTGCCCCCACTGCGTCGCAGGCGGCGCGCAACCCTTGGAGGAATCCGTCCGCAGGTGGCACCAGGCCCATGTTGGCCGCCACCGCCTCGACGATCACACACGCCACCCGGTCGTCGAGATCGGGGACGAGGTTGTAGGGGGCGACCACCGTGTCGGCCACCGCTTGCGCCGGCACGCCGGCGGAGTCGGGCAGGCCGAGTGTGGCCACGCCGCTGCCCCCACCGGCGAGCAGCCCGTCGGAGTGGCCGTGGTAGCACCCGGCGAACTTCACGATGCGTGACCTTCCGGTGAAGCCGCGGGCCACCCGGATGGCGCTCATCGCCGCCTCCGTCCCCGACGACACCAGGCGGACCTGGTGGCAGCCCTCCACCCGGGCGCAGATGGCCTCGGCCAGCAGCACCTCGCCCTCGGTCGGTGCCCCGAAGGTGGTCCCACGCGCGGCTGCGTCGCCGACCGCCCGCACCACGGACGGAGGGGCATGACCGAGGATCGACGCCCCGTAGGACTGGACGAAATCGAGCAGGCGGTTGCCGTCGACGTCCCACACGTAGGCGCCATCCCCGCGTGCCACGAAGTAGGGGTGGCCGCCGACCGAGCGGAACGATCGGACCGGTGAGTTCACTCCACCCGGGATAACCTGGCAGGCCCGCTCGAAGAGCTCTGCCGACCGGGTGCGCTCAGCCACCGAGCACCTCAGCCACCTCGCCGGCGAAGTAGGTGAGGATGAAGTCGGCACCGGCCCGCTTCACCGCGGTCAACTGCTCGAGGGCCACGCCGGGCCCGTCGATCCACCCGTTTGCGGCGGCGGCCTTCACCATGGCGTACTCCCCGCTCACGTGATAGGCAGCGACCGGCACCTCCACGGCGGCACGCACGTCGGCGATCACGTCGAGGTAGGCCAGTGCCGGCTTCACCATGACCATGTCCGCCCCCTCGGCCACGTCCAGCGCCACCTCCACCAGTGCCTCACGACGGTTGCGGAAGTCCTGCTGGTAGCCCTTCCGATCGCCCCCCTCCGCGATGGTGACCTCGGCAGCGTCCCGGAACGGGCCGTAGAGCGCGGACGCGTACTTGGCTGCGTAGGCCAGGATCGCCGCCTGCCCGTGCCCGCCTGCGTCCAGTGCACCGCGGATGGCCGCCACCTGGCCGTCCATCATCCCGCTGGGAGCGATGACCTGTGCGCCGGCATCCGCCTGGGTGAGCGCCAACCGGGCGTAGAGGTCCACGGTGGCGTCGTTGTCGACCTCGCCCGTGGCCGGGTCGACCACGCCGCAGTGCCCGTGGTCGGTGAACTCGTCGAGACAGCAGTCGGCCATCACCACCACACTGTCCCCCACCGCATCGCGCACCGCGCCAAGGGCGCGCTGGGTGATTCCGTCGGGGCGCAGAGCGGCGGACCCGGTTGCGTCCTTGTCCTCCGGCCGCGGCAGGCCGAACAGGATGATGCCCGGGACACCGAGGGAACCCAGCCGCTTCGACTCGATGACCAGCGACTCCACCGTGTGCTGGACCACCCCCGGCAGCGACGACACCGGGCGCGGATCGTCGAGTCCGTCGGCGACGAACAGTGGGGCCACCAGGTCGTCGACGGAGAGCCTGGTCTCGGCCACCAGCCTTCTCAGGGCCGGGGTCCGGCGCAGTCGACGCGGGCGCACCGCCGGATATCCGGCTCCCACCCCTCGGGGCCCGGCGCTGGTGGGGACTCGGTGTGGCACGGTGCACCAGCCTACGGCAGGACGGCGCAGGCCACCCCCGTCGAGCGGGTGCAACCCGGTGGTCACCGGGCATCCCGTGTCACCACCGGTGGCGCCGCCGGCGCTCCTACTGCTGTTCTAACTGCCCCCGGTGGGGGGCGCTTGGTGGCCAGCACCGCCGAGGGCGGCCACCACCGCCTCCACCAGTCCGTCGATGGAGTGCACCTGCGCCTCTGCCGCCACCTCGAGGCCGGCCCCCCGGACCGAGGCCGACGTGATCGGACCGATGGTGGCGATCACCGGGGGGACGCCGCCGCGGCCCAGGAGCCCGATGGAGCGTTCGACCGTCGACGACGAGGTGAAGGCCACGGCATCGGCCCGGCCGGCTGCATCGATCGCAGTGGGGTCGGGGTCGTCGGTCCCCGTGCGGTACGCCACCACCTCGTCGACAGTCCACCCCTTGGCCCTGAGCCCCGGGACCAGCCCGCCACGCACCGCCGCCGCCCGGGGGAAGAGCACTGCCGCGGAGCCGGGCCGCGCCTCCGGCCGGCCCGGACGGCCGGGGTCGGCCCTGGGGAAAGCGTCGGCCAGAGCCTCGGCCACCGAGACCTCCGGCACCAGGTCGGGGACGATGCCGCCTTCCGTGAGTGCCCGGGCCGTCCCCACCCCCACCACAGCCCAGCGCACAGACGAGGGGACCCCGCGGCCACCGAGCGCCGCCAACAACCGGGTCACCGCATTGGACGAGGTGAAGACCGTCCACCGGTACCGACCGGCGACGAGGCGGTCGGCCGCCTCGGCCAGGGCAGCACCACCGTCCGGGGCCTCGGCGATGGCGATGACCGGGAGCTCAACCACCTCGGCCCCGAGGGACACCAGGCGATCGACCAGGCCCGACGCCTGGGCACGGGTACGGGTCACCACCACGCTCCGGCCGGCCAACGGGAGTGCGGTCAACAGTGATCCGGACCCTCGGCCGTCGAGCCGAGCTCCAGGGCGGCCACCGATCCGACCACGATCACCGACGGGGCCGGCAGGGCCACCGAAGCGAGGCCGTCCAGGGTCGTGCGGACCACCTGTTGGCCCGGGGCCGTCCCCCAGTGCACCACCGCCGCCGGCGTGTCGGGGAGGCGCCCGCTTGCGATCAGCCGAGCGGCGATCTCGGCCCGCTCGGACACCCCCATCAGGATGACCAGGGTTCCCCCGGCGCGGCCGAGGGCCTGCCAGTCGACCCCGCCGGCCGCGGAGGCGTCGCCGACACGGCCGGTCACCACGGTCACCGACGTGGACAGCGTGCGATGGGTCACGGGGATGCCGGCCGCCGCCGGGGCGGCGAACGCGGAGGTCACCCCCGGGACCACCTCGTAGGCGACGCCGGCCTTTCGCAGCGCCTCGGCCTCTTCACCGCCCCGTCCGAACACGAAGGGATCACCGCCCTTCAGGCGGACCACCTCCCGCCCGGCCCGGCCGTGCTCGATCAGCAGGGCATTGATGTCGGTCTGCCGGCTCGACTCGCCGGGGTTCTTGCCCACGTCGATCAACTCCGCCCCGGGCGGCGCCAGCTCGAGCAGCTCGTGGGCGATCAACCGGTCGTAGACGACCACATCGGCCCGGCCCAGCAGCTCCGCGCCCCGGAGGGTGAAGAGACCCGGACACCCGGGACCGGCACCGACCAGCGACACGGTCATTGCCAATCCTGTGGAGGACGCTCCGGGCCCCCGTCCTCGGGCGACGACGCCCACTCGGCGAGGTCGCTTCCGCCGGAGTCGTCGAGGAGGAAGCGCGCCACGGCGCGGCCGAGCGCGTCGCCCCGGTCGCCGGTCTTCTCGTGACGAAGTACGACCTGGCCGTCGGACCCGGCCAGCATCCCGGCCAAGCGGATGCGGGGGCCGTCGTCCACCGGGCTGGCGGCCGACTCCCCCACCAGCTCCGCATGGGCTCCCACCGGCAAGGTGCACCCTCCACCCAGCTCGGACAGGAAGGCCCGCTCGGCGTCGACCAGCCGGTGGACCACCGGATCGTCGATGGCGCCCAGCGCGGCCCGGGTCGCCCCGTCGTCGACCCGGCACTCCACGGCGATCGCACCCTGTCCCACCTGGGGGAGCATCGTCGCCGGATCCAGGACCTCGAAGTCCATCCCCTCGGGAGGGTCCCAGCCCAGCCGGTCGAGGGCGGCCCGCGCCACCACCACGGCGGCCACACCCCCTTCGCCCACCACGGCCAGCCGGGTGGCGAGGTTGCCGCGCAGGTCGGCGAAGGTCAGGTCGGGGCGGAGATTGGCGAGCTGCACGCGTCGTCTGGCGGACCCGGTGGCAACGGTGGACCCGGTGGGAAGGGTCCGGACCCCCCCGCCCACCAGCACGTCGCGGGCATCGGCCCGCTCGGGGAAGCAGGCCAGCACCAACCCGGGCACGCCGAACTCCTCCGACGCCGGGAGGTCCTTGGCCGAATGCACGGCTGCATCGGCATCCCCCCGGACCACCGCCGCCTGCACCTCCCTGACGAAGACGCCCTGGCCTCCCAGTTGCTGAAGGGGGACATCGACCCGACGGTCGCCTTCGGTCTCGACCACCACCAGCGACGAGGCGACGCCGGCTCGTTCGAGCAGACCGGCCACGCGGCGGGCCTGCCACAGCGCCAGGGGTGAGCCCCGGGTGGCCAGGCGCAGAGCTGCCCGATCAGACACGATGCGGGAGCCCGGTCACGGACTAGAGGTCGAAAAGCGTCCGGAGCGCTTCGACCAGACGCTCGCCCCGCGGCGTACCGGCGGCACCCTTGAGGGCGACCGTCGGCTGGTGCAGCAGCTTCGCCACCATGGCCCGGGTCACCGTGTCGACCTCGTCCCACTGATCGTCGGACAGGCCTGTCCGCTTCGACCGTTGCCGATCCAGCTCTTCCCGGCGGGCATCCTCGGCCCTTGCCCTGATCGCGGAGACGAGCGGTGCCGCATCCCGCGCCCGTGACGCGACCCGGTACCGCTCGACCTCGTCGCCGACGATACCGGCGGCCCCTGCCACCTCTTCCTGTCGACCGGACAGGGCATCGGCCACCGCGGCGCGCAGCACGTCCATGTCCAACAGGACCACACCGTCGAGTTCCGCGGCCGACGGCTCCACATTGCGGGGCACACCCAGGTCGACCACCAGAAGGGGGGTGCCCGTGTCCCGTTCGGCCACTGCTCTCCCCAGCATTGGGCGATCGATGATCGGGTGGTTCGTCCCCACCGTGGTGAAGACCACGTCGGCGGCGGCCAGCAAGCCGGCGAGGCTTTCGAGAGACTCGGTGCGCACCTCGTCGGCCGTCGAGTCGGGCAGTCCGGCGGCCACCGCATCGGATCGATCCGGGGTGCGGTTGGCGATCACCAGGGTGGCAGGACGGTGGCCGTCCAGTGCCTGGGCCACCCCCTCCCCCATCTCGCCCGCGCCGACCACCAGGATCCGGGCACCGGCCAGGCCGTTCTCCCGTCGATCCGCCCCGAGGGCGACCGCCCCGTGGGAAAGGGACGTGATGCCACGGGCGATGGCCGTCTCCGACCGGACCCGCTTGCCGGTTTCGACCGCGTGGCGGAAGAGCGCGCCGAGTATCGGTCCTGACACCCGCTCGAGCTGGGCCTTCTCCCACGCTCGGCGGACCTGGCCCAAGACCTCCGACTCACCCAGCACGGCCGAGTCCAGGCCGGCGGCCACCGTGAAGAGATGTTCGGTCACGTCGTCGTCGAAGCGGATGGTGAGATGTTCGGCCAGCGAGTCGACCGGGCTGCCGCTGACCGCGGCCAGGAACTCCTGGAGCTCGGCGACGCCGTCGTGGAACCGCTCGACCACGGCGTAGACCTCGGTGCGCAGGCAAGTGGAGAGGATGACCACCTCGGACAGGTTGGACTGGTCCCGCAACCGGCCGAGGGCCTTCGGCAGCGCGCTCTCGGTCACCGTCACCCGCTCGAGCAGATCGAGGGGGGCGTGGCGCTGCTCGAGGCCGACGACGATCACCGACACTCGTGCACCGCCTCGGCTCGTCCTTGCATCTCGTGGTCGTTCACTGGCTCACGGTCTCTGCTGGTTCTGTCGGGGGACGGTCCTGCGGGCGCACGTCCATCCCACAGAGTAGGGCGTGATCGGAAGGCGACCCGCGGAGCACCGTCAACGCCCCAGCTTCGCGGCCCCCGGCCCCGGCCGCCAGTCGCCCCACGTGCGGCCCGGCCGGCCCAGTGCGATGGCCGGCCTCACTCCGAGGGCCTCGGGCTCAGCCCGATCGACCGGATCACCGGCATCCGGTCCTCCCCTCCCGCCTCGGTCAGATGCGACAGGTAGAAGCTCATCACCTGCAGTTCGATGCTCAGATCGACGTAACGGAGGAGGACGTCGGGCGGGACCTCCAGCATCCGGGGGGCGAAGTTCAGGATGGATCGGACCCCGGCACCGACCATCTGGTCGGCCACCCGCTGGGCCGCGGAGGCCGGCGTGGTGATGACGCCGATGGACAGAGCCTCCTCCCCTGCGATCTGCGGCAGGTCGTCGGGGTGGCGCACGACGACGCCGTCCACCTGCTCCCCGATGATGGCCGGATTGCTGTCGAGCAGCGCCGCCACGCTGAAGTTGCGGGCGGCGAACCCTTGCGAGTGGGCCAAGGCCCTGCCCAGGTGGCCGATCCCCGCGATCACCACCGGCCAGATCCGGTCGAGTCCGAGTCCACGATCGATCTGCTCGATGAGGAAGGCAGCGTCGTAGCCGGCCCCCCTGGTCCCGAACGACCCCAGGTGGGACAGGTCCTTGCGCACCTTGGCCGCGTTGACCTGTGCCGCAGAGGCGAGCAGCTCCGACGAGACCGTCGCGGTCCCCGACCGCAGCAGCTCCTCGAGGATGCGCTGGTAGACCGGCAAGCGGGCCACGGTCGCCTCCGGGATCCGGCGGCGACCCGACCTGGTGCCACCGGGCTGCTCTCCGTTGGGCGGTGGAATGGGTCCGGACGTCACTGGACCGATCGTAGGACCCCGCCGTGCCCGGCGGAAAGCCGGCGCCCTCGGGGACTATCGCCGGGGGCCCTCCGTCCGATGCCACCAGATCCTCACCCGGTGACCCGGTCCGGAGAGCGCCAGACGGTGGGCGGCCGACGACTGGTTGCGGATCAGGGCCATCCGCCCGTTCGCATCGACCATCAGGCCCATCTCCCCCGTGCCGAGCGCTCCGAACGACCCGACCCGCCGGACCGTGATCACCGCGGCCGACCCGCCGCCCATGCCCCCTGCCCGAACGGACCCGGCCCGTCCGGGCGTGTCCGCGACCGACACCCAGGCTTGGTCGCCGACGAGCAGGCCTGCGTTGTCCAGCACCTGAGGGTGGAGTCGCAGCTGCACGTTGCCGAATCGGTCGATCCACGCCACCGACGTGTGCACCTCCGATCTCGATGCCCCCACCTCGACACCGTGCTCATCGCCGGGAACGGGGGCGGCCCCCGCCACCAGGGTGTCAGGGTCGACGACGGTCCCGATGGCGGCAGGATCGCCGCCCAGGACCAGATGGCCGACGGCCGGTGCGAAGAGGTCCCGGCCGTCGAAGCTCGGGCCGACGTGGTCGACCGGGCCCGGTTCGGGCGCGGTCGCCCCACGCCACCTGCTCGGCGGGAGGAGGGCGACGACCGTGTCGACGCCCCCCAGGGCCCCTGCGATCGGGGTCAGCAGCCCGTTGTCCGGCCCCACCAGCCAGTGCGGTCGATCGGACGCCCCCCGGCCCGCCGGCGCACCCTGCCCGCCCAAACGGCCGGTGGCGGTGCCGATGGCCACGGTCCGGCGATCGGTGCCCACCCCGGGGTCCACCACGGCAAGCACCACTCCCGCCCCGAGGTACGGGGCACTGCGGACCAGCATGGACGCGCCGGAGTTCACGTCGAAGGGCGGGACCTGGTGGGAGAGGTCGATCACCGGCACCGTCGGGGCCAGGCGGTGCAAAACGGCATGGACCACACCGACGAACTCGTCGGTGCTGCCGTAGTCGGAAAGGAAGAAGACCGCCGGTGGCGGGGAACCGTCCACCTCAGGCCCCCGCGACCAGACCACCATGGGACGGCACCAGCACCCCGATACAGGGCCCGTCCCAACATGGCGCATGGCGCATGCCGCTCGATCCGATCAGAGCCTGGCCAACGCCTTGGCGGCCATCTGCTCGAACGTCGTGGTCGAACTCGACGGTGAGTACCACCCGAGGAAGGTGGCGAGGTCGCCCTTGACCGCGTAGTAGGCGTTGAAGTAGGCCTGCTGCCCGCCGGCGCTCAGCGTCATCTGGGAGGCAAAGCCCGCGTCCCCCGTCGCTGCGGCGTGGAGCGGGTTCACGACCACCTTGGCCGACTGTTCGCCCTGGCTGAGCGTGCCCTGGCACGACTGGAAGACTGAGCGGAGCACCTTGGCCGACTGCACCGCCAGCCCCGGTGAGAACGACGCTACGGTCTGTATGGCGTCGGCGGGGTCGGTCTTCGGGCCGAGGAACACTGCGGTGGCCCGGGTCGCCGAACCCTGGATGATGGCGAGGTCGGCCACGCATCCCGGGGTGCCCTGGGTGCTCCCCGCACCCGGACCCGAGTCGAGCGCCCAGCCGGCGGGGAAGTCGGCCGCGGTCAGCAGCAGCGGCTTGAGTTCGGCCGCCTGCGCCGGCGAAAGCGTGGTCGAGGTGGTTGTTGTCGTTACCGGCCGGGAAGTCGTAGTGGACGTCGATGACGAGCCGCCGCAGCCTGTCAACAGGGTGGCGGCCGACACTCCGGCGGCGGCCACGGTGAGCACCGCCCGCGGCGCCCGGCGCCCGGCGCCATCGGACCCGGTCGCGCCGACTGCTGCGGCAGTCATCGGCCAATCTGCCGGGAGCGTTCCGTGGCTGCGGCCACGGCTTCGATGAAGGCCGAGCGCACCGCCTTGAACTCCAGCGTGCGCACCGCCGCCGCTGTGGTCCCCCCGGGCGAGGTCACTGCGGCCCGCAGGTCGGCCGGCTCCTCGCCGGTCTCGGCCATCATCCGGGCGGAGCCGAGCATGGTGCCCACCACCAGTTGACGGCTCACCTCGCGGGTGAGCCCCGCGGTGACCCCCGCCTCGATCATCGCCTCGGCCACCAGAAACACGTAGGCCGGCCCCGACCCGGAGATGCCCGTCACGGCATCGAGTTGGCGCTCGGGCAGCCGCACCACCGTGCCGACCGCCCCGAGGATCCCCTCCGCCCAATCGAGGTCGGCGGCCGTGGCCATGCTGCCCCCGGACAGGCCGGCCACGCCGGCACCGATCAGTGATGGCGTGTTGGGCATGGCGCGCACGACAACGCTGCCCGGGTCGAGAGCAGCCTCGAGGCGGGCGGCGGACAGCCCGGCCACGATGGACAGCACCCGCCTCACCCCTGCCGCGGCCAGCGTGCGTAGGACAGCTTCGGCCAGGTCCGGCTTGACGGCCAGCACGGCATCGGGGACGCCGATCGGCCCGTCGACGACCGTGAGCCCGGGGTGGGCATCGGCCAGCCGCCGGCGCTGAGCCTGGTCCGGCTCGCTCACCGCCAGGTCCTCCACCGGGGCCCAGCCGCCGGCGAGGAGGCCGGTCAGGAGAGCGGAGCCCATCTTTCCGCCCCCGACCAACAAGAGCTTCGGTGCCATGTCGGAACGCTACCAGTGGGCCCGAGAGGGCCCGTATGCGGTCCTCGGTTGCAAGCGGCCTCCGGGGCCCACCGAGGAGGCCAGCGCTCAGGCAGTGGGCAACCGGTCCGAGGGCGGACGACGCCTGTACCGCCCCTCGTACCCGATGGACATCGCCGTCGGGAAGCACTCGTCGGTGTAGGCCAGCGACGCTCCCACGATCCGGTCCAGCTCCTCGTCGTCGACCCGGGCCACCGGCACCCGTCCGACCAGGTAGACGGCGTCCTCGTCGCCCAGGGCGAAGGACATACCGATCAGGTCGGCGTTCCTCTTCAGCAGGTACTCCCACGTCGCCTCGATGTTCGTCTCGGGAGCGGGCATGAACTGCGTCTCGTGGCGGAGGGTCCGCTGGCGCAGGGTCAGCCAGACCGTGACGAACTCCTTTTCGTCTCCACACAGGCGGAGGTACCAACGGGGGGCTCCCGTCACCGGGTCGCCCCCCTGTTGGCGGTCGACCGCCACCAGCGCGCCCCCGGCCGCCAGCTCACGGGCGGCCCACGCGTCGACGAGCGTGCAGACCGCCTCACGCTCCTCGGGGCCGAGGATGCCGCCCCACTGGTCGGTCACGAGCACTCGACGAGCCGACCCACCGTCAGCTCGTCGTCGATCTCACGGAGCAGGTGGGCAGCTCTGGCCCAGGTGTACCGGCGTGCTCGTAGAACGGACCCGGTGCTCAGGCGCTCGGCCAACAGCGGCTCGGCGAGGATCTGGCGCACCCAGCCGGCGAAGGCCTCCGGCGAGGGGTCCTCGACGAGATAGCCGGTGCGACCGTGGTCGATGAGACTGCGGAGGCCCCCCACGTCCGAGGCCACCACCGGGGTGCCGCAGGCCGCCGCCTCGAGGGCGACCAGCCCGAAGGACTCGGACCGGCTGGGAACCAGGCAGACATCGGCGGCCCGGTAGTAAGTGGAGAGGAGCTCGTGGAGGCGGGGTGGCACGAAGAACACATGCTCCCCGAGGCCGAGGGAATCGACCAGCGAGTGGACGCGGGCAACCTCGGCGTCACCCTGAGGACCGCTGGGACCCCCGACCACGACCAGATGGGCATCGGGATGGTCGGGGATGAGGGCGGCCAGCGTCCGGACGGCCACCGCCAGGCCTTTCAACGGCTGGATGCGGCCGACGAAGAGGAGCAGGGGGGCCCGGCTGGGCAGGTCCAACGCCCGGCGGGCCTGCCCCCGGTCGCCCGGTCCGAAGAAGGCGTGCTCGACTCCGGGGGCCACGATGCGGATCCGGGACGGATCGGCGTGGTAGAGGTCGGTGATCTGGGCGGCCTCGACCGAGCACGAGGCCAGCACCATGTCGGAGCAACGGATGACGGCAGCCTCGGCCTCGGCCCGGCGGTGGGACGAGTCGGCCTCCACTTCCTCGGGGCTGGCCTCGGCCTTGACCCGGTCGAGGGTGTGGAACGTCGAGACGAGCGGGAGGTTCAACTGGTGCTTGATCAGGTGACCGGCCACACCGCTCAGCCAGTAGTTGGCGTGGACGGCATCGAAGGGGAGGTCCTCGGCGGTGCCGAAGGCCCCCGAGCCGCTCATCCGCTTGAGCACCCCGTCGGCGAACTCATCGACGACCTCGGGCAGTGACTCCTTGGCGATCGGCGCGGGCCGGCCGGCCGACACGTGGTGCACCCGGAATCCGGGCTCGATGCTCACGGTGGCGGGGAGGTCGTCGGACCAGGCACGGGTGAAAACGTCGCACTCCACACCGGCGCGGGCGAGCGCGGAGGAGAGCTCGCGCACGTAGACGTTCATGCCGCCGCCGTCTCCAGTGCCAGGTTGGGCCAGGGGCGAGGTGTGAAGTGAAAGTACAGCCAGCCGCATCATGCGTCGACGATCCTACCGGGAGGTGGCGTTCAGCCGGCGGCGGAGGCGGACTCGCCACCGGGGGCGGAGCTTCCATTGCGGGCCAAGGCATGGTCACCGACGGCCGCGGCACGCTCCGACCGTCCGGCGCCCCGGGTGTCCGGGTGGCCCCGGTCGACCTCGGCACCAGCCGGAACGTCGGGTGCGGCGGGGCCCGTTTTCGCCTGCGTGGACACCAGGTCGTGATCGTTCTGGTCGTCGTTCTCGTGGCGGAAGGAGAGGTAGATCCGCAGCATCGCCTGGCGCTGCTCTTCGGTCAGGTGGTGGTCGGCGAAGATGTGGCGGGAGAGGTCGGTGTCCCCGGTGGGCTTCTCGAGGATGCCGGCCTGGACGTAGAGCGTCTCCGCGGAGATACGGAGCGCCTTGGCGATCTGCTGCAGGATCTCGGCCGACGGCCGGCGGAGACCCCGTTCGATCTGGCTGAGATAGGGGTTGGAGATCCCGGCCAGCTCCGAGAGTCGACGCAGGGAGAGCCTGGCCGAACTCCGTTGCTCCCGAATGAACGAACCCAGTTCGTTGAATCGTTCGGGGAGCTCCTTCACGAACTGGGTGCCATCCTGCCGCACCGGGTCCTTCATGACAGCAGGCCGTCTACCGAGGCGCGCCCTGTCTTGTGCCGATCGACCAGTTCGGCCTGGAGCCTGTCGATCCGTTCGTGCAGCGCCCGTCGATCGGCAGACACCCGGTGCTCGAGGGCCCCGAGCCGGGTGGCCAGGTCGCCCAGCGCCTCGACGTCCAGATCGGCCAGCCGGCCGATCTCGTCGGCGTCGAGCACGGCATCGAGCTCAGCGGTGAGATCCGACTCCTCGGTGTCAGGGGTGAGCAGCATGGGCAGCCTGCCGGGGCCTGCCGGGCGACCGGGGCCGGAGGAGAGGATGCCCGGCAGGTCGTTCACCAGGGACGCCAGGTCCGGAGAGGCACCATCCCCCGGACGGTCGAGATAGGCGTGGGCGATGTCGAGCCGTCCCTGGATCAGCCGACGGAGGTAGGAGAGTGCCACCTCGGCCTGCTGGCACTCGGTGCGCATGGCCCGGATGTCGCTCAGCGACCTGGCCTCGATTCCATCGAGATAGGTATCGGTCAAAAGGCGGCTGAGGTCGTCCCGGTGGCTCTGCATCACGCCCGATGGTACTCCTCCGGCCACGGGCCACGGCCGCTGCGGCCTACGGGGGCGTACCGGTAGACCGCCCGGCCCACGATGGAGCTCCGGGGAACCGGGCCGAATGCCCGGCTGTCGGTGCTGTGCTCGCGGGCATCACCCGCCACCTCGAGGGTGCCGGCATCGGGCCTGACCGAGGCCACCCTCTTGACCAGGAGGCGCGAGGCCTGCCTGGGATCGCGCACGGCTACGACGTCGCCGGGCCTGGGCCAGGGCTGCCGGACCCAGGGAACGCTCACCACCACCAACCGGTCACCCGGCTGCAAGGCAGGTGCCATCGAGGTCCCGGACACCACCACCCGGTGAGCCGACCGGCGGACGGCGACCGAGGCCAGGGCCAGTGCCGCCCCGGCAACCAGGAGGCGGGCAGGCGCCGCCCCGCAGCCGGGGCCGGTGGCCCGGCCGGGGCGGGCGGGGTCAGCAGTCGGGCGGGATCGGCCGGGGCGCCGCGCCGACCCCTTGGTTCGGCCATCCACGAACCTGGGTAAGGTGGCCGGAAGTTGCAACATGTCCCAGTCTGTACCAGATGACCTTCGTCCCCTACCGAAGCAAAGGAGCCTTGTTCATGCGTATCGCAGACCACCTGCTCGCCATCGCCGACCGGCTGTCCCCACCCCAGGTGGCACACGCCCACTGCGACCTTCCCTGTGGTGTCTACGACCCGGCTCAGGCCCGCATCGAGGCGGAGTCGGTCAAGGCCACCATCGAGAAGTTCAACGCCTCTGACGACGAGACCTTCAAGATCCGGGCCACCATCATCAAGGAGGAGCGGGCCGACCTGGTCAAGCATCACCTGTGGGTGCTGTGGACCGACTACTTCAAGCCGGAGCACCTCGAGAAGTTCCCGCAGCTGCACGACCTCTTCTGGAAGGCCACCAAGACGGCGGGCGAGTCCAAGAAGACCAATGACGTCGCGGTCGCGGACCGGCTGCTGGCCCAGATCGCGGAGATCGACGGGATCTTCTGGGAGACCAAGAAGTAACAGGAAGGTCTTTACCCCCTCCGACCTGCTACGGAGTCATTTCCAGCCTCAGCTAGTGTCCTCTGCGATAGATACGCGCTGCCGTACGAACTGACCCCTACCCGGCACCCAATCGAAGATGCCGCAGTCCGCCGGGCCTTCGCAGTACGCCGTCATCTCGTCGTCGGTCATCTCCGAGAACTTCTTCCTACCGTTGGGTTGAGGAACCGCTCGATGATTCGCTTGGTCACGATCGCCCGCACCTCCTGTGTGCTTCAGCCACCACCGGCTTGATGGGCCATGGATGTCGCTCATACTGCGGCCAACTCGGCACTGACCCATCATGCTTACCCACGGGCCACACCCCGTGTCGAACTGTTCGTCGATACTGAATGCATTGCCTACCAACGCGAGGGTCGCATCCAGGAGAGCGGCGTTGGCAGCCTCGCCCCACACTCTCTCCATGAGGGCGGCGACCGGGGCGAGTCCGACCTGCCAATGGTGTCCAGGTCCAAGGTGGATCGGAAGGCTTCGATATCGAGCGGTACATTGTCATGCGAAAGCGAATGTCCCCCCATTCCGCCACCGGCAACGTTCTCGACGACTGCGAGCGGAGAGAGGTCGGTTACAGCGTCGCGACGTTCCCGCTCGGCCACCCAGAGGAGGCCGAGCGCCGCGAAGTCGCCGTCGTGCTGGACAGGTACGAACGCTGGAAGGGCGTTCTGCGGACGCGGGCTGGTGGGCGGGTCAGCAGTCACATTCGGCGGAAGAGGCGGGATGGCGAGCGCACCGGCGAGGTTCAAGGACTGGTGAGGGACATGTCATCCCAGTAGATGACGGTGCCGGTAGTGGCGGCGGAGAAGTTGGGTTCCATGCCGGCGTATACCTGGCCAGTTGCGGGTTTGATGCCGGTGATGGTGAGCTGGGTCCAGGTGTTGGCGACCAGGGTGACCGTTGGGCCGTTGGCGCTGTCGAGGTAGGAGCCGGAAGCGTTGAGCAGGTCAACGTTGAGATCGACTTTGACGGTCTTGGTGGCCTCCACCCAGATGGTGGCCGTGTAGGTCTTGGCCGAGCTGATCGGCGCGTACCAGCTCGAGTTGCTGTCGAGATCCCAGCCGCCGCTGCTCGAGCTGGTGGTCTGGGCGAGCGACCACGAACCGGAATGGACCACGGCGCCCGAACGGACCAGCTTGCCGCCCCAGGAGTCATTGGGCACCGCAGAGTTCTCGAAGCCGGGGTCCGGTACCAGGTTGGAGGACTGCGCGGCGGCCTGGTAGGTGAACTGCTCCGCGGTGCTGGTTCCGCCACTGGTGGTGACGGTCACGTTGACCGTGCCGGTGCCGGCCGGCGAGGTGGCCGTGCACGAGCTCGCAGTGCAGGTGACGTTGGTGGCGGCCTTGGACCCGAAGGTCACTTTGCCACCGGTCAGGTTGGACCCGGTGAGGGTGACTACCGTGCCTCCGGCGGCCGGGCCGGTGGCCGGGGTGATCCCAGTCACCACCGGGACGGGCGGCGGTGCGGCCTGGTAGGTGAACTGCTCGGCGGCGCTGGTTCCGCCACTGGTGGTGACGGTCACG
>JBKQMB010000022.1:0-33101 GCA_052326605.1 Acidimicrobiales bacterium | reverse complement strand
CACTGGCGGCGATCCCTTCGAGCGCCGAGCGCTCCTTCTTGGTCAGCGGGAGTGGTGGAGCAGGAGGTCGGGCCATACGAAGACCGTACCACTATCGCGCGTCTATTTACGTGTCACTACACTAGCTACGGAGGATTGGCTGACCTCCGGGGCGTGGAGTCAAGCCCTTCGACGGCGGAAGGCCCAACCTCGCGGCCATGCCCGCTACGGAGAGAGTCCCAGGTGAACGGCACGGATGAGGTTCTCGGCACCCACAATGTTCGGCGACAGTGTGAATCCCGTTTCTCAACCTGAGTGTCGATTCGAGCCTGTCGGTCTACTGGGCACCTCTCAATCTGGCAGCTGAAACTCGGCCCAACGGCTTGTCCCTGAAAAGCCGGCTCGATGACTGGATGTCGGACCGATGCCGAGGTCGGACCTTCCGTCGCCGAAGCTTCCTCCAGTTTGGCTGGTTCCAGGCAGTACCTCGGGCTGCCTTCTATTGTCTGGTTCGCCGATCCTTGGAAGAAGGGCCCGCTGTGATGCTCGAAACTTCACCACTCATCTACGACCCACTCGACCCGGGAACCCAGCAGGACCCTTACTCCGTCTATCGACGGTTGCGGGAGGAGAATCCCGTGTATCAGACGTCCCACGGGTTTTGGGTGCTCTCTCGCTTCGAAGATGTGTTCCAGGCCGCTTCAGACACCGTCACCTTCTCTTCGGCGCAAGGGTTGACCTTTGAGGAAAACGAGATCCTGGCGCTCGGGTTGAAGCCGACCCTCGTAATGATGGACCGGCCGTTGCATACGACGTTTCGGCGACTCATCAGCCGGGGATTCACGCCACGCAAGGTTGCCGAGCTTGAACCGGCGGTACGGGCCTTTGTGCAGACCCGGGTAGCGGCACTTGCTGAGATTGGTGAAGCCGACTTCATCGAGATGCTGGCCGGGCCCCTCCCGACGTTTGTGGTCGCCAGATACCTCGGCGTGCCGGAGAGCGACCGAGAACACTTCGACATCTGGAGCGACGCCATCGTGCAGGCCAATGCCACCGGCAACACGGTACGCGACGCTGCCGGGGCTGTGGCTGAGTTGTATGGCTACTTCACCGAGCTGATCGAGTGGCGACGGCAGCACCCAGGCGACGACATGCTGTCAGACCTAGTTGCCGCCGAGGTCGATGGCCATCCTCTCCATGTTGATGAGATCCTCGGCTACTGCTTTGTCATGATCGCCGGCGGCAACGACACGGCCTCCGGCTTACTCGGCGGGGCGGCGGTCGCCCTCACCCAGTACACCGAACAGCGGCGGTTGCTCCTCGACAACCCGGGACTGCTCCGGGGGGCGGTGGAGGAATTGCTGCGCCTGACCAGCCCGGTGCAGGGCCTTTCTCGGACGACGACTCGGTGTGTGGAACTGCACGGCACGCCCATCCCGGCTGCTAGCAAGGTCCATCTGTTGTATGGGTCTGCCAACCGCGACCCACGTGAGTACGGGCCGACTGCCGACGATCTCGATGTCACCCGCCGGTTTGGTCGCATGCTGACCTTCGGCAACGGACCACACCACTGCATCGGTGCCGCCGCCGCCCGCCTCCAGGCTCGCGTGGTGCTGGAGGAACTGCTCCGAGTGTTACCTGAATTCGAGGTGGACGAATCGCGTGGCCGATTCGCCCCTGGACCTTTCGTGCGGCGCTACGAATCGCTGCCCATGATGACTGGCAAGGCACACTGACCGGAGTTCCGACGGCGCAAATCCTGCGCAACCTGCCGATACCGAGCAGGAACAGGTTGTCCCTGAACTCTCCCGCCCGAAGCCACCCGGTCGAGACACTCACGACGGACAGTGCCGACGAAGCGCTCGGCGAAGGCATTGGCCCGTTGTGCTCGGACTGAGGTGCGGATGATGCGGACACCATCGGCCTTGAAGACCTCATCGAAGTTGGACTTGAACTTGGTGTCTCGGTCACGTATCAGGAATCGGACGGGATGGATCCGATCCTCCAATGCCACGGTCAGGTTTCTCGCCCGTTGGACCACCCGGGAGCCGATCGAATGAGCCGTGACCCCGGTCACGTAGACCCGTCGGGTATCGAGCTCGATGAAGAACAGCACGTAGCGGCGCTTCAGCAACACCGTCCGACCGAGAAGAAGTCGCAGGCCAGCATTTGGGAGCGGAGCAACTCATTCCAGGTCGGACCATTACGCATCGGTGGCGGATCGATGCCGTGCCGGCGGGGATGCTCGGGCGCCCGGTCTGAAGGTCGCAAGGCCGGCCGGGCCACCTGGCGACGGAGCACGGCAACCTCGTGGCGAAGCATGACGATCTCGACGGCCAGGTCTTCGTCGTCGCGCCGACTCAGGCGCACCGACTGGAGAGTTCTGACGAAGGCAAGGTAGGGAAACGACAGGGCCATGGCCCAGTTTCGTCGCCATAGGCCGATTCGCGAAAGTCCTAGTCAGGGCACCCGGATGACATTGTCGGCACCCACAGGTGCCTACACGTCAGAAGGGCAAGCTCTTGCGACGGTGCAACCGCAGTGGACTCCGTGACACACTCGATCGCATGAGGGGCTCTGAGCGCTGCCCACTCACGGGGGCCGAGGATGATCGTCGAATGTTGGCTCAGTGGGCCAGCGAGTGCGTCGAGCGTGTCCTGCCCTTGTTCGAGGAGTGGCATCTCGAGGACGACCGACCGAGGAAGCCCGTCGAGGCGGCGCGAGCGTTCGCTCGGGGAGAGATCCGCGTCGGCGCGGCTCACCGGGCGGCAGTCGTGGCACACGCAACTGCACGGTCTGTAACTGATCCGGCCGAGAAGGCCGCGGCGCGGGCCGCAGGACAGGCCGCTGGTATTGCACACATGGCTGGGCATGCACGGCACGTCGCCGACTACGCCGTGAAGGCCGTCACCGCGGCGGCCCCAGGTGATTGCACGATCGGCGCCCACGAACGAAAGTGGCAATACGCGAGCGCGACGGACCCGGTTCGCAGTTGGGTGTATCCCGAAGGCGCACCAGACTGACGGTGGCTTTCCCAACCCACCATCGGCGTCTCAATAGCAAAGGTCTTTGACATGGTTGGCAGCACAGAACGACGCGACCGAACATGAGCTGCGGTGCCCCGGCCGTCGTACATGTTGTACGCCCTGAACAGCACCTTTGCCATGCGTCCCACTTGGCTACTGCCCGTACGAAACGGGGCGTCATGAGTCCGTTGCAACCTCGTGAGTGCGGCCATACGGAACTGACGAACGAGGCTCAGGCCAACTGACCGGATCCGTGGACCGTTGCGGTGACCTGTGCCCCGGCGAGCGATCCCGAGCATTGTCCAAAGCGCCTGGGGCCCTCATGCCATAGAGTCTCGTCGGTCATCTCATGTCACGAGCCAGCGAGCCGCACGGGTCGTTGCCGAGCCGCCCAGAGGGGAATCCATGAGTCTCGACTATGTTGCCACCTATCCGAGCTTCCGCTTCGATCGTCCCTCCGACGGCGTGCTGCGCATCACCTTCGATGCACCCGGACTGAACGCAGTGTCGCCTGATGCCCATCGTGAGATCGCCGAGGTGTGGACGTCGATCGACAGGGACCCAGAGGTCCGGGTCGCTGTGCTCCAGGGAGCGGGCAAGGGCTTCTCGGCCGGCGGGAGCTTCGATCTCCTTGAGGGCATCACCAGCGACTACGCGGTGCGTACCCGCGTCATGCGTGAGGCGCGCGACCTCGTGTGGAACGTCATCAACTGCTCCAAGCCGATCGTGTCCGCCATCCACGGCCCCGCTGTGGGTGCCGGTCTGGTCGCCGGGCTGCTGGCCGACATCTCGATCGTCGGGCGAACGGCGCGCATCATCGACGGGCACACCCGGCTCGGGGTCGCTGCGGGCGATCACGCGGCGGTCTGCTGGCCGCTTCTCGCTGGCATGGCCAAGTCGAAGTACTACCTGCTGACCTGCGAGACCCTCTCAGGCGAGGAAGCCGAACGGATCGGTCTCGTGTCGCTGTGCGTCGAGGACGACCAGGTGCAGATCAAAGCGCTCGAGGTGGCCACCCAGCTCGCCGGGATGGCCCAGGCCGCCCTGCGATTGACCAAGCACACTCTCAACCATTGGTACCGCGCCGCGGGGCCGGCGTTCGATGCGTCGCTCGCCTACGAGTTCTACGGCTTCGGTGGACCCGACGCAGCCGAGGGCCTCGCTTCGCACCGCGAGAAGCGCACCCCGATCTTCAACGGCCCGACGAGCGAGTGAAGGAACCAGCCCCCTTGACCACGACACGAGTAGCGGCGGTGACCGGTGCCGCCCGCGGCATCGGTGCCGCCATCGCCCATGCCTTGGCCGCCGACGGCTGGACGGTCGCCGTGTGCGACCTCGACGAGGCGGCTGCCACTGCGACGGCCGCGACCCTGACGGCCGACCACGGTCTGCCCGCCGCCGGCATCGCTGTCGACATCGCCTCGACCGACTCGGTACGAGCCGCCGTTGTCCGGATCGAGTCGGACGTCGGACCGATACTCGCTCTGGTCAACAACGCGGGCATCGATGTGATCAAGCCGTTCATCGACTCCACCGAGGACGAGTGGGACCGCATCATCGCCGTCAACCTCAAGGGGACGATCGCCTGCTGCCGGGCCGTGCTCGACGGCATGGCCGAGCGCAACGAGGGGCGCATCGTCACGATTGCCTCGGATGCCGGCCGGGTGGGCTCCTCAGGTGAGGCCGTCTACTCGGCTACCAAGGGCGGCGTCATCGCGTTCACCAAGACCTTCGCACGCGAAGGCGCCCAGTACGGCATCACTGCCAACTGCGTGTGCCCCGGGCCCACCGAGACCGCCCTGCTCGCCCAGGTGGCCGCCTACTCCGAGAAGCTCTATTCCGGGCTGGCCCGGGCCATCCCGCTCGGCCGCACCGCCCAACCGGAAGACATCGCTCCCGCCGTGGCATTCCTGGTTGGCGACGGCGCCCGCTACATCACCGGCCAAACGCTGTCGGTCAGCGGCGGCCTGACGATGGCGTGACGCGATGACCTCGGCGTCGCGGTCGGGATCCAGACTGGGCTAACCCACGTTGGCTCGAGAGAGGCGCTACCCTCAGCGTCGAATGAGTTCAGCTGAAGGGCACCAAAATCTCGATCACGCCGCTCGATCGCGGCCAGCAACCGTTCTCGTCTCTGCGACGGCGACCAACGCATCGTGACCGTGACTACTGGATACCCCTTCATCGGGAGTGAGGGAATGTCTCGACTCACGACAAAGGTGAAGTGAAACCTCGGAGCGACGTCGCGGTTCAATGAGCCCAACCAGAACTGGATATCGCAATTGGGAGAACCACCGCCGTACCCCTGACGCCGCTCTGACTATGCGGCCACTGGACAGTACTCGTGGATGAATCCGCCCAGTACGTCGGAGCGATGGGCTGAGTATGACGGGAGAGCGGCAGCGCTCGCACCAGTGGGCACTTCAAGATCGATGCCGCGATGCGGGCGTTGTTGGTTGCAGTGAGTGACATATTCACGAGGTACTCCTTCGAGGTGACCGTGACCTTGGATGAGCATCCAGTCAAGGCATTCGATGCGAACCGTCCTCACCCAGCGGTCGCGTAGGCATTGGCCCGAGGAGATCGGACTGGCGTCTTGATGACCCGGATGCCTTCGGAGCGGGACACCTCGTCGAAGCTGGCGAAGTACTTGGTGTCCCGATCCCGGATCGGGAACTTGATGGATCGACCTCCGTCGGCCATGTCACCCATGAAGTTGAGCGCCACCTGGGTGACAAACGCACTTGTCGGATGGTCGGTGACACCAAGGATGTGCACCTCTCGAGTCGACAGTTCGATCACGAAGAGCACGTAGAGCTGCTTGAGTGACACGGTGTCCCCGGTGAAGAAGTCCGTGGCGAGCACGCTGTGGGCCTGGGACCGAAGGAACTCCGACCACGTGGGCCCACCTCGGGGTGCGGGCCCCAGGCCATGTCGGCGCAGGACCCGTCGGATCGAACTGGCCGAGACCCGGATCCCAAGCTTTCGGAGCTCTCCCTGGATGCGGATGCACTCCCAGCGCCGGTGGTCCCGACCGAGACGAACGATGAGCCCGACCTGTTCATCGCTCATCGGCGGTCGGCCAGGGCCACGTTGCTTCCCCCAGCGGCGCCAACGGTGTTTGGCCGCTTCCCGGTGCCATCGCAGCAGCGTGTCGGGGGTAAACCAGAAGGACCGCCACCGGGTTCGAGGGAGCAGACGACTCAATGGAACGAGGTTCGCTCGATCTGCTGGCCGGTACTAGACCCGTGCCGGAAGCTCCCGTTCGAGAACACGCACCTGGTGCCGGAGCACCATGATCTCGATGTCCTTGTCCGACTCGGCTCGTCGGGACGGCAAAACGAGGCGGGGAATGCGACACAAGCTGATGCAGAGGAGCGAGAAAGCCACGGCGGATGATGCCTGAAGCCACCGCGAACTTCCAGTTCAGGGCTCCGATCGACATCGTGGTGCCCTTCACCTTCGGGTCGATGCAAGTGCCGACCATGCTGACGACTTGGTGGTGACGCTACCGACCAGATAGCTCACAGCGTGCCCGTGAGGAGGATGGGAGTGGCTGGACTGGGTGACCCCGAACGAACCTTGGCCCGGCTCCATGCAGTGGACCGACGAGAGCAGGGCCGACGTCAGCGGGCGGAGATGCGACCTCAGGTAATGGCCGGCTCTGGTGCTGGCTGGATTCGACGGGTCGAATCCGATGACGAGTGGTGTCCCCTGAGAGCAAGCCACTCGCTCATGGCGTCGTACACGGCCGGGTTGTTGAGCAGCCCGAAGTGAGTGAGCCGGCCGACGTGACGCTTGTGGTGCTCGGGAAAGTCGAGATGACCTTTTCCGTGAGCACTTGCGGGCAGCACGAGCAGATCCCCTACCAGGAGTGCAACCGGGTGGTCTGGATCGGCCGTGATGCTGGCGCTGACGGCGTAGTGCTTGGACGAGTCGAGCAGCGGTGCGTAGCTCCCCGAGTGCAGGTCCTTGATCCCAACACTGCGCTTGTCGAGGAACGTGGCGAGCGGGCGGCCTTCCTCGACCTTGACGAGCCGCTCGATGAGCCTGCTCACCCCCCGCTCCAACGGTGCCCCGGTGTGCGGAGTGCCCAGGTAGAATACGTGGCGCACTCGTGACACCCATCCGTTCTCGTCTGCCTGATCGCAGGCGCTACGGATCACGAGTCCACCCATCGAATGACCGAGCAGGATGATCTCGTCCACCTCTGTCGGCCATGCCGCCACGAGCAGGTCGAGCAGGGCGGCAAGCTGCCGACCGTTCTCTGCGACATGAAGGCCCGAGTTGTAGCGCACTTCTACGGGTGTGTAGCCGTGCTCGCTCGCCAGCAGTGAGCCGTGACTCTCACCGTCACGACGCCCGGATCGCAAGTGCCATGCGTCCTCGGACCCACCCAACCCGTGCATGAACACCGCCAGCTTCGGAGTCGCAGCAGGGAACGCAGCAGCAAGGTCGGCGGGCCGCAATCCGACATTGACCCGGTCACGTCTGACGGCCATCTTGATCGACAGGGGGTTGCCCTGCTCGTCCAGCTCGTCACCGAGTGTGCCGTTCACTGCGGAGAGAGCGAAGTTGCCCCTCAGAGTGGAACCGAGCGGCACGCCCGAGTCCTTCGTGGCGGCGAACGCTTCCGCTGCAGTGAACCCCAGCGCAAACTCACCACCGAGGATCGAACCGTAGACAATCGCAGCGATGGGATTGTGGATGACTTTGACCGGGAGCGTGACACGAGGCCCCCAACCGAACACTCGCTTCGCCACGGCCTTATGAGTGTCTCTGACGTTCCCCACGATATCGGTGAGCGTCCTTGTCGCCAAGCGCCCCGTAGCCCGCTTCTCGCTCGATCTCATCGTTGACCCCCAGTCAACTTGTTGAAGGGATCATGCTGACCCCTTCCCCCTCAAGTCTGCTTCTTCTTAGCACACAGTATTTTGCCGTGGGGGCAATGGCACTAGGTATTGTCCGTGGATGGTCTGACCCATTGCTGATGTCGCAGATTGTGGGGCGGGGCATCGGTGACGACGAGGACCATGACTGCCGTGTTGCTGTTTACCCGGCGGGTCGTAGTCAATTGAAGTGACCTGACGAACTGTTGGGGCACGGGATCAGCCGAGGCGCAGGTGCATGTCAACGTCTTGAGTCCCCGTCCTTGGACTTCGTGGACCAGAACGTCGGCCAGTTCGCTGCCCACCCCAAGGCGCCGGCATCCCGGGACTACGGCGACACCCGCTTGACCTTGGGATGGTCCGGAGGTGGAAAGGACCGCCACCCCGATCAGGGTGGCGCCGTCAGCAAAGGCCCCCAGGCCGCGCCGGCCATTCCAAGCCCAATAGTGATCTCGCACCGCTGCTCCAGAAATTCCCGAGCTGCGTCACCGCCGATCGGCTCGATCCCGGCACCGGAGGCCGTGAGCACGACGGTTTGGGGGGCGGTACTCATGGAGCAGGTCGTACACGTTCATTGACCACCATCTCCTTCCCCGCTTGGGGTTGCGGCCGACGGCGAGGTCGCTCTGGACACAGGTTCGGGGCCGGCAAACACCAACATGCCGCTAGTTCTATTAACTGATAATATTATAAGGTATGTTTCTTAGCAGATGGGGCCGCTCTGGTCGCCGAGACCGGAATGTGGCCGTCATCGACCGTTCGGCGAGGAGGACCTGGCGGCGGCGGAGCAGGACGAGGTCGATGCCCAGGGTGACCACGAAGATCGCCGCCACCGATAGGGCAAGCGCTGGTGCAACGGGGATCAGGACAGCGCTTGCCGCCACTCAGGTCAACAGCACGATGAGGGTGACTCGGCGGCGGTAGGCCGCTCCCATCGTGAACGCCGACCAGAGCCCGGTCGCAGAACCGGGGTTCGGCGACTTCGTGCCGGTAGTCTCCGCACAGGTGACGGCACGTGTGGCACGACCGCCAGTCCTTGCGAGGGGTGCGAACCTTCGAGGCGTCGCGCCGCAGCGGATCACCAACGGTCGGTTGCTCCGGTGCCACGATTCAGGAAGCTCGGTCACCGGCGCCCGGATCGGGGGGACACCTCGACCGCTTCGAGCTCGGCGAGGAGATCCCGGGTCTCAGCGAGCGACGAGGTGAGGATCTGCTTGGCCACGTCGAGCAGTTCGAAGATCATCGGATTGCCGACGGAGTAGACCACGCTGGCCCCTTCCTTGCGGGCCTGAATCAGGTTGGCCCGACGCATGACGCCAAGCTGCTGGGAGAGGTGCGACGACTCGAGACCAACAGCGGGAATGAGCTCACTCACGGCGCGTTCGCCGTCGCGCAACACCTCCAGGACGCGGATCCTTGCCGGGTGGCCGAGCGCTTTGAAGAAGTCAGCTTTCACCTGGTAGATCGGTGCGGTCACCACAACGCGTCATCTCCTTGCTGGCCGGGCGGCTCAAGTCGTCTGCAATCGGTTCACGAACTCGGACCAGTCCACCCGATCGCCGTAGTCTAACGGATTCATCAACCCGCAGGCTAACGGATTAATCAAGATGTCAGGTATGGGCGGCACTGGAGGCGCCCATACCTGTCAGTGGGCACGATGCGTCACAGGTCATTGCCGGCGTAGGAGAGGCTGAAGCTCTTATTGGCCAGAGGAAAGTCCGGGACGATCGTGTTGGCCAGCGCCTCCGGTAGAGCCGGCCAGTTCATGAACGAGGGGTCGACGACCTTTACTCGCTGAAGGTTCCCGTCGGGGTCGACCTCGATCCGGTGGACAACGGTGCCCCGCCAGCCTTCGACCATGCCTGACCCATGGCCCTTACCTCTGACGCTGGGCTTGGGTCCGAATGCCGACAGAGGGCCATCACGGGTGACGTAGTCGGTGAGCAGCGCCAGGGAGGCCTCGACTTCGGCGCAACGGACGAGAAACCTGGCGAGGACGTCCCCAGCGTCGTGCCGTGCAGGGTGGAAGTCCATCGGGGGATCGATGAAGGGATGCGACAACCGGGCGTCGTGGGACAGACCCGATGCCCGGGCGACTACGCCGAGGACCCCGATCTCTCTTGCCTGGGTGGCACTGAGCACGGCGGTGCCGGTGAATCGATCCATGACGATGCTGTTGGAGCGTGCCAGATCGATGATCTCCTGGAATCGGGCGCCGATCTCTTGGAGGTGGTCGGGTCGGGGGAGCGAGCGAAGTAGTGCGCCGCCGGGAACGATTCCCCCACGGAGCAGACGGTGGCCGGTCACCTCGGCATTGAGCCGTAGGAGGCTCTCACGAAGTGTGAGGGCGTGGGCATTGGCCAAGCCGAAGCCGACGTCGTTGCACATCGCCCCGACATCGGCCACGTGATTGTAGAGGCGTTCGAGTTCGACCAGCACGGCGCGCAATTCGTTGGCTCTGGTCGGTACCTCCATCGCACAGGCCTCCTCGACAGCGAGACAGAAGGCCAGACTGTGGGCGACGGCGCTGTCTCCCGAGATCCGCTCGGCCAAGGGCAGAGCGGATTGCAGATCTCGGCCTTCGAAGAGCCGCTCGATACCCTTGTGGACGAACCAGAGCCGTGCCTTCATCTTCACGATGGTCTCCCCTACCACCCAGAATCGAAAGTGTCCCGGCTCGATGAGTCCGGCGTGGACGGGGCCGACGGGGATCTCGTAGACGCCAGGCCCTTCGACGTCGACGAATGGGTACGGTTCGGCGTTGTCGACCATGGCCGGTCGTGGTCCGGCGTCCGCCCTCATCGGGTGCCAACCCGAGGGCCAGTGCTGGTGCAACACCAGTCTTCGGGGCCGGGGATGACCAACGGGCTCGATGCCGAACAAGTCCCGCATCTCGCGTTCAAATCGGCCGGCAGGGAAGGACAGGTGCGTCAGCGACGGCACCTGCGGCTGGTTGCGCTGGACCTGAACGTGCAGTTCGACGCGCTGGTCCGGCGGCCCGTCGGCGAAGAGGTAGACAACCCGGAGTGGGCCCCCACCGTCATGCGCGGCGACCAAGGCCAAACGGTATCCGGCTGCCAACAGTGCGCCGGCACTTTCAACGAGTTCGCCGGTTACCAGCTCCACTACGGCACGCGCCGGCCTCTCACTCAGGACGTGTTCGATACGCGACGCTCCTGCACTCACAGGGCGACCACCTGTGCAGCAGCGCGCAAAAGGCTGTCGAGCGGCCATGCCACCACGCCAAGAGCGGCGCAGCCGACGAGTCCGCCAATAAGTGGCACCGTGACGATGCCCGGTGTCTTGTGCACCCGCTCCCCGTCGGGACCGGAGCCGAACAGCATGTGGCGCCCATGGGACATCACCGCGCCGAAGATCACCGCCATGCACCCGAGGGAGATGGCCGCCGCCCACCCTAGGCCGACTTGCGTCTCGGCCCGCACCATGTTGAGTTCGCTCACGAAGAGACTGAAAGGGGGCAACCCGAGCAGGGCGACGAGTCCGAAGCCGAAGATCCCGCCAAGTGCAGGGCGCCGGGCCAACAGGGCCTTTACCTGGGCGATCTCGGTCGTTCCCTCGGTGTGGAGGATCTCGCCCGAGGTGAGGAAGAGCACTCCCTTGGCCAAGCCGTGGCCGAGGATGTGCAACAGTACCGCCGCGATGGCAAGGGGGGTGCCGGCCGCCGCCCCGAGGGCAAGGAGGCCCATGTGCTCGACGCTGTGGTAAGCGAGCATCCGCTTGTAGTCCCGTTGGGTGAGCAGCAGGGAAGCGGCGACCACCAGGGAGAGCAACCCCGCCGCCACGAGCAGCGCCCGCGGGAATGCAACGCCGAGGGCGCCGTCGGCGATGGCCTTGAACCGCAGCAGGGCGTAGAAGGCCACCGTGAGAAGCACCCCGGACATGAGGGCGGAGACCGGGGCGGGTGCCTGGCTGTGGGCGTCGGGGAGCCAGCTGTGCATGGGGGCCAAACCGACCTTGGTGCCATAGCCGAGGACGAGCAGCGCAAAGGCAAGGCGCATGACGCCGGGATCGAGGTGATGCGACACGGCCATCAGCGACGTCCAGTCGAGATTGGCGTGCAGGTGGTGCCCGACATGCAGGGCGGCGAGATAGACGAGCACGGTGCCGAGGAAGGCCATGGCGATCCCCACCGAGCAGATTGCGATGTACTTCCACGACGCTTCGAGCGATCCTCGGGTTTGACGATACCCGACGAGGAACGTGGTGATGATGGTCGTGGCCTCCACGGCCACCCACATGACCCCGACGTTGCCGGCCAAGACGGCGAGGAGCATGGCGGTCACGAAACCTTGGACGAGCGCGCTGTAGAGCGACGCGTGGCGACGGCTGGAGCGACCGGCGGCGATCTCCAAAGAGAGATAACGCACGCTTTGCCATGTAGCCAGGAGGCCGATCGCCCCGATAACGATCACCATGAAGGCGCTGAGGGCGTCGACGCGGAGTGCCCCGCCGAACGCGGTGATCGGTGGGCCGTGGACGACGCGCGCCGCCAGGCCGATACCGCAGACGAGCACGACGCCAATCGTCGCCGTGCACAGCCAGCCGATCTCGCGCCGCCACGGCAGCACAGCCGAGGCGATGCCGGCGGCGAAGGGTACGGCAAGTACGACGATGGCCAACATCAGTCGTGCAACTCGCGCATCTCGTCGAGGTCGAGCACCCCGAACTTCGACCACATCTGCGCGGCAAGGACGCGCAGGACGACGACAGCGAGGAGGACGTCGAGCGATGCGCCCAGCTCGACCAGGAGGGGAACCCCGGCTGTGGCGAGGAAGGCCACCAGGGCGATGCCGTTGTCGACGAGGAGCAGGCCGACGATCTGGGATACCGCCTTCCGGCGGACCGCCATGGCGAAGTAGCCGATGAGCATTGTTGCGAAGCCGAGTGGAATGAGCCGGCCGGCGGTCGTGGGGATGAGGGCGACCACCGACCCCGTGGCTCCATAGGCGAGGAAGGTGAGCGCCCCGGCGCCGACCAGCGAGGCGGGCACATTGACGATGGGCGCCGCCTCGCGGCTGGCCGGGTCGCCAGCCACCACTCGACCGAGTAGCACCGGGATGACCACCCCTTTGGCTGCGATCACCAGGCACGCCACCGCGATGAGCACACCGTCGTGCTTGCCGACACCGAGGATGAGCGCCACCACACCGAGAGCGACACCCTGGACCGCCAGTGCCTTCACGATGGCGGAGAGTGAGCGGCGCCACAAGGTCACGACGGCGCAGACGAGGACGACACCGGACGCGAGCTGGAGCGAGCTGGCATAGGCGGAGCCGCTCATCGGACTACCAGCGCAGTGAACGCGCCGACCACGGCCAGGACAAAGGCGCCGGCGAGTAGCTCGGGCAGACGGAAGAGCCGAAGCTTGGCGGTGAAGACCTCGAAGGTGGCGATGACGATTCCTGCGACGACCACCTTGCCGACCAGCGCACCGAGGCCGATGACTAAGGCGGCCGCCCCCGGTCGGTCCGCAATTCCCCAGGGGGCGAGGAGATTGACGAGCAGGCCGAGGAGTAGGGCGAGGCGCATCGATTCGCCGAGAATGACGAGTCCCAGGTCTGGACCGGCGTACTCGAGGACCATGGCCTCGTGAATCATGGTGAGCTCGAGGTGGGTGCTGGGATTGTCGACCGGGAGACGTCCGCTCTCGGCCAGGATCACGACGAGGAAGGAGCCGAGGGCGAGAAACCGTTCGGGGCTGGCGATCAGCTGTGGGTGGGCGAGCCCGATGCGGACCAGTGCCGGCAGATTGGAGGTGTGTGCGGGGATCGACATGGCCAAGATGGCGACGAGGAGAGCCGGCTCCGCCAGCGCGCCGATGGTCATGGCTCGGCTCGACCCCATGCCGCCGAACGGGGTTCCCGTATCGAGGGCGGCGAGCGCCAGGGCGACCGAGCCAAGCAGCAACACGAAAACGATGGCGAAGAAGTCAGCGGTCTGCCCGAGCGGGGGATGAGTCGTCGCCAGCGGAGATATTGCCGCAATCAGCACGGCGGTGGCGACCAGGACCACCGGCCCGACCCCGAAGACCCAGCTGGCTTGGTCTGGACGCATGCGTTGCTTGGAGAAGAGCTTGCGCAGGTCGCGCAGCGGCTGGTGGATCGGGGGTCCAACACGGCCTTCGATGTGGCAGCGAACCTTGCGCATGACGCCGACTAGCAATGGTCCGCCGACGGCCACTGCCGCTATCTGGGCCCCGGCCACCAGTACTGCCGCGATCACGCCCCCGATGCCGTTCATACGATCACGGCCAAAATCACCACAAGGACCACCAGCCCGTAGGCGAGGTAGCGGTGGACGCTACCGTTTTGCAGCCCACGAGCCCATTGCCCCCACGCGTTCACGGCGCCGATCATCGGTCGGTACACGTTGTGCTCGATGACATCACCGATCGAGGTCCGGTAGGCGATCTTCTCCGTGTAATAGCGCGATTCGGCCAGATGGCTCACGTTGAGGTCGCGGTCGGGGCGAAGCACGTCGTCAAACACCTGCTGCAGCGGCTCGGCAAAGGAGGTGGCGGTGTACTGCATCCGGGCGGTCTGCAGCTCACGACCGCATCCCCATGGCTCGGCTCTTCGAAGGGCCAGCCGAAGGTGGGATCGTCGCTGTGCCAGCCGGCGTATGGCGATCACGGCAATGAAGGCGAGGGCCAGACCGGCAGCAAGCAGGGCCGGAGCCAGCACGCCCTGGAGTCCGGCCAGGCGCAACTCGACTGAAGAGCGCAGCGAATGTGCCGGCGCTCCGGGCACCGCTTCGGCCGTAGCGCGCTCGAGAGCGGGCAGGACGATCATCGGGACCACGCCGAGGACCACGCACGCCCCGGCAAGCAATGCGGCGCCCAGCTGCATAGTGCGGGGCACTTCGTGAGCGGTGGCTGCTCCCTCCGACCGGGGCCTTCCTAGAAATCCCACCCCTATTGCCTTCACGAATGCGGCCGCCGTGAGCCCGCCGGTGAGAGCCAGCGCAGCCACCCCCACCGGCACGGCGATGGCGACAGCGGTGCTCGACGTCGGCAATCCGTGCAACAGGCTCTGGAACAGCAACCATTCGCCGACGAATCCGTTGAGTGGCGGCAGAGCGGCGATGGCAAGCCCACCGACCAGGAACACCGCTCCGGTGATCGGCATACGCCGCAAGAGCCCCCCCATGCCGTCAAGGTCACGGCTGCCCGTCGCCACTTGGACGGAGCCGGCAGAGAGGAACAGGCTGCCCTTGAAGGCGGCATGATTCACGGTCAGGAGTAGCGCCGAAACCATGGCGATCGCGGCAATCGCTGGATGGCCAGTTGTAGCGAACAACCCTGATGCTCCGACACCGATGAGGACAAGGCCCATGTTGTCCGCGGTGGAGTAGGCGAGCAGCCGTTTCAAGTCGGTGCTTGTTGCTGCGTGAAGCGCGCCGAAGAGGGCAGAGACGACCCCCACTGCGGTCACCGTCAGCCACCACCAGGCTGGGCCTCCGCCGAGCAGCCGGTCGCCGACCAACACGATCCCGTAGATGCCGAGGTTGACCATAGCTCCGGACATGAGTGCCGAGGCCGGACTGGGTGCCTCCGGATGGGCCTTGGGCAGCCAGACGTGCAAAGGCACCGCTCCCGCCTTCGACCCGAACCCGACAAGGGCGAGTAGGAACGCCGTATTGCGAACTGCAGCCGGCAGGTGCACGGCGTGGATACGGATCGCAGCGAAGGTCTGGTTGCCGGCATGGGCCGAAAGCATCACAAGGGCAAAGAGGATCGCCGATGCGCCGACATGGGTCATCACTGCGTACCACTGTGCGGCGCTTCGCGTCTCCTCGCGCCGACGTTGATCGACCAGTACGAGCAAGAGCGACGACAACGCCATCAACTCCCACAACCAGAGGAATGTGGCTACGCTCCCCGCAGCGGGAACCAGGAGCATGCTCGTGACGAAGATCGGCAGGGCAGCCGATGCCGTGCGCGTCGACAGGCCATGGCTGGCGTAGCCGAGCCAGTAGAGAGTAGAGGCAATGGCCACGACCGCCGTTACGACGACGAAGACCGCTCCGAGCGGATCGAGGACCATGGTCACGCCCGTGAGCGGAAGGATTCGGGACGAGTTGAGCACCATGGCGTGCCCTGTGTGCAGTACAGCCAGGGACCCGACGAGCGCGGCGATGCACGCCCCCCAGGTGAACGCCACTGCTGCATGAACTCGGGTCTTCGCCGGCAACGCGCAGCCGGCGATCGCCGCGGAGAGGCCGGCGATCGCCGTGATGACCAAGCTGAGGTTGCTCACCGTCCGGTAAGACCCCGCAGTGCTCGGACAATCGCTTCGGGGTTGGGAGGGCAACCCGGGACCTGGAGGTCGACCGGTAGGACATCGCCCACGGGGCCTTCGACGCCGTAGCCACCCCGGAACACCCCACAATCCCGTGCGCAGTCGCCGAGAGCGATCACCATCCGCGGCTCGGGCATGGCCTCGAATGTCTTCACGAGGGGCCCGACCATGTTCTTGGTTACCGGTCCGGTGACCAGTAGCGCGTCCGCGTGCCGTGGTGAGGCCACCAAGCGGGCCCCGAATCGCTCAGCGTCGTATACCGGACCGAACGTGGAGGTGATCTCGAGTTCGCAGCCGTTGCACGAGCCGGCGTCGACATGACGAAGCTGGAGCGATCCGGCGAGCCGGGGGACGTCGGCGGCAACCTGGGATGGAGGACCAAGGTCCTCGGTAACGGTCCGTGGGTGCACGATCGCCTGCAGAATGGATCGAATCGTCATCGCTTCCATTGCTCCTTGGGCAGGCGAAGAGAATCAGTTGATATTATCGTCAGCACGTCAATCTATCATCTCAACCAGGTGAATCGGACGCCCTTGTCGGCGCGTTACCACTCCCTGGGGCTTGTGTGCCCACGCTCAAGCGGGAATCTGGCGCTGGGTATTCCGTCGGCCACCTGACAGCGGCAACGAAGCGCCGCAGCGTGGGCAACGAAGGCCGCTTGGGTTGGCGGAGCGCTTCACGCAGCGCCAACAATTCGTGCAGACCACGTCCGCCGTCTCCTCTGTCTGTCCGTAGGAGCCGTTGGCCCACCCTGACGGATCTCTCTCGTGCCGCTCATACTGGCTGGGTCTCGGATACTCGTCACAGTCCTGCTGCACGTTTCCCCTATCGACAAAATCGAATAATCGACTGATAATATACTGATGTCATCATGTAAGCAATCTGCACAGCCGGTGCACATGCCGGTCATGTAGTTCCTCGCAGAAGTGGACAGGTGTGGAGCCACGCGTGCCAATACGGAGCCTGGACACTCGATGTCCGGTCCGAACGCAGTGCAGTTTCGAACTGGCGAGCAAACCCACTGGTACCTCCGCCGAAGCGCGAGTCGATGCGTCAGAGAGAAGGGTGACGCCAATGCGAGATCAGCCGCACAACTACATCGACCCGGGGCCAAGGTGAAGGGATCCAAAATCCCAATTGGGCCCTTGCACTGGCGTTTTCGATCGACATTCGGCCATCATCCAGCGTGGCTTTCTCACTCCTCTACATCGGCTTGTGCCGGATCTTCGGTCTCGTTTAGTCTGGCCGGCAAAGCGAGTCGGACAAGAACGTCGAGATCATGGTGCTCCGGCGCCAGGTGCGTGTTCTCGAACGCCAGCTGCACACCCGAGTTCGCTATCGGCCTGCCAATCGGGCGATCTTCGCTGCACTCAGCCGATTGCTACCTCGAAGACGCTGGCGGTCCTTCCTGGTCACCCCCGACACGCTGCTGCGATGGCACCGGGAAGCAGGCAAACACAAATGGCGGCGATGGCGAAAGCAACGTGATCCTGGTCGGCCGCCGATGAGCGACGAACTGGTCGGCTCATCGTTCGCCCCGGTCGGGAGAACCGAAGCTGGGGGTGTATTCGCATCCAGGGCGAGCTCCGAAAGCTCGGGCTCCGTGTCTCCGCCAGTTCGATCCGACGGGTCCTGCGCCGAACTGGCCTCGGGCCTGCTCCACGGGGTGGACCCACCTCGTCGGCGACCTTGTAGACCGCGGACGATCCATCAAGTCCCTGATCCGGGATCGGGACACCAAGTTCAGGTCCAGCTTCGACGAGGTGTTTCGCTCTGAAGGCATCCGGGTGATCAAGACGCCGGTCCGCATCGAATGCCTCGATTGGATGCTCATCCTGGGCCGTCGCCATCTCGAACGAGTCCTTCGGGAGTACGCCCGCCATTACAACCAACGGCGTCCCCACCGAAGCATCGCCCTTGGCGTGCCCGCACCTACGAGAGCGATCGCCGCTCCGTCCCCGTCACTCAACCTCGAACGTCACGATGTCCTGGGTGGCCTCATCCACGAGTACTACCCGGTGGCCGCCTAGCCAGAGGGGTATCACGGGAACGGCGGGAGTGCTCCCGTTGGCGCCCTGCAGGTGGGTGCATCGGGGCAGGAGATCGCTGCGAAGTGTCGCTTCTGGACACACCCGAGGACAACGATTGCTCACTGCCGGCAAATGCGCGTTCAAGGGCCGCCGTCAACCTGCGATCGTGACATTGCTGTCGCGGAGATGGGTTCCCAGCCGGGATCTAGCCCCGCGATCGAGATAATGATGCCCTTCACCTCACCCCCGAGCAGCAAGACCGTAGCCCGCCGGACCCGTCGGGAGATCCCTGGTCAACGGCGTGGTCGACTTCTGACACCCTACGTGGGTGGGTGACGAACTGGCTGTGGCGGATGTCGACCTGGAGGGAGACAACGGTGTCGTCGAGTCGCTGTCGGTGTGCTGATGTTCATCTGGCCTGACGCTGCAGTCACATACCGCTCGTCCCGATGCAGTCCGTTGACCGGGAGCGCAGTCGGGCACACTGAGATCAGCAGCACCAGCCGATGTCAGGCGAGGGCGATTAGGTCACGGTAGGCGTCCTCGAGGCATGCGCGCAGCAAGGCGGTGTCGGTCACCGCTGCCGGGTCGAGGTGTGCGCCGATGTCGAGGCTGCGGTTGGTCGAGAGCATCGTGAGGTTGAACGCAGTCCCGGCCAGCGGACCGAAGGCGTAGGTGTGCAGCGTGCGGGCGCCGGCCACGTAGGTGTTGCCTCTGAAGCCGGGGAGGCTGCTCGTGGCGAAGTCGATGTGGCTGGCCTGATTTCGGATCAGGCTCGTGACGAGCGCGGTCGGCAGGAAGTTGGCGATGCTGGCCACGCTCTCGATGGGGCCGCCGCCATGGACTTCGTTCCGCCGCTCGGCCAGTCGCTCGTGGATGGCGGCAAACCGGTCGGCCAGGCCCATCTCCCCACTGGGAATCTCCACGGGAACGGGTGTGAATGCGTTGAGGCCGCTGGGGGCATCGGTGTGGGTGCTGACAACGAAGGTCACGTGGAACCGCTCGGGAGCGACGCCTTTTGCCCGGTGGTACCGGTGGGCGGCTTCGCCCGCCCCGGTCATGAAGAAGTCGTTCAAGGTACCGCCGTGCGCCTTGGCGGTACGGTGGGCGGCCTCGAACGGCACCGTCAGCGTCTCCAGACGCCGATGTCGGGAGCGGTGCTGCCACAGTGGCGATCCGGCGGGGCGGAGTTGGTCCGCGGTCGTGCGCAGGAGGTCGGTGGCCTCCCCTCCGGCCTGGAGAACGCGGTCTGGGTGGGTGGCCACGTCGATGATCTTGCGGGTGAGCTCCATCGGCCATCGCAGTGCCTCGGCGGCCAAGCCCCTCGCCTCGGCGGGCAGCCCTTCGGGCTGCTGAGGATCGGACCCGATCACCGCGTCGAGGTCGACCTCGGGCGGCTGCGGCGCCCTGCGCTGGAGCGTGATGTAGGCGGCGGCGAGCTGAACCGCGCCCTGGCCATCGGTGACGACGTGGTGCATCTTGGTGACCAGCGCCCCTTGACCTTCGTTCAACCCGTCGACCACGACGTACTGCCACAGGGCCCGGCTGCGGTCGAACGGATCCTGGAAGAACTGGCTCACCCAGTCGAGCAATTCCCGCAGCGTGCCCTCACCGGGAGCGCCGATCCGCCGAACGTGCCAGTCGAGGTCGAAGTCCCGATCGGCCACCCAGTGCGGGGCGATCAGCGGCCCACGGCCGGGCACCACCCGTTGGCGTAGCCGCGCCGCCACGGCCACCGCATGCGCCATCGACCGATGGAACCGTGGGAAGTCGAGCGGGCGGTCGTACACGGTCACGCTCCCGCCAGTCGATGCGAGCCACGGGTCGCTCTCGATGTTCCACATCATGGTCTCGGGGCGGCTCATTTCGCGCTCGAAGTGCATGTCTCCCATGACCATGGACTCAGGCTACTAGCGGTGGCATGGCGGCAGCAGTTGCCGTCGTTCTTCCAGACCAGCCGCACGCCGCCGATCGGTAAACATTCAGGCATCCACCACCGCAATGCGGGACGCGCGTGCCGTGGCCAATTCCGGTTCCCGACCCCTCCTCCCATGCTGTGGGTGCCAACACTCCCATCCGGCCAGGTCACGCCACCAGTCGGTATTCGCGGATCAGACCGAGGACGGCATCGCTGCGGTGTAGCCGCGTAGGGGCGGGATGATCGGCAAGAGCGGGGCCTGTTGACCCAGGGCCCGGTGCGGCCGGTGTCCGTTGTAATGGGCGACGTACTCGGCCAGGACGCGTTCGAGGTGGCAACGACCGAAGATCAACGTTCGGTCGAGGCACTAACGGCGGACGGTGCCGACGAAGTGTTCGGCGAGCGGCGGGAGTCCTCCCGTTGGCGGGCTGCAGTTGGGTGCAACGGGTGCGGAGTTCGGTGCACGCAGACGCTCTGCGCACAGCTGGAGCCAGTGATCGCTTGCTGCCGACAGGAGCCAGTTGAGGAGACGCCTCAGCACGCGATCGCAACGTCGCGGCCACGGTGATGGCTTCCCGGCCGGGATCGAGCGACGTGACCGAGATATTGGCGTCCTTCACCCGGTTTGGTCGCCATCGGTCGATTAACGAAAGTGCTGCTCAGGGACCTAGATGAGATTCTCGGCACCCACAAGTCGGCAACTTGTCAGGACTCCCGCGTGTTCGACGGCGCCTGTTCGCCTTTACTGCTTCGGCCAATTCGGACAGGGTCAGGATCCGCGTCAAACAATCCTGGCGATTGGGCTCAAGAAGTTCTGAGGCGCTCGGCTGACTCCTGGCAGTCGGCAACTTGTCAGGACTCCCGCGTGTTCGTCGGCGCCTGTTCGCCTTTACTGCTTCGGCCAATTCGGACAGGGTCAGGATCCGCGTCAAACATTCCTGGCGCTTGGGCTCAAGAAGTTCTAAGGCGCTCAGGGCTACTGATTCCGGACGAGATGCGAGCGCCTTCGCATGCCTCTTCCAGACCATGGCAACAACTCTACCTGGAGCCTCTGGGTGCCAAGAACGTGATCCGCGTCGCGCGACCAGGCGATATTCATGGATCAATCCTCCGAGCCGATTCGTCCGCTGGAGTCGTGAAGCATCGACATTCTTCGATTCTGCTGGGGTATCGCCCTTCGGCTGAGGCGGTAGCTGACCCAGCGATCGATGAGGCCGGTGGCTGTTGTAGTGCTCGACGAACTCGTGGACGACGGCTTCAAGGTGACGTCGGCTTACGATGAGCCTGCGATCGACGCACTCCCGGCGAACGGTGCCCACGAATCGCTCGGCGAAGGCGTTGGCACGAGGGGCCCGGATCGGCGCACGGATGGTCCGAATGCCCTGGGAGCAGAAGACCTCGTCGAAGCTGGCCGTGAACTTGGTGTCCCGGTCGCAGATCAGGAACTTGACCGGTCGTCCACGCTGGGCGAGCTCATTAGGACAGGTTTCTGGCCTGCTGGACGACCCAGGCAACAGCCGGGTTGGCCGTGATCCCAGTGAGTTACAACTTGCGGGTGTCGAGTTCGATGAAGAACAGGACCTAGAGCCTCCGCAGAAGCACGGTGTCCACGGTGAAGAAGTCGCAGGCCAGCATCGTCGCGGTCTGGGCTTTCAGGAACTCACCCCACGTCGGGTTCTCCCTGGCCAAGCGATCCACCAGCTGCACTGTTCCCGTGGGGATCTTCGGGCGACCTGAGGGCTTCGGGCAGGTCCACCTGCGACGGACCAGCTCACGATGCCAACGGAGCAGGGTGCCGGGCTGCACGAAGAACCGATGGAGTTTCGCCCGGGGGATCAGCTGCCTGAGGCCGGCGAGGAGCGCCCGGTCCGTCGGCCGCAGGGCCGGACGGACCACCTGGCGACAGAGGACCGCCACCTCGTGCCGGAGGATGACGACCTCGATGGCCAGATCGGACTCGTCGGACCATTTCAGGCAGAGGATCTGAATGGTCCGGAGGAAGGCGAGGTGGAGAAACGAGAGGACCACGGACCATTTTCGCGGTTACATCCGCTCCGGCGAAAGTCCCAGTTCAACGGCTCGGATGACATTCTTGGTACTCACAGCTTCAAACGGGACCGGACCGCAAGCGTCGTAATCCGAGGCCATGCGTTCATCCAGAACCTACGGCGAGGGCACTACGAACTCGGGGCCGATGCACGTCCGGGACTGACTCTCGCCGCTGCCTTCGACGAGCTCGCGCTCGTGGTCTGACCCGCGAATCCCACCGGAGCTGGCGGGCCTGCGCCCGACAATCCACCAACGCAACAGTGCCCCCAGTAGCTTCATCGGCCTGGCGCACTGGCCTACTGCCTAGTGCTTGAGCCCTAGTACTGCCCGGCCGGGCGATTATCAGAGTCGACAACAACTACTTTGGGTTCATGGGCCGCCAGTTCGTCCGCTTCGACGTCGACGAACGTGGCGATGATGACCAGGTCGCCGACGTGCGCCAGCCTGGCCGCAGCCCCGTTAAGGCAGATCTGCCCAGGAGAACCCTCGATGGCATAAGTCTCAAACCGTTCACCATTCATCAGGTTGTACACGGCGACCTGCTCGTTCACCATGATGTCTGCAGACTTGAGGAGCAACGGATCGATGGAGATCGAGCCGACATAGTTGAGGTCAGCATCCGTGACCCGAGCGCGGTGAATCTTGCCGTTTAGCATTTTCCGGCGCACAGCCAAACCTCCGTCCATTCGTCCAAGAACAAGAATACTGTGCGCCGAAGGCTTGGTTCGACGCCTGTGGGTGCCAAAAATCCCATCCGGTCAGGTCACGCCACCAGTCGGTACTCGCGGATCAGACCGAAGACTGCATCGCTGCGGTGTAGCCGCGTAGGGGCGGGATGATCGGCTGCAGGCGGGATGCTCGGCAAGAGCGGGGCCTGTTGACCCAGGGCCCGGTGCGGCCGGTGTCCGTTGTAGTGGGCGACGTTCTCGGCCAGGACGCGTTCGAGGTGGCGACGACCGAAGATCAACGTTCGGTCGAGGCATTCTCGGCGGACGGTGCCGACGGAGCGTTCGGCGAAGGCGTTGGCTCGGGGAGCTCTGACCGGTGTGCGAATGATGCGGACACATTCTGCCTTGAAGACCTCGTCGAAGCTCGAGGTCAATTTGGCGTCCCGGTCACGAACGAGGAATCGGACGGGATGGACCCGATCCTCCAGTGCCATGGTCAGGTTCCTCGGCTGCTGGACCACCCAGGAGCAGGTCGGATGAGTGGTGACCCCGGTCACGTAGACCCGTCGGGTCTCGAGCTCGATGAAGAACAGCACGTAGATCCTCCTCACCAGCAACGTGTCGACGGAGAAGAAGTCACAGGCAAGCATGGTCGAGGCTTGGGTTCGAAGGAACTCGTTCCAGGTAGGACCTGTCCGCATCGTCGAAGGATCGATGTTGTGCCTTCGCGGAATGGCCCAGACGCTCGAACGAGCCAGAATCACGCCGGACCTGGGCAGCTCACCATGGATCCGTCGGTAGCCCCAGGTGGGGTTCTCACGGGCCAGTCGGAGGATCATCGCAGTCGTTCCGGCGGGGATGCTGGGGCGACCTGATCGATGGGGCTGGGTCCACTTGCGCCGCACCAGGTCCCGGTGCCAACGGAGCAGGGCGTCGGGTTGGACGAAGAACCGGCCTCGGCGTTGACGATCGAGTAGTCGGCTCAGGCTGGCAAAGATTGCTCGATCGGGAGGCTGAAGGGATGGCCGAGTGAACTGACGACGCAGCACAGCCACCTCGTGGCGGAGCATGACGACCTCGATGGCCAGGTCATCGTCGTCGCGTCGGCTGAGGCATAACAACTGGAGGATTCTGGTGAAGGCGAGGTAGGGAAACGACAGGGCCATGGCCCAGTTTGGTCGCCAGGCTCCATTGCACGAAATTCCTGCTCACGGTGCCCGGATGAGATTCTCGGCACCCACAGGAACAATCGGAGCTTCTCGGCACCCACACGCTCATAGCTGGTTCACGAATCGCCAACGTGAGCAGGCACTTCCGCTTCGTGGTCGGCCCCGGGCCCAGCCGGTTCCTCATCTTCAGGGTGAACCTTGGCCCACTGGAGAGCGACCTCGTAGACGGCCAAGAGTGCGCCGATTATCAGGAAGCTCCACCAAGAGATGCTGATGATGAGCAAGAGGACCCCGGCAACGACAGCCCCCGCCAGTTGGAGGCCATCCGCATGCGCCCTCACCCAGGCCACCGATCGGGCTCGCCGCTCGCCGCTCACCGCCTCGATGCCCCGACGCCAGGTCCGAACCACGCACTGGCGCAGGGTCACCGCCCACCGGTAGGGCCCGGTCAGCAGGGCCACCACCAAGATGACGAGTGCGATTGCCAGGAGCCAGCCGGTGAGGATGAAGAACCCGTGCAGCAGGTCCCCGAGGACCGTTTGGGCGACCTGGTGGTTGTTGGCGTCATTGGCCAGTGCACTCTGTTCGTGAATCACGACACGCCGCAAGACGATCAGCAGCAGCGAGCTGCCGACCAGGAACTGGACCAGGGTCCGGCGGCGGGAGACCGAGAGCCAGAGGGTGAACGCGATCAATGCCAGGGTGAGCAGTGGCAGGAGGATGGTCAGCCGGTCGAAGGCCTTGACCCCACGCTGTGCGACGGCGAGGTTGGTCGACCGCACCAGCGTGATCTGGCCGTAGTTGGAGGGCAACTGCACTCCGAGCGCTTTCGAAAGCTTGTCCACCGCCTCTTTGGGCGGCTCGGCCGAGGTGATGGTCGGCAGGGAGACGTTCCTGCCGGTGAGGCTGGAGGCCAGTCCGGATACCGACCCCAGGGCCTTGTTGATCACCGGGACAGTGTTTAGAACGATGTAGCCGTTCGCGGTGGAGATCGTCGAGGTCTTCTTGCCCCGCAGCACGGCGACGACCGTCTCATGGGTGGAGGTGAGGGTCTTGACCCAGATGGTCTGGAACCGGGCAGAGCCCAGCACCTTCGCCAGTTGACCCGAGACGTAACCCTCGGTGGCACCCGTGATCGGCCCGGCGGCGAAGCTGACCTTGGCCGGCAGTGCATCTCGCAGGCGCGTCTGGAGCTGCAGCTGGGTGAACAGCTGGTCCGTGGCTCGAGTGGCGACGGCAGTGTCCACGTCCGGGTGCTGGAAGACCGGGCCGACGGTGCCTACGAAAGTGTCGGTATTGAGCACGGTCCGGTGTGCCCACACTACGGTGGTGGACAGCACGACCAAGATGCAGGACAGGGCGACGAGGACGCCGACGACTGCTCGCCGGAACCGCCGCTTCCGGGGGGCGTTAAGCCTTTCGAGTTCCTGGGCCAGCGCATCCCGTTCCGCCTGAAGGCGTTCGACCTCCGCCGCTGCCGTGGCATCTTTGGTTGGCTCGGGCTCAGAACCGCGATGGGTGTCGTTCATCTGGTCTCGACCCTACGCCAGGTGGCACCCATGCGCTGGCTTGGCGTGCCGTTTCGGAATGAAACTAGAGGGAGCGTGAGGAGTCGTCCGCCCATTCCGGTGAGAGTCGAGGCAGGGGTCCGGAGGACTGTGGGTGTCGAAGATGTCATCCGAATGTCCTGTTCAAGACTTTCGCGAAACAACCCGTGCCGACAAGACTGGGTCTTGGCCTCTTTCCTCTCCGCCCCCAGGAGTCGTCCAGAGCCTTGGCACCCACACGCTTCGAACTGGCGCTTCTGCATCACCCGAGAACCACGATTGCTCGCTGGCGTTTGCGGCATGAGCGTGATCAGGGGTCGTCGGCAGGCCGCGCCCGCAACGTTGTGGAGGCGGAGATGGGTTTTCAGCCGGGATCGAGCGACGCGATCGAAATATTGGTGTCCTTCACGTCCTTCACCACGCTGGATGATGGCCGAACCCCAACGAGAAGTGCCAGTCCAGAGGGCCAATTGGGGCTTTGGCGACCTACACCACATCTGGCCACCAACCCGGCGCCGTCGGATCGGACTGACGGTAGCCGGGCGATCGACATTCTGCAGAGTCCCTGGTGAAGGGCGTGATCGCGTATTCGTACAGTACGGCCAACAGGTTCCCCGGCGCGTCCTACGCAACCGGCGGTGGCGTACCCTCAGCACTGGCGAGCAGTGCCGGATCCCAGTCGCACACTGCGCACGCGTGCCGGAACGCAGAATGGGCAAACTCGAGTCCAACCGCTCGAGGGTTAGGGCTGTTGCAGACATCGTCCCAGTCAAGGATGTACTCGCCGAGCGCCGCATCCCAGTGGGCGGACGCTGGGGTAAGCGTCGCCTTGGCAAACGCTTCCGGCGCCGGGTGCGCGTAGGCATAGAACGCTGCCCTGCCGGATCTCGGATCGCCAGGCCACCAACCGATAGCTACCTCCTGCGCATCCATCGAATTACGCATGATGAAGTCATCCGCCGGCGGTGAGGCCGGGAGTCCGGAAAACAGACTCACCGCAAGGTCAAACGAACCCCACCACGCATTCACTGGTGTCGAGCGTCCTCGATAAGGAGCGCGGAACGCAGCGAGGACAAGTGCCGCATCGGTAGCGGCGACAAAGTAGGAAGCGACCTGCTCAGGGTCGTACCGTGCATGCTCCTCGTCCTCGTCGAGCGGAACGCTCCACGGAACCTCCTGCGGTCTTGGGTCGATGTGAACTGGGCCAACCAGGCCACTGATCGCGTCTAGAACCTCGCGGGTGACGTCGCCAACCGAACGATCAGGCATGAGTGCGACGCGTCGGACACCCCTCTTGCTAGATTCCACGACCATCTCGTGGTTTCGTAGATCGAGCACGACAACGAGCATCCCCGAGCCGTCCGGCGCTGGCAGCGGAGCCGTCTCCCACCCTCGCGCAGTTAGCCGCAACGCCGCATGCTGGAGCTGCGGTTCGGCTGGCGCAAGCGCCACCGCGAGCTTACCGAGAACTTGGGTATGAGCATGTAGCGTGTCGCAAGTCTCGCTCCACTCCTCGTAGGACACTGCCGGCCACCGAGAGGACATACTCGGACGGTATCAACTCGACCTGAGAAAGCTCAACTGAACCGGCCAGGTCGAACCTGGACTTCACTTCCGCCCAGGCTCTCCAGTGTCCTAAGGGTTGGGAGATCTGTCGGGCTCGACTCCGAATCTGGCTTATACGTGCATCAAGCGGGCACTGTTGCATTGAGCGGGTCCTGGCCGAATACGTGGCCCACCACAACGAGCACCGGCCGCATCGGGGGCTGGGTCAACTGGCCCCGCTCACGGTGGAACGACCACCAACGATCAGTGATCCCGAGCCTGCGGAGCTGCGCCGGCGCGACATCGTCTTCGGTCGTGATCCACGAGTACCGACTTGTCGCTTGACCCGGCCGGATGACATTCTCGGCACCCGCAGTGGGGCAGTCGCCTGAGCAACAGCCTTGGGAGTTACGGGGCAGCCGTATCCACAGGCAGGTCTCCCCTCGGCCCGACAACCAGCCCGACACCCGGATCCACTCCTTGACGACTCTACCGATCAGGCCCGTGCCGTACGAGCCCGCGACAGTGGAACCCCGTCTGTCTCATCGTCGGCGATATGCTCGGCCCCGTGCTCGCCACCCTGACCGCTCCGACCCTGGTGGCCCGGGGCATGCTGCGGGATGCGTCGCACTTCGACTGGTCGACGATCATGTTCTTGGCCATCGTGGTCTACATCTACACGGTGGAGGTCGAGCACCGCCGGTGGTCCGTCGTCCTGGCCGGGCTGTCGCTCTGGTTGATGGACTGGTTCAACGAGCTGGTGAACTCGGCCGTCCTCCACGTGTCCAACCACGCCGCGCTGTGGACGGTGACGGGGCACACCAGCTACCTCATCCTGATCGGCCTGTCCATCGAGATCTCCTTCTTCTTCGCCATCCTCGGCGTCATCTTCGTCAAGATCCTGCCGGCCGACCCGCACCAGCGCTACTTCGGCGTCCCCAACCGCGTCGTGTACGTCCTCGCGCTCTCGCTGGTCTGCGTCTGCGTGGAGATCGTGCTCAACGCCATGGGCGTCCTCAACTGGGCCTACTGGTGGTGGAACGTCCCCTTCATCCCCCTGATCGTCATCTTCGGCTACGCGACGTTCTTCGCCGTAGCCGCATGGGTGTACGACATGGGGGACAACCACCGCAGGCAGCTGATGGTCGTCGGCGGCATCGCCGCCGTCGACGCCCTGCTCGCCCTGGGGCTCGGTCTCACCGGCTGGCTCTCCTGACCCTCCGGCGGCAGGACGGGTCGGCCTGTCAGACTTGCGGCTTGAGCGCGTCGAACCCGACGCCGGTCAGCTGCACGGACGCGTCCCACAGTCGGCTGGCGGTCCCGGGGTGCCTCGCCGCGCGCACAAACGGGACCGACGTCGGGTGCCCGTGCATGCCGAACTGGTCGCCTCGGATGGAGAACGTCGACATGAGTTTGGGCCTGGGTTCAGGCACTCCGGGCTGCGCGCAGTATCCAGGCACAGGTCCTCGCGGTAGCGAGGGCCGATCACAGGGGCGACCTCACCGCCATGCCCTGTTGGCGATCGTTTCGATGACGCCAAGCACGATCACCACGATCATGGCGTTGCGACCGCCTTGGCTCAGCCAGATGGACCATTCGCTACCCTGGGCCGTCTCTTCGTCACGTGCCGCCGGCAGATCACCCAAGAGTCCCCACGGGTACTCCGAGGTCAGCATTATGAAATATCCCCCGAGGCGCAATTGGAAACGGATCACTGCACGTGCTGCCTCGTAGAGGGGAATCGGCAAGCTGCCAGTGAAGGTGATCATGGCCCAGCTCCCCACAGAGATGAGCCCCAGGCCGGCGCCAACCACCGAGCCGACGATGGCTGCAGGGATCACCAAGAAGATCCTGAATAGAACAGCTAGACGATTGAGCGGAGCACGTGCAGGGATGGAGATCTGGATCGGGTAATTGAGATCCTCATCGAAGGAGAAGGGCGGGTAGGTGTCGGTCAGGAAGTAAAGGTAGCCATTGACGCGAACCCCCCATCGAAGGGTACCGGAGAGGAAATTCTCGGCGAAGTCGGGCAGTTCGCCGGTGAACAGGGCTCCGAGCCAACCGACGATCGCGACGAAGAAGGCCCCGATGTAGACGAAGGCCAACACGACCAATTGGGGGATCACCCAGATGATGCGCAGGGCAGCGGTCAGGCGATCTCGCTCCACCGGTTGGATCGAGCGAAAGTTGATCGGATGAGGTGCCGCGCCCGGTGCGGTTGGGTTCATCGACACGGCTTCCGCCCTCCTCTGACCAGTTGGTCAGATGGTACTCCAGACCTTGCTCGGAGCCGAGAGAGAATCTTGCTAGCCGAATGACTCCACCGCCCGTAGTGTCCGAAAACTCGAACCACACCTCAACCCACCAGCTCGTACTCGTGGATCAGTCCGCCCAGACGGTCGTGTCGATGTATCCGTCTCGGACGGTGCCGGAGATGCCGGTGCCGACTGTCAGAAATGGGCACTGCTTGTAGAGGAACAGCCCTTTCCGGCGCCGGGATCTCCTGACCGAGTCCCTGGTGCGGGCGATGCCCGTTGTACTGGCGGGCGTAGCCGCGCAGGATGCGCTCGAGGTGGGCTTCGTTCACGACCAGCAGGTGGTCGAGGCACTCCGATCTGACGGTGCGCACGAACCGTTCGGCGAAGGCGTTCGCGTTCGGGGTCCGGAATGGTGTCCGGAGGATCTCGGCGCCCTCGGCCTTGAACACATTGTCGAAGCTCGCCACGTACTTGGTGTCTCGGTCGCGGACCAGGAACGTGGAGGTGATCTCTGCGTCGGCGAGGTCACCGGTGACGTTCCTGGCCTGTTGGGTGACCCACGGTGCATCGGGATGAGCGGTCACCCCGGTGATCCAGACTCTCCGACGTCCGAGTTCGATGAAGAACAGGACATAGAGGCGTTTGAGCAGGACGGTGTCGACATGGAAGAAGTCCGTGGCCACGACGCCCGAGGCCTGAGCACGCAGGAACTCACGCCACAGGGGACCACTGCGTCGGGGAGCAGGGCCGAGCCCGTGGTCCTTCATAATCTTGGCGATGGTGCTCGCCGCCAGGCGCACACCGAGCTTGCCCAACTCACCCTGGATGCGCCGGTAGCCCCACCTCGGATTCTCCTTGGCCAGGCGAACGACGAGGGCAGTCACCTCTTCGTCGACGGGCGGGCGACCCAGCGGGCGATGGGGGTACGTCCACCGTCTCGCCACCAGCCGCTGGTGCCAGGACAGCAGGGTTGCGGGCGTCACGCCGAAGGTTCCCCAGGACAAACGGGGGAGTAGGCGACTGAGGGCGGCGAGCAGGGCACGATCGGCGGGCTCGTAGGCGGGACGCCCCATCTGGCGCCGAAGAACTTCCACTTCATGGCGCAGGGCGAGGAGTTCGGCCTCCTTGGAGCCCCCGCGGCGAAAGAGTAGGAGGACGAACTCGAGCAACTGACGAAAGCCAAGTTAGACGAAGGCCCACAGCTGACCTCTGGCCCGGCGTCGTCGCATCGGGATGACGGTAGCCGCCGTGGTCGACGCCCTGCACAGAGTCCCTGGTCGAGGGTGTGATCGGGTTTTCGGACATTACAGGCCGAGGCCAAGAAGGTCCGCAAGCTCCCGCCCCGCCGCCGGACCAAGTCCATCACCACTTGGGCGCCGGTCACGGCCGCCACCGCCGGCGCCGACGACGCCACCGGCGACCCCGACCCACCCCTAACCGCCTGACGGCCCAGGGCTCTCGATCAGCGACACCTACGTGGCTTTGCCGCGTCCGGATGTCGGACCGGGGTGGCCAGAACGAGCTGACGGCGTCGGTCACTGGCGGCCTCGGCCGCGGGCACGTCCAGGTGAGGGCGGAAACACCCAGCCGGGGCCACTGGGGCCACCTTCAAAGGGGGTTTTGTCGACGTGACCTGCCCAGTTCTGTCGACACCCCATGGTGGGCAACCGACATAACTCAGTTGACCTGGGCCGACTGCGCCCTGGTCGGAGCCATTTCCCACGCTGTTGCTCTCGATTTCCCATATTGTTGTGGGCACAACGAAAGATGGGAAGTCCCTGGTCAATCATTGGGGATGGCATTCTCGGCACCCACACCGATGCGGAGTGAGTCTCGTCGTCGCGACCCGGCCAGTTCTGTCGGGACCCCGTAGGCTCCAGTAGCGCCAGAGCGCCGGCTCTGGCAGTTGAGCCTTACTCACGGTGCGTGGTCGTGTAAGTCGGAGACACAGCGACCGCCCACAGAAGCGAACCTCGCCCGATCGTTTCTGCAGGGTACTCCTGGCGAAGCTCAGGGGAGACCCGCGTAGTTTTTGGGGTTGACCGGGTACGGATGCCGAGTTTCAATAGGCCTCAGCTGCCAGCGGCTGGGCCCCACCGAAACGGGTCCGCATCGTTGCAGAAGCCGCTTGCTGGCTCGGAGGGGGAATCATCATGAAGGTAGCGGGCCAGTCAGCTCAGCCGGTGATCGCGAGGAGGCGGTGGCGCACCTGCCTCCGTACGGGCGCTGGCATCGCCGTGGCGGCCCTCCTCGGCAGTTCCCTGCAGACCGGTGTCGCCGTGGGTGCCGAGGCCCCGATGTTGACCGTCTGCCAGCACGGCTGCGCTTACACACAGATCCAACCCGCTCTCGACGCTGCTGCGCCGGGCGATACCATCAGCGTGGGGGCCGGGACCTACGCCGGTGGCCTGTTGATCGGTACCGGTGTCACGCTGTCGGGAGCGGGCGCCGGAACCACGATCATTCGCGGCGGGGGCCCGGTGATCACGGATTTGGGCCAGTCGGTAACTATCCGTGGGGTGAGCGTAACCGGCGGCAGCACGTCTTCTGACGGCGGGGGAATTCTCAACTCGGGCACCCTAACCGTCGAGAACACCACCGTCGGCAACAACACGGCGAGCGGTTATGGCGGCGGGATCGCCAACGAGGGATCGCCGTCGCCGGCCGCAGCCCCAACCTCACTGAGCCTGCGGGGGGTCACAATCGCCGGTAACGCGGCATCCGCTGATGGCGGCGGGATCGCCAACCTCGACGCGACAGCCCTGGTGAGAGCCAGCACGATCAGGAGGAACTCGGCAGCATCCGAGGGGGGCGGCATCGCCAACGAGGGCCGGCGCTCGGCGTTGACGCTTACGTCCGATGGCGTCAGCTCGAACTCGGCCGGAGACGAGGGCGGCGGAGTCGCCACCTCCTCCTTCGCCACGGCCGCGTTGTCGGCCACGACTGTTGACGGCAACACCGCGGCCAATGGCGGCGGTGGCGTCGCCGTGTTTGAGGGTGGCGCGCTCATGATGGCCAACGGCGAGATCGACGCCAACAGCACCTCTGGGGTCGGGGGTGGCGTCTCGATCGAGGGGGTGTTCCGGCACGAGCAGTCGACCGGGACCATCACCGACACAAGCATCAACGGCAACAGCGCTGACACCGGCGGAGGGGTGGAACTGTCCCTTGCTACGGTCAACTTGACCAACGACGCGGTCACCACCAACACGGCCACCACGACTGGCGGCGGGATCGCGAACGACCCGAACACCCAACTGACCCTGGGCGACACGAGCGTCACTCACAACACGTCCGCCGGAGACGGCGGCGGGATCAGTAACTTCGCGACGGCCGCCTTGACCAATGACACGGTGAACGCCAACTCCGCGGTCGGAGACGGCGGCGGAGTATTCAACGGCAGCGAAGAGGTCGTCGGCGCGCTAGTCGAGGGAACGATGACGATGGACCGGGACACCAGCGTGAGTCGCAACCGTGCCGCCGCCGGTGGCGGCATCGAAGTGGCGGCCGGCACTGTCACCTTGAACGGCGCCACCGTGGCGGGCAACACCCCCGACAACTGCCAGCCAGTCGGCTGCTAGTGTAGTGACACGTAAATAGACGCGCGATAGTGGTACGGTCTTCGTATGGCCCGACCTCCTGCTCCACCACTCCCGCTGACCAAGAAGGAGCGCTCGGCGCTCGAAGGGATCGCCGCCAGTG
>JBKQMB010000021.1:0-53770 GCA_052326605.1 Acidimicrobiales bacterium | reverse complement strand
CTGGAACGAGGACCCCAAGCCGTTCGTCTGGCACAAGACCGCCGAACAGATCCTCGATCGCCTCGCCGGCTACTGCACAGCCGTCACCGCCGAAAACATCAGCGCTTCAAGCTGACAGCACACTAGGCGACTGACGATCTACGCATCCTGGTGTTGATCGCGGTGGTCCGGTGAGTACGAGCAGTTGCTCCCCGGCGCCAACGTGGGCCAGCCCTGAGTCGGCATACTCGAGCCAGTCACGTTGTGATCGGGTCACCCCATTGGGGTTGGAGCTTGAACTCCGTGGTGGGGAAGGTGGTGTTGTCGGCGGGCCGGAGCCGGCTCAAACAGTCACAACCACCACTTGCGGGCCTATCTCGCGTATCCCACTGGCACAGCGTTTTGGAAACGGCCCACTCAAGGATGGCCCCAGTTGATAGAGCTTCAGAATGAGCACTGGTGCATGTCTTCAGTCCCAGGCTCCGCCGCCGAGCTGGTATCCCCATACATCGCAACTGCGAAGATCGGACAGGCTCGGCGATCCTATTCGCCGCTACAGACTGGCTGCGTGAGCCCACGGTTGAGGTTCCCGGCACCCACCGGGCTGGCCACTCATGAACGTGTTGCTCCGAGTGAGTAGTGTTTGGGTACCGTCAGCAGGAGGGAGCCGAACATGGCCGAGAGCGTGTACAAGGTGATCGAACTCATCGGTACGAGCGAGGAGTCTTGGGAGAAAGCGGCCAGCGCGGCCGTGGCACGAGCGGCCCATTCGCTGCGTGACGTCCGCATCGCCGAAGTGGCAGAACTCGACCTCCAGATCGAGAACGGGCAGGTGCTGGCGTACCGGGCCAAGGTCAAGGTGTCGTTCAAGTATGAGGGCGGCGACTGAGGAACCGCACGCTGAGGGCGATCTGAGCCGACCGGACAGTCTTGCCAGTGAACCTCAGTGCTCCTGAGCTGGGCTTTTCGTCTTGCCCTGTGCTTGTGGGGTGCACAAACCCCGAACGCTGCCGGCTTGACCAACCCTGATACCTCGGCGAACCTTTCGGGCCGTGGCCCTTTCTTTCCTCCACCGTCTGGTCCGTCGCACCATCGAGCTTCTTGGTGCTCATCGTCTCACCGGGCTCGAGAAGGACATTGAGATCATCGTGCTCCGCCACCAGCTCGAGGTCGTTCACGGGCACACCCCACGCCCCAGGTTCACCTGGTCCGACCGGGCGATCGTGGCCTTTGCCGCAGTGATCCTTCCTCGTCGCCGGTGGTCGTCGCTGCTGGTGACGCCGGCGACAGACAGTACTGGCCTCGCAGCGCAGCGTCGTCCGGAGGCGTTGGGCCCATCCCCACGGAGGACCAGGGCGTCCGGCGCTGCCTGAAGAGGAGGTTGAGCTGATCTGTCGACTGGCACGGGAGAACCCCCGGTGGGCCTACCTGCGCATAGTGGGCGAACTGCACATGCTTGGCGTCACGGTCTCTGCCACGTGCCTTCGGAACGTACTGCGCCTGCATGGGCTTCCTCCCGCTCCCCGCAGACAGGGACTGGCCTGGTCGGAGTTCCTCCGAGCCCTGGCTCAGAGCATCTTGGCCACCGCCTTCTTCCACGTCGACTCCGTGACTGGCCAGCGCTACTACGCCCTGTTCGCCATCGAGATCGAGCGCCGGGTAGCGCATCTCCTCGGTGTCACAACGAACCCGAACGGTGCGTGGGTGTCCCAGATGCCCCGAAACCTCGTCTTGGATCTCCAAGAAGCGCGACACACGATGCGCTTTTTGATCAGGGACCGTGACACCAAGTTCGCTGCTGCCTTGGACTCAGTCCTCCGGTCCGAAGGTATCGAGACTGTTCACGCCCCGGTGCGAGCATCGCGAGCCAACGCTTCTGCCGGACGCTGGGTCGAGACTGTGCGAGCCGAGCAACTCGTTCACCTTCTGATCTTCTCCCATTGCCAGCGGGAGCAAGTGCTTGGCACCTACGTGAACCACTACAACGCGGCTCGGCCCCATCGGGGCATAGGGCTCGAGACGCCACGGCCAACGGTGCCGGGCGATCCGCTCGACAACCTTGAACGATGTGACGTCCTCGGCGGCCTCATCCACGAGTACCGCCATGCTGGTTGAATCATTCGGGTCCCTCACTCCCTCATGACCTCGATCCTCGGAGATCTGATCTCCGCTTCGGGCCCAAGCACGCCGGCCACAGTCACTGGAGCATGTCAGATCCCGTCGGGATCCTCGTCCCAGTGGCCATCTCCAGCTCGGGATCGCTCCGTGCCCAGCATCCGATGCACCGACATCGGCGCGACGCGCGCTCAAATCGAGCTTGTGCACCCCACACGCTTGGGCTTACCTGACCGGTTGGGCATGCCCCCAGCGTACGGGTTCCGATCAGGGGATTACAGGTCCAACTTTTCAAACTGACCCACTACCGAATCGAGAGGCCCGATCAATATTTTGGTGCCCTTCACCTGAGCAAGATCGGCACCCACAGGTTCCCGGCGTCCCGACAGACGACAGCTACCAGCGTGTGATCCGCCAGAACGCCGAGGGGCCGTGAAGCGGTTGCGATGTCCGCAGGGCCAGATCGGTGTGCCGGCCGCCCAGGTCGGCTCTGAGCACGCCGATCTGGGCACCGGCGGGGATGGCCGACGGCAACGCCCCTACGTGGAACTGGAGAGGCACGGTCAGCCCGGGCCAGCCGACGATGCTGGATGATTCCGCCGTCACCGGGACCGACGGGGCCCATGGGGCCACGATCCGCCCCACCGGATGCCCCGGTGCTAGAAGGGCCGGGAACGTGCCAACGGTGGCGAAGGCCGCATGCACGAGGGCGTCGGCATCGTCCAGGGCCGTGGTGACCGGACTCGCCCCCTCCTGACCGAACACCGCTCCGACGAGGGTCACGTCCTTCCCGCCCACGGTCTCTTGGGACTCGAAGAGAAAGCACCCACCGGCCGTCGAATCGGACCCGGTTTTGATGCCGACGATCCCATCATGGCCTAGGTCGTAGTCGAAGTTGTAGACGAGCCCGGCCAGAGGAAGGGTGGCTTGGGGCATGGCCACGACTTGGGCGAAGGCGGGGATGGACATGGCCGCCTCACCCAGCCGGATCATGTCGGCTGGCGTGCTCACCGACCCCGGGTCCAACCCGCTGGGATCGGTGAACTTGGTGGAGTCGAGGCCGAGGGTGTGCGCGGAAGTGTTCATCTTGGCCACGAATGCGGCTGTGCTTCCGGCGTCCCAGTCGGTGAGCAGGGTGGCCATGTCATTACCCTGCGCGACGAGCAGTCCTTCGAGGGCCTGGAGCTCGGTCAGGGTCTCACCGGTAGCTACGGGAACAACCGACTGCTGGGTGGCTGATTCCGCCTGGGCGGCGGCGATCGTCGTCGCCGTCACCGGGATGGCTGGCCCGAGGGCACCGGTGGCCAGCGGATGGTCCTCGAGGACGATATAGGCCGTCATGACCTTGGCGAGACCGGCGATAGGGGCCGGCTGGGTGCTCCCCACACTCCCGAGACTCCCGGCTCCCTCCACCGAGAGTGCCGCCGCACCCGTGGTCGGCCAAGGTAGCGGCGGCAGCGCTCCGGGAAGGCGCACCGACGTCGACACGGCTGAGCGGAACACCGGAGAGGGGACCGGGCCAATCCACCGAACACCCGCCAAGACCACCAGCACCACCACGACCAAAACGACGATGTATCGCCTGACGCGCGCGACCTTCTTATGCTCGATGTATCTGAGTTCATCGACGCTCTTCGGGATGCGTTCACCCAGTGCGCGTAGTCGCTCTTCGCTCGCCGAAGAACGCCGGCGGCGCCGATGCGCGGGGCCCGGACCTGTCCTCGAGGTTTGTCTGTCAGCCACTTTCGGTCACCGTAGCAACCGATCCCGGCCGACAGATGGCGCTCTATCGGGGCCGAGGTCTGGGTGGCGGCATGCCGTGACGGCGCAGGACCGCCGATCCTAGCGACGCCGCAAAATGGTCCGGCTTACCTGCGATCGGTCAGCTCCCGGTCAGCTCCGGCGGTGCCGATGATCCCGAGCCGCCCGGCCCGACCTCGGCCTTGAGCGCAGCGAGCTCCTTGTCCACCTCGGCGGCCGAACCGGCTTCGTCGAGCTCCTTCTGGATGTCGTCGGTGCCGCCTCCGACGTCTTCGAGCACTCCGGACTGGAGCAGCTCGTCCACGGCGCCGGCGTGTGCCTGCATCGTGGCGATCTTGTCCTGGGCCCGCTGGAGCGTCGCTCCCGAGTCGCCGAAGGTCTTGGAGATCCCCGCGACGCTCTCGTCCACGGAGCTCACGGCCTTCGCCGCGGTGTACTGCGCCTTCAATACTTCTTTCTGCGTCCGAAAGTCGTTGACCCTCTTCTGCAGGGCGTCGAGGGTGTGCTCGAGCTTCTCCTCCTGCTCGGTGAGCTGCTGGTGCTGGGGCTCCATGGCGTCGATCTGGGCCTGGGCCGCGGCCTTGCGCGAGAGAGCCTCTCTCGCCAGGTCCTCCTTGCCCTGGGAGAGCGCAGCCTTGGCCTGGTCCTGGAGGTGGTCCACCGAGTGCTGGAGCTGCTGCTCCTGCAGTTCGATTTGCTTGCGCGACGCTGCGATGTCCACCAGCGCCCGGCGGACCTGGGTGATCTGCTCGAGCATCTGCTGGTAGGAGAGATCGAGCATCTCGTCGGGCTTCTCGGCGGCGTCGAGCGCTTTGTTGGCCTTGGCCTGCACTATGTCGTGGGCCCGCTGGAAGAGGGTCATGTCGATCTGCTCCTTGTCGATGGTGGGGTGAGTCCACGCCGATTCTGTTCCCGGGCCAGCTCCGGATGGATGCCGGCGATCGTGCCGGCGGGGACGTTCCCAGAGGCTACCGCCCGGTGCGGACGCGCCACTTGACGGCGCAGGACCGCCACTTCATGACGGAGCATGACGACCTCGGCCGCCAGTTCATCTCGTTCGCTCCGACGCTGCTGGAACAGTTGGAGCGTCCGTACGAAGTCCAGGCAGAGGAAGGATAGTGCCACGGCCCATCCTCTCCCCCAGCTCAGGATCGGCGAACGTCCAGGCTGAGAGCTTGGATGAGATTCTCGGCACCAACAGGCTCGCTACCGGGGCTGGTTCGACAGCGCCCGGGTGCTCTGCGAGACGCTCATCGAGATCGAGGCCCTGTCGGTGGCCGTCGTGGAATGAGATCGCCAGGCACGCTTATGAGGCCCATCCGGTGCGACTGATCTTCGCTGCACCCGACGGGCGTTGGCCGCCGGCCCGGAATTCGACCTGACGGCCCCGCTGGACCTGCGGAGGGTCGGGCGATACGCTCGCAGCCATGTTGATTACCGGCGCTGAGTCCACACGACCGACGGTGGTGAGCAGGATCTTCAGTCGTGGGCGCGACGTGACGTCCCAACTGCTGCTGTGAGCGTTCCCAGTGCCTCATACTCGGTGACCATGCGCGTCGAACTCGATGATGCATCGGGTATCGGCGCAGTCACCACCGCCGTTAGCGATGCTGGTGGTGCCGTAACGGCTCTCGATGTCGTTGAGCCAAACGAAAGCCGGATGACCGTTGATTTGACATGCAATGCCATTGATGACGGACACTCTGGACTGCTCCGGGCCGCAGTTGATGCTGTTGACGGGGCGCACGTCCTAGCAATGAGCGACCGGACGTTCCTACTCCACTTGGGCGGAACGATCTCGGTCGAGCCAAAGGTTTCGCTGAAGACCCGCGATGACCTCTCGATGGCATACACGCCCGGCGTCGCGCGCATCTCGATGGCAATTGCCAAAGACCCGGCAGTCGCCAGGAACCTCACGATAAAGCGCAACACAGTGGCTGTCGTGACCGACGGGTCTGCCGTCCTAGGCCTCGGCAACATTGGCCCAGCGGCTGCACTCCCGGTAATGGAAGGGAAGGCACTTCTATTCAAACGATTCGGGGGCATCGACGCGTGGCCAGTCTGCCTCGCGACACAAGATGTCGATGAGATCGTACGGATCGTCGAGTGCATCGCTCCGGTTTACGGAGGGATCAACCTCGAGGATATCTCGGCACCGCGTTGCTTCGAAATCGAGTCACGGCTGCGCGAGACGCTCGACATCCCCGTCTTCCATGACGATCAACACGGAACAGCGATAGTCGTCTTTGCGGCCCTATTGAACGCGCTCCGCGTGGTCGGCAAGGAGATGAAAGACATCCGCGTCGTCGTGCTCGGAGTCGGTGCCGCCGGCGCCGCAATCACCAAATTGCTCCTTGCCGAAGGTGTCGGAGACGTCATTGGGATCAACCGAAATGGGATCTTGTCCGAAGATGATCCCCGCCTCGACGATGCTCGGCGTTGGCTCGCCGCGCACACCAACGTGGAGAAGAGAACGGGCAGTCTCGTTGACGCCGTCGCTGGTGCGGATGTCCTCATCGGGGTCTCTGGACCGAACCTTGTAACCGAGGAGCACCTAAGAGCCCTCGCTCCGAATTCCATCGTGTTTGCTCTCGCGAACCCTGATCCCGAAGTTGACCCAGTGCTGGCTCGACGCTACGCCGCGATAGTGGCAACAGGTAGGAGTGATGAGCCGAACCAGATCAACAATGTGCTCGTCTTCCCCGGTATCTTCCGAGGCCTCCTCGATGTTGGTGCAAAGCAGATCACCGAAGAGATCGAGATCGCCGCCGGCAAAGCGATCGCTGACGTTGTCATGGCCACAGAGCTTTCGCCGGTCTACATCGTTCCAACGGTGTTCAATCCGAGTGTCGTCACGGCAGTCTCAGCAGCCGTCGAGCGGGTCGTCCGTTCTTCGCCACGGCGGTGAACTGGCCTACCGGCTGCTCAATGCAACGTGATCGCCGGGTTCTCCGACGAGAAACAGTCAAGACCTGTGGATAAAGTTCTCTGATCGATCACGAGGCGACCGTCTGAACCTCGTCAGTCGTGTGGGTGCTGACAATCGCATCCGACCAGGTCGTGCCACGAGTCGATACTCGTGAACGAGACCCTCCGAGATTGTCGCTCCGTCGTAATTGGGCTGGATCTGGATTGCTAACCGGAGTGGCATCTTTCCCGCCACAAGCGGCGCCAGTTGACCAAGTGGGCGGTGAGGACGATGTTCGTTCTAGTGATCAACGGCTTCACTGAGCCGTAGGGCACCCAAGAACCCGATCGGGCGCCTGGACTGGCACTTCGCATCGACGCTCGGCCATCATCCGCCGTGGCCCTCTCCGTACTCTACGTCGGCTTGTATCGCATGATCGGTCTCGTCGTGCCGTCGGTCCGGGTCGGACAGGGACATCGAGATCATGGTGCTCCGGCACCCAACCGACCCCCGATTGATGCCCTCGGCCACGGAGGCTGATGGCGGTGACGTGGGCGGATTAGTCTCAGCCCGTGACCATCACGCCCGAAGGCGGCCGGGTGCTCGGGTGCCTGGTGGAGAAGCAGCTCACCACGCCCCAGCAGTACCCGCTCACTGGGAACGCTCTGTCGCTGGCATGCAGCCAGGCCACCAACCGCGAGCCGGTGATGACCTTGGACGACGAGGCGGTGCAGCGTGGGCTTGCGGAACTCAAGGAGCTCCACTTGGTGCGGTTCGTGCTGCCGTCCCACGGGAAGTCGGTGACGCGGTACCGGCACGTGCTCGACGAGGCGTATGGCCTGGACGCCTCCCAGGTCGCACTGTTGGCGGTGCTGTTGCTGCGGGGGCCGCAGACTCCAGGGGAGCTTCGGGCGCGCACTGGGCGTATGGCGGAGTTCACCTCGGTGGGTGCGGTCCAGGGGGAGCTCGAGGGCCTGGCCGACCGACCCGAACCTCTGGTGCGCCTGCAGCCCCGACGGCCGGGCCAGAAGGAAGACCGCTGGCAGCAGTTGTTGGCGACGGAGTCGAGCGGGGCGAGTGTGGGCGGTGGATCGGAGTCGATGGACGTGGCGGAATCGAAAGACGCACCGCAGCGCTCTCTCCTGGTGGACGGCACTGGGCACGACGTGCCGACTGAGCCAACCGGAACCGAAGACAGCCGCGCTGATCTCGAGAATCGTGTCGAGGTGCTCGCATCCGAGGTGGAGGCGCTCCGGGACCAGGTCGTCGAACTCAGCGCTTCACTGAGCGCTCTGCGCCACAACCTCGGGGAGTGATGTCATTGGGCCGTCCTCAGCTGCTCAGGCTGAGACGACTGGCCGTTCGAATTCGTCCTCAGCTTCACAAGCTGAGAACGATGCGGTGTCCAACTTCTACAGCGGAAGGCGGTGGGTCGAGCCGAGACTCGACAGCTGGCAGCAAGGCTGACCAGGGTCAGACGACTTCCTCAGAGGGGACCCCGAAATAGTCCTGGTATCCGGACGCCCTCGAGCGCAGGTCGCGCTCGTCGAGTCCTGTATCAGCGAACCTATAGCGAGTGCCTGAGCCATCTCCATCACCCGGATGGGCTGCCAGGAAGTCCCGCATCCTCTGCTCGACGTCGGCAGTGAACGGAACTCCCATTCGATCGTAAATGGCCCCGATGGATGCGAACGGGTCCGACATGAAGTCGGCGAACTGCACATCGATCACGTTGTCCGCTTGCAAGGTCCCGTCCTGCCGGGCAATGAGCGACCGGTCGAGTCCAAGGAAGATGTCCTCGCAGTACTCCGTGGCTGCGGTGGCCACAGAACTCTCGTCGCTTGCCATCCGTCGAAGGTGGGCCACGAGGGCGCTCAGCGAGGCGATGACCTTGAGGGGGTCCCGGTGTGTCTGGATCACGACCGCATCCGGGTACTCGCCCATCAGGGCACCAAGATGCCAGAGGTGGGCCGGCGACTTGAGCAACCAGCGATCAGCATGGTGTCCGGATTGAAGATGTTGCAGGTAGATGCGATGCCATCGGTACGCGGGGGCGATGTCGGCCTCGTGGAGCAACCAGTGATCGTACCGGGGAACGTCGTATTGGGTATGGAAGATCATCGAGCGGAACTCCCCAGCAGTCATCCGGACACACTCTTGGGCCAGCCGCGCTCCGATCGGATGGAAGGTGCTGAACCCGGGGATGATCATGTCGGCCATGTCCGACACTGCCTGCGACTCGTCGATGCGCGCATCACTGTCATAGGTGGCCGTGGTCGGGGGTGGACACGGAAAGTCGACCTCCCAGCTGAGTGGAGCTCGATTCGCCGGGTCCTGGGCCAGCAAGTCGTAGAGGATCGTGGTACCCGTCCGAGGCTGGCCGCAGATGACGAGCGGCCGCGTGACGGTGCCGAGGGCAACCTCAGGGTGGGTTGCCCTCCAGTCGATGATTCGGAGTCGATTCGTCAGATAGGTGAGCAGCTCGGTCTCCACTATGGTCACCCCGAGCTCGTTGAGATTCGCCGAGCGATCGAGATCCTCGAGAAGCAGGTCCAAGCCTTCCTGCCAGGTGGGTTCTCCCAGGTCACAGAGTTGAGTCGCCTCGTACGCCGACTCGAGGAGCTGGTCACAGGTAAACGGAATGCCGGACATTGCGAGTTCAGGCCGGTTCGATGGCGATCACCGAGGTGCGCACGTTGGGGGGTTCCGGATTGTCGAGCCACCGGAGAGTGACGAAGCCCCGGTGTCGACCACCCGTGTCGAGCCAATCCTGGACAACACCCTGGGTCGGTCCGGGGTCGTTCGCACCGATCACCAATCGGACGGAATAGCCTGTATCCGCGTACGAGGCAGTCGCATTGGTGATCGAACTTCGTCGACGGCGTGAGTCAATGCACTCGTGCCAGATGTTCTCCACAGTGACGCTCCAGTACCGGGACGTTGGCGGATTGAATTCGAGGACCAGCGCCTCTCCTTCGGCCAACCGGAACGTACCGAGCATGTAGAGATTGTCCGGAGTGGTGTTCTCATCGCCGAGGGAAGCCGCCTCAGCCGTCGTCAACCGGTTGGGCTGCTCGAGCAGCTCGGGCATGATCGACTTGTGGAGCGTCATCAGTTTGACGATGGTCCACCCCATGGCACTGAACTGCTCGGCAATCTGATCATCCGTAGGCGTAGCCGGACAGCCGACCGGGTCGAGCGGTTCGATGGAGAAACGCGCCAGTTCCTCAGAGGAGCGGTCGGCTACGTATTGGCGTACCAAGACGGCTGAAGCATCCTCTGGTATCGGGATCCAGGTGGCACCTGACAGTTCGGCTGTCGTCGGTTCCTCGGTTGCCAGCACCAGTGCAAAGGGGCCGGACTCATCCGTCTCGAGACATCGATCGGAGTGGTACGCCGCCATTCGGCGAGGCGTGAGTCCCCTGCCGGCAAGCACCTGGAAGCCGAGGTAGGTGACGGTGTTCCGGTTGCCAGCGATGCGGTAGCGAAAGCGACCGTCGACCATGGCAAGGTGGTACTCCCCATCCGGATTGGGCCCACCGACGAGTCGAGCCTCGGTGTTCATGCTGAAGAACCACGGAACCTCCGGATCAGTATCGAGAGAGAGCTCCGAACACAGAGCTGTGATCCGGCCGAGCACGCGCAGCCCTTCGAATAGCTCGAGGTCCGACTCGGACTCCGACTGGATCATCGTGGTCATGTCGTCGAGCATCTGCCTGACGAATTCCCACGCCTCCAGCGCTCTCGGCGCCGAGGCCGGACTGTCTCGTGTCAAGCGATTGTTCCTCCCCGTGGCTCGTCCCCACGGGCACAAGTACACCACCTGTGCCCGTGGCGCACAATGGGCGGGACCGTCTCGCACTTCAAAGGACCGGACCCCGTCCACAGGAGTCATTACCGGCGTGACCAATGAGTCGAAGCCTGAACTGATTACTCGAAGCGATCTCTGCCCTGAAAGTTGAGCACTTTGGTTTGGCGTATCAGCTACGTAGGCTCAGGAGCCGGGCACCGGGGACTCAGCCATCAAGCGTGAGAACGACTTCGGGGATCCCCAGCTACGCAACCAGACAACACTGGCTCGTGATCCCAACCCTCAAGGTTGAGAACGCGTTCGAAAGGACCATCCCGAACTGCACTTCAGTGGCAGGTTTGAGCGCCAGGTTGACTACCCGGTGCTGAGTTTCGCCCGACCGGTGCGCGCTGAAGCGAGTGAACACCAGCCACGTCGTCCACGGCGGTGGGACGGCTCCGCCAGCCGGTCGATCCTCATGCCATCAGCCGATGTGGAATGCTCATTGTGGTCATGCGGCGTCGGCACTGCGTCGATGGGCGTCGGTCGGCCCGCACTGTCACGAAAGGGGGGCGCTGTGTCCGAGCGCTACTTGATCATCTCCGCTGACGGCCACTGCGGCCTGCCGCTGGCCGACTACAGGCCCTACCTCGAAGCCCGCTACCACCCCGTCTTCGACGACTGGGTCGCCAGCAAGAACGCTGAGCGCTCAAAGAAGCTGGAGGCGAACTTCGAATACATCATGGGCTGGGAGACCTCCAACGAGGAGGGCCTACGCGGGGCCTACGACCCCGCCGTACGCGATCGTGAGCTCGATCAGGACGGCGTTTCGGCCGATGTGCTCTTCGCCGATGCCGACGCGATCACGGGAATGGGCTCGCCGCCGTTCGGCGCCGGACTCTCTGCCGGGGAGATCGACGATCCGGACCTGGCGTTCGCCGGGGCCCGCGCCCACAACCGATTCTTGGCTGACTTGTGCTCGACCAGCCCGGAACGCAGGGCCGGCATTGCCCTCATGCCTCTGTGTCACGACCCGTTACGGGCAGTTGCAGAAGCCGAGTGGGCCGCGGAGCAGCCTGGTATCCGAGGCGTGATGATCCCGACGATGTGGCGCGAGCGAGCGCCGTATAGCAGCGAGGTCTACGAAGACTTCTGGGCGGTATGCGCTGCCGCTCACCTGCCAGTCCACACCCACTCCGGTGAGGCGCCGCAGGAGGACTACAACGGTCACCTCGGCATCTACCTGGCCGAGGTTGTCTGGTGGGCGGCACGACCGTCATGGCACCTCTTGTTCTCCGGGGCCTTCGAGCGCCATCCGGATCTCAAGTTCGTCGTCACGGAAGCTGCCGCCTACTGGATCGCAGACTCGAAGTGGAAGTGGGACCAGTACATGGGCGGAGGGCACACAACCAAGAAGATGGCCGCGTTACTCGAAGGGAAGATCTCGAAGCTTCCGTCCGAGTACTTCGGGACCAACCTCTTCGCCGGAGCATCGACGATGTCAAAAGAGGAGATCCGCCGGCGTCACGTCCTCGGCCTCGACGCCGTCATGTGGGGAACGGACTACCCACATCCCGAGGGCTCATGGCCGAACACGGCGGTCAAGCTCAAGACGGACTTCTGCGACGTCCCGGTGGAAGAGACCCGGCAGCTCCTGGGCGGGACCGCTGCCGGGGTCTACGGCTTCGACCTCGATGCACTGCAGGTGGTAGCTGACCGGATCGGCCCGACCCCATACGACCTGGGCCAGGACCCCTCGTTGGCTGCCGACCCCGATGCTCCGGCGTCAGCCAAATGGTGGCTCGCCGAGTACGGCATCACCCCGACCCGCTGATCTACCAGGCCCTCAAGACCTGCGTCGTGTCGAAAGCGTTAGAGGTTGACGCGGCCGGGTAGTCGCCTGCCGCGATCGGCACGGCGATCTCTTCGGCCAACGGTCCGAACCGCGCCGCCAGCGGGGCAAGAGCGTCGAGGTCGAAGCCGTAAAGCGCTGCTGCATTTGTACCCACACATCGCTGGACGACGTTGGGATCCTCGCCGGCGAACGCCACGCGGAGGGCCTCGCGACTGAACGGCCACGTCCCTTCCGAGTGCGGGTAGTCGTCGCCCCACATGATCCGATCGGCCCCGAAGCCTGGCCGCAATGCGGACTCCGAAGACCTCAGGAACGACGCTCCCACCCACACGTTCCGCGCGAAGTACTCCGACGGTTTCATCGACATGCCCTGGGCCGCCGCCCCGAAGAACATGGCCTCGGCGGCGCTGCCACCCGCCATGCGGCCGTAGAACCAGTCCAGTGTCTCGAGCCCACGAGGCAACCAGGCGACGCCCTGTTCGGTAAGAGCCACCTTGAGATTCGGGAAGCGATCGAAGACACCTCCGAAGATGAGGTGCCACAGCGGACGGTGGCTGAACCACGGGAGCTCGACCAGCATGACCGCCCTGGCGATCTCGAGGTCGCCGTAGTCGGGCAGGCCTGAGCCGGCATGCACGTTGACCACGGCACCGACCTGTTCGCACAGCCGCCAGAGTGGGTCGTAGACGGGGTCGTACAGACCGGGGAGGTGAGACCCCGGCGGGATCGACGGCAGCAGGATGCCACCGAAGAGGTCGACATGCTCGGCCGCCCATGAGACCTCGGCGAGCGCGTCGTCGAGGCGATTGACGAAGACCTGGACAACGCCTGCCCGCCTACCGGGCGCTGCGGCGCAGAAGTCCGCCACCCAGCGGTTGTGGGCTTGGACCCCGGCCCAGCGTCGCTCGTAGTCGGCCTCAACCGGAGGCAGCGCCACCAGGTTTCCCTCCTCGAAGAAGGGGGGGACCGTGTTCGGAAACAACACCTCGGCGACGATTCCATCGACCTCGTGCTCGGCCAGGCGTCGGTCCGAGTCCCAGTTCCGGTAGCGGATCGGGGCGAGCAGGTCCGCGAAGGGGACCTCGTACGTCGCTGCCCACGCATCGAACTCCTCATGGAATCTCGAGGCGAGGTACGGCCGGTAGTCGATGACGTCCGCCCCGCAGTGCGAGTCGGCAGAAATGACGGTGTAGCGGCGCTCCATGTCGGTTCCTCCTCTAGTGCAGCAGCGTCGGGGGCAGCTCACCCTTGGCGATGGCATCGGCCCGGGCATGCAGGAGGCTCCCGAATCGACCCGCGTCGGGACCCAGGATGTAGCGGCCTTCGTCCAGGTCCTCGAGAACCTTCATCCCCAGCCAGTTGAGGTCGACGATCTTGGCCGGGAGCCCGGCCGCTTCGAGCTGGGCCTTGAACTCGGCGAATGTCGTCCCCGGGGCGGGGGGACGGGGACGAACCCGTTCGAGCTCGGCAGGACGGTTGCGTGCCGCGGTCCACAACCCGGTGTCGAGGAGTCCCCCGCCGGGGTAGAAGACATGGGCGTTGACCGGCGCCTCGATCTGGCGCAACTGGTGCGCCACCGATTCGATGAAGCAGCTGACCGCTGCCTTGGACGCGGCGTAGACGCTCGCATAGGGAACGGGCGCCACGCCTCCGTCACCTGACGACGTCGCGACGACCTCCCCGGGAATCCCCGCACCCAGCATTCTGGGCAGGAAGGTGAGGACTGTTGCAGCAACACCGATGACATTCACCGAGAAGCACCATCGCCAGTCGTTGACCTCCTGCTCCCAGGGCAACCCGCCGCCCCCGGAGGTGACGCCAGCATTGGCAAAGAGGAGATCGCACCTGCCTTCGGTTGCGTAGACGTCATCTGCGAACGCCACCACCGAGTCCTCATCCGCGACATCTACAAGCACCCCTCGCGTCGTACCGAGCGGGGCCAACTCGTCGATTGCGGAAGTGAGCGCTGCCGCCTCGACATCTGCGACGACTACGTGGGCACCTCTCGCGAGCAGCGCATGCACGAGGCCCCTACCGATGCCGCCCGCACCTCCGGTGACAACGGCAACCTTGCCTTCAAAGTCCATCAGGTCCCCCATCGTGAGTCTTGTACCTCGTGTCGCTCGGCACCGTCAGTTGTGGGCAGATCGGACCGGACGGAGCCGAGCCTGCCTATTCCTCGCCGGTTGGGGAAAGGTCGTCGTAACGCTGGTGCATGAAGGGCACGATCCATTCGGCCGGCACCTTCGAATGAATCTTCCCCCGTTGAATGGCGCTGCGCTCGCCCACCGTCACTCCGACGAGTGAGAGGACCGGGAGGTCTGCGACAGGATCGAACCTCGAGTCGCGTAAGTCGAGTTCGCCTTCGCACGCCTTGACCCAACGAACGGTCTCCTCTCGAGTGCAGTAGACGAGGCTGGGGTCTGCATCGAGGCCTTTGCCATCCGGAGCAGGGAGTGCCTTGAAGTAGAAGTCCGTCCGTGTTTGCGGCGCGGGCACTTCGAGTGTCTCGGTTGTGTGCCCTTCGAACTCGGCGAACGTGACGCCCATCCGAGCCATTGTGCCGCGCACCGAATCACCGTTCAATTCAACCGCGACCTGGCCCAACTTCTTCGGCTCACCAAATGTCTCGCGGCCCCCGATCACTGATTGTTCGGTGCTCATCGGCATCACGAGGCAGTAGTATCCGAGCGTTCCCTCGTGGGAGCACTGCACCGACACGCTTCCAGCACCGAAGGTTGCCAAGCCGGGGATGTCAACACTCGCAAACGTCACCTTCGTAAGAGGCGTCGCGGATGGCTCAAGAGGCCTGGGAAGCACCGACGCCAGAATCGCAGGGTCTGTCTCGAAGGTTGCGACCAGAACCGTCGACCAAGCGCCAACGGAGGTCTTCTCGACCTCGCGACTTCGGATCTGCTCAGGCGTCTTCGCTGCGTAGCGAACGACCATGGCCACCCCCTTCGCGGTCGGCGTCATGGCCGAACCGCCTCGTGGGCATCGTCGCAGTCAGCGGCCACCGCGTCAACTGTCCGGGCAAAGGTGCCGGACCGCAGTTCTAATGGGGTGGGTTGCAGGCTCGCCACTGCGGTTGTTGTCTAGCTTCTCAGGCTGGGAGCGTCATCTCCGGTCCTCAGCTGCGCTAGCTGAGATCGCCAGTCACGGTTCTCAGCGCTGAAATCTGAGATCCTCGGCAACTTGTCAGCTTGGAAGGTGGCGCCCGGAGCCATTGTTCCGGGACGGTCTGTTGCCCGGACTCGCCAGAGCCTCTCGACTCTCTCACCGGCACTGCGAAGTCGCTCGGTCATGGTCCTGTGCGAATCTATCGACCATGGACTTCGATGGAGGCGGAGCCCCGCAACTCTCCGCACGCTCGGTGGGATGGCTCCGGTACCTCTATCGGAAGGCGACCACGGCGGACAGCTGGGAGCGGGACGGCCATCCCCATCCCCACTGGGACGACCGCAGCGATGCACCGATGCTTTGCTTCCCGCGCTTCGACCTGATCGATTCCACATACGCCGTCGAGCTGATGGCCGACCAGACGCCCGCGTGGCGGGCGGTCTATCACCGCATCCTGGATGAGCTCGTGTTCCGCCACACCGGATGATGGTCGGCCAACGATTGGTCGACCAAGTTCGGCCACGATCCAAAGCGGGCCGACTACGACGACTTCTCGAAGCTCCTCAACCCCCAGCACCTCATCGGTGAGTATGACGTCCCCGAATGGACGGCAAGCGGCGTCGAGCCGTGGGGGCTGCAGTTCGACCCCGTCGCCGCCGACGGCATGCTCTTTTGCAAGGGCTGGTTCTTGGTGATGCTGGATCTGCACCAACCGGCGACTGAAGACCGGAGCTGGAATGGGCCCTTCGACATGATCCGTGATGGCGAGCACGCCTTCACCTGGACCTACTCGGGCATCGCAGACCACCTGGCCCGGCAGTGGCAAGACCGGCCGGAAGGCTGCCACCGCGAGAACACCAAGATTTGGCCGCTCTGCATCACGGCCGCCGGTCTCGTCCTCCAGCTCCACGTCGTGCTCCACGGCACCGACCACCACCGGGCCTCCGACCGATGGTGGGACGACGAGGCCAGGCCCGACCACCTCGGCTGAACTGATCAGGGACCTGCAGCTGAGGTGACCTTCTGCTACGACCCGATCATCGACTACCACCACAAGCTGCTCCTGTTCGCGAGCGGACCGCCCGTCGCCGGCTACCTCGCCGGCAAAGGAGTGGGGCATGGAGGAGGTGGCGGATGCCCTTGCCGACGCGGCCGACCGCTCGCTGGAGCCGAGATGGGACACGGTGCGGGGGGAGTTCACGTGGGGACTCGGCTTCGGCGAGGAGTACCCCAGGGGGCAGTACAACGCAGTCCTCGCCGCCGGTGAGGCCGCCACCGAGGGGGCGTGGGGTCGTCTGGCCACCACCACTGGGAGCACGCGGTTCGATGAGCCGACTGTGACCGGAGTGGACTTCCCACGGGTCGCCCTGGACCGTTCCTGGTGAAATGCGCACAGGGGCTCCTTGTCGCTGCAGACCGTCAGCCAGCACGACTCCGTTGACGGCACCTCGACCACCTGCCGTGTCTCGGTCCCCGACGATCCGACGAGACGGGAGGTCAAGCCGTCGAGCGAGGCGCCAGTCGCGTTGAGGGTCATCGGCCGTGAGCTCGAAGTCACATGAACGGTGGGGATAGATACCTTCGCACTCGGACCTCGAATCTGAACCACGGCCCGGAGAACTCCTCGATCAGGACCAGTGACGATTCACCCTTAGCCGGCAGCGTTTGGGGGGCGCGAGCGGCGCGATTGTGGGCGCCGTTCTGGGCGTTGGCCTCAGCGTCGATGAGCGCCGGGAGCATGAGCTCCACCCCCCGGCGCACGACGTCGATGTCACCGCCGGCTCGGATCGCCGCGAGCAGTTCGTTCAGGTCAGTATTGGTGATAGCCACTGGGTGGTTCTCCCTGGTCGACCTTGCCGGTTCAACCGATGATCGCCCGGTGACCACCTCATGGCGGTGGACTCCGGGAACTGCACCACTCGGGGGATGCCAACGTGGTGAGATCCAGCCACGCCAGTACTGTGGGCACGTGGAGCGAGCGATTACCGGTTTCCACTGCGATGTGAAGGGCGATTGGGTCGCCGAACTCTCGTGTGGCCACAATCAACATGTTCGTCACCAGCCACCGTTTGGACTCCGACCGTGGGTGATCGAACCCACGCTGCGCACCGGGAGAGTCGGAGCGCCCCTCAACTGCCCACTGTGTGACCGTGCCGAGCTTCCTGACGGCCTCCATCTGGCCCGGTCCAGTCCGGATTGGGACGAGCACACGATCCCTGCTGGCCTACTACGTACGCACCGTGTAGCCAGCGGGACCTGGGGGTTGCTTCGGGTTCACGAAGGAAGGCTGCAATTTGTGATGGTGTGCGATCCAGCCCTGAATGTCATATTGGAACCTCAGTCCGCACAGGCGATTCCTCCCGATGTCCGGCACTACGTGGCGCCACTTGGACCGGTCCGATTCTCAATCGATTTCTTCACCATCGACGAGCGCACTCGCATCGGTAGGACACCAGATGGACCGAGGAGCGAAGACCACAACGATCGGGTGCAGGGCTCGTTCGACGAAGGTGGCGATCCGGTTTGTTGGTCCGGGTTGGTCTGTCCCGAATGCGGAAATATGTTTGAGGGTACTGATCATCGGCATGGCTGCTGGAGCGAGTCGGCCTCGTGATCCACCTTCGAGCCCAAACCAATCGGTGTCTCGGACGGAGGCGCAATGCAGTTCGTCGGCCGAAGAGTTGTCACCGATGCCCCGGAGCACACGGGGAAGGTGCTGACGCAAATGGCTGAGCTGTCGACACCATGGTCGCGAGCCATGCGTCTCAGTGCCCCGATCCTGAATGCCCCAATGGGAGGAGTGGCTGGAGGGACGTTGGCCTCAGCCGTGTCCCGCGCCGGTGGGTTGGGAATGATCGGGGTGGGCGGTGCCGGATCAGTGGAGCTGATTGAACAGGAGGTCGCCTATCCACTGGGTCTTGGTCTTCCATTCGGCATTGGCATCCTGAACTGGGCCTTGGCTCGCGAACCTCGGCTGCTCGACGAAGCAACAGCTGCGTCGCCAGCGTTGATTTCCGTGAGCTTCGGGGATGCCTGACCATGGGCCGGGCGCGTCCGCGATGCGGGAATTGTGGCGGCTGCGCAGATCTCTGACGTGGAGACAGCACGGCGGGCAGCCGATGCCGGGATTGACGTGCTGGTGGCCAGAGGTGCCGAGGGCGGGGGACATGGCGAACCGCTGGTCGGCACGCTCCCGTTACTCGACGGCGTGCTCAACGTGACTTCAATCCCAGTACTCGCCGCGGGCGGGATCTCATCGTCCCGAGGGCTCGCAGCGGTGCTGGCGGCAGGTGCATCCGGTGCATGGATGGGGACTGCTTTTGCTGCCTGTCCGGAGTCACTTGCGTCAGATGCCGCCCGTACTGCTCTCTTACAAGCAATTGACACCGATACTGTGACCACGAAGGTGTTCGACGTGGCCCTTGGCTAACCGTGGCCCACTAGGTATCCCGAGCGAGTCCTTCGGAATGAATTCTGGGAACACTGGGCTGGACGAGAAGACCTTCTTTCCGCAGATTCGGACGCTTTATCCCAATTCGTCGAAGCCAGAGGACAAGGGGACCTCGGCTTCGCCCACGTAGATGCTGGCCAGGGTGTAGGCGGACTCACCGAGCTACGTACTGCATCGGAGGTGGTCGAGCGGATGTGTGCTGGTGCTGTTGATCTCTTGGGCATCTGGGCATCGCTTGGTGCAGGTAAGGGCTCTCGGTAATAGCGCCATCGATCGAAGCGGCTAGGTGGGGGAATCGACTGACGGCGACCATCCCGAAAGTGCTTCTACACGGGTGCAGAAGTGGAGCGCTCGCTCCAGCAAGCACTCGTTGAGTCGGACCCAGAACCCTGGTCCCGGACCCAGCATGAAGAGGCAGGGCTGGAGCGATCGCGTGCCCGGCATATTGGGATACTTGGGCGATCTTCCCGCCAGGATTCGCGGACCGATTCAGCGGTCTTACTGCGCAATGCCGCCACCGTCGGTAATGCGAAAGCGCTCCCCCAGATCTGCCTACCGGCAACACGTCTGTTCACATATCCCCGGTCGAAGATTCGATATCCCGGAATCGGCACCGCAAAGCAGATCTCTGATGGTCGCATCAGCAGTGCCAGTGTCACGGGCGCTCTAGCAGTACCCCCACCAGTAGCGATCTGGCCAGGCGAACGGATCCAAGCGCTCGCTCCTCTCGCGAGCATCGTTCCCCATCACAGCATCCGGTCCAGGAAAAAAGATACTCTCACGGCCACTCTCCGACCAACGAACGAGATAGGGCGGCCCTCCATTCGCCGAACGGACCTGAACAACCTCACATTCTCGGTCAGGCCAGCCCGCCCTGTGCCCAAAAACGACAATCCGGGCTCCAACTCCTGCACGCATCATCAATGACACCCTCCTTACCCTGCTTGCCGTCATCATGGATCTGCTGCCCGTGGGGCTACAACGAAGGAGATCTCAGGTGCTTCGCTAGAACGGATTGGGCAAGATCATTGGGCCAACGCGCCAGCTCCGCCTTGGCTCGTGCTTCAGGACAGAGGCACCAGGCCCTGGCAAGAACAACTCCTCTTGGCCCGTGTCCATCCACTTGACCCGGTACGGAGGCTCTCCTTTGTACCGTCGGGCCTCCACTACCTCGCACTCTCGACCGAATCCGCCCACCTGGGGCCCGGAAACCACAAGATGGTCCCCGACTCTTGCATGCATCGTGGCTCACCGCCTCAGCCCCTCTGCATACTGCCATTGTGGACCTGCTGGCGGCTGATCACAAGGTCCGAGAGGTCCCATTTCTGCGCACGGCGAGTTCGTCATTCGCACTCTCCGCACGTGCCCGGTGATCGGGGTCATGTGAACAGGTCGAGCTCAGTGGTGCTGCAAACGGCCGGTGGTCACCAGCGACGTGGCATTGTGGCCTCATGACGTACGACCAATTCATCTCCGATGTCGTGCAGGCGGTCGAAGGGATCGGCGCGGGAATCATGATTGTCGGTGGATTGTGGGCCCTGATCGAGTACGCGGTCTCGGTGGTGCGGTCAGACGCTCAACATGACGCCTACCGACAGCTCCGGCAGCGACTGGGGCGGGCGATTCTCCTCGGGTTAGAGATCCTCATTGTCGGTGACATCGTGCGAACCATCATCGTCGATCCGACCTTCGAGAGCGTGGCAGTCCTAGGGATGATCGTGATCATCCGAATCGTGCTCAGTTTCTCGCTGGAAGTCGAGATCGACGGGGTCTGGCCGTGGAACCTTTGGCGTCTTGGGCCGCAGAAAGGCGAGGAGGAGCCGCCAAGCTCCTAGTCGCTGACTCGCTGCAACTCGACAGAAATCTGATCTTCGCCAATTTCCGTTCCCGAGAACTGGCAGCCGAAAGCCTGAGCCACACGGATCACCATTTCGGCATTGGCTGCGCATACGGCCATATGACATGACCCATCTGAGCGGAGGCGCTCCCAAAGAACGCCAATCTCGAATCCTCGCTGGAACTCCGGATCATCCGTGTCGAACCGAACACTCGATACCATGAAGGGAGCATCGTCAATGAAATGAGAATCCTTTAGGTCCGGGAGGAGTGCCAGGAAGGGCCCGAGCCGGGTTCAGGAGAGGCCCCCACCCGGCGACGATCTGGGATGCCCCCTGTATTCCAGCCACCCTGTGCGACTATTTGCTGGAGTGCACGCAGGTAGCCGTACGTGGCAGCCGTCTGGATACCTCGGCTTGGAGGTCCAAGAAGCCGGACTGTTGGGTCGCCAGGCCGGGAAGATGCTGTGATCTCAAGTCGCACTGATCCATCCCCGGAGATGGAAACGACGGAGGTCTCCTCCCCCTGTTCGGGGTGAACAGGGAGTGTCCCGTAGGCAAACCCCCACCGGCTCGGCCCGTCGACCACTTCGATGTGCGACACGGGGCCGCCAGGCCAAGCACGGGTGTCCCAAGCGTCACGATCACCGTTGTACCCGATTGAATCTCCGTGCCCTTCGCCAGCACCTGAATGCCGGGTTGGCGATGCGGCTTCCAGGACCGGGGGTCCTCGACAGCTCCGCAGAACCTCTCCAACTCCTTCCCAAGTCCAGCCTGGTAGCGACCATTGCGGGGGCCACTCGGCTCCATCCCAGTCAGCGTGAAGCCGACTTCGCCCAAGGTGGGTTCCGCAGAGTGAAGCGCGTCAAAGAGCCGCCAAATCGAGCTGCGGTCTGAGGGCCGGACAACCCTCATCCGGTCACAGCTTTGCTCTCGGTCAAACCTTGCAGGCCGGTGTCCCACCTGGCAGCCGGTAGCGAAAGCGAGTCACGATCCGATATCCCAACGGTGCGACCCACGAGATCGGCGGAGCGAGAAGGATCCATCCAGCGATCGCCCATAGGCCTCCGGCCGCAATGAGCGCACGAGCGACGGCACGGGAACCCTCCTCGCGTCTGTTGCCGTCGAACCACCAGGCCGCTCGCTCAAAGTCGTCCTGGCTCAGATGCGTCTCCGCAACGACATCTGGCTAGAGGTGCTGCCAAGGAACCGCTGTTGGACCACCTTCCTCAGGCCAGCGTCGAGAGATCCAGATGGCCGAAGTTGTGCAGAAGCCGCAGTCGCCGTCGTAGACCAGGGTGCTGCGACGATCCTCCACAACTGAAGGCTAGCGGGGGCAGGCCCGAAGGCGCTGTCCGACCTGGACTCGATCCACCCGGTAGTGCCCCACCCAACATCATTGTCATTGGTAGGGGGCACTCTGAACCTCGAGCGAGGATCGGGAAGATCAACTTGCAGTTCCGCATGGCGTGATCGTTCTCCGTGACCCCCACTGCAACCATCAGATCGGCCGAGCCACGTACTTGACGGTCAATCCACAGGGGCCCTGGAATGCCAGCTCCGTCACGACACGAGGGTCGCATTTCCGGTGGACGGATGATGACGGGTACCTTGCTTGCCGACCAGCTCCAGATCACCAAGCAGTCGGTCAACGACCTGCTCGGCCACCTTGAACAGCATGGGAACATCACCCGCCAACACGACCCCACCGACGGGCGCGCCCGCATCGTTCGACTCACCGCCAAAGGACGTCGGCTCGACACAACTGTCGGATACGAAGCCCGGTCAGCCGAACTGCAGATTGCCGATCTGCTCGGACCCAGCAGGTTCGAGCAGATGCACGATGCGCTCGAAGTGCTCGCCGACCGCATCAGTCGGAATGAGATGCCCTCCTCGGTGTTCGAGTGACGGTCGAACGGCCGTTGAAGGCACCTCCAGGGGATGGCCGACGGCGGCCAGTTGCTCCCCTCGACGGGCCGGCTGGCCCCGCTCCCACCACGACCACGCCAGTTCCATGATCGCCCGTCACAGCGACAACCTAGCCAAGAGCCAGGACGAGCTTCGTCCGTTCTGACGGCCTCCCCGTTGAGCCAAGGTGACGGATCGGGAGCAAGCCTCGGCCGACCGTTGTCCCAACACTCTGTCTTTCGCGAGCGCGGCCCGGGTGATCAAGAATGCCGGATAGCGAGTGGGCGACAACCCTATGAGTGATGCCATTAGGGGATATTCAGCGATTCGGCCGGTGTGCTCAGCCATTGAGGCCGGGCACGGCCGTCGAGGCTCGTTCTGAGCTGGCTTGGTCGGACAAACCGATTGGCGTCGTGGGTCTGATGGCTAACTCAGCTGATGCGTCTGCGGATACCCGATCTCGAGTGTCAGTCGCGTGGTGGTAACGGAGCGTCGCTGATTGCGATGGATGACCAGGCCTTCGCATAAGTTCCGCCAAACTCGCGCCGTTCTCTGCCGACCAGGTGAACCCCGAGTGTCGAAGGACGTGGAAACGGAGATCCGGCCATTCACGATCGATCGAGCTCTTCTCCAAGCGAGCCCCACGACTCGGTCGTAGCGTCAATGGGGATAGGCCAGGATGTGACGCCATCGTCCTGACCCCTGTATTCGGACTAGGACACGCCCTTTGATTCCTAAGGGTGCTCTTGCCTCAGGTCGGAAGGCTGCTGCAGGGGCTCGTCCGCTGCCGCTGCTTCCCGGGCGATGAAGGAACCGAGCTCGGAGATTGTGGACATCAGAGGAGCGGGGAACACGACGGTCGAGTTCTTGTCGACCGCGATCTCGACGAGGGTCTGAAGGTTCCTGAGCTGCAACGCCAGCGGGTGAGCCATCATGGTGTCGGAAGCCTCGCCCAGAGCGGCAGCAGCCAGAGACTCCCCTTCCGCGTTGATGATCTTGGCTCGCTTCTCCCGTTCTGCTTCAGCCTGACGCGCCATCGCTCGCTTCATGCTCTCGGGCAGCAGGATGTCCTTGAGCTCGACAAGCGTCACCTCGATGCCCCAATCGGTCGTCGTGCTGTCGAGGACCTGGCGGATATCGAGGTTGATCTTGTCAGTCTCGGACAGTGCTTCGTCGAGGGTGTGCTTGCCCACGACTTTTCTCAGCGTGGTCTGGGCGATCTGATCGATGGCAGCGCTGACACTTTCGATAGCGACGACCGACTTCACTGCGTCGATGACGCGATAGTACGCGACCGCAGAGATGTCGACACTGACATTGTCCCGGGTGATGATGCCCTGCGACTGGATCGGCATGGTGACGATCCGCAGTGACACCCGATTCAGTCTGTCGACCAGCGGAATGATCACCCGAAGGCCAGGCTCGCGGGTGCCGATGACCCTTCCGAGCCTGAACAGAACACCTTTTTCGTACTGTTTGACGATCTTCAGTGCCAAGGCCAGGTAGAGGACCCCGAGCACAACAACCACGATGACTACGAGGACAAGTGTGCCCATGGCGCCAGTTTCCAGCGGCGAACAAGATTCCAATAGTGCCGAAAGACCCCAATTCAACGAGATCGGAGCAGTTCCCAGTCTGGACCGGCACGACTGTCACCTTTCGCCATTGGATATGGGCTCAGCCTCAGTGCTGAACTCTCGGACGGTGTTCTCAGCTGGTCGGGCAGAGAACCCGACCGCGCGCTCCGGGCCCCAGGGGTCGGGGGAGACGCGTAACGGATCCGCGCACCCGCCGTCTCCTCCGCCAGGCATGTTGTCGGCACCCGACCTCTCGAGCCGATGCGTCTTCGGCTCCTGTCCCGTTTCGGGTTGTCCGGCCGCATGAGCGGGGGTCGGAGGATATCTGCTGCCCCGACCCGGTGGAGCCGGACGGGTCTTCCGCCCCGACTCGTGGTGTCGCCGGAGGGAACGACGGAGCCCTTGGTCGTGGTGACCTTCCGGTGGAAGTTCCGGGGATCGAATTCCACTCCCCGGACTACGCAGTTGACGCAGCACAGCTCCGCGAAGGTGAAAGGGTGTGCACAGAAGGCCTCCGCCAGCGGCGTTTACTCCAGCTTGGCTAGGGGGACCGATGTCTGGGCACGCAGAAACGCCCGTCCCACAAATCAACGGGGATCGGGCGCCTTGGTCAACTTCCATTATCATGGCCGATCCGAGCGGACAACCTGATCCGGCCGGGACTTCAGATCCCTTGTCCGTGCAACGCTCCTACTTCGCTTGCCTCTGATCACAATCCGGACCCCGGGAGAACTCCCCGAGACCCCTCTCGGACCCACCGTCTCAAGCAGAGAACCTCACCATCTCCTCAAGCACTCCTTCCGGAACCTTCACCGGGATCCACCTGAGTCAACCCCATTTACGATGCGTTTGTTCCGGCATGCGGGTCCAATGCGAGCCGTCGCAACCTCGTCAGAGCAGCCGGTGCCCGAATCCCGTGGCGGCGGCGGTCCTGATCTCGACGTGACCGTGGGCAACACGGGCGTACCTGAGCACGGCAACTGGGCGAGCGTTCGTTGTTCGGTATGCGGGGCTTGGTAGGCACGGCTGGCGCAGCTGCAGGCGCGTCAGCCCCCTGGCTCAGGGCACCGGCGTCTCTGAATCCGTCTCTGAATCGGCTCGGGTTTCATAGAGACTACCAACGGGGTCCCGGTCGGATTTGAGAACACGATCTCGTCGTCGACCTTGCCGAAGCGGAGGAGCAGGGTGTCCAGCGCGTAGTTCTGGTGAAGCCGCCACGGAGCGGTGGTCCCCTGCTTGGGGAGGTCCGCGATGGCCCGAGTGACATAGCCCGAGGAGAAGTCGAGGAAGGGCTCGGTCGGCTGGGACGGATCGGGGGCGACGGGCGTGCACTGGCGGATGCCGCGCTCCTCCATGGTGTCGAGTAGTCGGCAGACATAGTCGGCGGTGAGGTCGGCCTTGAGTGTCCACGAGGCGTTGGTGTACCCGAAGGTGAGGGCCAGGTTTGGCACTCCGCAGAGCATCAGGCCCTTGTAGGCGACGGTGGATCCCGTGTCGACGGGTCTGCCGTCGACCTCGAGGGTGATCCCCCCGAGCAGTAACATTTGGAGGCCGGTGGCCGTGATGACGATTTCCGTCGCGAGCTCGTCGCCCGATGCCAGGCGGATCCCGTCCTCGGTGAATGTGTCGATGGTGTCGGTCACCACCGAGGCCCGGCCGGCGCTGATGGCCTCGAAGAGGTCCCCGTCGGGGACCAGGCAGAGGCGCTGGTCCCACGGGCTGTACCGAGGATTGAAGTGGGTGTCGACGTCGTAGCCCTCCGGCAGGGCCCTGACCACTCCCTTGCGGATCGCCCCCCTCATCATCTTCGGGTTCCGGCGGCTCAACTGATAGCTGAGCATGGTCAGAGCCACGTTCTTCCACCGGATGAGGGCGTGGGCGACCTTGGCCGGCAGAACCCTCCGGAGGGCGTCGGCCACCATGTCCCTCCCGGGCACCGACACGATGTAGGTCGGTGAGCGCTGGAGCATGGTGACGTGCCCGGCCGTCTCGGCCAGAGCCGGCACCAGGGTCACCGCGGTGGCCCCACTGCCGATGACCACGATGCGTTTGCCGGCCCAGTCGAGGTCCTCGGGCCAGTGCTGGGGATGGACGATCCGGCCCCCGAACCGCTCCTCGCCGGGAAAGGTTGGCCGGTAGCCCTCGTCGTACCGGTAGTAGCCGGTGTTACCCCACAAGAAGCCGCACGTCATCTGGTCGATGTCGCCGGTGTCGGCGTGCTCGAACTCGACCGTCCATCGTGCCTCGGCCGACGACCACGAGGCGGATACCGCCCGCCGCCGGTAGGTGATGTGGCGGTCGACGCCGTACTGGCGAGCCGTGTCCCGGATGTAATGGAGGATCGATGGTCCGTCGGCGATCGCCTTGGGCTCGCGCCACGGCTGGAAGGCATAGCCCAGGGTGAACATGTCGGAGTCGGAGCGGACCCCAGGGTAACGGAATAGGTCCCACGTGCCGCCGCTCACCTCCCGGGCCTCGAGGATGGCGTACGTCGTGCCCGGGCGGTCGGTCTGGAGATGACAGGCGGCGCCGATCCCGGACAGCCCGGCACCGAGGATGAGCACGTCGACATGGTCCACGAACGTGAAGCCTACGCACCTCGGCCCGGAGCTCTTCGATGGGCCGATGAGGAGCGGGGTCGCTGCCCTCGAGGGTCGGCAACAGGTGGTTTGCGCGGGAGCGCCTCGCCCGCAGTCGGGCTACCACGGGGCGAGCTCTGACGGCACCGACCAAGGCGGTGCGAGGCCGTCCCGCCTGTGCGAGATGGGCGAGGATCGAAGTCCTGCCCTTGGTGTGGGTTCTCCTCCCCTCGATCACAGGAGTGTTGTGCTCCGCGGCGATATCGGACCAGATGAGGTAGTCCTCTCCCCGAGCAGTTGTCATCGCGGCGCGCTACATTCGACTGATGACAGAACCACATCCCCGAGCTCGGGTGTGGGCCGAGTCAGGCGAGGACAAAGTGGTTGGTCAGCCGGCCGAAGACACCCGAGTCCTCCCTCGCACACCGGGGAGAGGCTTGTCGCCCGCTTTTCTCCACGTCCCAATGAGTGAACTTCTCATACTTATTGCATCCATCCGACGGTCCTCGTCGAAAGTGAGCTGACTCGTCTTGTCCTCAGCTGGCCAGGCATTGGACAAGCTGCATCGCAAGTGTCCTCAGCCAGAAGGACTGCGGGAATCACCGGAGCATCAGACGCTCTCAGCCATAGAAACTCTGGACGCCCGCATGTCGGATGTTGTCATCTGTAGCAGCCGCGCTCTTATTGACGGCGGTAGGTGCCGCGGGTAGCACCGAGGACAGGCCGGACTCGGTTCAGTGGAGGCTGGCCTCAAGATCGAGAGGCAATGACTAAACGGTCCGATCATGTTCGGTGACCGTCTGCCGGACGCTCCCCTTCGAATAGTGTTCGGTCAAGAAGTCCTTGACCTTTGGAAAACCGGCTGGTCGGTCGAGGACGACTGGTGTTGAACTTCTGGAGGAGCTGGGCCGACGATGACCTTTTCACCCTATGACCGTCCGGTACGGGCCGCGTTCGTTGGCCTCGGACGTATCTACGACCTGAACGTGCGTGCATACGTCGGCAATCCCGACGTCGAGGTCGTGGCACTCGTCGATCCGAGCGAGGAGCGCTGCGCCCAACGACAGGCTGACTGGCCGGCCGCTCGGACGTTCGCGTCCATCGCTGAACTTGCGGCGAGCGGTCTCGAGGTCGACGCCGTCGAGGCACTGCTGCCGGCTCCGTTGCATGCCGATGGTGTCACCGAGCTCCTCGGCCATGGCTGGCACGTCAACCTGCAAAAGCCGATGTGCAATGACCTTGTCAGCGCGAACCGGATGCTCGACGCCGCCACGGCCAACGGCCGCCATTTGCGGGTCATGGAGAACTACATCTTCTACGAACCGTTGGTAAGGCTCAAGGAGATCGTCGAGTCAGGTGAACTCGGCGAGGTGAGCGGGTACCACATCAAGATGGTGGCCAGCGGCCGCGGAGGCTGGGACGTCCCTGGGAGCAGCTACGAGTGGCAGTTTCAGCAGATGCGGCAAGGCCGCGGCATCCTCGTCTTCGATGACGGCTGGCACAAGCTGGCCACGGCGATCTGGCTCTTCGGTCCGGTCAGGGAAGTGCGGGCCTGGGTGGGCGCGACCGAGGTGGTGCGCGACATCGAGGTAGACGCACCCGCCACCCTGGTGTGGGAGCACCAGAGTGGGATCCGAGGCGTCTGGGACATCACAATTGCGCCCGAGATGTTCCTCCGCTCCGACTACTACACCAATGACGAACGTTGGGAAATCACCGGCCGTCGCGGCTATGCACGGGTCAACCGCTGCACGGGCCGTGGTATCCAGGAGCCGAGCCTGGAGGTCTACGTCGACGGGGAGATGCGTTCCTACCACGCGCTCGATGACGATTGGGCCAGCAGCTTTCGGGATTCCGGCCGCCATTGGCTGCGCTGGCTCCATGCACCTGAGGGTCCGATGCTGTGGAGCGGTGACGAAGCCGTCTCTGTATTGCGCTTCGCCCTGGCCGCCTATGCGAGCAGCGCTGCGGGCGGCACCGGTGTGGATCCCGCTTCGCTGGAGTAGCCCACCGGATAGGCCGCCGTGCGCTGAGGACACACAGTGACCATGCTTCCAACTACTCCAACAATGGCGAACGCAAGTCCAGTGTTACCAGCGGGTACAGCTCCTGAACTAACCGAAGCGTCAGACATTCTCAGCTTCACTGGCCGAGGTCACGCCTCATGCGACCGTCCTCAGCCCCGCGAGCTGTAGACGTGGCCGGAGCTTCAAGCGTCCTCAGCTCTGGAAGTTGAGACCGTTCAGAGTCGGTACCACCTTTGCCTTCGATGATCGTGTTCCTCGCCTGGGAATCCGCATTGCCTACGTTCTGCCAGAGCTCATCTTGGTGGCGCTCGCAATCAGCTCGGCTGCCGCTACGGGGTCGACGGCGGTTGGGACGTCCAGCAGAGCCCATTCGTGCGGCTCCTCCACTGCTCCAGGGTCGTCGCAGATGATGGCTGTACCATCTGGGAGAGTTCGAAACCCGACGTAGATTCGGTGGTAATCGACACCGAGAAATCGCGCCGCGATCCTCAACAATGGATAGCCGCCGCCGGCGTGCGCCAAACTCCAACGGTAGAGGCCTGATCGCTGCTCCACGTAGATCCGACGTTCCGTTTCGCTTGCCACCGACACGGCCCTGGCAACATCGTCGAGCGGCGACCACGTGCGGTTGCTCTGGATCAGCGCAACCCGCGCGGCGAGAGATTCCTCGGTCATCAATTCCTCCTCATCGATCCCGGCATTGCCACCGTGCCTCTCGGTCGGTTGGCGGAGCGTCATCGGGCCAGGTCCCTCGACTCCTCTGGATGCGTCAGGTCCCACTGTAGCGAATGGGTGTGCCATCAAGACCGGGACGTGAAACTGTCTTTCCAGCCCAAGAAGCAGATCCCCGCTCGCGGCGACCTGCTTCCGAGCCGTCTCAGCCGCAGATGTTCTCAGCTAGGCAGGTCGAAGACTCGTTGCACTATGGACGTCCTCAGCCGGTGCAGTTGAGATTCACCGGCAACTTGGTAAACCCCGCAACCAGCGAACAACGGAACTCTCTGGGATGGATGCCTAATGTGTACACACGTACATTGGTGTACAGATGATGGCATGACTCGAACAATGACATTACCTTGTTGGTAGGCACTCAGCTGCATCAGCTGAGGACCACAGTGCATCGCAGCGCTTGGGTTTGGTTCCTGTCCTCAGGCGATGGATGACAGGTTTCTTCGGCCCCCGCGTTTAGGCTTTGCCGGGGCCGATTGCCCGTAACGAGTACGTAGAGAGCGCCGGGAGTAGTGAGACGTAGCTGATGAGCAAAAGCAACAAGTCGAGCCGATGACGGCCGAGGACGGAGGGTCGTTGAGCGCCCTTGCGGAACCAGCCACCGACGAGGCGATGGCGGCGGTGCCAGGTGGCCCAAGGATGCCAGCACCCGTTGGGGTGGAGCGACCACAACACGCCAGACGTCGCCGGAGCCGTCGCAGGATCAAGTGGTCGCTGGCCGTGCTCGTCGTGGTGGTGCTTCTGTCAAGTGGTCTGCTCGCCGCGCAGCGCGTAAGCCGGCCGTTGGCGCAGCCAACGCTCCCTTCCGTTCGACACTCTTACTCCTTGGTCCGTGGGTCCGCCCCGGCACTCCCTTGGCCGACCGCTGGCCAGGCTGCGGTCGCCATTCCCTCTCTTGGCTATGCACAACAGTCCGGACCGGAGGGTCCCGTTCCCATCGCCTCGTTGACCAAAATGGCCACTGCCGTGGTGATTCTCCACGACCATCCACTTGCGCTCAACGCAAGCGGTCCTTCGATCACCATCACCGCGGCCGATGCTGCTCAGTTCGACGTCGACCTGCAAACTGACCAGACGAACGTCCCCCTCCAGATGGGTGAAAGTCTCACGGAGCTGCAAATGCTCGAGGCGCTGCTGAATCAATCCGCCGACGACATCGCGTACAGCATCGCGGTTTGGGACGCAGGTACCGAATCGGCATTCGTCGCCAAAATGAACTCACTGGCCACCTCGCTCGGCGCTGTGCATACGCACTACGTCGACGTCAGCGGGTTTCAGCCACAGTCGGTCTCGACAGCGGCCGACAGTCTGAGAATCGCTGCGGCAGGAATGGCCATTCCGGCATTTGCCGACGTCGTTGGCATGCCCACTGTCAGCCTTCCTCTGGTCGGCACGGTCCACAACATTGTGACGGAGGTCGGCACTAACGGGGTCGTCGGCGTCAAATCCGGGTACACAGCCCAGTCCGCCGGGTGCATGGTGCTGGCCGGCTACCGGACGATCCGGGGACACTCGGTGCTGGTCATGGCATCGGCCCTGGCGCAGCGGGAACAATCCTCGGCGGCCGTCACCAGTCCACCCACCGCCTCCTCCACCACAGCAGCGGTGGCAGCGACACCTGCCAGCACCATCACAACCGCTCCCTACAGTGCGTTGGAGGCGCAGTATCCCCTCCGGTATACCGGCCCCCTCGTTGAAAATCTCCTTGATGCTTCCGAAGCGGCCGTCGTTCCAGTCGCCGTGGCCAAGCCGGGGACCGCGTTGGGCACCGCCACATCGGATTGGGACGGAGTTCGTCACAAGGTTCCGGCAATCGCCTCGCAAGCTTCGTGGTTGCTCGGCGTGCCGGGCCAACGAGTGGTCCTGGATACGATGTCTTTGGCGGCTCCCAAGGAGCGGACCCCTCACAATCAGGTCGGCGCCGCCCGGTTCACCCTAGGAAAGCAGACCGAGATCGTGCCATTGAGACTGCTTCACACCGTGGCTGAGCCTGCGTGGTGGTGGAAGCTCATTCACAGTTAGGGCCTTTGGCTCGACTACCGACCGGCCTTCTCCACATACGCGTCGCAACAAGTACGGCAAATGCGAAATGGCCCTTGCGTCGCTGCCTGTGCCTCGATCGGCCTGCCGCAATCCGGGCACAAGCGGTCGACCCTGTCGATCCGCTCGGTTTCCATCGGCTCTGGCTGCACTCTGCCAATGACACCCGTGCATCGGTGCCAGGAGCGCCCTCCAAACCGGCGATCGAGGACATAGTGACCTTCTCTCGTTACCTGAGAGCTCTGGCCGCTCAGTTCGGTGAAAGCGTATTCCATACGGCGCCGGAGCGCCCACAGCTAGTAGGGATCTGGTCACGGAAGCACAACGTAGGAAATGATCGATCGCAGGTGGTACCGCTCACGCTATACAGGGGTCCCAGCGCCGCATCCAAGACGACGCCTTCTGAGAGGAGATGGTATGCCGAAGATGGTTATCACGCATGGCGTCGTTGACGTTGGAAACTGGTTGAGCTTCAAGGCAGAGCGAGCCGAAGCCATTGCTGGCATGGGGGGCTTGAATGCGGTGGATCTGGTTGCAGAAGATGGAAGCAACGCCGTGGCCATCATCGGTGACGTTGATGATCCGGCGACAGTGATGGCGGCCCTTGCCTCACCGCCTGCTGAGCTAGGGACAGCTATGGAGCGGCACGGGGTAGTCCCGCCGCTGACCATCTACATCGAAAAGTAGGTCGTCACCCGGGACACCGCTGCACTGCGTGCAATGTAACTCCCGTACCGATCTACCGAGTAGGCGACAGAGTCGCATCATCACGAGTCAACGAGTCGCAATCGATGACTGTCTCTCGCTCCCGGCGGTCGGGGACACGATTCCGACTAGGTCCTCCGCCTGCTCGCGAGAATGACGCCACTAGCTACGGGCAGCTCCACGCAGACGAGTTCGGGATGGGTGACGAGTCGATCCCTCACGGAGGCAAGGCCGTCTCGCAACGCCGGATCCTCGTGCGCGGTCAAGTCCATGTCATCGACCAGGAGAAGCCCCCCTGGTCGGAGTGTGGAGATCGTCTTGCGAAGCTTGAAGATCTTTCCACCAGGGGCATCCGGGAAGATCAGGTCGAACGAGCCGATCGTGCCGACGAGGTTGGCCCCGTCTCCCTCGACGATCGACACCCAGTCCGGCCAGCCGGCACTCCTCGTCTTCTCTGCGATCGCAGGATCGAGCTCCACGCTTACCACTTCCACATCGGTCCGGGTTCCGACACCGTGGACGATCCAGGAGAGACCCACTCCATATCCCGTGCCGATCTCCAGGATCCGACCCCCGATGGGAACGGCATTGGCCAGGCAGGACATCAGCCGTCCCACCTCTGGCTCGGAGGAGAGCTCGAAGCCGAAGCGATTCGCTCGCGACTGTGCGTTTGCCACTGATTCCGGAATGTCCACGCCCAGGACCGTATCCACAGGGGGTTGGGGCGTCCACCTCCACCTGTGTCCCAACGACCCGCTATCTGGGACAGCCCTGACGCAATTGAGCACCGTGATTAGGGGACGGTCTTGTTCGAGCGACGCGGCAAGTCCAGCAAGTCGAGCACTTCTCGACGCCCGTTGTTACTGGGTTGGCTCATGGCCGGTCCAGCTACATCTCGTGACGGACGTCCAGGTTGTAGAACTTTGGCGGCCCTTCGAGCAAGACGCCCATCTCCTTGGCGAACTCACTGGTGGCGGGGTCGTTCGAGTTCTTCATCGCCTCCTCGTAAGAGTTGAACTCGATGATGTTGACGTAGTACCCGGGGCGGTCCCTGTCCGCGGTGAGGACTGCCCGGGTGGAGAGTAGCGAGTCGCCCCGCTCCTCCTGCATCTTCTTCACGAGCGCCTCCAACTCGTCGATCCGCGAGGTCTTGATCTCCATGATCTGCACAAATCCTGGCATGTCCACTCCAATCACACGTCGGTCCGGGTGCGAAGCCTAACAAGGCCAATTGGTGTGCGCGCGAGGCGATCCTCATGCAGCGAAGGGCAGCCCATGAAGAGCGTCCACGGGAGTGCCAAGAGGTCGACTTGAGGTGTCTGGTCGGCCGCGAATAGCGCGACCCGGAGCCGGCGTTCGGAGTCACTCCGGCATCCACGGTGCGGCGACGGTGCGGTGGTGGATGCCGGCTTCAGAAGCGAGATCGTCCAGCGTCCATCCTGTTTGTTCTCCCCGACGATCCCCTCGATGCCAGCCTCGGTCGGGCGGCGGAGAATTGACCTTCGGCTCGGGTTTGGAAGCTGTCGCGGAGTCTCGTCTACCTCAGTTCCGAGAGTCGCGATCGTCGGATTACGTGCTTCGGAGCCACCGCGCGATGTGCTCTGCCACCATGATCGTCGGGAGATTCGTGGTCGCGGTCGGCATGATCGGCATGATCGGCAGGATCGGCAGGATCGGCGATCGTGATGCCGTCGATCCCATGTACCGAGCCACGCGAGTCGGTGACCGCACCCAGAGCGGGATCGGGGCCCATGGCGCAGGTGCCAACGGGGTGATGGAAGGTGGAGACGGCGGTGCGGACCCATGCAGCGAGTGCGTCGCGGTTGTCGGTCGGGAATGCCGGTCCGGGCGAGAGTTCCGTCCCGGCTGTAATCGCAGCAACGGGTTCGCTGAGCGCGAGTCGCCGTGCCTCGGTCACGGCGTCGAGCATGCGCTCAAGGTGATCGGCATCGGTGAGGTAGGCGAGATGCATTCGGGGTGCGTTGCTCGGCTTGCTGGAAGCCAAACGTACCCAGCCGCGCGATCGGGGTGCCGTGAGTCCTGCAACAATTCCGAACACGGCGCCACTCGGACTTTGGTCCGGTCCGACGTCGAACCGGCCCGCAGTGAACAGCAGCAAGTCGGCGGGTCCGGCGAGGTCCGCTGCCGCAGAATGGAACGTGAGCTTGAAAACGACTCGGACCGGGAGACGGTCGAGTAGGAAGGTCGATGGAGATCAATGGGCGGCCAACGAGATTCGATCCGACCCCGGGCAGATCCACGACGGGCGCGATGTCGAGCGCCTGGAGTTCGGCGACCGGACCGATGCCCGAGCGGGCAAGGATCATGGGGCTGGCGTACGTTCCTGCTGCGAGCACCACACGGGCCGCTTCGATGAAGGCTCAGTCGAGGAGACGGATCCCAGTAGCGCGCGTCCCCGAGCACTCGACGTGTGCCGCCACGGTGTCATGCCGAATGGTGAGGTTCGCTCGCGATCGTGCCAGGGCGAGGTTCGTGACCGCGGTACTCATGCGCATGCCGTCGCGGACGTTGCGAGGTGTCGGTCCGGCTCCGACTGCGCCTGGCCGATTGTGGTCCTCGACGTACCGATGACCAAACGCGACCGCTCCGTCGAGGAATGCCGCCGGGGCGCGGTTCATCTCGCTCCGCGAGTGACGGCGAATCGGGATCAAGCCGTCCGAACCGTGCCACTGATCGCGGAAGGCCTCGTCGCTCTCCAGGGGGCGGAAGTCGTCGAGAACGTCGGCGAAGCTGCAGCCGGGACTGCCGAACGCTGCCCAGCCGTCGTGATCCTGCGGCGCGCCACGCAGCGCGAAGCACGCGTTCGTGGCCGAGCACCCGCCCATGATCCGAGCTCGAGGCACCGGGATCCCCCGGTCGAGTTCCGCGTCAGCGGTATAGCCCCAGTCGTGGTCGACAGTCGGCTCCGACGCGTCGATGATGTCGCGCGGCAGTGGGCGCACGTCAGGGTGGTCGGGACCTGCCGCGACGAGCATCACCGTATGACCGGCGTCCTCGCTCAGTCGGGCGGCAAGAACACAACCGGCAGAGCCTCCACCGACGACCACGTCACATCCCATTCGACCGACCACAAACGAGGAACGGGACGGCGCTCTGGGCAATCTTCGCCCAACTGCCGGAGCCGTGTCAGTCCAACCTGCGGTCCCTCACCGGTGCGAACCCGATGAGTTGCGAAGCCCTGAGCATGCTGCTCGACATGCCAATCGGCGCCATCGGACCGACACGAGCCCGCTGCCTCGAACGAGTACGCCGACTCATCCCCCGCCGGCCGAGCTCCAGACGGGCCAGCTACCGTGTGGCCTGCGAACCTTCACCGAAAACGCGACAAGCCGAACGCGACACCGGAGATTGTCCGCCGGCTCATCGCGTACACCGCTCGAGCGGGTGGCTTGCATGCCAGCCCGAGAGAATGGTGCCCCATAACGCGCAGCGAACACGTCTGTTCGGGTATCCCAGTCGTTCATGGGCAGGCAACAATCGCGAGATCGCGCACGAGCTTCTGAGCGATCCGGACGCAACCGGCCCAAATCTCGCCAACATCTGAACTGCCACGAATGGGCACGGCCCCATTGGCTGGTCTCGCGACGCCGAGAACGGGCCTTGACGTTCGTGCTCAGCCTCCGGAGCTGAAGACGCAGGTCTGAGCCTCACTCATCACGGCTGAGTGGTTCGGTCGGCAAGCCTGCTGAGACGACTCACTGTGCGACTGCACAACATCGCCATGGCTACGGTTCGACGATCCTTCCGTCGAGCATATGAACAGTTCGATCCGCAGAAGCGGCGACAGCGACGTCATGGGTTACGAGAACGATGGTTACCCCGTGATCCGTGCGGAGCCTCTCGAACAACCCCAGTACCGTCGACACCGATCTACTGTCCAGACTGCCTGTCGGCTCATCGGCGTAAAGCACCGACGGATCATTGGCCAAAGCGCGAGCCACGGCTACCCTCTGGCGTTCCCCTCCGGACAGCTGTGTTGGTCGACGGTCCGAAAGGTCAATGAGTCCGACGTCTCGGAGCAGGGATTGCGCTCGCTTAGCTCGCTCGGCGCGGGGGCGCTCCGAACCCATCATGGCTATCTCGACATTGCCCAGCACAGAGAGGCGCGGCAGCAGGTTGTGGAGTTGGAACACCAGCCCAACCTCCTGCCGGCGGAAGCGGTCGGCATTTCTGAGATGCTGCAGTTCGTAGGGGCCCACCCGAATGGTCCCTGACGTCGGACCGTCCAACGCCGCGAGCAGGCTGAGCAGGGTCGACTTCCCGCAGCCCGAAGGCCCGGTGATGGCAACGAACTCGCCAGCGCTCACGCTCAGGTCGACGCCGTCGAGCGCTTGCACCTTTCCGTTGGCGTAGATCTTCTTCACGTCATGGGTCTCGATCATGGGGCGGGTATCCACGTCATGCTCACTCATTGCTCAACGCCTTTACCGGGGTCAGGTTTGCGGCCCGAATGGCCGGATACAGCGAGCCGAGAATAGCCATGCCCAAGCCGACGACGAGTCCGCGCCAGAACGCCTCAGCTGTGAAACTCGAGTGGAGAACGCCGTTCAACTGGGGCAAGGACTCCAGGCCGGCGGCGACGGCGAACGACAGCCCCACCCCGATCGCCGAGCCGATCAAGGCCAATATCAAGCTCTCCGAGACGACCATGGCAACCACCCGACTCCGCGCCCAACCGATAGCTCGCAGCAATCCGAATTCGCGTGTCCGTTCGAAGAGTGAGAGAAGCATCGTGTTGCCGACGATGACTGCCCCGATCAGGATCGCAAGGACGGTACTGCCGGTCACTGCCGCCTTCAGGAACACGAGATTGCGGTCCGCACGGCCGAACTGTGAGGCGGTTCGGATCGTTGTGAGCTCCGGGTGCGCAGCCTCGAATGTCGCTTGTACCTTTGCCACGGACTGCCCGGGCACGACCTTCACGAAGACGAGTGTCACCGAACCGGGTACTCGGTTGTAGGCCTGCAACGCCGGCAACGGGAACATGGCCCCGAGGTCGCCATATGAGATCCCTGTCGAGTAGATGCCGACGACAGTGTTCGAGGTTCCGTTGGCCTTGAACTGATCCCCCACGTGTAGACCGAGATCTTGGGCGGCGCGCCACCCGAGCATCACCTCGTTGGGGGCGTCCGGGCCGTAAGCGGTGCCGGCGAGAATAGTGACCCCGAACGACTCGAGATCGCTTGGTTGGATGCCTATCTCAATGAAGAGTGGATTGGCGGCGTTGATCCTCTCGGTCTCGAGTAGGACGCCGACGGCGCTCTTGACCCCAGGGGTCGATTGGATCTGGGCCACCTGACCGTTGTCCAAGCTGCTGTAGAGAATGTCCGAGACGCCCTTCTGGGCAACCGTGAAATCGGCCTTTCCGATGGTCAGCACAGCCGCTGCAGCGTTCTCCAGTCCATTGCTGACGACGGTCAGGGTAACCACGGTCATCACCGCAAGAGCAACGGCCAGTGTGATGCCGGTCGACCGAGCCTTCTGTGCCCAGATGTTCCCTATGACCAACGAGAAGTGCGTCATTGAGCAGCAGATTCCAGCATGTTTCGCGAGGCCTCAGCGTGGTCGGTAGCTGTCGCCGGTGGGAAATCGTTCACTTCGGTTCTCCTCTGATTGACCACCACTGGAGTCGGGGGTGATGCCTGGCTCTTGATAAGTCTTCCAGGTACCTTTGGCAATGAACAGAGTGGGCGAGGCTCGCTGACCGCCGGATACTGCGCTTAGTTGGCGCGGGCGCCTGCGGCAGGCCGTGTTCAAGCGAGCGGCACGGACCTTCGTGCCGGTCTCGTAGTGGTTGAGGTCCTCCTCGGCCCGGATGGTGAGCCCATTGGCGGTGGTCGTCGCTGAGATCAGCTCGGTGATGGTCCGGTAGGAGACCAGTGGCAGACCGTGATCTCGAGTCCGATCTCCACTGGCAGCATGGAATGTTCGATATTCCATAGTTTCACTCGGTGACCGTTGGACCATCCGCCACCGACGGCACGTTAACGGCTCGACGGCTCGATGCCAGCCACCACTTCACGCTCGGCCTTGATCACGGCGTTGCGACTCATGCCCGACACTTCGGCCACTGCCGTCTTTCCGCCTTGGCCCAAGGCCGCCGACATCGCCCGTGTGACCACACGGCGCTGCACCTCGTTCAGGTGGGACAGGACCGTCGTGAAGGATCGCGCGAGGGCCTCCCGGCTGGCTTCCACTCTGTCAGGCCGTACCGCGCGTGTTCACTCCGGGGGACCCTAACCAGCCGGTCATAAGGCGGCTGACGACGTGGCGATCGCCGGCGGCATGGGCTCGGTAGTCTGGCGGCATGGGCTTCTACCGCGAGCGGATCCTCCCTGTACTGGTGGACCGGGCGTGCGGGACTGCCGGGCTGCGCCGATGGCGCGCCGAGTTGTCCAGCGGTCTGTCGGGACGGGTACTCGAGATCGGGTTCGGTTCGGGCCACAATGTTGACCATTATCCCTCGTCGGTCGAGCGGGTCTTCGCCGTCGAGCCCTCGGCCAGGGCCTTCCGGATTGCCCAGAAACGAATCGAACGGTCACCGGTTCCCGTCGAACTCGTGGGGCTCGACGGCCAGTCCATCCCGCTACCCGAGGACTCCTGCGACGACGCCCTGTGCACCTTCGCCCTGTGCACGATTCCCGACGTCGACGCCGCCCTGGCGGAGGTCCGACGGGTCCTTCGCCCCGGAGGCCGGTTCCACTTCCTCGAGCACGGCCTTGCCCCCGATCCGGGGGTGGCGGCGTGGCAACACCGCCTGGAGCCCGTCCAACGCCGGCTGGCCGACGGCTGCCATCTCACCCGGGACCCCGTCTCTCTGGTCCGTGGTGCCGGCTTCGTCCTCGACGACGTTGCCCAGCGCTACGGGGTCGGCCCGAAGCCCTGGAGTTGGTTCACCCGGGGGGTGGCGGTCAATCCCGCATAGCACTGACTAATCGCCCGGGGCCGGACTGACGCCACGACCAGAAGCAGACGACGGCGGGCACGAGTGACAGCACCATCTCGGCGTCAGAGGTGGCAGCGTCGTCGGTGTGGGTGATGGTGGCCATGGCCGGCGATCCTGTCACGCCAGCTTCATGAATATCCTCTGAACGGCGTTGATCGGGTAGCCGTCTGCCTCGGGGTCCCGGGGGTGCTCAAGGCAGTAGGCGAGGTCGGCCTCGACCAGACGGAGCCCGGCCTGCTCGAGTGCCTGGGTCGACTCCACCGGTGCCCTGACTACCCCGGTGAGCACCAGGATCCATGCGAACCGAGGTCAAGGTTCCAGAGCGCCGCTTCAGGATCGGGGCTGAAATCGCCGGTGTGGGGATCCTGGCGGTACTCGATCGGCGGTTCCTCGCCGCTGGCGATACGGGCCACCGCGGCCAGTAGCCGCTCGACATCTGCTTCTGTCGTGTTGATCCCCGCGCTGACCCGGACCGCTCCGGGCATCCGGCTGCGGTCCCCACGACGGACGTCATCGCGGTAGGCGACCACCTCCGTCTGGGAGAGTCCGAGCAGGCGGACCAGATAGGGATGGGCGCAGAAGCAGCCGTGGCGGACACCGATGGCGTCCTCGGCCGCCAGGCGGGCGGCAACGAGCGCGTGGGGGGTGTCGTCCACGGTGAACGCCGCGACCGGCAGCGTCTCGACGTCCAGGCTCGGGCCGAGCAGGCGAACGCCGGGGATCAATGCGAGCCCGCTCCGCAAGAGGCGGGCGAGACGTCGGTCGTGGTCGACGATAGACGGCCAGCCCAGGTCACCGAGCGCGTCGATGGCCGCGTGCAAGGCGACCGCACCGATCACGTTGGGCGAGCCCGCTTCCTCCCGATCGGGGGGGTCCGTCCAGACGACCTCGTCCAGATCCACGAGGTCGACCGCGCCGCCGCCAGCCAGGAAGGGGTCGCCGGCACTGAAAGCCTGGCGAGGCCCGACGAGTACGCCGGCTCCGAATGGGGCGTACATCTTGTGCCCGCTCCAGGCCACGAAGTCGGCGTCCTCGGGCATGGGGCGGTGCGGCGCCAACTGGGCGGCATCGAGGGTAACGGGGATGCCGCGCCGGTGAGAGGCACCGATGATCGCCTCGATGGGCGGAAGCCAGCCGGTGATGTTCGAAGCGCCGGTGACGGCGAGGAGCCGAGGGTGTGGTTGCTCGTCCAGCGCAGCCTCGACGTCCTCGACGCTGAACGTGCCATCTGCCCCACACTCGATGTAGCGGCGGGTGGCCACCCGTGCCCAGGGGAGGAGGTTGGCGTGATGTTCCACGACGGTGGTCACCACGACGTCTTCGGGGGAAAGGCGGAGACGGTAGGCGAGATGGTTGAGCGCTTCAGTGGTATTGCGGCAGATGATGGCCACATCGTCGCGCCCGGCGCGCCCGGCGAAGGCCAGCGCCGCACGGCGAGCATCCTCGTACGCGGCTGTGGCGAACTGGGACTTGTAGCCGGCGCCACGGTGGATGCTCGAGTACCAGGGGACGAACTCGTCGACCCGGCGATGGACCGAAGGCAGGCAGGCAGTGGAGGCGGCGGCGTCGAGGGAAAGGTAGGGCCGCTGACTCCCTCCCACGCAGGGTACGAGTGCGCCGTCACCAACCAACGCAACGGGCGGCCCAGTCACGAGGTGTGCTCTCCGGTATCCCTCACGGGTGCGCTCCGGTGGACCAGCTCGCGAACACCATGGAGCGCGAAACGGTGCATCAGCATCGGAACAGCATGACAGGTCGCGTCGTCGCCACGGGGTTCGCTTCGGTGTGGGTGAGGCACAGGACCTCGGCGCCGCCGCCTTCGCCGATTACCGGGGACCTGGTGGTGGCAGCTTGCGAGCCCGCGCCGGGTATCGCCGAGCGGAGGGCACTCGAAAAGGGTCTCTCCCCGCAAAGGGCCGTTCGGCCCTACCGGTCCGCCGGGGCCCGAGCCATGCTGGTGCCATCAGCCCGGTGGCGTCGGATCGGTGAGCGGTGCCGGAGGAGGAATTCACACATGAACGTCCCCGGTGAGCACAGCCTTGACTCGGAACAGCGGAATGAGCCGACCGGCCCGGAGGCGCTGGGCAGCCCGGCCGGCGACGTGGACACGATGCGCGTTGCCGCAAGCGGGCAGCACATGGAGGCCGGAGTGGGGTCGCACACGGCCCCGACCCCCCTGAGGGACCTGCTCGCCGTTTACGACCGGGAAGTCGAGGATGCGCTGCATGGGGCACTCGAGTCGACCACGGGCCTCGACCGGGTCAGGGTCCTACACAACACTCTGCGCCGGTCGATCTCCGTGCATGACGCGGTGCTCGTGTCGGCCCTGTGCCCGCACCTTGAGGACCTTCCCGGTGGATCAGCGGTCGCTGAGCGGCTGCGCCAGGGCTGCGAGGAGCGCGCCGAGCTGTTGGGCCGCTTCGAGGCGGTCAGCCACAATGTTGCGGCGCGCAACGTGTATCCAGTCTCCGGCGAAGAGATCGAGCGGATCCTCGAGGGCCTGGAGCGCAGTTTCGCCGAACACGTCCGCGACGAGACCATAGAAGTCGGAGGGGTATTGGACGCGGCAGCTGGGAGTTCCAACCCCGACGTTGTCGCGGCAAAGATGGCCATCGAGGCCGAGCATGCTCCGACTCGGACCCACGTGGCGACGGTGAAGCATCCGAGATCGGCGGTACTGAAGACGATCTACCGCTATGGAGACAGGTTCCATGATTGGAGCGATAGCCATTGGGGATGGTCAGATCCTCAAGGCACACGTAAGTCGCCACGAGCTCAGCAGGTGGATCTACTGAAGAGCCAACCGACCGGATCGCCGCCCTCGATACGAGACCTCCTCACGGGTTACGACGCTACGGTGGAGGAACTGATCGTCGAGTTGCGTTCTACCCGGACCGGTTTGGAACAGGCGGAGGCGGCTTACCGGCTCAACGCCGCGATTGCCGTCCATGACTCCGTACTTGGTGGTGTCCTGTGCCCTCTCTTGGAGGCCGTGCCCGGTGGCGAACCGTTGGCCGTCCGGCTGCGTGAGGGGTGTCACCATCGGGCCAAGCTGCAGCAAGCGTGGGACGCGCTGACCAAAGGAGTCAAGGCGGACGATCTTTCTCGGCTGGCCTCCCCCGAGGCGGAGGCGATCATCGAGCCATTGATCGAGAGTTTCCGCTCTCACGAAAGGGAAGAAAGTCTCGATGTCATTTCGCTGCTGGAGCATCTGCCGGATAGTTCCTACCGGACCAAGACGTCACCATTCAATGACGTCATGTGGCCCTGGTACAGCGAGGGCCCGAGCGTGTTGGCCCTTCACATGGCGCTGTGGGCCCAGTCCGGCCCGACTCATGTCCACCCATTGATGGTGAGACACCCCACCAGCCGTGCGCTGAGGACCTACTACCACTACGTAGATGACTTCCGAGACCATTGGGGCGACAGTACGATTGGCAGGTGGCTCTTCCCAGTACTCCCGTCACAACAGTTCGCAGGTAAGCCGCGACAAGGAGATCCAAGGGGCGCGGCGCCCCGAGCGACGGGCCTTTCCGAGCACCGCGATGTGGAACGTCCTGCGGAAGAAGTCCCGTGAACTGACGGATAGTCCCGTTCGGCGGAAGCACTGTCTGCACGCCTCATTGGCGCCGGCCCTCCGATCATCTTGGCGCACCGGTAAGTGAGACTGGCCACATGAGCGACCGGGCGGCCGGGTTCGATCCGCATCACCATGGTGAGTCGGCCAATCGGTGTCAGCCAAGCTAAAGGGCATCACAATGTCGACCGGGCCCCCTGAACTGGAGTTCGCGGCGGCTTCAGGCATCATCCGATGTGGCCTTCTCCCTCCTCTATATCGGCTTGCGTCGCATCCTCGGCCTTGCGATGTCGTGGCGTCGAAGCGCTTCCGGCAAGGACGTCGTGCTCCGCCACCACGTCCGTATTCTCGAACGTCAGCTTCACCCGCATGTCCAGTATCGGTCAGCGGATCGAACGATTCTCGCTTCTCTCAGCCGCTTGCTCCCTCGAACTCGGTGGCGGTCCTGGTCACCCACGACACGCTGCTGCGTTGGCATCGGGAAGCGGCCAAGCGCGAATGGCGACGGTGGGAGCATGCAGAGCGGCCCTGGTCGACCACCGATGAGCAACGAACTGGCGGCCTCATCGTCCGGCTGGGTCGGGAGAACCGACGCTGGAGATGCGTGCGCATCCAGGGCGAGCTGCGAAGGGTTGGGATCCGCGTCTCGTCCAGATCAATCCGGCGAGTCCTCCGACAGCGCGGGCTCGGGCCTGTGCCACGGAGCGGGCCGACGTGGTCGGAGTTCTTGCGTTCCCGGGCCCATTGCGGGCTGGCCACGGACTTCTTCACCGTGGACACTGTGAGGCTGAAACTCCTTTACATGTTATTTGTGATCGAGTTGTCGACACGGGAAGTGCACATCCTGGGAGTCACTGACCATCCGACCGCTGCCTTCGTCACCCAGGTGGACCGCAATCTGGTCGGTGATCTCGCGGACCGGGTTCGGTCCATCAAGTTCCTCATCCGGGATCGGGACACCAAGTTCACGGCTGGCTTCGACGACGTGTTCCGCTCCGAAGGGATTCGGGTGATCAAGACATCGGTCCGATCACCCCGGGGCCAATGCCTACGCGGAGCGTTGGGTGAAGACGGTCCGGACTGAATTCCTGGATTGGACCCTCATCCTCGACCATCGCCATCTAGAGCGAGTTCATCGGGAGTTCGTCGGCGATTACAACGGCCAGCGCCCTCATCGAGGCATCGATCTCAAGGTGCCTACCGGTGTGGTCCCCCCCACTCTCCCGCTGCTCCAACACATCGATCGCCACGACGTGCTTGGTGGTCTCATCCACGGGTACTTGCCGGTGGCCGCGTAACCAAGCCATCTCCGGACCCCCGGCGCTCACGTCGAAGGCAATGTCTTGCAATCGACCACATCGGACCCGACGATCCGCAAAGGTCCGCTCCCGCCAGCCCAAGGGTCGAAACAATCACTGGCTTCGGCAACCACGTTCACAGCCGCTGTAGCGATCCGACCATCGCGACGTCCGAAGAGCGGAGAACTGCTTCAAAGTCCAGATCCAGCGATGCGAATGACTTCTTGGTGCCCTTCGCCTTGGAGAACTGCGATCAGGACCGAACCTAACGCCTCAGGGTCGCGCCCGGACCGTCTTGCCTGATCCCGCGACGAACGAGTGGACCGCCACCCATCGTACCGTCCGGCTCACGGCAAATCACCGGATAACTCGTGGTGCCGCGCGGAACCAAGGTCGTGCAACTCCGAAGTGAGTCGGCGTCCCATGAGTGACGCCACGGCCGCCTCGGGCGACCGCTCCCCCGCCAGCATGGCGCCCACCTGCTCAACGACAGGCATCTCGACGCCTGCTTCGCCGGCCAGGGCAAGTACGGCCGGTGTGGAATCCACTCCCTCGGGGACCATGTTCGTTTCGGCCAGTATGTCGCCAAGGTTCCGGGACTGCCCTAGCGCCACCCCGACTCGGTGATTGCGGCTCTCTGGGCTACTGCAAGTCGCGATCAGGTCGCCGTTGCCGGCAAGGCCCAGGAAGGTCAGAGGATCCCCGCCCAGAGCGACGCCCAGCCGGGCCAATTCAGCCAGGCCACGGGTGATGAGAGCGGCACGAGTGTTCCAACCGTAACCAAGGCCATCTGCGACGCCAGAGGCGATGGCGATGACGTTCTTGACCGCGCCGCCGATCTCACATCCGAGGACGTCGTCGCTCGTATAGACGCGAAAGTGAGCGCTGTTCAGTAGAGACTGCAGCCAACGGGCGATGTCAGGGTCGGGAATGGCCACCACGGTGGCCGACGGCTGTCCCGCCATGACTTCACGGGCCAGATTGGGACCGGCGAGGACGCCGATACGACCGCGATGGCGAGGTCCGAACGCCTCAGCGAGGATCTCAGTCGGGCGGCGGAGCGTGCCGAGTTCGATCCCCTTGGTCAGGCTCAGCGTCACGACGTCGGGACCGACCAGCAGGGCGAGTTGTTCAGCCACACCCCGCATGTGCTGGGCCGGCACAGCCATCACCAGCAACTGGCGATCCTCTACTGCCTCGTGCTGGTCTGTCGTCGCTCTCAGTGACCTCGTCAGCGTGAAGTCGGCAAGATACGTCGGGTTCTCGTGACGGACCGAGATTTCCTCGGCGACTTCGGGCTCGAGGGCCCACACCATGGTGTCAAACCGCTCGGCCAACATCGACGCCACCGTGGTTCCCCATGATCCGGCACCGATCACTGCGATCCGCACGTTCGTCCCCCTGTCGGGACGGCTGTTGGTTCCAGTCTGTGTCCGAGCCTCGCCCCCGGCCGGCTCCGGGTCGGGGCCAAGCCGTTCATGATTGCGGTTCCCCCCCATGCATCTCCTCCACTTGATCTAGGTACTTGTCGATCACGACTTTCCACTTGACCTTGAGCTTCTGGGCCATCTCCACGCAAGCGATGGTGAACTCATCATCGAGGAACCGGCGTGCACGCACATGTTCGATCCGGAACAGCTTGGCACTCAAAGTGGCTCAACTCGCCCCGGTTGGATTCGATATCGTCTCGAACGCCTCGAGGGCACGAGCGTTGACGAGAGCATCAATGAGATACCACTGGGCTTCAGGTTTCACGGTTCCACCGTATTCCTTTGAGTAACGCGCAGGCATAGACCTGCGGACGCAGTCCCGTAGGGTCCTCCGCTTCTCTGCTCTGATTGAGGGCGTCGATGAATCTCGTCTGGTGCTCCTGGTGTTGACCCGACCACACGCGCACCCTGCCAGCGACGGCGGCGGTCACCGGGAACCGGTCTCAATCGGCACAGTGATGCGCCTCACCGCGATCACCAGACGGCATTGTTGGCTCTTGGTGCACCGAAATCGAGGGACTTTCCGGCCTCCGAACAGGTCCTTTACAGTGAGGACGACACGGTCGACACGAACTTGTTGGCTTCTCAAAATTGAGCCTTCACAGACGACAAGTCTCTGAGGACCTGGGATTTTGGCGCGCTCGGCAGGATTCGAACCTGGAACCTTCTGATCCGTAGTTCTAAATGACCTCTTATCCGTCATATACCATGAGTACCCGGCAGGTTCATTTAAGTTCCATGAGCTGGACCTGTTCTCATTCCAAATCGACCAGAACTTACCACCAATGACCGTCACTTTCCACGGTCTGTGGCCGTTTGGTTCTCACGACGGTTCTCACGGCGGTGGCTGCTGCCCACCTCCACCCGGGCGAAATGCCGCATAGCGCACCACACCGGCAGAAGACCCGGGGCGGCGGCGTAGCCCAGCAACTCCTACGATGCGAGTTGATACCTATCCCTGACGCCACCCGGCACAGGCTCGAAGCCAGTCTCAGGCAACGTCGTCGGGAACGCTGGCCGGAGCTCGCCTCGATCTCGGTGCGTACACGCGGGATCTACGCCTACATCGCAGGGGCCACCGCCGACCGAGAGTCCCTTCCCCTTTGTCGGCTGCGCTACCTCGACACCGCGTCATGGTGGGGGTTCTCCATCTACTTGGCGAGCAAAGAAGGATACGAGCCCCCGGTGCTGCCTCGCGGGACGCCCACTGGAACACCCGAAGAGGTGCTCGACCGTGCGTGCGGCCTCTACCTCGGCGATCCAACCGCCTGGCTAGGGTAGGTTGCGCCCGAGAATCCTGACTGGTAACTCGGATTGGCGCACCGTCAGCGGCACATCACCCCAGCGATGTGCAGGACACCCGCCGACACAGGGACGCACGCAGATCGCCGAATATGGCGAAGTCCCTAGGCCTTCGCCGGTCGAGCTTGAGGATCGTTCTGGCGCGACACGGACCCGGCGTGCCCGGACAACCGTGGCGCATTGCTCGGGGCCGGGCCACGGTCACCGATCAATTCCAGCGAGTGATTCGGCCGGTTGGGCGCTCTGGGGCGTGAGGTGGACTATTGTGCACTGATCAAGAATCCGTGGGCAGTTGCCGATGTTCACGAGAGTCATGGCAATCACCGACCAGCCTCCGCGCGGTAGCGAAAGCGCTCACCCCGAAGGGGGGTCGAGCTCCGGATCGGTATTCGACGGGCAGAGGCGCGGCCAGACCACAGACGTCGGTTGGCATCCAGGGGTGCGTTTCATCTTGGTTTCGGTCGTTGTGCTCCCGATCCTCGCTACCGGTGTCTTCACCGAATCCGGAGTGGTTTCGGGCTGGTCGTTTCGCCAACATGCGCAGGTGGTGGCCAACGACGCCATTCAATTGCAAACCGTCGCGTCCGCCAGGGCGCAAATGAACCCATTGTCGGTACCGCTCACGGCGGTGTCCTACGCCGCCCAGCTCGGCATCAGTGAACCCGCCCTCGACACCCTCCTCAAGCCGGCGGTCCCCTTTGGCGTTCAGCTGGCGCAGGAAACGGAGCGGATCGCCGGATTTCCTACATTCTCATCGACACCGACCCTCAGGGCGGACGTGGCGCAGCTGCAGGCCCTGATCCCGAAGGTGATGGCCAACACCGTCTCTTTCACCGCCGCCCATGCCTTCATGATCAAGATGTCGGCCGACATCGACGACATCTGGTACCGGGACTACAACCGCCTGCTGGCCGACATCTCGACCTGGCAGGCGCCGGGATCCTTCGCGGTACACGCCGCGGCGCTCCGCCAGGCCTACCAAGCTTTCGTCACCGGTGGCCACGAGGTCGAAGGGGCCATCTATGTGCTCGAAGGGATCGGCCCAGCCGGTGCCAAGCAGGAACTGATCCAGTCCGCCGGTGAGTTCGACACCGCCACCTCGGAGTTTGCCGGTCACTTGAGCCCCTTAGCGCAAGCGGCCTGGAGCCGCCTCCAGCACAACCCCGCGGACGAGCACTTCGCGGGGACGATTCAGCAAGGGCTGACCGTCGCCCTCGATGGCTTGCCGCCGCCGTTTTTCGGCAACCTGGCCTTCGCAGGCAGCTCCATGGCCCCGGGGCTTCATTATCTGGCCGACCTCAATACGCTGGTGACCGCAGCGTCGCAAGACCTTCACAACACGGCGCTGGCACTGGCATCGAGCGCCACGCACCGGCTCATAGGCGAGATCGTCTTCCTGGCCGTACTGATCTCCGTCAGTGTCGGCGGGGTCATCATCGCAGGTCGTGTGCTCACCCGTCCTCTCAAGCGACTGGCCACCACCGCATTGCAGGTTCACAACGGTGATTTCGAGGTGTCGCCGCTGCCCGAGACCGGCCCCAGGGAGGTGGTGACCACGACGGCGGCATTCAACGATATGAGCTCCACCTTGAAGGCGGTGGAAACAACGGCCGTCGCCCTCGCCCACGAAGACCTCTCACACCTCGAGCATCTCAGCCCACTGCCCGGTCGGACGGGCCGCGCCCTGCAAGCCTCGGTCGACGCACTCTCTCTGCGGATTCGCGAACGCGAGCTGCAACGTCAGCTGTTGCACGAAGCAGCCACTCACGACCAGCTGACTGGGCTGTTGAATCGCGCCGCGGTGCTCGACCATCTCGCCAACGACGTGAGTCGGCGCAGGGAGGCGGGCGAAACGGTGGCGGTGCTGTTCATCGACATCGACGGCCTGAAGCCGCTCAACGACACCTATGGGCACGGGGTAGGCGACACGGCCATTTTGAACACCGGCCTGGCGCTGGTGGAAGCCACCGGCGAGTGCGACGTGGTCGGCCGTCTTGGAGGCGACGAATTCCTCGTCGTGCTGTGTCCCGAACACAGCTGCGATGGGGACGCAGCGGCAGAGAATATTCGCCACAGCGTGTCCCGACAATCGATTCGCGTGGGTGACAGTGTCGTTCCTCTCGAGGCGAGCATGGGTGTTGCCCTGACGCAGTGCGATTCGGGGACCGACCCGATGAAGTTGGTACGCCAGGCCGACGAGGCCATGTACGAAGCGAAGAGGGCGGCTCGCGCCGTTCGCGATCGGGCGGCCGCCTCCTTTGGCTAAGAGCACAGAACCTCGGAATCGCAGCTCGTGGGGGCACGTCGCGTTTCCGGCTGAGTAGGCCCCCGCTGGAGGCGCAACGTCTCAACGCCTCCGGCGGGGGCCCAACCAGCCGGTGACGGTCACTGTCGACGCCGTGCGTGCCCTGTTCGAAGGTGGCCCCGTGTACCCCGACCTGTGGCAATCGGTGGTTTGGAGCCTTGGGATCGTTGTGGTCTTTCTCGTCGTGTCGCTGAATCTGTACCGACGGGCGTGGGGAGACCCTTGATCGACGAGTTGCTGCTGTGTTGCCGATACTCCGATCGTGGTTCTCATGCGCGGGCGAGATTCCGGGTCTGAGTGGTAAACACTCACAATGGCCGACTTGGATGGACGAGACCCCTTGCCGGGCACACTGACCCGGCAGCAAGGTGCGTCGGGCCTTGATTTCGATGCCGCCTATGAAGGGTCTCCCCCGTGGGACATCGGAGCACCGCAACCGGACCTCGTCGAGCTCGCGGACGGAGGAACGCTGAAGGGTCGTGTCCTAGATGTGGGTTGTGGCACGGGCGAGCATGCCTTGCTCGCGGCGGCAAGGGGTTTCGAGGCCACCGGCATCGATGCGTCCCCGAAGGCGATCGCCATCGCCCGAGACAAGGCGAGTGGCCGTGGCCTCGCCGTCCGGTTCCTCGTGGGCGATGCCCTCGACCTGGGTGCTCTGGGTGAGCAGTTCGATACCGTGATCGACTCGGGGTTGTTCCACGTCTTTGACGAAGAGCAGCGCACTCGATATGTCGGGAGCCTCCGTGCTTCCACTGCACTCGGAGGGCATGTCCTCCTGCTTTGCTTCAGCGATCGCATGCCGGGCGAGTTCGGGCCGAGGCGGGTCTCCAAAGAGGAGCTGTGTGCGAGCTTTGCCGACGGATGGAGAGTGGACTCGATCGACGAGGCTCGCATGAGCGTCACGTTCGCACCCGACGGTGCCTTCGCGTGGCGCGCCGTGTTGACGCGCGTGAACTGATGGGCCGCCTGGATTCCCCACACTGCTCGGCCGTCCGTCGCAACCCGACGATCCCCTACGACGAGCGTGGCAGCACGCGAGTGCGCCAGACACATCGCTGCGATCCCTGGCGCTGCTCCGGGCGCGCATGATGGGTTGGTGGACTACATGCAGATCGCCGAATTGGTGTGAGATCCCTGTTCGATCCGCCTCCCGTAGAGAGGTAGCTGTCGAGCAGACCCACGCCGCTCAGAGCACGATCACTCCCGGAGACCCTTCGCTGCCACGGCAGCGTCAAGCGGGTTCGATGGAACACAGGTGACAAAGTGTCCTTCGACCCTGGCCCGTTGACGCCCTCTGAGTTGCAATGAGTCCGTGAGACTCCTGACGCGATCAGTGACCATGTCGCGGGGGCACCGTTGGGCTGCATTGGTGGTCCTGTGTTCGTCTGTCCTGATCGCCAATGTGGACATCACCATTCTCAACGTGGCTCTTCCCACCCTGGTGCGGAAGTTGCACGCCACCTCGAGCGAACTGCAGTGGATCGTGGACGCCTATGCGATGGCGTTCGCGGGCCTCCTACTCGTCGGTGGAAGCTTGGCTGATCGGCTGGGACGGAAACGATTCTTGCTCATCGGTCTGACTCTCTTCGCCGGAGGATCGATCGGTGCCGCGTTTTCGGGATCCGTGAATCTGCTTATCGGGTGGCGAGCCGTCATGGGAGCCGGTGCAGCGCTGATGATGCCCTCAACCCTGTCGATCATCAATGATGTTTTCCGTGATCCAACGGAGCGCTCCCGGGCCATCGGGGTTTGGGCTGGGACCAGCGGACTCGGGATTGCCATCGGCCCGATCGCCGGCGGGTTGCTGCTTACGAGGTTCTGGTGGGGTTCCGTCTTTCTGGTCAACGTTCCTATCGTGATGGCAGGGATCGTGGGAGTCCTGGTGCTGGTCCCGGACTCGAAGAACCCGGACGCCGACCTCCCCGACCCCGTTGGGGCAGCGCTGTCGATCGCCGGGCTGGGTTCGCTGCTGTGGGCGATCATCGAGGCTCCGGCCCGTGGCTGGACTTCAGAGGTCGTCGTGGGAGTCGGGCTGGCCAGCCTGGCCATTCTCGGCGTGTTCGTCGCCTGGGAGGCCCGCTGTCGCCATCCGATGCTCAAATTGGGGTTCTTCAGCGATCGCTGTTTCTCCGTAGCCGCAGCGGGCGAGTGCCTCGGACTCTTCGGGCTGATGGGGGCGCTGTTCGTGCAAACGCAGTTCTTGCAATTCGACCTCGGATATTCGCCCTTCCAGGCCGGATTGCGTATCCTGCCCATCGCCGCAGTGCTCGGTGTGAGCGCGCCCCTATCTCCGTTCGCCGCCCGACTCATCGGGACCAAGTTCACCACTGCTGCCGGCCTTGCCGCGATCGCAGGCGGTTTGTGGCAGATTTCAACAGCGTCCACGGTTGCGGCGACCTACGGAGACGTTGTGCCAGGCATGCTGCTGATCGGAATGGGGGCCGGGCTCCTGCTGCCTACGGCGACGAACTCCGTCGTGGGATCGGTCCCCCGGGGCGATTCCGGGATCGCATCAGCCACCAATGGCGTGGCCATCCAGCTCGGTGGGGCCCTCGGCGTCGCCGTGATCGGAAGCGTGATGTTGACTCGTTACCAGAATCACATGACAGCTTCACTTGCCGGCCAGCACGTGCCGGCCGCCGCTGCACAAACAATTCTCGGCTCGCTCGGCGGTGCCCTCGCAGTGGCCGAGACCGTCGGAGGTGCGACCGGCGTCTTGTTGGCTCATGTTGCCCACTCAGCGTTCATGAGCGGAAACAAGGTATCGCTGGCGGTTGGCTCGGCAGTCGCGCTCGGGGGCGTCTTCCTGGTTCTTGCCGCCCTGCCATCTCGCGCCGCTCCACGGCCGCCAGATCCCGGGGCGAAATCCTAGAGCGATCGCGGTGCATCCGGATGCCCAGTGGATGACTCAACGGCTCTCGGTTCCGGGATCGATGGCTGGCGCGGTGCGGGGCCACGTGCTCACTTCTGCGAGCGGTACATATCGTGCCATCTGCGCTGCCGGAGCCAGTGATCAACCCCGGGACCCGAGCGCCCTGATCGACGGCTCGGCGTTCGCCTCGGCACGCGGCACCTCCCTGCCGAATTTCTCAACCGTGGGCAATCGAACGAATGAAGTCGGTGAGGAAGTCGTCTCGTTCCAGGTGCGTGTATGCAGCCTGCCAGAGCTCGGCCGCCTGCTTGGGCGAGGCGAATCCGCACTGACCCCAAAGGGCTGTGAGGTCGTCGAAATCAGCTGCCCGCGCGGCGAGCAGCTTCATAACGAACACCTGCTGCAGCGGTGCGCCGAGCACCAGCAGGTGGGGACGCTCGATCAACACGGGGCACTCTTCTTCGCTGAGCGTGGCTGGAACGAATCCTGCGGCGAAATCATTGAGCCATCCAGCAGCGAGATCGTGGCGTTTCGCCACCCCGGCGACGGCGACCCGCAATGGATTCTCCAGGCGCTTGACGCTCTCGACATCGGCAGTCGTATCCCGGAGCCCGCGCCAGGCGAGCAGAGACCCACCGATGACGATGTCGACGTGCCGAGGTCCGGTCGTGGGGAGCACGCTGGCAACCTCGAGCAGCACGCGACGGATGTCGTGTGCGGTGAGCGGCTCCTCAGGCACCGATTGTGCCCCGATCCCGCCACAGGCTGCGGGCATCGATGAGCAGGCCGCGCCGGAGCAGCTGCGGGGGAGTCGCAGCTCGAAAAGCAGCTCGCATCCGGGGTGTTCCGGGGCTCAGCCACTCCTCGGAGAGCACCGGCACGTGTCGAGTCCAAGATGGCCGCAGGAGGCCGGCGTCATCAGCGAGCTTCTCCGCGATTCCGGCGAGCAGGGCATCCACCATCAGCGACCCGGACTTCGGCGGTCGTCGAGCGATCGCTGTCTCGACCTGCTCGGGGTGGAGCATGAGCTGGTCGATGAAGGCGCGAAACCTGGTCCAGTCCGGGCGGTCTCCTGTGTGCGTGACGTTCCAGGCGTCCGTAAGATCGGCGAGCGCCGGTCGTTGTCCCTTGAGGGCCTGTTGCGGCCCAGCAGAGCGGACACCGTACCGGGCCGTGGACCATACGGATGATCGCTGTGAAACCAGAGTGGATCACCCGGCAGGAGCCAGGTGCCGGTATACGGTCTTTCGACTGACACCCAGCGTCTTGGCGACGGCCTCCACGGTGTGCTCCTTCACCGCTTGCCGTCGTTAGGCTGACCCCAGTGGCCGACCACCTTTCAAGTCCTGATCAGCGAGCCAGGCACTGGGAGAACGTCTACGAGGGCAGCGGCCCAGACGCGGTGAGTTGGTATGAGCCTGAGCCGGTCGTATCGCTGGAACTGGTTGACGTGCTCGGCGTAGCGCCAGAGTCCGCGGTGATCGACATCGGCGGCGGTGCGTCTGTCCTTGTCGATCGGTTGCTCGCCAGGGGCTTCGCCGATCTGACCGTTCTCGACATCTCTGAAGCTGCTCTCCGAG
>JBKQMB010000020.1:0-4079 GCA_052326605.1 Acidimicrobiales bacterium | reverse complement strand
CCGGTTGTAGTGGAAGCCGGGCGTCTCCAGGTCGAGCACGGCACCGGCGTGGGCGGCGTCGATGAAGTCGTGGGCCACCGTCTGGTAGATGGGCACGGCCACGGCCCGCGTCCCGTCGGGTGTGTAGCCACCGTGGATGGCGATGGTCTCGTCGTGCATGGCCTCAGGCGCTCCTCTTCGGGATGGTGCCCAACAGGTTGGCATACAGACGCAAGGCCGCGCCCCGCCACGGCCAGTGGGCGCGGGCGCCGACCTCGTCGAAGGGGAACGCGGCCACCAGGGCCGGGTCCCGCTCGCCGCCCACCACCCGCTCGTGCAGCCGGCGGAGCCGGTCCCAGTCCGGGCCGGCCACGCAGTCCCGGGGAAGGCAGGGCAGTTCCTCGCACTCGTGGCCGGCGTAGCGCCGCACGTCCCGACCGTACTCGCGCACGAGGCTCGAGGGGTCGTACTCGGGATGGCCCTGGACTAGCACGACCTCGGACCGGCCCACCGTCCTCGTGACCACGCTCCAACCCACCTCCTCCGACTGCAGGGCCATCGCGTAGCCGGCGGCGGCCACCGCTTCTGCGGGCACGGCATTGAGCCGCGAGTGAGGCAGGACGACGGTCCCCATTTCAGGCATCCCGGCGGCCAGAGGGTGGGTCGGGTCGGCCTCCTGGGTGAAGACGCCCGTGCACTTGACCGGCAGGGTGGTCCGTTCGACACCGTCGAAGACGGCCAGGGCGGCGTGGGCCGACAGGCAGGACAGCACCATGACCGGCACGTTCTCGCTCCCCCACCGCAGCAGGCCGCACAGATCGGACCAGTAGGGCTCGTCCTCGATGCGGGACTCGATCGGGTTGGAGCCGGTCACCACCAGCAGGTCGGGGGGGTCCGAGAAGATGTCCTCGAGGGGACGGTATTCGGCGGCGATACGGGCCCGGATCCGCTCGCCCCGGGGCACCCCGGCCATGGTGTGGCGGGTCAGGACGACCGTCTCACACCCGGACCCGGCGTCCAGAAGGCCCACGAACTGTCGCTCGGTGGCGCCGAAGGCGGCGTCGGGCATGTTGTTGACCAGGGCGCATCTCCACCGCACCGGTCCCTCGGCCCCGTCCGTCGCCGCCCCCAGGTCGAGGGCCCCGGCCAGTCCAACGCCCACCGTCATCTCAATGCCTCACATCGGTGTAGGTGACGGTGACCTCCTGGTGGAGGAGCCGGTAGGCCGTCTGCAACTGCTCCTCGTCGTCGGTCGAGCCGACCACGGCCACGATGTGGTTGCCGGAGCCGTCCCGCCAGTCGAGGGCGGCCCCCGGGGCCTGGTGGACGCTCACCGTGTCCACCCCGGCGTGGTCGGTGAAGTCGTTGATGCCCTCGATGGCCGTCACCGTGGCCGAGACGGTCGGCGGCTGGAGGAAGAAGCGGTAGCCGATGCGGTCGGTGGCCACGGGCCCGTCGACGGACACCGGCTCGCCCAGGGCCACCCGCAGGGTGAGGTCGAGCAGGCTGACGCCGGCGGCCCGCTCCAGCATCTCGGGCACACCGCCGCCCAACCGTCCGTTGACCTCGATGATGCGCGGGCCGTCGGGTGTGAATTTGACCTCGGTGTGCAGGCACCCGGTGCGTACCCCGAGGGCGTCGATGGCCCGGGTGGCCAGGTCCAGGACGGCCGAGCGGCTCGCAGCGTCGAGGGCGGCGGGGATGAAGAACCCGGTCTCACGGAAGTTTTTGGCCGGCGGAAAGCGGCCGGTCAGGGCCAGGTGGCTGATGGCGCCGTCGGCCACCACGCTCTCGACCGACACGTAGCCGGCGTAGGGGTCGCCGGCCCGGGCCGGATCGTCGGCCAGGTAACCCTCGAGGACCATGTCGGGGCGGCCCGGGCCAAGGGCGTCGAGCAGCTTCTCGAGCTCGGCACCGTCGCGGGCCAGGAAGGTGTAGCGGCTGCCCTGGGCCGAGCGGGGCTTGAGGACGGCGGGCCACCCCACTTCCGCCTCGACGGCCGAGAGCTCGCGCGCGGACTGGTCGGGGCGGAGGAGGTAGCAGGGGGGCATGTCGAGCCCGGCGTCGGCCAGGGCCCGACGCTGGCGGGCCTTGTCGGTGAGGGCGGCGGCGGTCGCCGGGCTGTGGAAGGGGAGGCCCAGCCCCTCGGCCACCAGGGCCAGTTCGACCATGCCGGCGTCGAGGTAGGTGGTCATGCCGTCGGGCTCCCAGTCGGCCAGCGTCTTGACGGCGTGCTCGGCGCTCATGCCCTTGAGGTCGACAACGGGGCCGAACCGGTTGAGGAGATCGGCCATCTCGCCCATCCCCGGCACGGCCGTGTCGATCATCCACAGCAGGTCGCAGAGGCCGGCGGCCGCTTCGGCCAGCTGCATCACGGGAACGCAACGCGGCCCGTAGCCCACCGCCACCAACGGCCGCGCCCCTCCGGTCGTGGAATCCATCATGTGCTCAGCCGATGACGGCCTCGACGCAGTCCTGGGCGTCGTAGACGGCCCGGAGGCGACCGCGGGGCGAGGGGATGACGGCCTCGACGCAGTCCTGGGCGTCGTAGACGGCCCGGAGGCGGCTGCGGGGCGAGGGCAGGTAGTGGGTGAAGTAGCGCACCCCCTCGGTGAGCACGCCCAGCACGGAGAGGTTGGGCTGGAGCCGGCCCTCGGTGTCGTAGGGGTGGAAGTCCTCACTGATGGCCACGCTGCCCACGGGCGTGTCACCGTAGCTGAGCTGGGTCAGCCTTCCCTTGGCGTAGAGACGGTTGAGCAGGGGCGAGGCCGACCGGGCCAGCGAGGGCAGGTCGAGATGGCCCCGCACCACCCCGTCGGCCGTCACGGCCGTCGGCTCGTCGAGGGCCGTGGAGCTCAGGCGGACGCCGTCGGGGCAGGCGGCCAGGTCCGGGTTCGGTCCGAGCGGGATGCGCACCACCCCGGCGTCGAGCAGCCCCAGCAGCTGCTGGGAGCGCATGGGTGGCGGGCCCGCCTCCAGGCGGTTGATGCGGCCCCGGACGTTGGACTGGAAGTCGATATAGGAGTCGAGGTGGAGACCACCGAACTCGATGATCGAACGCAGCTGGTCGCGGAGGATGCGCAGCACCTCCTCGGCCGCCTTGACCGGGCTCCCCCCGGGTCGCAGGGCCTCGGTGAGATCGGCCTCGATCATGTCGTAGACCTGGCCCTGGTAGTCGGCGGCCGACGTGTAGTGGCGGTCTGACCCGGCGAAGACGTGGGTGACCGGGTCGAAGCGCCCGTAGAGCGGCTCAAGACTGTCGACGGCCTTCTCGTAGTGCCCGTTGTCCCAGCCGCGGCGGAGGACGGTGCGGACCTCAGTCGACTCCACGTCGCCCCCGGCCAGCAAGGCGGCCTGTATGTAATAGCGCGCCTGCATCTCGGCGAAGATGAGGGGGAGGAGCTCGGCCCGGAAGTCCACGTGCCGCCGCACCTTGACTTCAACCTTGTTGCGCGGCAGGCGTTCTCGGCGGGTACCGTACGCGTGATGGGTACGTCTCCATCCCTGGCCGGCAGGCAGCCGGCGACCGTACCCGCCCGGATTGATCAGCGCCGCCAACTCCTCGGGGGTGCACACCACCGGCTGGTACTGGCCGGTGGGGTCGACGCCGGTGGCCGACTTGGCGCAGTGCGGCATGCCTGAGCGCGAGTAGAGGGTGATGGTCGGCTCCCGGCCCGAGGGCACGTACCGCAAGCGGTCGGCCCGGTCGCACCGGTCCTCGAACGTCCCGCCTCGTCCGATGGTGAGGGCGGTGAGGACGTCGTAGCCGACCAGGCCCATGCCGGCCACGGCCACCGAGGATCCGGCCGGAGCGCTCTGGTCTAAGCACTCGATGGGGTAGGGCCGCAGGTAGTGCGCGCCGCCGCCGGCCCCGGGCTCGTCGTTCCAGGTGTGCCCCGAGGTCAGCACCACGTGGTCGACGGTGAGGGTGGTGCCGTTGTCGAGCAGCACCGCCTCGCTCCCCCCGAGGGCCGGCGAGATGTCGACGGCCGCCGCGTAGTGCCGGACGATCTCGAGGTTGGGCGGGGCGTAGGCCACCAGCGTGTCGTAGAACCAGACCAGGTACTCGCCCATCAACCGCCGGGGCAGGTAGTCGGTGG
>JBKQMB010000019.1:0-62387 GCA_052326605.1 Acidimicrobiales bacterium | reverse complement strand
GGCTGGGCGCTCCCCGTGGGCCGGGTCGGCGGGGTGGTGCGTTCGGCGTCCTCCCTGGTGGGGCGCCTTGGGGGTGCGGTGCGGGGGTGCCTTCGGGCCGTTCTCCCCCCTTCCTCCCTCTCTCCCGCCGGGGGCACTGCCGGGGGCACAAGTGGTCGCCGGCATCAGGGCGGTGAGATCGAACGTCCCGCCCCGGCCCCTGGTGGCGGTCGATCGACCAGCGCCTGGCCGTCCCACCACTGCACCGGCTTGTCCCGGTTGGTCGGATCCCCGAACCAGCCGGGTGGGAGTGCGCCGAAACCCGCCTCCTCGATGACCGGTTGCTCGGTCACCGGTTGCTCGGTGATGCCGAGGGACAGGATGAACGCTCCGGTGATGAGCACCGCTCCGAGCACCAGCAGCCCGACACCGAGGTGGTAGAGGACCGAGTAGGCGGCACAGCTCCTCTCGGTGATCCGGGCGTCGGCGAGCACGATCACATTGGTGCTGCACGCCCCGTTGGTCCGGCTGAACAGTGCGACGGCAACGATACCGACGGCCGACGAGAGCCCGCCCGACAGACCCGCAAGGTTCCGCGCCTTACGTCTGACCATGGATGCCGAAGCTAGCTGACTGGCACGGCGCTGACATCACCCGGGCCGGTCGGCAGGGGGATCACCCACGATCTGTCCTGGCCGGCCGGCTTCAGCGGCGGCGCGTGTCCATCGAAGGCGGTTCGCTCGATTACCCCCCAGGGGTATACTCAGCCGGGGAGGTGACCATGCCACACGGGTCCGTGCAACCTGGGTACAGCGGCGACAAGGAGGCGGTGCTGAGGCGCCTGCGTCGGATCGAGGGGCAGGTGCGCGGGCTCGAGCGGATGGTCGACGAGGACCGCTACTGCATCGACGTCCTGGCGCAGGTCTCGGCGGCCACCAGGGCGCTCCAATCGGTCGGCCTGGCCCTGCTGGAGGCCCACATGGCCCACTGCGTCACCGATGCCATCGCGCTCGGCGGGGACGACGCGGCAGCCAAGGTCGCCGAGGCCTCTGCCGCCATCGCCAGGATGGTGCGGTCGTGAGGAACACCCCTACAGGTCGGGACCGGCGATCGGGGTGACGGGGCTCGTGGCCTCGGTGACCGGTACCGGATGGCCGGAGGCCATCGGCCGAAGCCTGCGCGAGGGGTTCTTCATGTTCTGGGAGACCCTGTGGCCGTTGATCCTGGGGTTCGGGCTGTCCGGCGCCGTCCAGGCTTTCGTGAGCCGCGAGTCCATCGAGGCCAGGTTGGGCAACCATCGACCCGCCGCGGTGGCGAGAGCCTCGGGGTACGGCATGGTCTCCTCTTCGTGCTCCTACGCCGCCACGGCAATGTCCAAGTCACTCTTCGTCAAAGGTGCGGACTTCGTGGCGGTGACCGTGTTCATGTTCGCCTCCACCAACTTGGTCCTCGAGCTCGGCATCGTACTCATCGTGTTGATGGGATGGCAGTTCGCAGTCAGCGAGTTCGTCGGCGGGTTCATCATGATCGTCCTCCTCACCCTGGCCGGTGGCCTCTGGCTGAAGGGGCGGCTGGTGGTCAGGGCCAGGGAGCGCCTCGCGGCCGATACCGGCCACGGCCACCGGCACGGGCCGCCGGAGAACACCGGTCTCCAGCACGAGCCCTGGGCCAAGCGCCTGCGATCAGCAGGAGGGTGGTCCGACGCCGCCACCTACACCATGGCCGACCTGACCATGCTCCGGAAGGAGCTGCTCGTCGGCTACACGGTTGCCGGGTTCCTGGCGGTCGTCGTGCCCGGCTCCGTATGGAATGCCGTGTTCCTCCACGGCCACGGGTTCTGGACGAGCCTGGAGAACGCGATCGTGGGCCCGTTCATTGCCATCATCAGCTTCGTCTGCTCGATCGGGAACGTGCCACTGGCTGCAGCACTGTGGAAAGGCGGGATCTCCTTCGGCGGCGTGGTCTCGTTCATCTTCGCCGACCTGATCACCTTCCCCTTGCTCCTGATCTACCGCCGCTACTACGGGACCCGGTTGATGCTCCGGATGCTTGCGATCTTCTGGGGGGTGATGTCGGCAGCCGGGCTGATCACCGAGGGGATCTTCAAGGTGGCCGGCCTCATCCCGGCAAACCGCCCCGCCGAGGTCGCCCCGGCCCACTTCTCGTGGAACTACACCACCTACCTCAACATCGTCTTCCTGGTGCTCTTCGCCGCCATGTACTGGGCCTATCGCAATCGGGAGCGGTTGGGCGGCGGCGGCGGCTATGCGCTCGACCCGGTGTGCGGGATGCAGGTGGAGACGGCCAACGCCCCTGCCTCGGTTGTCCACCAAGGCGCACGGCTCTACTTCTGTTCGGACCACTGCCGGGGACGATTCGAGGCAGACCCGGAGCGCTTCACCACCAGGGCCGTCCCACCCGGAGGTGGAAGGGACGCCCCGACCGGGCAACCGACCCCCGACAGCCGGTAGGGCCGGCGGCGCGCGCCCCGTGGCGGCCCCTCGTCACCCGCAGGGGCCGCCCAACCCGGTCTCACGGATCGTCACGTTGATGCGCCCGCCATCCAAGCCGATGGCGACCTCCGCCGTACCCGGCAGCACGTTCGGCACGCCGTGATAGGCCAGCCGTGACGGTCCGCCGAACACGAACAGGTCGCCCGACTCGAGGTGGACATCGGTCCACGGCCGGCCCCGGCCACCCACGTTGCCGAATCGGAACACACAGGAGTCCCCGACGCTCAACGAAACAACCGGCGCCGGACTGCGCTCGTCCCGGTCGGCGTGCATGCCCATCCGGGCACCGGGGCCGTACCAGTTCACGAGTGCGACGTCCGGCACATAGGCGCCCGGCCCGATGGCGCCACCGGGGCCGGTGGCGGTGACACGGGGGTCGATGTCGCGGGCGTCACGGAGCGCTTTCGCACCCAGTTCACCGAGCCAGCCGGGGAAGGGGGCGACCGCTCCGCCGTCGCCGTCATCCAAGGTCCGCGAGTACCGGTACGGGAACCAGTGCCATCCGAGACAGGTCATCTGCACCGACAAGGCGTTCCCGTTCGGCATACGGGGGGCGCGGAAGCCCCCGGCAGCCTCGGCCCACGCTCGACACGCCGCCACCATTCGGCGCTGGCCCTCGATGTCGAGCCACCCCGGGAGATGCACGGCCCCCGGGGCGACCACCTCGGGATCCCGGGGGATCAGGCGGGCCACCGACTACCTTCCCACCGGCCGGCAGTCCGAGCAGGGCCGGAACCCGCCCCGGCGGGCCTCGTCGAGTGATACGAAGGCCTGGCGGTCCCCGTCGGCGGTGGCCTGGACCCGGCGGCAGGTGGGCATGCAGACGACCCTTGTGGAGGCGTCGCCCACATAGTGGGCCCCGCCCCGCACCATGGCCTCGACCAGATCGACGTCGACTCCCTCGCCGTCGAGGAGCCGGCGCTTCATCTCCTGCCCGAACCCGTACTGGCCCAATTTGCCGTCGGAGCGTATGACCCGGTGACAGGGGATCAGCACCGGGACCGGGTTGTTGCCGAGGGCGGTACCCACGGCCCGCACCGCGCGGGGCCGGTCGATCTGGCCGGCCACCCAGGCATAGGGGCGCAGCTCGCCCGGGGGAATCTGCAGCGCCGCGGCGAGCACCGCCTGTTCGAAGGTGGTCAGGTCGTGCAGGTCGAATCGGAGCCCCGTGGCGCGTCCGCTGCGGAGGGCCTGCTCGACTCCTGCCGGCGGTCGGGCGGCACGGAACAACGGCCTGCCGAAGCGCCGGCTGAACTCGGCGGCGAACACCTCGGCACCGCTCACGGTCGATGCCGGGACCACGCTGGAGATGCCATCCGTGGTGAATGCGACATAGACGTCCTCCACCGGGCCCTCCACATACGCCCACTGGGCGGCGATGCGGTCCATCAGGTCCGCCGGGGCACGTTCCACCATCCGGGAAAGTGCGCCGGCCACCGGGCGGTCGTCGTCATCGGTCATCGGGGGCCTCCCTCTGGTCCTGGATCTCTTCCCACAGCCGGCCCGCCGATCGGCCGCAGCCGATCGAGTCCTCTGCTGATGTGGGACTTCACGGTGCCACTGGGGCACCCCATGACCTCGGCGATCTGGGCGATGGGGAGGTCGACGACGTAACGGAGCACCACGGCCACCCTCTGGCGCTCGGGGAGCTCGAGGAGCATGCCGGCCAGTTCCCGTCGGTTGTCGCTCCCCTCGGCACGCTCCTCCACGCCGGCGTCGGGGTCTGCGGGCTCGGGGGTCCCGACGGCCGCCGAGGAGACGGTGGCCGGCCGCCGCGAGGCCGTGCGCAGTTGATTCCGCCACTCGTTCACCAGGATTGCGCTCAACCACGCCCGGGGTTGCAACGTGTCGAGCCGTTCGTAGTCGAACGAGCACAGGGACCGGTAGGCACGGAGGTACGTCTCCGCCGTGAGATCCTCCGCGTCGGCCGGCCGGCCGGTGAGCCGCAGCGCCGAGGAGTAGAGACGATCGCGCTGCTCCTCGAACATGCTCATGAACACTGCATCGATGTCGGCGATCGGCGCCGGGCCGATCGCTTTCGGGGGGAGGAGGGGACCGGCAGGGCTCCGGACTTCGGTCGGCATACCCCTAACAACACCGGCGGCCTGCGATCGGTTGCGCACCCGGCCACCCTGGCACAGCGCCCGGCGTCAGGCAGCGGCCCCGGTGTCCTGTCTGGCCAGCCAACGCAGGCGGGCGGCACGGGCATCCCACGAGTAGACGACCACCGTTCCGGCCAGTCGGTCGTGGAGGGCGTGCCGGTCGCGATTCAGCAAGATGCCGATGAAGCCCAGCCCAAGTAGGAGGAAGCTGAGGGGAAGGGTCAGCGTCCGCACCACCGCCTGACGCGGGCCGATCGGCATGCCGTCGGTTCGCACCACCCGGATGCCGAGGACCGCCATCCCGATCGTCTTGCCCCCCAGGGACCACTGGTAGGCGAAGTAGAGGAACTCCCACACGGCCAGGGCGATCAGCGACGCCAACTGATGGCCGGTGAGCGAGAACTTCGCCCCGGTCACCAGCTGGATGGAGAAGGTGAGCGCCGCCGCTCCGACGGTGAACAGGCCCCAGGAGGCTCCGACGTCGGCACCGAAGGCCACCAGCCGAGTGACGGCGCCGGCGTAGTGGCCCTGGCGACCCTGCACCGGCTCGTCGGGTACGCCCGACGCCATCACCGGCCCCCCGTGGTCAGCTCTGGAGCTGGCGGAGGTTGGCCCACGAGGGCCGGAGGGCCCACCGGCCAGTCCGTGCTCGAGCGCCGGAGGACGCGATTCACCCAGCGTGCGATGAAATCGTCGAGCCCGACCCCCTGGGCCCGGACGACGTCGAGCACCTCGGAGGCCACGCCGCTGGTCGATCGGGCGATGATCGTGCCGAGCTCCGTCTGCTCGATCAGCGCATCGATGTCGACCTGGTCGATGATCTTCTTCACGTCCACCCGTTCGATGATCTTCTCGACATCCACCCGGTCGATGATCTTCTCGACATCCACCCGGTCGATGATCTTGTCGACGTCCACCCGGTCGATCAGCCCGTCAACGTCCACCTTGCTCACGATGGCGTCCACATCGACACGGGAGAGGAGTTCGTCCATGTCGATGGAGTCCAGCACCAGGGTGACCACCCGCTCGGCGACAGCCTGGGCCAGCTGCTCGAGACGACCGGTTCCGGGCATGGGGCTCACGCCGACCGGGTCACATACCGCAAGTGCATGTCGACAGCTTCCCATCGGTGGGCGGTCCAGTCGGGGACACCAGGTGCGAGGGCGCACTGCGCTCGGTCCCCGGGTGGACCCGAATGGATCGGCCACCCGCCGGCCGGACGGGTGCGCTCCTCAGGACGGCGAGTGATCCTTCAGCACCTCGAGGGCGCGGTCGGCATGATGGCTGAACCGCATCTCGCTCTGGATCACGTCGATCACCCGGAGATCGGGGCCGATCACGAACGTGGACCGCTTGGTGGGCGACAGCATGGTGAACCGGCGCCGCACCCCGAACTGGGTCGCCACCTCGCCGTCGGGGTCGGACAGGAGCGGGTAGTCGAACGAGTGCTTGTCCGAGAAGCGCTTCTGCTTCTCGACGGCATCGGCACTGATGCCCACCCGTCGGGCACCCACGGCGTCGAACTCGGCCTTCATGTCGCGGAAGTGGCAGCTTTCGGCCGTGCACCCCGGGGTCATCGCCGCCGGGTAGAAGAACAGCACCACCGGCCCTCCGGCCGCCAGGTCGCTCAACCGCCTGGGAGTCCCGTCTTCGTCGGGAAGCTCGAAATCGGGCGCCTGGTCGCCTGGTCGCATGCTGCGAGGCTAGCGAGCCGGTCCGGCGGTCCGCTCGGGTCGGCCATCCCGGGAGGCCGGCGACTGGCGCGTGAGCCTGGCCGACCTCGCAATAGGATGCGGTGACGCCGCACCCCGGGCTCCGGGCGCAGTGCCCGGGGACCCTCCGACCGGTGGCCACTGGCCGTCCGCCCAAACGCCGAACCACCAGCGACAAGACGGGAATGCACGACGATGCCGGACGCCATCGAAGTCGAGCACATCAAGAAGACCTTCAAGGGCAAGCGTGAGGTGCGCGCCCTCGACGGAGTCAGCTTCTCCGTCGAGGAGGGCACCGTGTTCGGGCTGCTCGGCCCCAACGGCTCGGGGAAGACCACGGCGGTGCGGATCCTGACCACCATCCTCCAGCCCGACAGTGGATCGGCCCGCGTGCTGGGCCACGACGTGTGCAAGAAGGCCGGCCTGGTTCGGAGCCTGATCGGGTTGGCCGGCCAGTATGCGGCGGTCGACGAGAACCTCACCGGCCGGGAGAACCTGGTGATGGTGGGCAACCTCAACCATCTGAACAAAGCGGTGGTGGGCGGACGGGCCAAGGACCTGCTGGAGCAGTTCAACCTGGCCGACGCCGGTGATCGCCCGCTCAAGACCTACTCAGGCGGCATGCGCCGGCGCCTCGACCTGGCCGCGGCCCTGGTCGCCCGGCCGACCGTCCTCTTCCTGGACGAGCCCACCACCGGCCTCGACCCGCAGAGCCGCAACGACCTGTGGGAGGTGATCGAGAGCCTGGTCGGTGGCGGTACCACCGTCCTGCTCACCACCCAGTACCTCGAAGAGGCCGACCGGCTGGCCAGCACGCTCGCCGTGCTCGACCACGGGCACGTCATCGCCGACGGAACGCCGGCTGAGATGAAGGCCGACCTGGGTGCCACCGTCCTCGAGGTCGGCCTGTCCAACCTGGAGGACGCCCGGCGGACCGGCGCCGTCCTCGACACCCTCGGCCCCCACAGCCCGATGGTCAACGGCACCGTCGTCGAGGTCACCGTCGACAACGGCCCGCAGGCGGCCATGCTCGGGTTGCGCGCGCTCGACCGCGAAGGGATCGTGCCGACCGCCTTCACCCTCCGCGAGCCCAGCCTCGACGATGTCTTCCTCTCGCTGACCGGCCACAGCACCGTCGAAGAGGCGCACGCACAGGAGGACGAGGGGTCATCCCGGCGAGCCCGACGGCTCCGCGCCGCCGAGGAAGCACTGCCAGTCGCAACCGGAGAGCTCTCATGACCACCGCCATCACCGCCCCCACGTTGTCGGGTGCGCCCCCTGCGACCGGTATCGGGGGCAAGCTCCGCTGGTTCATCTCGGACACGCTCACCATCACCAGGCGGAACCTGCTGGCCCTCACCCGCATCCCCGAGGCACTGTTCTTCTCGACGGTCCAGCCGATCATGTTCGTGCTGCTGTTCCGCTACGTCTTCGGGGGTGCGATCAACACGCCGGGCACCGACTACGTCAACTACCTGATGCCGGGTATCTTCGTGCAGACCGTCGCCTTCGGGGCGGTGAGCACCAGCATCGGCCTGGCGGAGGACCTGCAGAAGGGTCTCATCGAGCGGTTCCGGGCACTGCCCATGGCGAGGTCCGCCGTGCTGACCGGCCGCACCACGGCGGACCTGGTGCGGAATGTCTTCGTGGTGATCATCATGACCGCGGTGGGCTTCGCTGTCGGCTTCCGTCCGACCACGGGAGTGCTCCCCTATCTGGGCGGGATCCTCCTCATCCTGCTCTTCGCCTACTCGCTTTCCTGGGGTTTTGCCGTCATCGGGCTGTCCGCCGCCAACAGCGAGACTGCACAGGTGATGTCCTTCCCCCTGCTGTTCCCCCTCACCTTCATCTCGTCGGCCTTCGTGCCGGTCGACAAGATGCCCAGCTGGCTCCAGGGGTTCGCCACCTACCAGCCGGTGAGCGTCACGGTGAGCGCCTGCCGGGCGCTCATGATCGGAGGGCCCACCGCATCGTGGGTCATCCAGTCCGTGGCCTGGACCATCGGGTTCCTCGTCATCCTGATCCCCCTGGCAGTGCACCGGTACCGCACCCGAACCTGAGCGACCCGCCCCTGGGGCGAACCCGGCACCCCGCTGAACCTGTGGTCCCATCAACGGGGCAGAATGGGTGCATGGCACACTCCCCCTCCACCTCTACCGCCCCCGACTCCTTCGGCGCCCGCGGCAGCCTGACGGTCGGCGACGCCGCCTACGAGATCCACCGGATCGGAGTGCTCGCCGATCGGTTCGACGTGGCCCGGCTTCCCTATTCGATCAAGGTGATCCTCGAGAACCTGCTCCGGCACGAGGACGGCGTGGCGGTGCGGCCGGCGGACATCGAAGCCGTGGCCGCATGGGGCAATCATCCCGACCGCCATGGGCTCGGCGGGGAGGACGCCACGGAGATCGCCCTCACCCCCGAACGGGTGCTGATGCAGGACTTCACCGGTGTGCCCGGTGTGGTCGACCTCGGCGCCATGCGCGACGCCCTGGTCGCCCTCGGCGGTGACCCGAGCCGGGTGAACCCTCTGGTGCCCGTCGAACTGGTGATCGACCACTCGGTGATCGCCGAGGTCTCGGGTCGCGCTGATGCCTACGACCGGAACGTCGACATCGAGTACCAGCGCAATGTCGAGCGCTACCAGCTCCTGCGCTGGGCGCAGCAGGCGTTCGACGGCTTTCGGGCCGTGCCGCCGGGCACCGGCATCTGTCACCAGGTCAACCTCGAGTACCTGTCACGGGTGGTCTTCGCCACCGACGACGGCAGGGCCTACTGCGACACCCTGGTGGGCACCGACTCCCACACCACCATGGTCAACGGCCTCGGCGTGCTGGGCTGGGGCGTGGGGGGCATCGAGGCGGAGGCGGCCATGCTGGGCCAACCGCTCTCCATGCTCCTGCCCCCGGTGGTCGGTTTCCGCCTGACCGGCGAGCAGGCCCCGGGAACCACGGCGACCGACCTGGTGCTGACCATCACCAACCTCCTCCGCCGGCACGGAGTGGTCGGGAAGTTCGTCGAGTTCTTCGGGCCCGGTGTGGCCGCCGTCCCGCTGGCCAATCGGGCCACCATCGGCAACATGTCGCCCGAGTACGGGGCCACCTGCGCCATCTTCCCCGTCGACGAGGTCACCCTCGACTACCTCCGTTTCACCGGCCGGGACGACCACCACGTGGACCTGGTCGAGGCCTACACCAAGGAGCAGGGGATGTTCTACTCGGCCGATGGGGTCGAGCCGGTCTTCTCCGAGGTCGTCGAGCTCGATCTCTCGACCGTCGTTCCCAGCATCGCCGGCCCGTCCCGGCCCCAGGACCTCGTGGCCCTGGCCGAGGCCGGAACATCCTTCCGCACGGCGCTGGGCAGGGGTCGGCGCTCCAGCATCGCATCACTGGGGGACGGGTCGTCGGCGGCCATCGAGGACGGCCACGTCGCTGTGGCCGCCATCACCAGCTGCACCAACACCTCCAATCCCCAGGTCATGGTGGCCGCCGGCCTGGTGGCCAAGCGCGCGGTCGAGCGCGGCCTGCAGTCCAAGCCGTGGGTCAAGACCACGCTCGCGCCCGGCTCACGGGTGGTCATGGACTATCTCGACCGGGCCGGCCTGACCGAGCCGCTGGCGAGGATCGGCTTCGACCTGGTCGGGTTCGGATGCACCACCTGCATCGGCAACTCGGGACCCCTCCTGCCCGGGGTCTCCGACGCGGTGCACGACGGCGCCCTGTCGGTGGTCTCGGTCCTCTCGGGGAACCGGAACTTCGAAGGCCGGATCCATCCGGATGTGCGGATGAACTACCTGGCGTCGCCGCCGCTGGTGGTGGCCTACGCCCTGGCCGGCACCATGGACATCGATCTGACCACCGACCCCCTGGGGGCCGGGGCCGACGGTGAGCCGGTCTTCCTGGCCGACGTCTGGCCCTCGCCGGAGGAGGTCACCGAGGCCGTGCGGTCCTCGCTCACCTCCGAGATGTTCCGCCAGCGGTACGCATCGGTCTTCGACGGCGACGAACGGTGGCAGGCGGTCGAGACGGCAACCGGCGACACCTTCGACTGGGACGTCGACTCCACCTACGTCCTGCGTCCCGCCTTCCTCGAGGGCCTCTCCATGACCCCTGCACCGGTGACCGACGTGGTCGGGGCCCGGGTACTGGCCAAGCTCGGCGACACCGTGACCACCGACCACATCTCGCCTGCCGGAAACATCAGCCCGTCCACACCCGCCGGCCGGTACCTGGCCGAGCACGGGGTCGAGCCCACAGACTTCAACTCCTACGGGGCGCGGCGCGGCAACCACGAGGTGATGGTGCGGGGCACGTTCGCCAACGTTCGGCTGCGTAACCAGTTGGCACCGCGCACCGAGGGCGGGTTCACCCTCCATCTGCCCGACGGCGAACAGACCACCATCTACGACGCCTCGGTGCGCTACGCGGCCGAAGGCGTCCCGCTGGTGGTCCTGGCCGGCAAGGAGTACGGATCGGGATCCTCCCGCGACTGGGCGGCCAAAGGGACCTCGCTTCTCGGTATCCGCGCGGTCATCGCCGAGAGCTACGAGCGCATCCACCGCTCCAACCTGATCGGGATGGGGGTGCTTCCCATGCAGTACACCGACGGTCAGAACGCGGCCTCCCTGGGCCTGACCGGGCACGAGGTCTTCACCATCGCCGGGCTCGGATCGCTCAACGACGGGACCAGCCCCAAGACGGTCGCGGTCCGGGCCGTCGACGGCGACCGCGTGGTCGAGTTCGACGCCCGGGTGCGGATCGACACCCCGATGGAGGCCCAGTACTACCGCCACGGCGGGATCCTTCCCTACATGCTCCGCGAGTTGGTCGGCTGAGACCGGACAACGGATCGGGCCGGCACGCCACGGCTCGATCGTCACTCAGGCCAACGGCAGGACGAACCAGGCGATCACGATGAAGTGGAACACCGCGCCGACGATGGTGCAGGCGTGGAACACCTCGTGGTACCCGAGCACCCCCGGGATGGGATTTGGTCGCTTGACGGCGTAGACGACGGCGCCGGCCGAGTAGGCAAGACCCCCGACGAGCAGCAGGGCGAAGCCCGCCGGACCCAGGGCCCGCTCGAGCTGTGGTAGGACGGCCACGGCGGCCCACCCCACCACGACATAGGGAAGTGCGATCACCCACTTCGGCGCGTCGAGCCACATCTGGCGCAGGGTGATGCCGACCGCGGCCCCGCCCCAGACGATGCACAGCACCGTGGCACGGGCCCATCCACTGAGGGCGATACCGGCCACCGCGGTGTAGGAACCGGCGATGGCGATGAAGATCGTCGAGTGGTCCGCCCGGCGCATCCGCCGTCGACCCACCGGACCCCAGGTGTGCCGGTGGAACAGGGCGCTGACTCCGAACAGCGTGGAGATCGACAGCGCGTAGACGACCATGATCAGCTTGGAGCCGAGGGTGGGCGCGACCACGATCAGGACGACGCCCGACACCAGCGACACGAAGAACGCCACTTGGTGAAAGACACCCCGCAGGCGCGGCTTGACCGGGTCCGGGGACCCACCGTCCCCCGGGTCACCCGATGCATGGCGCAGGACATCGCCGGCCGGGCTCATGCGCGGCGGACCTCACTGCCGCTCGATGCCGGGCCGATATCCCCCGCCGTGACCACCGGGACCGGTCGCGGAGTCCCGCACCGTTCGACGAAGCGACGGAGGAGCCGACGGCCGACGGTCTCGACCTGGGCCAGCCGCGGCCCGTCCAGCGCCACTCCCACCGGGAGGTACGGACACCACGCCTCGGCCAGCGTGCCGTCCACCTCCACGTGGAACTGGAGGCCGTACGCCCTGTCCCCCCACCGGAACGCCTGATGGGGGAAGATCCGGGTAGCGGCCAGATGGACCGCGCCGTCGGGGATGGTGAACGTGTCCTCGTGCCAGTGGACACAGGGAAGTGTCGTCTCGGCCAGACCGCCGTACTCAGGGCCGAGTACCGGATCCCTCCGGCCGGCGGCGGTCAACTCCACGTGGCCCAGCCCGACCTCGGCGGAAGGCCCCGTGGTCACGTCGGCGCCGAGCGCAGCGGCCAGCTGCTGGGCACCGAGACACACACCGAGCACCGGCACCCCGTCTTCGACCGCGGCGGCGATCAGCGCCCGCTCGGGTGCCAGCCACGGATGGGCATCGACGTCGTGGACACCCATCGGGCCGCCCATCACCACCAACCCGGCGATCGAACCGCGGTCGGGGAGGGCATCGCCCCGGTCGGGTCTGACCACCTCGAACCAGTGCCCGGCCTCGTCCAGCGCGCCGACGATCAGCCCAGGGCCCTCGTGGTCGACGTGCTGGACGACTGCCCACGGACGCCCCAAGCCATCCTCCGGCGTGCCGCTGTCCCCGGGACGGTCGGCGGCCACTACGCGGTGTCCACCACGTGGAATGCCTCGGCGAGCCTTCCCTCGGGCAGGCCCGCGGCCAGCGCCGTGCCCGACATCCAGGTGCGCAGCAGCTCGCCGAGGTGCTCGCCGTCGCCGACCTGGCTCTTATGGGAGCGCAGGGCGGCCAGCTTGAGATCGAAGAACTCGGTGGCGTCCACCACCCGGTCGGCGCGCTCGGTGGTCATGACCCACAGCTCGGGCACCGAGTGGGGTTCCAGTCCCTCCTCGAGCAGCGCGGGGAAGGCGAACGGGTTGCGGGCATCCGGATAGACCGCGCAGATGGCGGCCTCACCGGCGGCCAGATGGTCCGGGTGGCTGGCGTAGATGCGTGACCAGTTCCGCTCGGGCGACTGGGCCACCACCCGGTCGGGTCGGAAGCGCCGGATGACGCCGGCAATGGCCTGGCGCAGGTCGAGGTCGGGGGTGAGGCGGCCATCGGGGAACCCGAGGAAGGTCACGTCGGACACCCCCACCACCCTGGCCGCCTCGCGCTGCTCCTCACGCCGGACAACGGCCATCTCGGGGCGACTCACCGAACGGTCGGAGCCGCCGGCATCACCGTCGGTGGCGATGCAGTAGGCGACCTCCACTCCGGCATGTGTCCACACCGCAACCGACCCGGCCGCACCGAAGTCCACGTCGTCGGGGTGCGCGGTCATCACCAGAATCCGTTCGACGCCGTCGCTGCCTGCGCCGACCATCATCGGTTGACGGAAGTGGGTGTCTGCCACGTTGTCCTCCTCGCCGGCTCGGGGAACCCGGGCCGCGATCGTCTCCGGCGGTCTCCCGTGGAACTGCGCCCGCAAGGGTCAGGCCTTGGTGGGCCGCCACTCCGCCAGGTTGGCCAGCCTGGGGTCGTTGGAGAAGATCTCGACGATGGGCATCCGCAAGCCGATGCGGGTCTGGATCCGCTCGACCTCGAGCACCTGGTTCCACTGGACGAGGGTCACCACCAGCCCGGCTTCGCCGGCACGCGCGGTCCGTCCGGAGCGGTGGAGGTAGGCCTTGTGGTCCTCGGGCGGATCGAAGTGGATCACCACGTCCACCGCATCGATGTCCAGTCCACGGGCGGCGACGTCGGTGGCCACCAGCACGTGCAGTTTGCCCTCCGCGAAGTCCTTCAGCGTCCGCTCCCGGTTTGCCTGGCGGAGGTCCCCGTGGATGGCTCCGGCCCTGACCCCTTCCTTGCCGAGTTGCTCGACCAGCCGGTCGGCACCGTGCTTGGTGCGCACGAACACCAGCGCCTTGTCCGCGTTGCGGCAGATGGCGGAACAGACCTTGACCCGGTCCATCTGGTGCACCTCGAGGAACCGGTGCTCCATGGCCTCCACCGTGGTGTGGGGCGAGGCCACCGCGTGCAGCACGGGGTCGGTGAGGTAGCGGCTGACCAGTCGGTCGACCGCTCCGTCCAGGGTGGCGGAGAACAGCAGCGTCTGGTGCTCGCGCTCGAGGCGCCGGAGCACCCACTCCACCTGGGGCATGAATCCCATGTCGGCCATGCGGTCGGCCTCGTCGAGCACCAGGGTCTCGATGTCGGCCACCGACAGCTCACCCCGGTCACCGAGGTCGATCAGGCGGCCCGGCGTGGCGATGATCACGTCCACGCCCCTGCGGAGCTTCTTGATCTGGCGCTCGATGTCGGCCCCGCCGTAGACGGCCACGATCCGGATGCCGGCTTCCTTGCCCAGCGGCTCGAGCACCTCGCTCACCTGCACGGCGAGCTCGCGGGTGGGGACCAGCACGAGGGCGCGGGGCCTGCCGGGCTCGGTCGACCTGGCGGCCATGGTGCGCTGGAGGAGCGGAATGCCGAAGGCCAGGGTCTTGCCCGAGCCGGTCTTGGCCTTGCCGCAGACGTCGCGCCCGGAAAGCGCATCGGCCACGGTCATGGCCTGGATGGCGAAGGCTGTGGTGATCCCCTGTTCGGCGAGGGCTTTGACCAGGGCCGGGTCCACCCCCAGCGAGTCGAAGGACGGTTGTTCGCCGTCTGCGCCGGCCAGTTCGTCTGCGGCGGCGGAAAGCCGCTCAGCCGACTCGAGGGCGCGATCCGACGGATCGACAGTGGTTGTCATTGGATTGGGAAGCTCACTCTCATCTGTTCAGTGACGGCCGGAGGCCGACCGTCGGCTCCCGTGCGAGTCACGGAGGCCTGCGGGCCCGCCTCGGGCCCTTGCCGAGCCCACGACTGCGGGCGACAACAACGAGATGAGGAAGACCCCGGTGGAGGGGCACTCGCCCGACCACGAAACCAGTCTACCCGGGAACTCCCCCGCTACCAGGTCAATCGCCCGAACGATCGCCCCGACCCGGGTGGTCGACGCCTCACCGTGGGCCTTGGGGCACCAGAGGAATCCGGAGTGTGCCATCGTGTGCACCTGCACCTGTTCGGGTTACCCGCGGGCAGTTGCCGAGCACCAGCTCCGGATGAAACGAAAGGAAGCCGACCATGGGAAAGCTCGCCGCCGGCGACAAGGCACCCGCATTCACCCTGCCCGACCAGGACGGCAAGCCGGTCTCGTTGAAGGGCTTGGCCGGACGGCAGGTCGTCGTCTACTTCTACCCGAGGGACGACACGCCCGGGTGCACCAAGGAGGCCTGCCAGTTCAACGACAACCTGCAGGCCTTCACGAAGGCCAAGGTCCCGGTCCTCGGCATCTCCTCCGACACCGCAGCCAAGCACCAGGCGTTCCGGGCCAAGTACGGCCTGGAGTTCCCGCTGTTGACCGACGCCGACCACTCCGTGGGTGAGGCCTTCGGCGCCTGGGGTGAGAAGACCCTCTACGGCAAGAAGTCGATCGGGGTGATCCGCTCCACCTTCCTGATCGGCGCCGACGGCACCATCCAGCGCCCCTGGTACAACGTGAAGGCCGACGGCCACGCCGCCAACGTCCTCGAGGAGCTGGGCGGGTAGGCAGGCTTGGGCCGGATAGTCAGCCGCGGCGTCCCCGCGGGCTCACACCTGGTGGGCGGGACACCACCACGTGGTGCGGCCCCCTACCGTCGACCGCACCAGTTCGCCCCCGTCCCGGGGGCAGTGGCCGCCCACGTGGCGCTCGTCCACCAGGTCGCCCCGGTGGGAGCCACCTCGTTCGATCAGGTCGCCGATGGTGTGGACCAGGTGCCGCTGCAGCCTCTGCACCTCGTTGCGGGACAACGAGCCGGCCGGCCGCAGCGGGGAGAACCCCGACCGCCACAGCACCTCGTCGGCGATCAGGTTGCCGATGCCCGCCACCCGTGCCTGGTCGAGCAGGCGGGCCTTCAACGGTGCCAAAGAGCCGCGCACTGCGTCGGCCAGGTCGGCTGGGTCGATGGTGGCCGCGTCCGGCCCCAGCCCAGATGCGTCCGGGTCGAGGGACACCCCACCCAGGCGCCTCGGATCCCGGACCACCACGGTGCCGCCGTCCTCGAACAGCACCGACCACCGGTCCCACGCCGGGTGGTGCCGCCGCGGGGCATGGAGCAGCTGCCCCACCCCGTCGGCCCCGTCGACCACCAACGTCCCGGTCATCCCGAAGCGGATCCCGAGGGTCGGCCCGCTGTCGATGCCGACCAGGAGCAGCTTCCCGATGCGGCGGGCGGAGTCGAACCGGTGGCCCACCAGCGCACGGCGCAGGGTGTCGGCGGTCGCTCCCCCCTTGACGAACCAGGGGTCGGGAACGGACACCGAGGCGATGGTCCGGCCGAGGGCGGCCTCGGCCAGGCGCCGGTAGCACTCGACCTCGGGAAGTTCGGGCACCGGACGAGGGTAGCCAACCCTCCGCCCCGGGCCGCAGTGCGCCGCCGGCCCGACACCCCTGGGTAGGGTGTGGCCATGCCGCCCGAGAAGCCCCACTGGGCCGAACTCCTGTCCGAAGTGGTCACGTCCGGGCTGTGCACGGGCTGCGCCGGCTGCGTCGTGGCCTGCCCGTACGACGTCCTCTCCTACGACGACACCGGGGGCAGGTACAAGCCGTTCCACATCGACGCCGAAGGTGGGCCGGACAGCTGCACTCACGGGGTCAAGGGGTGCACGATGTGCACCCGGGCCTGCCCGCGGTTCCGTCTGTGGGAGCCGGAGATCGACACCCACCTGTTCGGGAGGGAGCGCACCAGCGAGGAGGTGGCAGGGATCTCGTCGGACATCCTCCTGGTGAGGGCCACCGATCCGGAGATCCACCAGGCCGGCCAGGACGGAGGGTTGGTCTCCGCCCTGCTCATCTGGGCACTCGAGCACGACGTGATCGACGCCGCCCTCATCTCCAACCTCGAAGGGGACGGGTCCACCTGGAAGGCGGTGCCCGGGGTGGCGATCACCCGGGCCGAGGTCCTCGCCGCCGCCGGCTCCCGCTACACCTACTCGGCCAACCCACTGGCCTACCCGGAGGCCATCGAGGCGGGGGCCGAGCGCATCGCCCTGGTGGGTATGGGGTGCCAGGCCTCGGCGCCGCCGGTCATGGCTGCCCGCAAGGCGGGCAAGATCGCCCGCCGGCTGTCCCTGACCATCGGCCTCCTCTGCTCCAAGACGTTCGACGACGCCATCTTCCCCGAGCTCTTCGAGGCCAGGTACGGGATCGCCCGGGCCGACATCTCCAAGATGAACATCAAGGGCGTGTTCCAGGTGTGGACGCGTGACGGCGGGTTCCACGAGATACCGCTCAAGGAGGCGCACGCCTGGACGAGGGAAGGGTGCACGTCATGCCCGGACTTCGCCGCCGAGCACGCCGACATCTCGACCGGCGGCATCGGCGCCTTCCACGACTGGACCCTGACCATCGTCCGCACCGACAGGGGTCGCCAGCTGCTCGACGGCATGATCGCCGACGGGGCCGTCGAGACCCGGCCCGGCGACGACGACCCCGGGGCCATCGAGCTGCTCCACCGGCTCGCCCGGGTCAGCCGCAGGCGGTGGCCCGAGACTGCCGTACCCATGCCGCGCCGCCTGCCGGCCCCCACGTGAGAATCGCCTAAGAATCACCGGAATAGGGCCGAACGACTCTCAACCGGATCGGGGTCCGGGCGTACACTTGGGAGAAAGGCCACGCCCACCATGCGGTGCCCGGGCACTCTGGTGCGGTCCCATGGGCCAAGGAGTGCCGCCGGGGGCCGGCGGTACTGTCCGTCCGTGGGGTCCGGCCACCGACTGCTGGAGGATCACCGTTTGTTCGCCGCCCTGGGACGGTTCACCGTACGATTCCGATGGCTGATCGTGACCGCCTGGGTCATCGTGGCCGTGGTGTTGAGTGTCGCCCTCCCTCCCCTCTCGAGTGTGGAGAAGAGCAGCAACTCGGACTTCCTGCCCGCCACTGTCCCCAGCGTGCAGGCCGGCAGGCTCGCTGCTCCTTTCAATTCGCAGTCGCAGTCGGACGCCACCTTCATCGCCGCCGCCCCGAGTGGGGCGCTCACTGCGGCCGACGACGCGGCCATCGACCGAGCCGAGGCGGCCATACGGTCGGTCCCACGGGTCACCGCCGTGCTCGACCAGGGGGTCTCCGCCAACGGGAGGGCCCGCAAGGCCCTCGTCGAGCTGAACCTGCCGTCGCCCTCGAACGGCAAGGTGACCACCCGCACAGTCGAACAGCTGCGCTCCGCGTTCTCGACGTCGGGCTCGCACCCCGGCGTGGCCATGCACCTGACAGGCTCGGTGGCCCAGTCGGTCGACGAACAGAACCAGACCAGCCACATCCAGATGCTGACCGAGCTCCTGTCGTTCGTGTTCATCGTGCTCTTGCTGCTGCTCACCTTCCGGGCCCTGCTGGCCCCCCTGGTCGCCCTCCTGCCCTCGGCCGTCGCCCTGTTCGCCGCCGGCCCGATCATCGCCCAGTCGTCCCATATCGGCGTCCAGGTGTCGGACCTCACTCCCATCCTGTTGGTGGTGGTCATGTTGGGGGCAGGCACCGATTACGGCCTGTTCCTCATCTTCCGTGTCCGCGAGGAGCTGCGACGCGGAATGGGCGTCGACGAGGCCGTCTCTTTCTCCCTGTGCAAGGTCGGGGAGTCGATCACCTTCTCGGGGCTGACGGTGATCGGTGCGCTGGCGACGGTGGCGATCGCCACGTTCGGTCTCTACAAGGGGCTCGGGCCGGCCCTGGCCATCGGGATCGCCGTGGCCCTGCTGGCCAACCTCACGCTACAGCCGGCCCTGTTGGCAATCCTGGGGAGGAGCGTGTTCTGGCCCCGGATCCCCCAGGTGGGGCAGCACAAGCGCGGGGTGTGGGGACGCATCGCCGGGAAGATCGTGGGTCGACCGGTGCTGACGTTGGTGATCGGCCTGGTGTTCTTCGGTGGGTTGGCCCTGACCATGCTGGCCTACTCGCCCACCGGGTTCGGAAACCAGGCGGCAGCTGCCACCTCGGACTCGGGGAAGGGCCAGGCCATCCTGGCCACCGACTACCCATCGACCGGCGGCGATCCCACCAGCGCGCTCTTCCGGCTGCCGGCCACCGTCTGGAACGACCCCCAGCTGTTGGCAACGGCCCAGCATCGGCTCGAGCGGACCGGGGACTTCGAATCAGTGACGGGCGCTCTCAATCCCAACGGCGTCATGCTCACGCCCGCTGAACTGACCGATGCCCACGACCGGCTGGCGGCCCTGGGCCCCGCGGCCACACTGCCGGCCACGCCGCCGCCCGGCGTGGCCGTCCCGGCCGACATCTACAGTGCCTATCAGGCCTCGGCCCAGTTCATCAGCCCCGACGGGAGGACCGTCCAGTACGAGACCACCTTGCGCGCCGGCCCCTCGACCAGTACCGCCGCCGCCGCGGCCATGCCGGCCGTGCGTGCCGCGGTCGGCCAGGTCGGCCGGTCGATCGGGGCCAGCACCACCGGGGTCAACGGCTACGCTCCCGACGCCGCCGACGTCGGCGCCATCTCCGGTAAGGACCTGGTGAAGATCATCCCCATCGTCATGCTCGTCCTGGCCCTGCTGTTGGCCATCGTCCTGCGCAGCCTGGTCGCCCCCCTGTACCTGGTGGCCAGCGTCGGCCTCTCCTATCTCGCCTCTCTCGGCCTGGCCGTCCTGGTCTTCGTGATCATCGGCGGCCAGGACGGGATCAACTTCGTCCTCCCCTTCTTCATGTTCGTCTTCATCATGGCCCTCGGGCAGGACTACAACATCCTGGTGATGACCCGCATCCGTGAAGAGGCCCCCCATGCCCCCATCCGGGTCGCCGTGCGACGGGCGGTCGAGGCCACCGGCACCACCGTGACGTCGGCCGGCCTCATCCTGGCCGGGACCTTCGGTGTGCTGACCGCCACGGGCAACACCCAGGTGAAGGAGATCGGCCTCGGGCTGGCCGCCGGCATCCTGCTCGACACGTTCTTCGTGCGAACGCTGCTGGTGCCGTCGGTGGTGGTCCTGTTGGGTCGGTGGAACTGGTGGCCGTCCAAGCTCTCCCACGAGGACCACAGCCACGATCCGGAGGGTCCCGAGTGGGAGGAGATCGATGCCGGCGCCGCTCTCGCCCAGCCCGTGCCGCCGGTCGTCACCCCGGTGGAGCGGGCTGCCGATCAACCCATGGCGGGCACCTCGCACTGAACGCTCGCGGCCGCTCCGGGGCGGTCGGTGCCGTGCCCGGACAGAGTACGGTGAACGGGCGTGGCCAGCCGACGGAACCTCCCCACCAGACCCACGGTGATCCTCCTGGTCCGCCACGGCAGGACACCGACCACCGGTAAGGTGCTCCCGGGCCGCGCCCCCGGCCTGCACCTCTCTGACGAAGGCCGGGCCCAGGCCGAGGCCGCCGCCGAACGCATCGGCGCGCTGGCCGATTCCGGCGGCCAACCACCCTTGGCGGTCTACGCCTCACCGCTGGAGCGGACCGCCGAGACGGCGCACCCGATCGCCAGGCGCCTCGGACTCCGGGTCCGCTCCGACCGCGGCCTCCTCGAGTGCGACTTCGGCGAGTGGACCGGATCGCGCCTGGCTGCGCTGGCCAAGAAGCCGGAGTGGGCCCAGGTCCAGCGATCGCCCAGCGGGTTCCGGTTCCCCAAAGGGGAGTCCTTCCTCGAGATGCAGGCCCGGCTGGGCTCGGCGATCAGCCGGTTGGTGGCCCGCCACCAGGGCGAGACCATCGTGGCCGTGTCCCATGCCGATCCGATCAAGGCGGCCGTGGCCATGGCTGCCGGGACCCCCCTCGACCTGTTCCAGCGCCTGGTCGTGTCGCCCTGCTCCGTGTCGGCCCTGGCCTACACGGACGCCGGCCCGCACGTCCTGACCGTCAACTCCACCGCCTCGCTGAACGAGTTGGCCATCTCGTGAGCGAAGGCTACGACCTCACCGCCGACCGGCTCGTCCTGGGCACCATCGGTCCGGTCGGCAACCGGCTCTTCCTGCTCCAGTGCCGGCAGGGCCCGATGCTGCTCACCCTCAAGATCGAGAAGCAGCAGGTGGCCGTAGTAGCCGACCTCCTGGCGCGGATCGTCAAGGGCGAGCGGCGCCCCGGGCACCTGCCCGAGGTGCTTCCGCTCGAGGAGCCGGCCGAGCCGGTCTGGGCGGTCGGGACGATCGGCGTGTCCTACGACGATGCCGAGGACCGGATCGTCCTGGTCATCGAGGAACTTGTCGCCGAAGAGGAGGCCGGAGCCATCGCCCGCCTCTCCATCAGCCGTGAGCAGGCCGCTGCCTTTGCCATCCAAGCCACCAAGCTGGTCGAATCGGGGAGGCCGCCCTGCCCGTTGTGCGGATCACCGCTCGACCCGTCCGGTCACGAATGCCCGCGGACCAACGGCCACCGACCGCCGGCCGTGTGACCGGCTGGACACCCGATGTCGGTCCGGACCTGGGCACGGCGATCGAAGAACTCGGGTCCGGTGAGCTCACCGTGGAGGGCAGGCTCCCGTGGAGTTCCAACCTGACCTTCCTGGTCAGCCTCGGCACCGATGGTCCTGTTCCGCTCCGGGCCGTGTACAAGCCGGCAGGCGGCGAGCAGTCGCTGTGGGACTTCCCCGACGGCCTCTATCGGCGTGAGGTGGCGGCCTTCGTCCTCTCCGAGGCCCTCGGTTGGGCCATCGTCCCGCCCACTGTGGCCCGCGAGGACGGTCCCTTCGGTGCCGGCTCGCTGCAACTGTTCGTCGAGGCCGACTACGAAGAGCACTACTTCACCGTCTTCGACGAGGGCAGCCGATCCGCCGAGCTGCGCACGATCTGCGCCTTCGACATCGTCGCCAACAACGCCGACCGCAAGAGCGGCCATGTGCTGATGGGTTCCAGCCAGCGGCTGTGGGGAATCGACCACGGCCTGTGCTTCCACCGCCAGCACAAGCTGCGGACGGTGATCTGGGACTTTGTCGGCGAGGAGGTTCCCGAGGGGATCCTGGCCGATCTGGACCGATTGGGATCGAGCCTCCCCCAAGCGCTGGACGAACTGCTGTCGGAGCCGGAGCGTGAGGCGATCCTGGGGCGGATCACCGCGCTGCTCCGCGCCGGGAGGTTCCCCGAGCCGACGGGGGACCGGCCCCCCTATCCGTGGCCGTTGGTGTGAACAGCCGCCGACACGGCGTCATGGAGTCGCCGGCGGACGCGTCTCTATGTCCGAGGTCAGTCAGTGCATGCGCGCACGGGATCCTCGAGAGTCTGCGCGAGGCGCCTCGAGAGCCTGCACGAGCAGCGATGCGTAGTACTTGGACCCGGCGGAGTCGAGATGCACCCCATCGGGATAGAAGTACTGGGGGTAGGCCGCGCTATCGGCGTACCAGTCCACCACGGAGGCGTTCGGATAGGTCCGGGCGACGGCGGCGATCGTGTCGTTGACCTGTTGCTGCCATGGTCGGGGCACGCGGATGTTGACGAGCACGATCTTCTGCATGGGGCCGAGGGAGGTGAGCAACCCCTGCAGCTGCGATGCCGTGTAGGGCCCGTTTGTCCCGAGCTCGAGGATCAACCGGTTCCCCACCACGCCCTCGGCCTTGAGTTGGGCCACTCCACTCTGGACCTGGTCGAGCTGCTCCCCGACCTGGGCATCGATGGCGATGCCGGGCAGCATCTGTTGGAGGTAATGGGCGGCGTCGACCGTGATGGAGTCCCCGATCGCAGTCACACCCTTCCCGGGCGGTGGACGGGGGGCGGACGCGGTGGACACCGAGCCCGCGTGTCGAGCCGAGGAGGCTCCCGCCACCGTGGTCGACGGTGCTGGGTGGCGGCCTTCCACGGGGACAATGCTTGTGACCTGGGACGCAGGGTCCGCAGCGGAGGCCGAGACCAGCCCGAAGAGGCCCACGCCGCAGATGGTGGCGTTGACCATCACCCCTCCGACCAGCACCCAGCCGAGCGGCTGCAATCGGGGCCACGACCAATCGTGCTGCAGGATCCGCTGCCATCGGCGGCCGAGCGCTCCGTGCCGGACGGGCTGTTCGATATAGCGCCACGACGCCGCCGCGATGAGGAACGTTGCGACGACCTGGAGCGTCGCCCGTCGCGCACTGGGAGGGGCATTGAGTGGCGTGGTCAACACGATGATCGGGTAGTGCCAGAGGTAGATGGCGTACGACCGCTCCCCCACCCATCGGAGCGGTTCCCACCCGAGGATCGACCGCAACTGTGACCCGGGGTGGATGGTCACGGCGATGACCACAGCCGTGAGGATGGAGAGGAGCACCATGCCACCGCCGTACAGGAATGGCTCGTACTGGTTGGTATGCCAGAACATCATGAGGATCCCGAGCAGCGACGCGCCACCTAAGCAATTCAGGAGGCGTCGGGCACTGGGTGTGACCATGGCGAAGGTTCGGTTGCGGGGCAACCCGAACGCGAGAGCGGCGCCGATCAACAGCGCGAAGGCCCGGGTATCGGTCCCGTCGTAGACCCGGGTGGGATCGCCGTCGGGGGAGAAGAGGACGGCCATCTCCAGCGCAGATCCGGCGGCCGTGGCGAGGGTGACGAGGATCAACGTCCGTTTCGTGTGGATCCACCGCAGTCCGACGAGGATCACGAGGGGCCAGACGAGGTAGAACTGCTCCTCGATGGCCAGCGACCACAGATGCCCGAGCGGAGAAGGCGGACCGAACCTGGCGAAGTACGAGACGTGATGGAAGATGAACCACCAGTTGCTCACATAGAAGATCCCGGCCGGAAGATCGCTGCGCAAGGTGGCCAGTTGGTCCCGGCTGAACAATGTGGCCCATCCCACGACCACGAACAGCATCACGAAGAGCGCCGGCAGGAGCCTCCTGGCCCGCCGGATCCAGAACCGGGCCAGTCCGATCCCACGGTCACGCCGGTATTCGGCCACGAGGAGATCGGTGATGAGGTACCCCGAGAGCACGAAGAAGACCTGCACGCCGAGCAAGCCACCTGGAGCCCACCCGAAATTGAGGTGATAGGCGATGACGGCCAGGACGGCGACGGCGCGGATCCCGTCCAGGCCCGGGAGGTAGGGGCTGGTTCCTTCTACAGGCCTAGGCACGATGGGCGCGAATCCACGAGAGGTGCCCGGAACTCAGACGCCCGAAGCGGCTGTCGACGTTCACCAGATGCCACACCGATGGGCCACCGAGCCTCTCTTGTCGGGCAGGACGGCTGCGGCGGCCGTGACCGGTGGAGATCGCTTCCCGAGGTTCAGGGCACTAGAGGAATGTGGGAGACATTATGGCATGCGCCAGTCGTCGTCAGGGGTCGGAAAGGCCACCCCTGACGGTACCCGGCCGAACCGCCTCCCACGCCGGCGCCACCGGCGCTCTGGTCGTTGCCGGGGCCACGACCAGACGCCCGGGCGGCCCCCAGACGAGGGTATTCCGCCCCGCCCGGTGATCAGCCCAGCCGGGACAGCGCGGTCAGCCCCTCGACTTCAGGGCGTCGATGAGCTTGGGCAGCACCTTGTGGACATCGCCCACGATGCCGAGGTCGGCCACGGAGAAGATCGGGGCATCCGCGTCCTTGTTGATGGCCACGATGTTCTTCGAGTTCTTCATTCCCACCAGGTGCTGAGTGGCACCGGAGATCCCGCACGCCAGGTAGACGGTGGGCTTCACCGTCTTTCCGGTCTGGCCGACCTGGTGCGAGTAGGGAACCCACCCGGCGTCGACGATGGCCCGGCTGGCGCCGGCGGCACCCCTCAGCAGCGTCGCCAGCTCTTCGATGAGGGCGTAACTGTCCTTCTCGCCGAGGCCCCGCCCGCCGGACACCACGACGTCGGCTTCGTCGAGCTTGGGACCGGTGCGCTCCTCGACGTGGCGGGCGACGATCCGTGCCGTGTTGGTGGCGCCGGTGTCCGGTGCCGGGGCCGCCACCACCGATGCGGGCGCGCCCCCGGAGGACTCGGCGGGGAAGGACTTGGCCCTGACCACGTAGATTCCCGGGCCCTCCCCCGTGAAGCGGGCAGAGGCCAACTGGGTGCCGCCGAAGATCGCGTGGTGGGTGACCAGGCCGCCTTCGTCTGCGATGAGGTCGACCACATTGGTCAGCACTGGGCGGTCGAGCTTCGCCGACAGCCGACCGGCGATGTCCCGGCCGTCGTAGGTGGCGGGGGACAGGACGGCATCGGGGCCGGCTCCGGCGGCAACGGCGGCGGCGATGGCGGCAGCGACCGGCACGCCGGGGAGGGCCCCGCCCAGATCACCGACGTCGTGCACGGTGGTCACGCCGTACTCGCCCAAGGTGGCGGCCACGGACGGGGTCGCGTCCCCCCAGGCAACCGCCTCCACGGTCCCGGCCAATGACCTGGCCTGGGTGATCAGTTCGAGCGAGGTGGTGATGGGCACCCCGTCCACAACTTCGGCGAGGACCCAGATCTTGTCGACAGACATGTGCGCTTGTTCTCCTACCCGATCCCTACAGGACCTTCAGTTGCTCGAGGAACTCGATGACCCGCTGGTGGCCCTCGCCCTCGTCGACGACGATCTCGCCGGCGGAGCGTGCCTCGGCGTCGGCCACCTGGGTGATCTCCTGGCGTGCCCCGGCGGCGCCGACCTCACCGGCGTCGAGCCCGAGCTCGGCCACCGTGAGGGTCTCCACCGGCTTCGACTTGGCCGCCATGATCCCCTTGAAGGAGGGATAGCGGGGCTCGACCACACCGGCGGTCACGGTCACCAGCGCCGGCAGAGGGCTCTCGACCTCGTCGTACCCGGCCTCGGTCTGGCGGTCCACCTTGACGGAGTTGCCGGTGATCTCCACCTTCTTGGCAAAGGTCACCGAGGGGAGGCCCAGCAACTCGGCGACCTGCACCGGAGTGGTCCCGGTGTACCCGTCGGTGGACTCGGTGGCAGCCAAAACCAGGTCCGGTTCGGCCCGCTTGATGGCCGCGGCCAGCACCTTGGCCGTTCCCAGGGCGTCGGTCCCGGCCAGCGAGTCGTCACTGACCAGGATCGCCTTGGCCGCTCCCATGGCCAGCGCGGTGCGCAGACCCGAGGTCTCGCCGTTGGGGGCCATCGACACCAGGGTCACCTCGCCTCCTCCGGCGGCGTCGGCCAGCTGCAGCGCCATCTCCACGCCGTAGGCGTCGGAATCATCGAGGATGAGCTTTCCGGCCCGGACGAGGTTCTTCGTCCCCGCATCGAGGGCTGGTGGTGCGGCCGGATCGGGGATCTGCTTCACGCAGACAACGACGTTCATGGCCGTGCATTGTTGACGAAATTCCGCCGATCGACCAATCGGGCCGTGATCCCAGGTCAGGGCACCCCGATCCGAGCCGCTGCCACCGGTGGCACCGGGCGCGGTCCGGGGCGCTCAGCCCCTGCCGTAGGTGGCCAGGGCAAGGGGGACGTCGTCGGTGATGACCGTGTCGACGCCCGCCCGCTCCATCGCCTCCAGGCCGGGCCGATCGTCCACCGTCCATGCGGCAACCGACAGGCCGGCATCGTGGGCGTCGCCCACCAGTGCCGGCGTGACCAGCTCCACCCACGGGTGGAGGGCGGTGCAACCCCGTTCCGTGGCCATCGCCACGCTCAGGGCGGGGTCGAACCACGAAGCCACCAGGAACCCGGTGGGCAGCTCGGCGTGGGCCTCCCGGACCGACTCGAGGGTGGCGGGCCAGAACGAGGAGATCACCACCGTCGTCGTGCGTCCCGCCGCAACCACCAGCTCGACCACTTGCCCCGCCAACCGCTCGTCGGAGTCGAACCCGGGCTCACCAGGGAGGTTCTTGATCTCGATGTTGACGATCATCCCCTCGCACACCTCGAGGGCGGCCCCGAGCAGGGGCACGAACCCAGGGAGGTCATCGGCGGCCAGCTCGTGGACGGGCCCGACACCGCTGACGACGGGGTCGTGATGGACGGCCAACGCTCCGTCCGCCGTCCGCCGCACATCGAGCTCGACACCGGCGGCGCCGAGCTCCCGGGCACGCACGAATGCCTCCAGCGTGTTCTCCCGGACCCCCCTGGCGGCGTCGGGACTCCCGCGATGGGCCTGGACCGCGGTCGCAACCATCGCTTCGGGGCCTCCCCAGGTTTGCCTCTCCGGCCGGAACCACGCCACAAAAGCCGTGCAATAGGCGTCAAAACTGCTTGCAAGCGTAGGTGCCGGTGATTACTCTAGTGAACGCACCCTGAACGACCGGTGACGCTTTGGCGCCGAGTTATGTGAAACTAATCACAAACAGGGATTCTCGGGACTGTGGAGCGGAGGAAATCAGCGTGGCTCTTATGTGGAACCGCACGGTCGAGTGGGACGATGGGGACTGGCGGCATCTCGCTGCCTGTCGGAGCACGGAACCCGACCTCTTCTTCCCGATAGGCACCACCGGACCGGCCGTCGACCAGATCGAGGCGGCCAAGCGGGTCTGTTGCGCATGCGACGCCCAGGAGCCCTGCCTCGACTTCGCCCTCGCCACCAACCAGGAGTCGGGCGTGTGGGGCGGGACCTCCGAAGAAGAGCGCCGCAAGCTGCGCAAGGCGTGGCTCGCCGCTCGTCGCCGGGCCTCCTGAGCGGCCCCTCCCCTGCAGCGGGCCTCCTTCCGGCCCCCTACTGGCCGATCGGCTGGGCCTCCTGTGCCGGGAGTTCGATCATCACCGTCGTCCCGCTCTGGGCGGGGTCGACCTCGTTCCTGTTGCGCATGGTGATGGATCCGTCCAACTGACTGCGCACCAGATCGCGGACGATGGACAGGCCGAGGCTCTCGGTGGCATCGATGTCGAAGCCGTCAGGCAGGCCCGATCCGTCGTCGGTCACCTCCAGCCTCAGCGTGGTGCCGTCGTTGACCAGATGCACGCGGATGTGGCCTGTTGCGTGGGGGGCCGCACCGTCGAGGTCGTCCGACGAGCCACGGGCACCCGGGGCCTCGGCACCGTCCTCCGCCTCGAACTCGTTGAACGCATGCTCGATGGCGTTCTGGACCAGCTCGGCCACCACCACCGCCAGGGGTGTCGCCACGTCGGCGGGCACCTCGCCGAGCAGCCCGGTGACTTCGAAGGAAAGGTGCCGCGACACCAGCATCGAATCCTCTGCCATCCGGATCAGCGAGGTCACGATCTCGTCGAAGGGAACCTGGTCGCTGGGCTCGCGCGAGAGGATCTCGTGCACGATGGCGATCGACCGCACCCGACGTTCCGACTCGAAGAGGGCCACCCTGCCCTCGCCCGGGGGCAGGCGCCTGGCCTGGAGGCGGAGGAGGGCCGAGATGGTCTGCAGATTGTTCTTCACCCGGTGGTGCACCTCGCGTATGGCCGCGTCCTTGGAGAGCAGCAGCCGGTCGAGTCGCCGCACGTCGGTGACGTCCCGCATCAGCACGAGGCATCCGGTCACCTCCTCGTGCGCGATCAGGGGGATGCAGTGGAGCAGCACTGTGACATCCGGCCGGCGCTCCACCTCCTCGACCACCGGCAGGGCCGAGGCCAGCGCCCATTCGATGGCGGACTCCTCGATTCCGAGGTCGGTGAGGCGCCGGCCCTCGATCTGCGAGTACATCCCCATCCGGTGCAGTGCGTTGGTGGCGTTGGGGGAGGCGAAGCGCACCCGACCCTCTTCGTCGACCAGGACGACGCCATCGCCCACCCGTGGTGCCTCCTCGGTGGCGACCTCCTCGCTCGGGAACGGGAATGTCGACTCCGAAACCATGACCGCGAACCGCTCGAACACGTCGCGGTAGGTGCGCTCGAGATGGCCGGGCCTGCGGCCCGCACCGGCCGAGAGCCGGACCAGCACCGCCACCGTTGTCCCTTCGCACCGGACCGGGATGCTGTGGAGGCGGACCGGCTCCTCGCCTGCGGCGAGCAGCTGCTCGCCGCGTGAGGCCTCGCCGGACTGGAAGGCCTGGACCACCTGGGGCCAGTCGGCCGGCTCGGCGGTCTGCCCGACCAGGTCGTGCTGCACGACGGTGGCGCTGTTCGACGGTCGCATCTGGCCCAGCACCACCAGCATCTGCTCGTCGGGATGGGGATCTCCCGGCAACGGTGCCATCGGGGCCATGAGCACGAGGTCCGAGAACGACAGGTCCGCCAGGATGCCCCAGGTACCGAGGAGACGCTGGAGGTGCCCCAGTTGCGCCTCGTCCAGGTCGGTCCGCTCGAATGCGAGCTCTGCAGGCGTTGCCACGGTCAGTTCCCCTCCGGCGTGGCCACGGCGACCTCGTAGGGCTGCCGGTTGCGGAAGCCCTGCAGTCGGCTCACCCCGGCGGTCACGAGCAGGTCACGCAGGTCGTCGACACGGTCGGCCACGTCGGGGAGGCTGTGGGCGTCCGACGCTGTCGTGAGGGGGACGCCCTGGTCGATGAATCGCCTGAGCAGCGGGGGTGCCGGGTACTCCTCGCCCACCGGCTTCCTCCATCCCGCTGAGGAGAGCTCGGCCGCCATGCCCGAGCGCACCGCCGCCTCGGTGATCCGATCGTAGAACTCGTCGGGAACGGCCGGCATCCGCCCGGAGATCTTCACCAGGTCCGGGTGGGCGAGGACGTCACACACCCCGGAAGCGGCCAGCTCCTCCATGGCCCGGGTGTACTCGTCCCAGACGGCATCGATGTCCCGGGCGTCCCACTCGGCCAGGGTCAGCGGATCGTTCAACACATCGAATCGCCACGTGCCCAACCAGTGCACGGATCCCAACAGCACGTCGAAGGGGTAGTCGGCCAACAGTTCGGCCACCTGGTCCATACGGTCCTGGTAGAAGTCGACCTCCAGGCCGAGCACGACCGGCAGGCCTTCGGCCTTCACCGCCTGGACGACCTCGACATAGGCGTCGAGGTCCACCCGGGCGTGGTGATCCCAGTAGGCGGCCATACCCGGGCGGAGCGCCTCGCCGGGGAGGTCGTCCCAGAACCCGCCCAGAAGCTCCTTGGCCTGGGTGAACCGGAACAGGTGCTCGGTGAGGGCGATCTCCTCCACCCCCGCCTCGACGGCGCGACTGCAGTAGGCCGACACCTGCTCGATGGTGGCCTCGGCATCACGCTGCGAGTGGGGCCAGAGGTGAAGGTGGTAGTCAAGCACGGTCGTACTCGGTCCTTTCGAGAGCATGGGTGCTCCGGCCACAATGGGAGGCCGGAGCGGGAGGCCGGAGGTGTCAGGCCGCCCGGCGGATGATGGTGACTCCGTCGCGCACGGTGGTCTGGACCACGACCACCCGCGGGTCGACGGCCAGGGCATCGTTGAAGAGGCGGAGGGCAACCGTGTCCTCGGTGGTATCGGTCGAGTCGAGGATCCGGCCGCTCCAGAGCGTGTTGTCGGCCGCGATGAGACCACGCGGAGCGAGTTTGGGAAGCACTGCCTCGAAGTAGTCGGGATAAGCGGCCTTGTCGGCATCGATGAAGACCAGGTCGAAGGGGCCCTCCAGGACGGCGATGGTCTCGATGGCAGGGCCGACCACCACGTCGATGCGGTCGGAATACGGGCTGGCCGCGATGTGGCGGCGGGCGAACTCGGCATGCACGGGGGAGATCTCGCAGGTGGTGATCCGTCCACCCGGGGCCAGACCGGCCGCCATCGAAAGCGCCGAGTATCCGCCGAACGTACCGATCTCGAGCACCGAGCGCGCATCGAGAGCGAAGGTGAGCATCTCGAGGAAGCGGCCCTCGAGTCGGCCGACCATCATGCCCGAGGAGCCGAGCGTGGCCCGCAGGTCGTCGGCCAGCTCCTCGAGGAAGAGCGGCGGCGCCGTGGTGCGTTCGGTGGCGTACGCTTCCAATGCGGGGTCGACGATGTCGGTCATGGATGCATCGTAAGGCAGCCGGACGACGTGCCCGGCGGCGCGCCCGGGGTTCGCGGCTAGTCCCAGATCTGTTCACCCAGCCTGAGAAGGCCGGTCAGGTCGAAGATGTCGGTGTCGAAGAAGGGCACTGTGGCCAGCACATCAGGCACCACCGAGAGGCTGGACCGCTCCTCCAGCTCCCGGAGCGCCACCACCTGGAAGTTGAGGTAACTGTCGGCGACCTCGGTGAGGACCCGGGCGATCTGGTCGGTGTCGCCGAGCGCTGGGTCCACCTCGGCCAGCGTCGGGGAGAGTCGCTCCGCGAGGTCCCCGGCCCGCTCCTTCATCGCTTCGGCCACCGATGCGCCGCCGGCACCCCGAAGGTAGTCCGGCAGCACCTTGTTCAGGACGATGGCACCCAGGTGGAGACTCCTGGCGGTGAGCTGCTCGGCGAAGAACTCAGCCTCCCGAAGGGGCACATCCTCGAGGGTGGAGACCACGACGAAGGTGGTGCGCCGGTCGGACAGCAGCCGGCCCACCGACTCGGACCGCTCGACGAAGCCGTCGTACATCGACTGGAAGAGGATGAAGAACTCCGAGATGTCGGCGAGGAACTCGGTGCCGAGGATCCGATCGGCGATCTGGTAAAAGGGCTTGGTGGCCACGTTGACCAGGCGCGAGCGGTAGGGGACGATCAGCCAGCGCAGCAGCCGGGAGGAGAAGAAGTCGGCCATCCGCTGGGGGGCGTCGAGGAAATCGAGGGCGTTGCGGGTGGGCGGGGTGTCCACCACGATCAGGTCGTAGTCGCTCTCCGAATGGATCTCGTAGAGCCGCTCCATGGCGATGTAGTCGTGGCTCTGGATGAACCGCCCCGAGATGTTCTGGTACAGAGGATTGGCCAGGATTTCCTCGCGGGTCTGCTCGTCGGGAGCGTGGTGCCGGATGAGGGCGTCCCACGACTCCTTGGTGTCGAGCATGGCTGCCCACAACTGGCCCCTGGGCTTCACCCCGGCGGCGCGGAAGGCCTCGTCGGGGACCCGGTGCTCGGTGTTGCCGATGCCATCGAGGCCCAGAGCGTTGGCCAGCCGCTTGGCCGGGTCGACGGTCAGCACCAGCACCTTGGACCCGTGCCTGACGGCTGCCATCACGGCCGCGGCGGCGGCGGTGGTCGTCTTGCCCACGCCGCCGGGCCCGCAGGCCACGACGATCTCCTTGGTGGCCAGCAGCCCGTCCATCGATCCGCTGCCGGCCGCCGGCGCCGTACCCGCAATCCGGGTGGCACCGGCGTCCCGAGCGGGGCGGCGGCCCCCACCGCGGCGGGAGCCGGCCATCAGTAGCCGAGCTCCTCGCCCAATGAGGCCGCCACCTGCCGGGTCGTCCGGAGCCCGTGGGACCGCGTGAAGAGAAACGGCAGGTAGAGCATGGGGGTCGCTCCGCCCATGCTCGTGCGCAGGCGGTCGAGGTGGGTGGAACGGGTCCGCCGCATGGTGACGGCCAGCCTGGCGGCGTCCAGCACCGGACCGGCGTCGGCCCCGACCAGCTCGCTCAGCCGGCCTAGCGCCTCACCCGAGCACAGGACGTCGAACACCTCTTCCTCCCGTCGGCCGAACAGCTCGGGCAGGACCCGGTTGACCACCACCGCGGACAGCGTCACGGTGGTCTCCTTGCTGACCCGGTCGGCCAGCTCGATCGTCTCGGTGACCGGCATCTCCTCGGGGGTGCACACCGCCACCAGCCCGGTGGACGCCGGATCGGAGAGGATGTCGAGCATCCAGTCCGTCTGGCTCCGGATCAGGCCGACCTTGACCAGGTTGTTGATGGCCTGGGGTGCCGCCAGCTGGCCGACGATGTGGCCCGAGGCCGGTGCATCCACCACCACCAGGTCGTAGTTGCGTTCGCGGACCTCGTAACAGAGCTTGCCCACCGTGAGGATCTCCCGAACCCCGGGTGCCGCCGTAGCCACGAAGTCGAAGGCCTTGGCCAGCGGGCCGATGCGCCCCACCACCGGGATGCGCAGCTGGAGCTTGAGGTACTCGCGCAGTGACGCCTCGGTGTCCATGGTCATGGCGAAGACGCCGGGCAGGACCTCCCGCTCCTTGAACACGGTGGGCGGCGCCTCGTAGAAGCCGGCGACGTCGCCCTTGGCATCGACTTCGCAGATGAGGACCCGCTTGCCCTGCAGCGAGGCGAGCAGGGCCATGGCCGAGGCCACCGTCGTCTTGCCGACGCCGCCCTTGCCGGTGACGAAGACCAGTTTGAGATCGAGGAGCGCGGTCATCCGATCAACAGCCACATCACCGATCGGCGCCGCACCCACCGGCGATGCTGGGTCGAATCAGGAGATCCCGAAGCCGACCCGCCGGTCGGAGTTGGGTGGATCCACCTCCACGTAGGCCACCTTGCCGACGGGGACACCGACCTGACGGCCCTTCCGGTCGGTGAGCCAGAGGATGGTCCCGTCTTCGGCCAACGCCGCCTCGATGTCGGCCAGGACCTTGTCGCGCTCCGCGTCGTCGGGCAACTCGATGTCGAGCTCCTTCATCGATTGCACGATCCCGATACGCACGTCCACCTGGCACGCTCCTCTCAGCTGGCTCCGGCAACGCTGCCGGCTGCCTCCGACGATACAAGGTCCGGGGCGCCCGGCGTCCCGCCGTGGCAGCCATGGGGCAAACTGGCAGCATGGAAAGGGAGAACGAGCGCCACCGGCGCTGGGCATCGACCATGGCGGGCCATGGCGGCGACGGCATCACCTTCGCCCACCTGGACAGCCACGCCGGCACGGGTGCCGTGCTCCCCGAGCCCGGCTTCGATCGCGGGGGACGCGAGGAGGCGGAACGTGGGCAGCTGGCCCCGGGGGCCACCCGCGGGCTCGGCGCCGGCAACCGGGTGCGGCCCGAGGAGCCCGACCGGTGGCGCACCTGTTTCGAGCGCGACCACGACCGCATCCTGCACGCCACGGCGTTCCGGAGGCTGGCCGGCAAGACCCAGGTCTTCGTGTTCCCCGACGACCACCAGCGCACCAGGCTGACGCACGCGCTGGAGGTGGCCCAGGTGGCCACCAGCGTCGCCCGGGCCTGCCGCCTCAACGTCGCCCTGACCGAGGCGATCGCGCTCGGCCACGACTGCGGGCACGGCCCGGGGGGCCATGCCAGCGAGGATGCGCTGTCCCCCTACCTCGACGGGGGATTCGACCACGCCACGTGGGGGGCGGACGTCTCGCTGGCACCACTCAATCTCTGCCGCGAGACCCTCGACGGCATCCGCAACCACTCGTGGTCGCGGCCCGCGCCGATCACCCCGGAGGGCGAGGTGGTGAGTTGGGCCGACCGGATCGCATACGTCTGCCACGACTTCGAGGATGCGGTGATGAGCGGCATCGTCACCCCGAGCGCCCTGCCGCAGCTGGTGCGGGAGCGGTGCGGCGACCAACGCAGCCAGCAGTTGGGCACCTTCATCGATGCCATGGTCTCGGCAATCCTGAGCTCGGGGCGCATCGGCATGGCCGATGCCCAGGCGGAGGCCCTGGCCGCCTTCCGGGCCAGCAACTACGAGCACATCTACCTCCGACCAAGCTCGGTGGCCCAGGGGCGGTCGGTCGTGGGGGTCCTGCAGGCCCTGGTCGAGCACTTCGGGGATCGCCCGAACCTCATTCCCGATGGCGGTGGTCGGACCACCGACCTCACGGGCGGCGAACCACTCGCCGTGCGGGAGGCGGTGGCCTATGTCGCCGGCATGACCGACCGGTTCGCATTCGGCCAGGCTGTCGCCGTCCTCGGCTGGGACCCTGACAAGCTTCCCGTGGGCATCGGTGTGACCAGGAGGCTCTGAGCGCCATCCGGTGGTCGGGCGGTCAGAGGGCCCGGGGATCGTCGGTGCGGACGATGTCCTTTCCCAGTGGTGCGACGGCGACGGCGGCCAGCTTGAAGTCGGCCACGCCGAGCGGGATGCCGATGATGGTGATGCACAGCGCCAGCCCGGTGATGATGTGGGCGATCGCCATCCAGAGCCCGGCCAGGACGAACCACAGCACATTGCCGATGAACGAGCCGGCACCGGCGTCGGGCTTGGGGACGACGGTCCGGCCGAAGGGCCACAGCACGTAGGCGGCCAGCCGGAAGCACGCGATCCCGAACGGGATGGTGACGATCAGGATGCACATCAGCACGCCGGCGGCCACGTAGCCGATGGCCAGCCAGAAGCCACAGAGCACCAGCCACACGATGTTGAGGATCGTCTTCACCGTGGTCCAGCATGGCAGCAATCGGCCATCGTATCTGGCTCCGTCGGCCACGCGATCCTAAGCTCCCGGGTCGAATGTCGATCCATTCCTACGCAGCGGCCGGACCCTCGGCGGGTGGTGGGCATGCGCGGCGCACCACGTGGCGACAGGTTCTCTTCGCTCCGGTCGGCGACGACCGGCGAAGGCGACGGGGAAGCGATGGTCTGAAGGTCGGCCTGGCCGCACTCTCCCTGCTGTGCTGCGTGTTGACCATCGGGTACAGCTCGCACTTCGACCGGGTGATAGCCCAGACCGTCCATCCCCCGCCGCACAGCATCAGCTGGCTTATCACCTTCATCTACGACGCCGGATCCTTCGGGATCACCGCCCTCCTCATCGTGCTGGCACTGCTGGCACGGCGATGGGCGGTCGCACGCGACATCGGCCTCTCCGCCGCAGGCGCCGCCGCCCTCAGCGGTCTGTTGATCGTCGCCCTCGGCAGCGACGGGGGCCGTTCACTGGGGACTCCGATCAACGGGTTCGACCTCCACTTCCCGGTTGTCCAGATCGCCGTGTTCATGTCGGTGGTCACTGCCGCACTCCCCTATCTGGCCCGGACGGTGCAGCGGGCCATCGAGGGCTTCGTCCTCCTCGTTGCGTTGGCGTCCGTCGTCGGCGGGCACGGTCTGCCGGTCAACGTGCTCGGCAGTCTGGCGCTGGGTTGGGGAGTGACCGCGATGGTCCACCTCATCTTAGGCTCGCCGCTGGGCCTCCCCTCCGGCGCAGATGTTGCCGCTTTGGTGGCGGGACTCGGGGTCGTTGCCCGGGACGTCCGCCCCGTCGACGATCAGCTCTGGGGTGTGGCCTGCTACGAGGGCACGGAGACGGGGGATCGAGCTACCGGAACCCCGCTCCGCATCGCCGTGTACGGCCGGGATGCCGCCGATGCCAAGCTCCTGGCCAAGACCGGACGGTTCCTCTTCTACCGCGATTCGGGTCCCACCCTGACCTTCACCCGCCTCCAGCAGGTCGAGCACGAGGCGTACCTGACGCTGCTGGCCCAACGGGCGGGGGTCAACGTGCCCGAGGTCGTTGCCGCCGGCAGCTCCGGGTTCTCCAGGGATGCCGCCCTGGTCTGCCGCATGCCGGGCGGAACCCGCCTTTCCGACGTCGAGAGCGATGCACTCTCGGATGCCATGCTCGACAGCGTCATCGGCCAGTTCCTCACGCTCCGGTCCGAGCGGATCGCCCACGGCGCCGTGAGCGGCGACACCATCGTCGTCGATCCGGGCTCCGGTGCCACGGGACTCCTCGATTTCCGCAATGCCACCTCCAACGCCGCGTCCGACCGCCTCGACCGAGACCTGGCCGGTGCCGTCGCGGCCCTGGGTCTGGTGGCGGGGCCCGAGCAGGCCTCGGCGTCGGCTGCCCGATGCCTGCCAGCCGACGTGCTGACGAGCGTCCTGCAACACCTGCGCCGCGCCGGACTCGACCCCGTGCTGGTCCGGGCGCTACGGGGCAGGACGGCACTCCTCGAGGAGATGCGCTCGATCGCTGCCGACAACGCCTCGGTCGAGATACCCAAGCTGGCGGAACCCCGGCGGATCAGCTGGCCCACGCTCATCCTGGCCATCGGCACGCTCATCGGAGGGTGGGCGCTCATCGGGGTCCTCATCAACGTGACCAACTCCTTCGACACCATCGTCGGGGCGAGTTGGGGGTGGGTCGTCATCGCCTTCCTCTGCACACAACTGGACGTCGTAGCCGACGCCATCGAGGATCTGGGAAGCGTCGCCGGCGACCTGCCGTTCGGACGGGTGGTGGCCGTCGAGATGGCCAACAGCTTCAGCGCGCTGGCCGGGGGTACGCCTGCGGTGTTCGCCACCCGGGTGCGATTCTTCCAACAGCAGGGCTACGACGCCTCGGTGGCCCTCAGTTCCGGAGCGGTCATCAGCGCGGCGAGTTGGATCGTCAAGGGCCTGATCTTCCTGATCTGCCTTCCCCTGGCCTGGGGATCGATCAACTTGGACGACCATCCTCAGTCGGGCGGCGGGGGTGCGCGGACGGTCTGGCTCCTGTTGGTCGCCGTCGTCGCCGTCGCCCTGGCGCTCGGCCTCGTGCTCGTCATCCCCCGACTGCGCCGGTTGGCGTCGGAAAAGTTGCGCCCCAGGCTGACCGACATCTGGAGCGACGCCAAGTACGTGCTGACCACTCCCCGCAAGGTCGCCCAGTTGGTCGGGGGGGCCGCTGCGTCCGAGCTCCTCGTGGCCCTCGCCCTGGCCGCATCCCTTCGTGCCTTCGGGGACCATCTCAGCATCGCCACCTTGATCATCGTCATCACGCTGGCCTCCATGCTCGGCGGCGTGTCGCCGGTGCCCGGTGGCATGGGCGTCGTGGAGGCAGGAATGATCCTGGGGTTGACCGCTGCCGGCATCCCGGAGTCCGACGCCACCGCAGCGGTCTTCATCCAACGGCTCTTCAGCTCGTACCTGCCGCCCTTGTGGGGTTGGTGCACGTTGGTGTGGTTGCGCAGACGGGAGTATGTCTGACCCGGCGGACTGTAGATTCGCCCAATGGACCTCACCGAGGCGTCGAGGCAGATCGGCCTGCCGCCATCCTTCCTGAAGAAGACCAATCGCCTGAGCCGCAGCCAACGGACTGCCCGGGGTAAGGTCGTGCGCCAGTGGGCGCCCCGCCCGATCCATGGGCCGTGGCAACCGGAGACCGACCGCCCGGACCCGATCGACCTGCTCGAGGAGCAGGCACGCACCCGGGTGTCCGACCTCGTGCCGATCCGCTACGGCCGGATGCTGGTGTCGCCGTTCACCTTCTACCGGGGTGCCGCGTCGATCATGGCGGCAGATCTGACCACGACCCCGCGCACCGGTCTGGTCGTCCAGTGCTGCGGCGACGCCCACCTTTCCAACTTCGGCCTGTTCGCCTCGCCCGAGCGCCAACTGATGTTCGACATCAACGACTTCGACGAGACCCTCCCCGGCCCCTGGGAGTGGGACGTCAAGCGTCTGGCCGCGAGCTTCGAGATCGCCGGCCGTGACCGGTCCTTCAGCCGCTCCGATCGCCGGGACGTCGTGCTGGCTGCCGTAGAGGAGTACCGCAAGCAGATGAGGAAGGCGGCGGAGCGGGGCTCGCTGGACGTGTGGTACTCCCACATGGAGATGCACCGGATGCTCGAGTGGGTCGACACCGAGGTCCAAGAGGAACGGCTGGGCAAGAAGGACGCCAAGGGCGTGGCCAGGGGCGTGGCCAAGGCCCGCACCCGCGACAGCATGCGGGCGTTCAAGAAGCTGACCGGGCAGGTGGACGGAAGGCTGCGTTTCATCGCTGATCCACCACTCATCGTGCCCATCGACGACCTCATCCTTTCCGCCGAGGCGAGGCACCGGACCGAGCGGTCACTGCGCAAGCTGATCAAGAAGTACCGCAAGACCCTGGCCGGCGAGCACCACCCTCTCGAGGACTACCGGTACCTCCACATGGCGCGCAAGGTGGTCGGCGTGGGCAGCGTGGGCACGCGAGCCTGGATCTTCCTCATGTTGGGGGTCGACGAACAGGACCCGCTGATCCTCCAGGCGAAAGAGGCACAATCCTCGGTCCTCGAGCCGTTCGCCGGAAGGTGCGCCTACGCCAACCACGGCAAACGGGTGGTTGTGGGCCAGCGGCTCATGCAGACGGCCAGCGACATCTTCCTCGGATGGCAGCGGGTCAAGGACATCGACGGTCAGACCCGTGACTACTACGTCCGGCAGCTCCACGACTGGAAGGGGTCGGCGGACGTTGACTCGATGCGCGTCCCCGGGGCCATCATGTACGCCCGGATGTGCGGTGCCACGCTGGCCCGGGCCCACGCCCGCTCCGGTGACTGGATCGCCATCGCCTCCTACCTGGGCAAGGGACACTCCTTCGACGAGGCTGTCGCCGACTTCTCCGCTGCCTACGCGGACCAGAACGAACGGGACTACGAGGCCTTGGTCGCCGCCGTCCGATCCGGTCGGATCACGGCACAGACCGGCCTCTGACCCAAGGTCGGACCGGTCCGTCCGGCCCGGACCGCCACGCACGTGCTACCCCGGAACGGGCGGAACCCCACCGGACACCCTAAAATCGAGGCGATTCGAACCGGGCGGAATCGGTCAAGGAGGTCGAGTATGACAACCCAGGTGTCAGACCAGGCAATCGCCGAGGAGTCCCCTGCTCCCGCGGCCAGATCGGCTCCCGGCCCGTTGGGCGGGATGCCGGGGGCGACGCAGGGCGACCGGGCCGCTCGCACCGGCACGGCGGCACCGGGCAGCGCGGCCGACGCGGTCGCGCCGTTGCTACGGGCCCTGGTGGGCACGGAGTTGCCGGTGCGGTTCGAGTTCTGGGACGGCAGCGCGATCGGCCCCACCGACGGGGTGGGCACGCTGCAGGTCCGATCGATCGATGCCGTGCGCCGCATCCTGTGGGCCCCGGGGGAGCTCGGAGTGGCCCGCGCCTTCGTGTCCGGGGACCTGACCGTCGACGGTGACATCTACGCCCTGTTGCGGGTCCTCCACGACACTTCCCCTCGCGATCTTCGCCAGATGAGCGTGCGGATGCTTCCGACTGCCGTCGATGCCGCCCGCAGGTTGGGTGTCATCGGCCCGCCGCTGCCCCCGCCGCCCGAGGAGTGCCGCCCGGCGGGGAGACTGCACTCGCCGTCCCGGGACGCCCGTGCCATCAGCCATCACTACGACGTGGGCAATGACTTCTACCGCCTGGTCCTCGGTCCGAGCATGACCTACTCGTGCGCGCGCTTCGTCTCGGCGGACGCGACGCTCGAGGAGGCGCAGTCGGCGAAGTACGAACTGATCTGCCGGAAGCTGGGCATCGACCGACGTCCCGGCGCACGGTTGCTCGACGTCGGCTGCGGGTGGGGCTCGATGGCCATCCACGCCGCCCGTCACCACGATGCCCAGGTGGTGGGAGTGTCCCTCAGCCGCGAGCAGGTCGAGCTGGCCCGCCAGCGGGTGGACGACGCCGGCCTGGGCGACCGGATCGAGATCCGCCGGCAGGACTACCGGGACCTCGGCACCGAGGGGTTCGACGCCATCTCGTCGATCGGCATGTTCGAACACGTGGGAACCGCGCAGATGGCCCGCTACTTCGAGACCCTCCGGCAGTTGCTGGCGCCGACCGGGAGGCTGTTGAACCATGCCATCTCGAAGCCGGGCGGGTCGGTGCTCGGCAGGCGGAGCTTCGTCGGTCGGTACGTCTTCCCCGACGGGGAGCTGCTCGATGTGGGCCAGGTCATCCTGGCCATGCAGCGGGCCGGCTTCGAGGTGCGCGACGTCGAGTCGCTGCGTGAGCACTACTCGCGCACGCTCCACCACTGGGTGGCCAACCTCGAGGAGCACTGGGGCGAGGCGGTGTCCCTCGTCGGAGTGGCCAGGGCCAACGTCTGGCGGCTCTACATGGCCGCCTCGGCCAACGGATTCGACGACGGGGGCCTGGCCATCCACCAGGTGCTCGGCGTGGTGCCCGAGCCGGACGGGCGGAGCGGCATGCCGCCCACCCGGGAGGGGTGGGGCTGATCCACGGCGAACGTGGCGGGTGGGGCTGATCCGACAGATCAGCCGGAATCGGCCCAGGTGATCAGCGGAGTGTGAGTTCGTTGCGGTAGACCCGGGCCGGGCCCAGATCGAGGACGGCGGTGGCCAGCCGGCCGAAGACGGCGGCGGCCTCGCCCTCGGGGTCTGCCACCATGACGGGGATGCCCTGGTCCCCCCCGGCGCGCAGCGCGGGGACCAGGGGCACCTGTGCGAGGAGGGGGACGCCGAGCTCGGAGGCGAGCTGGCCGCCTCCACCGGCGCCGAACAGCTCGTACCGGGTCCCGTCGTCGCCGGTGAACCAGCTCATGTTCTCGATGACCCCGCGCACGGCCAGCTTCAGCTTGCGGGCGGCATAGGCCGAGCGCTGGGCCACCCGTTGTGCGGCCGGCTGGGGGGTGGTGACCACGAAGACCTCGGTTTTGGTGAGGTACTGGCCGAGGGACAGGGTGACGTCACCGGTGCCCGGGGGCATGTCGACGAGCAGGAAGTCGGGCTCGCCCCAGTAGGCATCGACCAGGAACTGTTCGAGGGCCTTGTGCAGCATGGGCCCCCTCCAGATCACCGGGGTGTCGTCGGCGACGAAGAACCCCATCGACAGGCAACGGACGCCGTTGGCCGTGGGGGGGACCACCAGGTCGCCGATGATCAGCGGTTCGGAGGTGATCCCGAGCATCTTGGGGACCGAGAACCCGTAGACGTCGGCATCGAGCACGCCGACGTCGTATCCCATCCGGGCCAGGGCGACCGCCAGGTTGACGGTGACCGACGACTTGCCGACCCCTCCCTTGCCCGAGGAGATCCCGAGGATCCGGGTCTTCGACCGCGGGAGCATGAAGCGGTTCGGGCGGCCTTCCTCGTGACCGAGCTGACCGCCAGGGGCGTGCCCATGTTCGTGGCCGTGGCCGTCATCCGGGGCGTGCTTGGTTCCTCCGTCGACCGGCTCGCCGCGCAGCAGCATGCGGAGCCGCGCCCGGGGCTCCTCTCCCATGACGACCCGGTCCACCGTGAGCTCGTCGACTCCGGGCAGGGGGCCGACGGCCCGGCGGATCCGGTCCACCAGCTCGTCGACCTGGGGGTAGTCGGCCACCGGCAGGGCGACTTCGACGGTAACCTTCTTGCGCCTGGCCTGCACCCGGCCGACCATGCCCAACTCCCCCAGCGGGCGGCGCAGCTCGGGATCGGTCACGGCGGCAACAGCCTCTGTGACCTGGGACTCGTCGATTGGCATCCGGACACTCCTCGGGAAAATTCGGCGTCATCGGTAGACTAGGGGACGTGCACGCCGACCCGGACCGTCCGATCCCCTTCCCCGCGGTGGCACCGAGCCCAGGCGGGGCGGAGAGCGGGAGCGATGCGGCCCGGTCGGACAGCGACTTCGCCGCCGCGGTCACCGCGGTGAGCTCCGCCTTCGGTGATCCGACCCGGCGGGAGATCTACCTGTTCGTCCGGTCGAACCCCGGCACCACCGCCTCGGGGGTCGCCGCCCACTTCTCGCTCCACCCCAACGTGGCCCGCCACCACCTCGAGCGTCTGGCCAGCGGGGGCTATGTCGACGTCACCATGGAGCGCACCGCCGGGCACGGCGCCGGCCGTCCGTCCAAGCGCTTCCGGACCATCGCCGGCGATCCCACCCTGGACCTCCTCAGCCGGCGGGACGACCTGTTGGTCCTGCTGCTCCAGGAGGCCCTGCAGATGCTCGGCCCGGAGATCGCCGAGGCCATGGCCGAGCGGGTCGGCGAGGAGTACGGCCGGGCCCTGGCCAGCCAGATGTCACCCGGCGACAGCCAGCGCTCGCTGCGCACGGCCATGCACGCCATCGCCGACACCCTGACCGCACACGGGTTCGCCGCCCATGCCGAGGACCAGGGTGCGAGCACCGCCGTGGTGGCGGACAACTGCCCGTTCGGCGACGCCGCGTCACAGCTGCCGGTGCTCTGCGCCGTCGACCGGGGCATGGTCAAGGGCCTGCTCGCCGGCCTGAGCGGCGAACCCGAGGGATCGGTGCCGGTGGTGCTGTCGTCGTCGCGTGCCCGCGGCGACACCGCCTGTGGCGCGGTGGTCTGACCGGCGAGCCGGACCTTGGCCCGTCACTACCTCGATCACGCCTCGACGACACCGCTCCGGCCCGAAGCCAGGGCTGCCATGGCTGCGTGGGACGACCTGGGGGTCACCGCCGACCCCGGCCGGGTCCACACCGAGGGGCGCATGGCCCGGGCCGCGTTGGAAGGAGCCCGTGAGCAGGTGGCCGACTTCCTCGGGGTGCGCCCCCGGCAGGTCGTCTTCACCTCGGGCGGGACCGAGGCCGTCAACGCTGCAGTCTGGGGCGCGACCACGGGCGACCCCGGGCCGGTGGTCTGCTCGTCGGTCGAGCACTCGGCGGTGCGCGACTCCTCGGCGCGGGCGGCGCCGGTCGTGGGGGTCGCCGTCGACAGCGTCGGCAGGATCCACGTCGGCGCGGTCGGCAAAGCGATCGAGCGGTGCCGTTCGGAGCACGGGCAGCCTCCGTCGCTGGTGCACTGCCAGTGGGCCAACCACGAGGTCGGCACGGTCCAACCGGTGACCGAGGTCATCGAGCTCTGCCGGCGGCTCGGGGTGCGTAGCCACGCCGACGCAGTGGCTGCGGCCGGCCACCTCCGCATCGATGTCGGCGGGCTCGGAGCCGACCTGGCGTCGGTGTCGGCCCACAAGATGGGTGGGCCGCCGGGCATCGGGGCCCTGGTCGTCCGGCGCGGCCTGCGGATCGAGCCGTTCGTTGTGGGCGGCGAGCAGGAGCGGGCCCGGAGGGCCGGCCTGGAGAACGTGGCGGGGGCCATCGGCTTCGGGGCGGTGGCTGCGGCACTGGTTGCTCCCGGGCGCCTGGCCGGCGAAGAGGCCACCGCCCGCCGGCACACCGATCGGCTGTCGGCCGTGGCCTGTGACGTCGCAGGGGTGCACGTGTTCGGCGATCCGGTGGACCGGGTGCCCCACATCGTCTGCCTGGGGATCGACGGCGTGGAGGCGGAGCCGGTGCTGCTCGGTCTCGACCAGGCCGGCATCGCCGTCCACTCGGGATCCTCCTGCTCGTCGGAGAGCCTCGAGCCCTCACCGGTGCTTCAGGCCATGGGAGTGGACGGCGAGCGCTCCCTTCGCCTCTCCGTGGGCTGGTCGACCACGGACGACGACATCGACGCATTCGCAGCGGCCTTCGCCGGGGTGGTGGGGCGACTCCGCTCGCTGCGCGGCTGACAGCCGGCCTGTGGGCAACTCCGGACGAGGGCGGTAGGTTCTGGCCATGCGCGCCGTCGTCTGCACCGAACTCGGACCCCTCGACACCCTCTCCGTCGAGGACCGGGAGTCGCCCGTGCCCGGCGAGGGCTTCGTGGTGATCGATGTGCGGGCTTCCGGGGTCAACTTCGTCGACGGGCTCCTCTGCCAGGGCCGCTACCAGATCAAGCCGCCCACACCGTTCGTGCCCGGCGGCGAGGTCGCCGGTGAGGTGACAGCCGTCGGGCCGGGGGTGGCCGGGATCGCGGTCGGCGACCGGGTGATCGCCTTCACCGGCTTCGGCGGGTTCGCCGAACAGGTGGCGGTGCCGGCACTCTCGCTGATCCCGATGCCGCCCACCATCGACTTCGGCCAGGCGGCGACGCTGATCCAGAGCTACTGCACGGTGCTGTTCACCCTCACCCGGCGAACCTCGCTGGCACCCGGCGAGTGGGTCCTGGTGCTCGGCGCCGGCGGCGGGGTGGGTCTGGCCGCCACCGATGTGGCCACCGCACTCGGCGGCCGGGTGATTGCCGCTGCATCAAGCCAGGACAAGCTGGAAGCCGCCATCGCCATGGGCGCCGAGGCCACCATCGCCTACGAGGAGGAGGACCTGAAGACCCGGGCCCGGCAGATCTCGGGGGGCGGTGTGGACGTGGTCATCGACCCGGTCGGCGGACGGCACAGCGAAGCAGCACTGCGTGCGACGGGGCACCTGGGACGCTTCTGCGTCATCGGCTTCGCCTCGGGGCCGATCGCCTCGGTCCCCCTCAATCAGGTGCTCCTCAACAACCGCACGGTGGTGGGAGTGGACTGGGGTGGGTGGACCTTCAAGGACCCGTCCGGCAACCGCGAGCTCATCGGCGAACTGATGGACATGGTCTCGAGCGGCCGACTGGACCCGACGAAGCCCACGGCCTACCCCCTCGAGGGCGCCGCGGCAGTGATGTCGGGTCTCATCGACCGGTCGATCGGCGGCAAGGCGGTACTCGTCCCCTGAGCGTGCGCCACCGACGCCGGTGGGAGCGTCAGCCGGTGCCGACCTGCGTCGGCACCGGAAGGCCGGCCTGCTGGTAGGCGGCACGCAGCTCTGCCGCCGCCTGCTGCACCACGGCGGCAGGAGGGTGGTCGGCCAGGAACTGCCGGTACTGCTCCACCGCACCGGTGGCATTCCCGTCCTGCTGCAGCAACACCGTCCCCAGGTAGAGCCGGACCGCGTAGTCACCCGGGTCGAGCTGCACCGCCCGGTCCAGCTTGGCCCGTGCGTCGTCGATCAGGGAGGCACTCGCCCCCTGCCGACCGGTCTGGTACTCGAGCCAACCGAGCTGGGCCAAGGCCACTTCGTTGTCCGGATGGTCGTCGAGTACCGACTGGTAGAGCTGGGCCGCCTGACCCAACTGGTCCTGGTTCTGCAGCGTGGCGGCCTGGTTGAGGGTCTGCTCGACCTGTTGGCCCTGGCTCAGGCTGATGCTCCCGGACGACGTCTGGCCGGGAAGCCGATCGGATGCGAACAGCGTGACGGCAACGATCAACGCGGCACCGAATGCGGCGACCGCACCTCCCAGGAACCACCAACTCCGGTGGCGGCGCGCCGGACGTCCCGGGGTGGAGGAAGCGGGACCCCCGGGGGGGATCCCGTCGGGCGATCGGTTTCCTGCGGACGGAGCCTCCCCCGGGTCCGGAGTCCCCGTGTCGGCAGCGGATTGCGACGCCGTGTGCATCCCCGCACCACCGTCCGGTGGTCCGGTCGGCGTCGGCACCGCGGTGCCACCGGCGCCCAGCGCCGCCAGGCGCACCAAGTCGCGTTGGCGAAGGGTCAGGTAGTCCTGGTCGGAGAGATCGCCGGCCAGGTACTCGGCGTCGGCGTCGGCCAACGACTGGGTGAGGAACCGCCGTCGCTCCTCGAACAGCACCGGGTCGAGCGGGACCGCGCCCCGGCCGGCGGGCGCCGGCGCGTCGGGGGACACCGCGGTGCGACGACGGACCAGGACGACCCCGAGCATCACCAGGGCCGCCGCTCCGCCGAGCAGGGGGAGGAGCCACACCAGCAGCGACCATCCACTGGCCGGCGGGTCCAGCACGATGGACGAGCCGTACCGGGCAACCAGGTAGTCCTCGATCTGCGGATCCGTTCTCCCTTCGGCGATCAATTGGCGCACCGTGGCCCGCACGGTCACCGCCGTCGGCGCGCTGGAGGCGGCCACCGAGAGGTCCTCGCAACTCGGGCAGCGCACCACCGACTCGATGGCGTAGGCACGCTGGGCGGCGGTCGGCGGCGAGGACGACAGCACCCCGCTGCCGATGACCAGGAACACCACCAGCACGGCGCCGAGGGCCGTCCACAGTGGGAACGTGCGCCTGGTCACGCGCTGGACGCCTTCGCCTCGGCGATGATCCTGTCTAGGTCAGCGGCCGTCACCGGGGCGACGATGTAGGCCACCACCCGGCCGTCCGGGGCGATCACGAAGGTGGAGGGAGGGGCCCGCACCCCGAAGCTCAGCGCCAGCCCTCCCCCGGGGTCGGCCAGCGTCGGCCAGGACGCCCCCAGGGTGGACTGGTAGGTGCGGGCCGCACTGGCGGTGTCGTCGAACACCACGCTCACCATCGACGCGTCACCGCTCCGGCTGTGCTCGTACTGGAACTGCACCAGTTCGGGACCCTCCTGCTGGCAGGGCTCGCACCAGCTGGCGAAGAAGTTGACCACCACGTACATCCCGGGTTCCCTGGGCAACTCGTACCGGGTACCGGTGAGGGTCACGCCGCCCACGGGCGGTGCGGGATTGCCCACCAGGGGGCTCTGCACCTCGGCGACCGAGGCCGGTGGCCGGGTGGCCAGCACGGCGATCAAGCCGGCGGCGACCACCAGTACCCCGATGGCCACCCAGCGGGCCGTGTGCCTGGTCGCCCCACCTGCCCCGAGCGCCGCCCCGGCGGTCACGAGGGATCACCCGCCCCCACAGGGAGCGGATCGACCTCCGCCTCCGATCGAGATGCCGGGACGCCGATGGCATCCTCGGCCTCGGCGCGGGGAGTGACGGGAGCAGCGATGCCGACCACCGGGGACGACACCGGGTCGGTGGGACGGCGTCTGCGGCCGGGAATGGCCGAGAAGATCGAGCCGACCACCACCAGGCCTCCCCCGATCCACAACCACATGACCAAAGGCTGCACCACCACGCCGATCGTCCACACCGCGCCCTTGTCCGGGATGGAGTCGATGGTCAGGTAAACGTCGTCACGCCAGCTCGAGTCGATGGCCGGCGTACCCACGGCCTGGGTCCCGGCTCCGAACTGGCTGATGGCCGGGTAGAAGACACTGCCATCGTCGATCCGGAGTCCGGCCTGCAACGCGGTGTGCGACGAGGACACGACTGTTCTGGTGTCGACGAGCTCGACGGTGTGCCCGTCGAAGGACGTCGTCTGCCCACGCGCCAGGTGGACCTCGCTTCGCTGGCCGAAGGCGGTCGCCGCTGCCAGTCCGACAGCGATCACCACCACTCCGATGTGGACGATCATCCCCCCGTTGGCGCGACCGACCAGTCCCCGCCAGCCGGCCAGCACAGCCCGGGCGGGCGGGGCCCCCGAGGTGCGTGCCCCCCGCCAGGCCCCTCGGACCGACAGCACCAGGGCCCGTCCCGCCGAGGCGGCGGCGAAGGCGCCGAGCCCGAAGGCCAGCAGGGGCTCGAGCCCGTGGATACCGCCGGCGACGCAGGCCACCACCACCGCCACACCCAGCGCGGCCGGCACGGCCAGGCGGCCCCGCATCACCTCGACGGTGGTCTTGCGCCACGGGAGCGCCGGGGCCACGGCCATCAAGAAGAGCAGGGCCAGCCCCAGCGGGATGACCAGCCGGTTGAAGTACGGGGCACCGACCGCCACCTGCGCGCCGGCATTGAGGGCCTCGTAGAGCAACGGGAAGACCGTCCCCAGCAGCACCACGAAAGCGAACACGACGAAGAGGAGGTTGTTGGCCAGGAACGCACCCTCGCGACTGATCGGCGAGTCGATCCCCCCCGGGGAGCGGAGCCGGTCCCCCCGCCAGGCGATCAGGCCCACACCCGTCACCAGCACCAGACCGAAGAACCCCAGCAGCAGCGGGCCGATGGCCGACGTGGAGAAGGAGTGCACCGACTGGAGGACCCCTGAGCGGGTGAGAAACGTCCCGAGAATGGTCAGGCTGAAGGTGGCCACCACCAGGGAGAGGTTCCAGATGCGCAGCAGGCCGCGCCGCTGCTGGACCATCACCGAGTGGAGGTAGGCGGTGCCGATCAGCCACGGCAGCAGCGAGGCGTTCTCCACCGGGTCCCATGCCCAGAACCCGCCCCACCCCAGCACCTGGTAAGACCACCACGCTCCGAGCACGATGCCGAGGGTGAGGAACGTCCAGGCGAACAACGTCCAACGGCGGGTCTCGCCCTGCCAGTCCTCGTCGAGGCGGCCGGTGATCAGCGAGGCGACGGCGAAGGCGAACGGCAGGGTGAACCCGACCAGCCCGAGGTAGAGCATCGGGGGGTGGAACAGCACAAGCGGGTTGTCCTGGAGCAGCACGTTGGGACCGAGCCCGTTGGCGGGAACGGCCCCGGACACATGTTGGAACGGGTCGGCCGGCCCCAGCATCAAGGCGAAGAAGAAGGCGGCCACCACGTACACGACCAACGTGGCCCAGGCCACCAGCTGGTCGCCGGCCCGCTTGCGGAAGCGCCACACCATGGCCGTGGCGTACCCCCCCAGGATCACCCCCCACAGGAGGATCGACCCGGCCAGTGCGGACCACATGCCGGTGATCGAGTACAGGAGCGGCGTGGACCTGCTGTTGTTGTCGGCCACGTAGGTGAGCGAGAAGTCGTGGGTGATCAGGGCGCGCTGCATGGCCGCCACGGCGATCAGGCCACCCACCAGGATCAGGGGGGCGTAGAGCTGGCCACTGCGCATGGTGGACTCGCGTCGCCTGACCAGTCCGACCGCGATGACGGCGACACCGGCCAGGGCGGCGACCAGTCCGAGCAGGACGCCGGTGTGCCCGAGGGCGCCGTTCACAGGCGACTGCCGGCGGTGCACCGGCGAGCGCGGGATCCGAGGATCATCGCTTGGTCCCGTCCGGGGCGGTGACCCGCCCCGGATGCTCGGCGATGTAGGTCGAGGAGTGCTTGACCAGGATCTGGTCGGACAGGAACGTCGAGCCGCTGAAGTGGCCCACGGCGATGACCGGGATGTCGGGTTGGAACAGCTGTGGTGGGCTGCCGGCGTTGTCGACCTGCAGTCGGGTCGAACCGGAGGTCACGACGAAGTCCACGCCGTTCGGCGTGGAGTGGATCGAACCGGGCTCGACGACGCCTTCGAGGTTGAAGGTCTTCGACCCCAGACTCGCCTGCTGGGCCACTGCCTGGTCGGCCGGAAGGTAGAAGTCGAGCGCGGAGCCGAGGCCCTTGGCCAGCAGGAAGGCGAGCGACCCGACGAGCACGAGGCCCACCACCAAGTACCGCAACCGATGGCTCTTCGGCGCGAGGGTCTGCGCCACCGGCCGCTCCGGGGACCGGCTCGGATCGGATCCCTCGGTCGAGGGCGGGGGTGCCGGGGGGGCGGTCGTCATCGACCCTCCGTCACGGGTTCGGAGTGGGCAGGGACAGGGGCAGCCTCGAGCCGCTCCGCCGCCCGGGTGAGCCGCCGCCGCCGCCACACCAAGTGCACGGCGTAGAGGAACAGCAGGCTCAGGATGATGGTGTATCCGGCGATCACGTACGTCATCGGACGCCCTCGGGCACGGGCGCGCCGGCGGTCGCCTCGGACCCGTCCCCGGCCGGGTCCGGCGCCACCCCTTCGGCCTGACGCTCCCGCAGGGCGGCATCCAGCTCGCCGGTGCCCAGCCAGTCCTCGAGGACGCCGATGCGGTAACGGACCAGCAGCATCCACACGAAGACCAGGGTGAGGGCGACGAAGCTGAGCAGGAGCGTCCACGCCATCGATCCGTGGATGGTCGGCGAGAGATCGGGGTTGAGCACGGTCGCCCCCTGGTGGAGCGTCTTCCACCAGAGCACCGAGAAGTGCACGATCGGGATGTCGACCGCGGCGAACAAGGCCAGGAATGCACTGCGCCTGGCCCGCACCTCGAGCTCCGCCGGCACCCGGCGCAGGGCCATGTACCCGAGGAACAGGACCAGCAGGACCGCGGTACTGGTCAGTCGGGCATCCCACGCCCACCACACGCCCCAGGCCGGCTTCCCCCAGATCGAGCCCGAGATCAGCGTGCACACATTGAAGACCACTCCGACCTCGACGGCAGCGGCCGCCAACCGGTCCCAGAACAGCGAACGTGTCCGGGGCCACAGGTAGAGGAGGCTGGCCACGGCGGCCAGGCCGAAGGCCAGATACAACGCCACCCACGCCACACCCGGGTGGATGTAGACCAGGCGGACCAGGTCTCCTTGGACCTGGTCGGGAGGCGTGACCCACAGGCCGAGCCAGACAGTGAACGCCGTGGCCACCACTGCGGCGATGCCGATGATCCGGACCGTCCAGCGGGCCCGGGCGGACTCGACGAGTGGGGAGCCCTCCCGCTGGTTCGGATTCACGCAGTCTCCTGGATGGGTCCGTACACGACGACGCCCAACGCCACGTAGACGGCGTCGAAGATCACCAGCAGCCGCAGCCACTGGGTCCCGTCGGCAGGAGTGCCGCCGGCCATGGCCGCCTGCCAGATGCGGGTGCCGGCCAGCAGCACCGGCGCGACGATCGGGAGCAGGAGAAACGGGAGCAGCGTCTCGCGCACACGGAGACCGGCCGACAGGGCCCCGTACAGGGTGCCGGTGGCGGCCAGTCCGACGGTCCCGAGCACGCAGGACACCACGATCAGCCACGGGACGTCGATCCGGGCGCCGTAGAGGAGCACCACACCCACCGCCAGCAGCGCCTCCAGCACTGCCAGCTGGGCCGCGACAGCCACCGCCTTGCCCAGAAACAGTCCGGCGGGGTCGAGCCCGGAGAGGCGCAGCCCGTCACGGGCGCCATCGGCCGACTCGACGGACACGCTGCGCTGCACAGCCTGCACCGTGCAGAAGAGGACGGCCACCCAGAACAGGCCCGGTGCTCCCGTGGCCATCAGGGCCCGGTCGGGGCCCAGGGCGAAGGCGAACAGGACCAGGGCCACGATCCCGAAGGGCGCCACCTGGGAAAGGGCAACCCGCGACCGCGCCTCGATACGGAGGTCCTTTCCTGCGACCAGCAGTGTGTCACGCCACATGGGCCACCTCGCCTTCGACCCGGGGGTCGGCTCCGGAGGCGCCCCCCGGCCCCCCGGGGGGCTCGGTGGGTGTGGGCCCGGAATCGGTGGCCGCCGGCCGTTCGAGGGGTGCCCTGGAGACGCCCGTGCACCGCTCCGCGGTCACCCGGCCGCCGGTGACCGTGACCGCCCGCGTCACCAGCGGCTCCACGAGCGCCGACTCGTGGGAGGCGATGAGCACGGTGGCACCGCCAGCCGTCGCTTCGCCGATCAACTCGTCGAGGACCGCCCTCGCCGAGGCATCCAGTCCGGCATGGGGTTCATCCAGCATCCACAGCTCGGGCCAGCGGGCCACCAGGACGGCCAGGGCCACCCGGCGGCGCTGCCCGGCCGAGAGCTTGGACGCCGGGGTCTTCAGCAGGCGCCCGGTCAGCCCCAACCGTTCGCACGCCGGGTCGATCCGATCCGTACCGGCGCCGGCGGCCCGGACCGCGAACCTCATGTTCTCCCGCACGGTGAGGTCATCGTAGAGGTGGGAGGCGTGGGAGAGCAGACCGACCCGCCGACGGAGTTGGGCGCGTCGTCGAACGGGATCGAGGCCGAGCACGGCCACCCGTCCCGACGCAAGGGGCACCAGGCCCGCACACACCCGGAGCAGGCTGGTCTTGCCGGCACCATTCGGCCCTTCGACCAGCACGGACTCACCGGCGTCGACCTCGAGGTCGACGCCGGTGAGCAATGGGAACCGCCCCGACAACGCGACAGCGTCATGGAGCGAAATTGCGGAGGAGGAGGGAGTTGCTGGGGCCATAGCCGTCCCTCCATGCTACGAGGGCCGGGGTCCGGGAGCCAGGCGAGCACCCCGCCACGGCGGCCGAACGGGTTCCGCCAACGGCACCGGGATCGCCCACCGCCCGCCCGAGGTCGGACTCAGCTGGTGGACAGGCGGTTCAGGTGCAGGTCACGGAGCCAATTGGAGATGTGGGCGGAGACGATATCGACGTTGCCGGTGGCCAGCAGGAGCCCGAAGGCGATCAGCACCACTCCCCCCACCAGATCGACCAGGCGGAGCCGGCTCCGGACCCTGGCCATCATGTCGGTCATCCGTGCGAAGGCCAGGCCGCTGAGGAGGAACGGCACACCGAGGCCGACCGAGTAGGCCAGCAGGAGCGCGATGCCACCGGTGGCCGAACCGCCGGTCCCGGCCGCCAGGGCCAGGACGCTGCCCAGCACCGGCCCGATGCACGGCGTCCATGCGAAGGCGAAGGCCATGCCCATGATCGGCGGGGCCCACACTCCGAGGGCGGAGGGACGGACCACGAAGCGGCGCTCTCCGGACAGCGCCATCGGCGGGGTGACTCCGGCGGCCATCGCCACCAACAGCGATCCGAACACCACGATGACGATGCCCGAGACGGTCTCGAGCGATCGCTGGTGGGTGAGGAACAGCTTGCCGAGGGCCGAGGCCGACGCCCCGAGGATGGTGAACACGACGGTGAACCCGGCGATGAAGGCGAGGATCCCCCGCAGCAGCCTGGCCCGCTCGCGCTTCACGTCCTCGACGCTCGGCCCGTTCGGCCCGTTCGGCCCGTTCGGCGCGGCCGACGCGCCATCCGCTTCGGCCTTCGGCGCCTCCGACGTCCCCGCCGCCACCGGCACCGGCAACGGAGCCGGGGCCGGGGCCGGGCGCAGCGCGCCCAACTCGGCGGCGGAGAGTCCCGACACCATCGACAGGTAGGCCGGGACCAGGGGGAGCACGCAGGGCGACAGGAACGACAGCATCCCCGCGCCGAATGCCACCAGGAGACCCAGTGGGTCGGCGTGGATCGCCGCCGGGCCGACCACCATCACCCGCTACGCCAGCTGGCTCTTCACCAGAGCGAGGTCGGCCTCCACCATCATCTGCACCAGGCCGGAGAATTCCACGTCCCGGTGCCAACCGAGCGTCGTCTCCGCCTTGGAGGGATCGCCGACCAGCAGGTCCACCTCGGCCGGGCGCAGGAAGCGATCATCGATCACGACGTGCTTCTCCCAGTCGAGGTCGGCGGCGGCAAAGGACAGTTCGACCAACTCCTTGACCGAGTGGGTCTCCCCCGTGGCCACCACGTAGTCGTCGGGCCGGTCCTGCTGGAGCATCAACCACATGGCCCGCACGTAGTCGGCGGCAAAGCCCCAGTCACGCTGGGCGTCGAGGTTGCCCAGGGCCAGCTTGTCGTCAATCCCCGCCTTGATACGCGCCACCCCGTGGGTCACCTTGCGGGTGACGAACTCGAGGCCCCGTCGAGGGGACTCGTGGTTGAAGAGGATCCCCGACGAGGCATGGAGGTCGTAGCTCTCGCGATAGTTGACGGTGATCCAGTGCCCGTAGACCTTTGCCACCCCGTAGGGGCTGCGGGGGTAGAAAGGGGTCGTCTCGACCTGGGGGACCTCGAGGACCTTGCCGAACATCTCCGAGGAGCTCGCCTGGTAGAAGCGGATCTCGGGGTCGACCGTGCGGATGGCGTCGAGCACCCGGGTCACGCCGAGCGCCGTGGTCTCACCGGTGAGGACCGGCTGGCTCCAAGACGTCTGCACGAACGACTGGGCGGCCAGGTTGTAGACCTCGGCCGGCCGGCTCTCGCGCAAGATGTTGATCATCGACACCTCGTCGAGGAGGTCGCCGGCCACCAGGGTGAGCCGATCCTGGATGTGGGCGATCCGTTCGAAGTTGAGCGTGCTCGATCGCCGCACCATCCCGCACACCTCATAGCCTTGACCGAGCAGGAATTCCGCCAGATAGGAGCCGTCCTGGCCGGTGACGCCCGTGATCAGTGCTCGTTTCGTCATGCTGTTGATGCTCCTCGTGGTTCAGTGTGGGTCGGTGTCGTCGTCGGAGGCCAACTGCCAGCTCGGCGGCCGCTTCTCGATGAAGGCCGCTATCCCCTCCGCCGCTTCGGCCGTCTGACTGGTCACGGTCAACATGGCGTGGAGATACGGCAGAGCCTCGGTGGCCGCCGCATCCAATACAGCGTAGAACGATTCGCGGCCCAACCTCATCACACCGGGTGGCTTCGAGGCCAGCACCGCCGCCAGCGAGGCCACTTCGGCGTCGAGCCGGTCGTGGGACACCAGCCGGGTGACGAACCCGATCCGCTCCCCCTCCACGGCCCCGACCACCCGACTGGTCAGCATCAGCTCGAGCGCCTTCTTGGGGGGCATCGAACGAAGCATGGGCACGGTGACCATGTAGGGCCAGAGCCCGACATTGAGCTCCGGGGCACCGAATCGGGCCTGCTCCGATGCAACGACGATGTCGCAGGCCAATGCCAACCCGAACCCTCCGGCCATGGCCCATCCCTGGACCCGGGCGATGGTCGGCTTGCCCAGGTGCCACATCTCCTCGAACAGCTCGGCCAACCAGCCCCGGACGAGATGGTGATCGGCGTACTCGTCGGTCGAGCCCCCGGGATCACGGGGTGCCATGCCCGTGAGGTCGGCACCGGCGCAGAATGCCCGGTCGCCGGCACCGGCCAGCACCACCACCCGCACGGTCGGGTCGGACTTGGCGCGGGCCAGGTGCTCGCGGAGGCTTGCGATGACCTCCCAGGTCATGGCGTTGCGCCGTTCGGGTCGATCGATGGTCAGGGTCAGGACGGTGCCCGCTCGGGCGGCCCGGAGGTCGGAGTTCTCCGCCATCCGGTCACCGTCGGGGAACTCGCCGCCAACGGGAGCCGGGGAGGTGGCGTCTGCGGGCACCGTACGAAGGTAGTCCCATCCCGGACGCGTTGCCTGCAGGCGGGGCCCCGGGGTACGGAGCGTTGCCAGCTACGGTGACGCCATTCCGACCGCTGCCCTGCTCTCCTTCCGTCTCGGGGGTTCCGACGGCGTCGCCATCGAGGCGGCCAAGTGGCAGCACGCACTGGCCACCCTCGGGTTCGCGACGGTCACCGTGGCCGGGAGCGGGCCCGTGGACCGCACGGTCCCCGGACTCTCCATCGGAGCCGCCGAACCGCCGGCGCGGTCGGAGGTCGCATCGGCATTGGACGTTGCCGACCTGGTGATCGTGGAGAACCTCTGCTCCCTCCCGCTCAACCCGAGCGCTGCCCAGGTGGTGGCCCAGGTCCTGGCCGGGCGGCCCGCCGTCCTCCACCACCATGACCTCCCATGGCAGCGACCCCAGTTCATCGGGTACCCGGCCCCACCCGACGACCGGCGGTGGCGCCACGTCACCATCAACGAGCTGAGTCGGCGGGAGTTGGAGGGACGAGGCCTCGCCGCCACCACCATCTACAACACCTTCGACGTCGGTGGCGACGGGCGGGCCGGAGATCGGGCTCCGGTGGCAGCCCGAACCGACCGCATCGTGCAGGTCCGACACGCCCTCGGCATCGGCGACGGCGAACGCCTGGTGCTCCAACCGACCAGGGCCATTGCCCGGAAGAACGTAGGAGGGGGCATCGCCGTGGCCACCGCGCTGGGTGCCACCTACTGGCTGCTCGGGCCGGTCGAGGACGGGTACGGCCCAGAGCTCGAAGCGCTGGTCGGGGCGGCGACCTGCCCGGTCGTCCTCGGTCCTCCCGGCGGGCGGGGCGGCGCGGACATCCACGATGCCTACCAGGCGTGTGATGTGGTCGCGCTGCCCTCCACCTGGGAGGGTTTCGGGAACCCGACCATCGAGTCGGTGGTCGAGCGGCGGCCGTTGGCCATCGGGCCCTACCCGGTAGCCCGGGAGCTGGAGGCGTTCGGGTTCCGGTGGTTCCACCTCACCGAGATGGACCGGCTGCGTGCCTGGCTGGACGCCCCCGACTCCGACCTCCTCGAGCACAACATGGCGGTGGCCTCCTCCCACTTTTCGCTGGCGGACCTGCCCGGGCGGATCGCCGCCGTGCTGCCCGACCTGTGACACGGCGGTCCCGGCCGATTCGGGTCGAATTCCGGGTCGGAGGTACGATGACCGCCATGAACGCCGCCCTCGCCGGGGAACGCGGCCACACGGAGGGACAGGGGCGCCGCGCCCCTCCCGGTCGCCGCCTGACCGCCGACGCCCGGCGCCGCCAGCTCTTCGACGTGGCGCTTCGCCTGTTCGCGAAGCGCGGCTACGCGGCTACCACCATGGACGACATCGCCGAGGCGGCCGGGGTGACCAAGCCCCTGGTGTACCAGCACTTCGAGTCCAAGCGCGCCCTCTACCTCGAGCTGATGGACGTCTTCTCGAGTGAGCTGGTCAGCCGGATCGTCACCGCCACCGCCGATGCCGAGGGCCCCCGCCAGCAGGTGGAACTCGGGTTCGCCGCCTACTTCGAGCTGATGGTCGGCAAGGAACAGGCCTTCCGGCTCCTCTACGGCCGGGATGCCCCCGACGACCCCGAGCTAGGTGCGGCACTCCGCCGGGTGGAGGACACCATCGCCGAGGCGATCGACCCGCTGATCGACGCCGGGCTCGACCCGGAACACCGGCTGCTGCTGGCCCACGCCGTCGTGGGCATGGCCGAGGGCGCCAGCCGTCACTGGCTGGACGCCCATCTGAAGGAGTCCTCCCCCGACGACAGCTCGGCGGTCGACGACTACCAAGCCGAAGAAGCCACCCGCCTGGCCACCCGGTTGGCCGACTTCGCCTGGGCCGGGCTGCGCCAGGTCCACCGGATCTGATTCGCAGGCACGGCCGCCCGCAGCGCGGGCCGGTTGACCTTTCCGCGGACGGCGACCCTCAGGCCTTCACCGCGCCGGCAACCACCGGCGGATTGGTTGACTTCACCACGGCGCCGGAATGCTCGGCGGTGATGGCGAACGCGTTCACCGGCACGCTGCCGGTGATGCTGATGGCGACGACTGACGGATTCGGGCCCAACAGGCCGAGCGAAATGTCCTTGCCCCCGACGCACCAGGGGAGGCGGTGAGCCGGACCTGCTCGGAGGTGGGCGAGGCCAGTGCTTGCTGCTCCGCCGCCAGCAGCGGCGCCTGCGCTGTGGTCTCCTGGTGGCCGAGATGGTCCGCCTGCACGCCGAAGACGAGAGCCACCGCGGCTGTCGCTGCAGCGACCGCGCCGGCCACCCTCACGGGCCACTGCCGGCGCCGCGAGGAGGAGATCGGAACGACCCCGGATGCGGGGACCGGGGCGTGGGCCGAGCGGCCGGCGGAGAGTCTGCTTTACACAAAACCTGACGGAACCACTAAACTATGTGGGTGTTCAAATTCCCGAATCCCGTCAACGACTACGCTGCCCGCACCGTCGCCACCGGAGTGGTCCTCATGTGCGTGGCGGCCATCGCCTTCCGCCAACCCTGGATCCTCATTCCGCTGGCCTACGGGTTCTGGGCCCGGGTCCTGACCGGGCCCACACTGAGCCCGCTCGGTCAGTTCGCCACCAGAGTCGTCGCCCCCCGCATCCCGGGTGAGCCCCGTTTCGTAGCCGGCCCGCCCAAGCGCTTCGCCCAGGGCATCGGGGTGGCCTTCTCCACCATGGCGCTGGTGCTCTGGTACGGATTCGGGTTGGGCACCGCCACCTGGGTGGTCACCGGGCTCCTGGCGGCGGCCGCGTTCCTCGAAGCGGCCTTCGGGCTGTGCCTCGGCTGCAAGGCCTTCGGCGTGCTGATGAGGATCGGGATCGTTCCCGAAGAGGTGTGCGCCACCTGCGCCGACATCTCCCTGCGTTACCCCCAGCTCTCCCGATCAGCTCCCCGCTGAGCTCGGTCTGCTCCGGTCAGCCCAGGAGGGGTAGGAGATCGGCGCAGAGGACGGCGAGCTCCTTGACACAGGAGAGGTAGACCTCGTCCTCACCGCCGGCGGGATCTTCGACGTCCTCCCACGACTCGATCTCGACGTCGGCCAGGCCGAGCGCACCGAGACGCTCGCCCAGGGGAGCGGGCCCGGAGGGAAGTAGCCGGCACAGCCTCTTGATCGAGACGGTCTTCGATGCCGCCTCGGGATGCCTGCGCCGGATGTAGTGCACGTGCTCGCCGGCCATGGCCAGGATCAGATCCGCCTCCTCGACGTCCCGGTCGGTGAGCTGATGGCTCCGGTGCCCGTCGACGCGCCGGCCCACCGCGGCGAGGGCGTCCCTCGTCCTGCGGCTCATCGGCTGCCCTTCGACCACGTGGGTGCCGGCAGTGACGATCCGTATGGGTGCCGGTACGAGCATCGCGCCGGCCATCACCGAGCGCGCCGCATTCCCGGTGCACAGCGTGAGGAGGATCGGCGCCGGCACGACCTCATCAGGCCCATTGTTCCGCTCGGGCCCGGCGGGTCGGTCGGGTCCAGCGTCCACGGCATCGTCGCTTCGCACCGGCGTCACGGTACCGCACGACCGCACGGTGCTCCGCCGACGCGCGGGTCGGCCCACACCCGGCCGCGGACCGGGTGCTACGGATCGCGGTCACTGGGTACCGACGGCTTTGCCCGACCCCCCCAGCGGGCATACGCCGGTCCGCTCAGCCGGGATGGGGCCGGCGGAATCGAGGAGAGCGGTGACATGGACAACTCAGGTACCCGAAAGATGGCGCCGTTGGAGGGCCGGCACGGATCGGCAGCCGGACGAGAGCAATCGCTCAACGCAGGTTCCCAACTTCCCGCGGCCGAGCTGACCCAACCTTTCGGCGAGACCACCGCGGACTCCGAAGTCGTCGGCAGAATGCTTGCTGCGGTCAGCCTGGACGATGTAGCTGGCCGTGTCACTCTCAAATGCGACCCCGGCTTCGGGGCCGCACAGGTCGACCGGTTCCACGAGATCACGCCCGGCTACCGCTTGAACAAGCGACACTGGATCACGATCGTTCCCTCTCCAACGCTGCCCGCGGCTCAGACCGAAGACCTGATTACATACTCCTATCACCTGGTTCTCGCCGGGTTTCCAGCTCGCGTCCGACCCTCGGCCGCGACGCCGGACTGGTGAAGCACAAGCGCGGAGCCAGGCTCAGGCGGACCCGACCGGCGCAACCACGGGCCCCGACCTGCGGCCTTCAGATCGTGCGTCCCGAACCTTCCCAGTATGGGTCGCGCAACAGTCGCTTGTAGAGCTTGCCGGTGGGGCTGCGGGGGAGCTGTTCCTCGAAGTCGATGGTCTTCGGCACCTTGTAGCCGGCCAGGTGGTCGTGGACGTACGCGATGAGCTCGGCGGCAAGGTCGTCGGATGCCGCCGCACCCGCAGCGAGTTCGACAGCGGCCTTCACCTGCTCGCCCATCTCGTCGTCCGGTATCCCGAAGACCGCGGCGTCGGCGACGGCGGGGTGGCCCACCAGCGCGCCCTCGATCTCGGCCGGGTAGATGTTGACGCCGCCGCTGATGATCATGTCGATCTTGCGGTCGCTCATGAACAGGTAGCCGTCTTCGTCGAGATGCCCGACGTCGCCCAGCGTGCCGACGCCCGGAGCCAGATGGGCGGCCTCGGTCTTCTCGGGCGCCTTGTGGTACTCGAAGTCAACGCCGATGCGGCTCTTGAAGTAGATCTGGCCTGCTTCTCCCACCTCGCACACACGACCGTCCTCGGCCACGATCATCAGCTCGGTCGTGTTCGTGGGCCGGCCCAGGCTGCCGGGCTTGGCCAGCCACTCCTGGGCGGAGACGATGCTGAGGAAGCCGCCTTCCGTTCCGCCGTAGTACTCCGTGATCACGGGGCCCCACCAGTCGAGCATCCGTTGCTTGACCTCGAGCGGGCACGGAGCCGCGCCGTGGATCACCGTGACCAATGACTCGCCCCCGAAACCCTCCCGTACCTCGTCGGGAAGCTTCAGCAGACGGATGAACTGGGTCGGCACCAGGTGGATGTTGGTGACGTCGTAGCGGTCGACGAGCTCGAGCAGCTCGGCCGCGTCGAAGTGGTGGCGCATGACGACGGTACTCGCCGCGCCGAGCAGAGGGAGGAGCGACAGCGCCCACTGCGCCGAGTGGTATGCCGGTCCCTCGAGCAGGGTGACGCCGTCGCTCGGGATCTGCAGCAGGCCGACGGCGGCCTGCGCCACCAGGGCGACCAGGGTTGGATCGTGGCCGGTGGCGGTGAGGCCCGAGCGCACGCCCTTCGGGAATCCGGTGGTCCCCGACGTGTAGAACATGGGTCCACCACTGGACTGCTCCTCCGGCTCGTCGGGCGCGGAGCGGGCAAGCACCTCCTCGTAGGCCTCGAACCCCTCGGGAACCCTGTCGCCGATGACGATGCGTGTCGGACAGCCCGCCGCCCGGTCGTCGGCGCACGCCTCGGCCGCCACCGCCGCGTACCGACCTTCGACAATCAGGGCCGCCGCGTCCGAGTCGGTGATCACGTAGGACAGCTCAGCGGCGACCCAGTGCCAGTTGACCGGCACGACGACCAGCCCGGCGTGAATGGCGGCGACGGTCACCTCGAAGAACTCCCGGCGGTTGCCGCACATCAGTGCGATCGTGTCGCCCGTCGTCAGTCCGGCAGCGCGCAGCCCGTGGATCATGCGGTTGACCCGTTCGTCGAACTCTGACCACGTCGTCTCGCCATGCTCGTCGACCAGTGCGATCTCACCGCCCTTGCGCTCCGCAATGGACTTCGTCATCTGTGCGATCTCGGCCTCCTTGTCGGAGCCCATGATCGCAGATGCCCGCTGCTCGCCGGGCGACGTGACCCCCGGCCCCTGCCGAAGCCCGGAACGTCAGGAACCAGTTGGAGCTCGCACAACGAGTGAACCAGGTATCGGGTTCCCCTCACCATGAGGGTTGTCCGTCGTAAGCACTCCGAGAGTACCGACTGGCTGCTGGGGCGTCTCCTTCGCGGTGGCCACGGCCAATGCACTCCGATGTACGCCTCTCGATGATCGCGAGCCCACCTGTCGAGATGGGTGGTCAGATGGGTGACGAGGCCACGACCTGGCGGAACGTTGGACTTGCGCACGAAGACGACCGGCACGCAGGGCGGGTCGCTCTTGGGGCGGCGCTCGAGGAGCAGGGCGAAACCAGCGAGGTTCTCCATCACAATGAGCCGTTCTTGGGCCACGGCGAGTTCGAACACGTCGCCGTCGGCAGTACCGGCAAGGCCCACGTCGCGGACCGACACAGCATCGTGGCCCAGCTCGGTGACCCGCACTGCCAGGGAGCACCGGAGCATGTCCAGGGAGCACCGGAGCATGTCGTCAAGCCGCCACCTGACCAAGACAGCAGGCGCTCTCGACCATCGATTCGCTCACGCAGCTACCGGCGAACATGTCGGCGGCAATACGATCGTCCACTTCGCTCGGATTGGCACCGTAGAAGTCGACGGCGAGGCGGATCTGCGCCGGCAACAGGCCGAGCTCGTCCGACAAAGCCCGCGCACGCCGTTCGTGCTTGCCCGGCATCTGCTTGAGCGTCCGGATGATCTCCCAGATCTCTGGGCCGCCGACAATTGCCGCCCTTCTGCTGGTGGGGCCGTCCCGGTAGGCGATGCCGGGGAAGCGGCGAGTCTCGAGGCCTTCATCGAGGAAGGTGGCGACCAGGGCGGGTCGCGGTTGCCCCCGTGGAGGTGGCCTTGTCATCGAGGAATTTGAGGAGTTCCTCGTGAAGGCGGAATGATTTCGGACGGGGCATGGGCAACCCGTGTAGCGCTACTGCACTACGAGGTTGCGCAGCAACCGGACTACATCAAAGGCAGCATCCCTCGATGTCATCACTCCTTTTCGCGGAGCAGCCTCCCTGCCGGCCATGCCGTTACGATCCAGGCGGCTGACGATCCTTCATGACATCGGACTTGACCATGACGACGAACCCAAAGACAACCGTGTAGAAGACCACCACGAAAGCGGTCAGAGTGAGTTGGGAATACGTGATGATCGCAACGACCACAAGGAAGAGATACAAGAAGGTGGCTGCTCGACCCTGCCACGTCAGTAGGGTAAACCCCAGGCCACCTTCTTTCTTCGCAAACCAGAGTTGGGGCTCCTGCTCCGCCACCTCAGTCATCTCCCCAGTTTCGCCACTCCCCACTCGTGGGGTCGGTGGGGATCGAACTGACGACCGAGGGAATACAAGTCTTCTGGACCTCGTACCTCTCTGGGTGCACGGTCAACGTTGAGGTGCTCTGGTCCATGGAACCTACGGTACTGGCAGGAGGTCAGATCTATTGCCGGTCAGTGCTGCATGGCAACAGACGACCTCTTCACCGAGCGTCTCCTATCGCTGGGCTTTCTCCGGTTCGAGCTATCCGGGGTCCGGATTGACGGGTGCTTGTAACGGCGAGCGTCACACCCCGGCACCTTGATGGCACCGCTCGGCCGCACCCAGACCCGTACACCCCTTCAGGGAGCATCCTCACGTGGCACGTTGAAATCGTTATCGCTCAGTTTGGGGGCGGGTATTCCTAGTGTAGTGACACGTAAATAGACGCGCGATAGTGGTACGGTCTTCGTATGGCCCGACCTCCTGCTCCACCACTCCCGCTGACCAAGAAGGAGCGCTCGGCGCTCGAAGGGATCGCCGCCAGTG
>JBKQMB010000018.1:0-5143 GCA_052326605.1 Acidimicrobiales bacterium | reverse complement strand
CTGGAACGAGGACCCCAAGCCGTTCGTCTGGCACAAGACCGCCGAACAGATCCTCGATCGCCTCGCCGGCTACTGCACAGCCGTCACCGCCGAAAACATCAGCGCTTCAAGCTGACAGCACACTAGGTAGGCTTCGTTGATGGCGTCCCAATGAGCTTGTTCGTTTTGCGAGGATTCGGGAGACAGGGCCGGGGTGCGGCTGGTCGCCCTTCCCGATGTGCAATTGTGCGTCCGATGAGTCCAGCAATTGTGGGTGCCGAAAGTATCATCCGAGTGCCCTGGCCAGGACTTTCTTTGAATGACGCTGGACGACAAAACTGGGTCGTGCGCACGGGACATCACGCCGTCTTCTGTCTTATCCACGAGTACCGACTGGTGGCGTGGCCTGGCCGGACGGGATCTTCTGCACCCACAGGGCCGCGTCTGGGTACGTTCTGGGTATGGCCTCTACTAGCGACCCTCCTGAAGCCGTACTCCTCGACGCCGGCGGCGTGTTTGTCCTCCCCGACCCCGATCGGATCCTGGGGGCCTTCGCCCGGGCCGAGTGCTCCGTCGACCGAGAGGTGCTGGCCGATGCGCACTACCGGGCCGCAGTACGTTTCGGATCCCACCTCGACGTCGAGGTGAACTGGGCCGAGACGTGGCTCGACTACCTCCAGACTTACGTCGCCGAGTGCGGCGTTCCGCAGGATTGGCGTGACGAGGCCCATCGTCACATCGACAGCGAGTTCGCCGATGCGGCTCTGTGGGTTGAACCGGTGCCAGGCAGCCGCGAGGGCCTGCAGGCCTTAGCCGACACGGGGGTCCGGCTCGGCATCGTCTCGAACGCCGACGGCATGATGGCCCAACGGCTCGCCCAACTTGAGCTCTGCCAGGTGGGTCCCGGCATCGGCGTGGACATCGAGTGCGTTATCGACTCCGGCGACGTCGGAGTCATGAAGCCCGATCCTCGGATCTTCGAGGCTGCCGTCGACCTCCTCGGCCTCAATTTGGACCAGGTCTGGTACGTCGGCGACATGCCCGCCATCGACGTCGTCGGGGCCCGGCGGGCCGGGATCCGGCCATTCCTCATGGATCCGCTCGACCTCCACCTCGACGCCACCTACGAACGGGTCCCATCTTTGACCGCGCTCGCCGAGCTGATCGCGGCGGCCTCGCTTGGGCGGCCGTCAGCGTGACCGGTGGCGAGGAGTTCTCACTTGCCTCGGCCCAGTGCGCCGCGGACGAGGGCCGGCTGGCCGAGTGGGTGGTCGATTTCCTCGCCAGCCCGGGCAGCGACAACGCCCCGCTGGCTGCCGCCCTCGCCTTTAGCGGCGCGACCTACCTCGGACCGATTCGTTTCGAGCTCGACCGGATCACACCGATGGCCGGTCCAGAAGATGAAGACGTGGTCGTCCCCGTGGCCGAGCAAGTCTGGGAGTCCGACGTCGAGGCGATGGAGCACAGCATCGAGCATGGATGGCACCCTCCACCGCTACTGGTGTCGCACCGCGACGGCAAGTACTTCCTGGAGGACGGGAATCACCGTTACGAGACGCTGCGACGCAGCGGCGCCATCCAAGCCTGGACGATCCTGCTCTTCGCTGACGAAGCGGAGCGAAACCGGTTCCTGGAGGAGCACGGCGGACCGGGCGACCGGCCAACTATTCGGCGGACACGCCGGGAGCGTATGTATCCGTAATCCCACATAGCTCTTGGGTGCCGACGACGTCATTCGGGCACGATGGCCAAGTCTGTCGTCGAATGGCTCCGCAAGATGAAGGTCGAAGTTGCCGAGGAGGCTGACGAGGGTGGCGACAACTCGTCCCCACTCCTCGCGGAAGTCCGTCTCGAGTTTCGTTACCACTCCATGATGGGGCGCACCTCGATCGCGCCGAGACCTCGATGGCTGGACACCCGTCATGACGATTGCGCGGGCTCAACGGCGTTGACCGAGCACCTCAAGGAAGTGTCCCCGATGTGTTGTTACAAGGGAAGGCAACTATCGCGAGCGCGATCACGAGCTTCTGAGCGAGCCGGACTCAGCCGGGCCACATTTCGCCGGTTTCCTCAACACTCACGAATGAGCTCAGCCCCATTAGCGGGTCTCGCCACGCTGAGACCGTTCTCAGCTGCCTTGGCTGAGGGCGAGCCACGGGGGGACCTTCCGTCCTGCACCCATGCGCCCGTCTTGTAGACGGGTTACCGTCCTGGAGGGAGCCGCTCCGGGTTGGCGACAAACGAGCGGCCTGTGTGGAGGTGAAAGCACCATGAGCACGAGGTCGACGCTGGTCGGGGAGATGAGCGACTCCGATGCCGTGCTCTGGACGATCGGTCGCGACCCGGTTCTCCGGTCGCCCATTCTGGCAGTCATGCTCCTCGACGAGGAGCCCGACTGGGAGGTGGGCCTGGCTCGGGTCGAGAGGCTCACGGTGATCGAGCCAAGGCTCCGGGCTCGGGCCGTTGCCCACCCCTACGGGCTGGGCAACCCACAATGGGTGGACGACGGCAGATTCGACTTGGCCCACCATGTACACCAGGTTGGTGCCCCCCCTCCCGGGACGTTCCGGGGCGTGCTCGATCTGGCCCAGCTCATGGGAACCAACGCGTTCGACCCGGAGCTCCCGCTGTGGGAGGCGGTACTGGTCGGAGGGCTGGACGATGGTCGTGCCGCGCTCATCTTGAAGATTCACCACTCCGCCATAGACGGGATCGCCGGCGTCGGGCTCCTCCTCCATATGCTCGACCTCGAACGCCATCCAGCCAAGCCCGAACACCGAGCGCCACACGGACCCACCGAAACCGAATTGGGCGACACCGAGCCAGCGCCTGTGCCGGTCGCGGGCGAGAGGCATCGAAGAGGGCTGTCGGGCCGCCTCCCATCGCTGACCCGGTCGGCGATCGGACGGGCCGGTACCGTGGCGCACCTCTTCGAGACCGCCGTCCATTCCGCCCTCCACCCCGTCACCTCGTTGGGCACTCTCGAGACGGATACTCTTTCCCTCGGGCGCCTCCTCGCACCCGCTACCACTCCCCTGTCCCCGATACTCCGGGGACGCGGGGTCGGGCGCCACTTCGACACCATTGACCTGCCCGTCGGGGCCATCCACGACGTGGCACACTCCCTTGGCTGCACCATGAACGACGTCTTCGTGGCCGGTGTCCTCAGCGGGCTTCGTCGGTACCATCTCCTTCACGGCTCGAAGGTCGAGCACCTTCGAGCGCTCGTACCGATCAGTATTCGCTCGGCTACGGATGCCAAGGGAGGTAACCGGTTCGTGCCGGTTCGCTTCGTCCTGGATGCCGACATAAGCGACCCGCAGAAGCGCATCCACCATGTCCAGGGAGTGATGAACGAGTGGAAGCACAATCCAGCCCTGGAGTTGACCGACGCGGTGACTAGCCTGCTCAGTCGGCTGCCGCCCGCATTGACCACATTGGCTTTCGGGTCGATGCTCAAAGGTGGTGACTTCGTGGCTACCGATGTCCCGGGGGCACCGTTCGACACCTACCTGGCCGGGGCCCGCGTGATCGGGCTCTACGCGTTCGCGCCGCCGTCGGGGGCTGCGGTCAACGTGGCACTGGTCACCTCGGCCGGCCACGAGTGCATCGGGATCAACCTCGACACCGTTGCGGTCGCCGACTGCGATGCAATGGTTGAGTGCATCCGAGCGGGCTTCGAAGAAGTGGTCGCCTACGGTGGGACGGATAGCCAGCCTACGGTCCGGCTGACCGGGCCCAGGTGAAGCAAGCCAGGTAGCTCATCAATCGGGGTCCCCACGCTGAGTTCAGGAAGATACTCATCGGGAAGGGCTACCAGGAACCGGAAACGTCCTCTGCGTGCAAAGCTGCGATCCTCGGACAGGACCAGTCGCTGACGTGTGCGCTGAAGAGGGCCGACGCCAATCGCTGTCCCGTGATGAGTCGGTCCAATACGAACTCCCACGTTGGGGAACATGTGAGCATCAGGCAAGTGGGACGCAGGCGCTCAGGCACGTCCTCTCGCGGCTGGCCGCATTATGACGACGGGGCACGTCGCGTAGAGGGTGCACTGGTGGGCGATAGAACCCAGCAAGGGGTCCCAGTAGCCCCCATGACCACGAGCGCCCACGACCAGGAGATCTGCGCCTTCCGAGGCATCAAGCAATCCAAGGACTGTGGCCTCGAAACGAGTCGACGCCGTGAAGGGGACGGTCGGCTCGCACCGCTCCGCTACCGAGGATGCGCCCTCGGAGATCTCGCGCGCTGCCGCCTCCAGCCCGGCCCAAGACTTGGCGCCGACGGCGTGGGCGGGCGGATACTGCCACGAGAAAACACCTTCAACAGACGCGCCGCGGAGCCGGGCCTCGCGAAGGGCCCAACGCAATGCTTGCTCGGACCCACGAGAACCGTCGATACCCACGACCACCCGCCGAATGCCCCCGGACGCCGATTCCTCGTCGAACCCGGGACGAACGATGACGACAGGACAAAGTGCATGGCGGATGCACTGTTCGCTGACCGAGCCAACAAGAAGGCGCTTGAACCCACCGACCCCTCGGGCCCCGACGACGAGGAGATCCGCCTGAGCGCTGGCACCAGGCAGCGCCACAGCTGGAATGTCGATGTAGCGCTCACCCCGAATCGTAAGCGAGGGTTGGCGAGTGACGACCAAGCCGAGAGCGTCGTCGATCACCGCCTGTGCGGCGGACTCCTCATACGGGCCTTCTTCGTACCATCCCGGCAGATGCTTTGGTGCTCCTGGACCTGCGTAGATCACCCAAACGGTCGCTCCTTTGGCCGCCGCATCATCGGCAGCCCACTTGACCGCCAGACGGGAATACTCAGAGCCATCGACCCCCACCAGGATCGTCCCATGTTCGCCGTCCGCACCCGATGTGCGGTCTTTTTCAGGCATGCCGCCTCCTCCAAGCCCTAGTCAGCACTCCCGCTTCGAACTCACTCGCCATTCCCATGATCCGGCCGGATGGCCCGTTGGACAAGGGGAGAAGGTCCCACGGCGATATCCCATTGCAATTACTGACTATTGCCGCTCATGCTAGTGTGCTGTCAGTCTGTTCCGCTGAGTAATCCTGGGATTCGGGAATTTCCGGAGCCGGGGCGCGTTCTGTCAGGTAGAAACCCTGACAGAAGGAGCAACCCATGGCACATCCTGGTCGACCGA
>JBKQMB010000017.1:0-10740 GCA_052326605.1 Acidimicrobiales bacterium | reverse complement strand
CTGGAACGAGGACCCCAAGCCGTTCGTCTGGCACAAGACCGCCGAACAGATCCTCGATCGCCTCGCCGGCTACTGCACAGCCGTCACCGCCGAAAACATCAGCGCTTCAAGCTGACAGCACACTAGTGAGCAGCTGGCCCCCGAGAACGCACTACTGCGAGCCCAGGTGGTCATACTCGAGTCGAACCTGGCCAGCGTTGAAGAGCGCCTCGGACGGAACCCTCGGAACTCGTCGATGCCACCATCGCCCGAAAGGTTCTCCAAGCCCCCGGCACCGGCCCGTGCCGAGCGTCGGGCAGCGGCCCGCAAGCAGGGCAAGCAGCCCGGTGCTCCCGGCAAACATCTGGCCCAGGTCACTGATCCCGATCAGGTGATCAGGGACGTGCTCGGCGCACCGGTCTCGGTCGGGGCCTTGGCCAAGATGGTCACCAAGGCAGCCGATGCCACGGAGCCGTTCACTGATGCCACCCGGTTCCTTATCCAGGGTGCAGCCGTCGTGCACTTCGACGAGACCGAGGACCGGGCAGCTGGGCGGTTCCACTGGGTGAATTCCGCCTCGACCAGCCTTCTCACCCTGCTCGACTGCCATCCGAAGCGTGGACGGGCCGCCACGGACGACCTCGGGGTCATCGGGGTCATCGGGGTCATGTCCGGCGTGGCCATCCACGACGGGTGGAAGCCCTACCGCCACTACGACGTCGCCCACGCCCTCTGCAACGCCCACCACTTGAGAGAGCTCAACGCAGTGGGCGTCGACTGGGACCAGGGGTGGACCAACGATTTGGCCAGTCTCCTCGTCGAGGCGAAACACAGCGTCGAATACGCACGGGCAACAGGTGTGGACCACCGCGATGCCACGACCCTGCACTCGATCCGGATCCGCTTTGGACGGCTGGTGGCCCGGGGGATGGCCGCCAACCCAGCACCCGAGGTCGGCAAGCGGTCAGGATATGAGAAGAAGTCCATCATCCTCCCCATGGGAAGGTGTCCGGGGCCCACCTCAACCCCACGGTGAGCATCGCCTTCTCGCTCCGTGGCGACTTCCCCGGGCGGCGGGTCCCCGGGAACGTGGTGGTCCAGCTGGTCGGTGCCGTCGTGGCCGCCCTGTCCCTCCCATCCCTGATCCATGTCTCCGCCCTCTACGGATCGAAGGTAGCCATTCACCTACCTGGTCACCTGCGGCCTGCAATCCAGCCCTGACCTCGCGATTCGCGGAAGTTCCCTGACGTTGCTTGAACTCCAAGCGTGTGGGAAGAAGGTCGTGAGCATCTCGAGACTGAGCTCGAATCACAACGGGCAGAGAACGCAGTGCTGGCCGGCGAGATCGATCGCCGGAGGCGAACGGTCGCTGAGCCAGGCCAGCTGAGCACGGCCGGCCGAGTCCTGACGGGCGACCGGCTCAGGTGCCATCCGCATCTTCGAGCCGATCACCGATCGGCTCGGCCGTGGTCTCCCGCTTGGGGTATGCCAGGCGACCCAGGACCACTTCGGTGGTGGCGTCGGCCCCGAGGAACATGACGCCCGCCCACGCCAAACCGCTGGCCGCACCGAAGCCGACGGGCCACCCGCCGTTCGGGACCGCCGGGTCGACGCCCTGGTGGATCGTGACATAGGTGCCGGCGGCGAAGACCAGTGCGGTCGCCGCCAGACCAAGCAACAATCTCGCTTTCGGGATGCGCATCACGATCACCGTGGAGACTCCCACCACGAGTCCGGTCAGTGGGGCGGCGATGAGGCCGGCAACGACGCCGGTCGCAATTCCCCACGCGAAGGCCACCTCGATCGAGGCACGTCCCGCCTCGGGTCGCAACGAGGTCACGAGCTCCGGACCTTCGATGGCGAGCTCTGACCCATTGCCGGGTGCGGTGGCTGTCGGATCGACCCCTGCATCGATTGCCCTTCCTCGGCGTCCGGTGCGGCGCCTCCGGAGCGGAACGAGTGCCAGAACGAGACAGGCGAGGATCGCCATGGCAGAGATGAGGAGGGCGATGTTCACCCGGCGCTGGGGCGTCCATCGGAGTACGACGGCCAACCGGCCGTCGTGGACCGCGGTACCGAGCGCCGCTGCATCCACCGTCCAGCCATTGGCGAATCCATCGACGAGCACGGGGGCACCGAGCGCGTGACCACCCACGGTGGCCTCCCACCCGGCGTTGATGCTCTGTCCCAGCACCAGCTCGAATGGTGGAGCACTGCCCGACAGACCCGAGACCGTCAACTGCATCGAAGTGGCCGTCTGCCTGTCGACGGTGATCGATGGAGCGCTGTTCACCGTCGGGGCGGCGAGTTGCCCGCCCGCCAGCACGGGAGCCGGCCCGCCGCCCGGGGAGGACGACAGCGCCAACTGGTCGATGTCGAATCCAACTGTCTGCCCCGATGTCGAGAGGAGCGTATGGTTGCCCGCACTCAGGGCCAGCCCACCGGCGTCGGGACCACAGAGCGAAACCGTCAGCGGCTGACGGGCCAGTGCGGCTGCAGACGTGCCCGTGACGGACACCCAGATCGGAGCGCCGTCGACAGCGAGCAGGTCGTCGCGACACGACGACGGAATCTGCACCGGGACTGGCGATGCCGCAACTCCGGGGATCCCCACCTCGGCGATGCCGATGGGCATGGCCGAGGGCGTCCGTGTGGCGTAGTCGGTTGTCGTCTCGATGCGCGCGCTCTCGACCGTGACCCGGACGGTCTTTCCGGTGAGAGCCGAGGGAAGGGTCAGCGGCACGTTGACCACCGAGCCAGGCGCACGCCCGTCGGCGATTGCCGGCAGGGTGAGCTCCTCCGATGCGCCGCCGGCCGCGACGGTGACCGCGGTGGGAACCGAGTGGCGGCCGTCGGCAACGATCTTCAGGTCCAGCGTGTCGAAGGTGACCGGCGTGGGAAGCGCGTACTGCACCCACTGGCCGACCTGTTGACCTACACCGAATCCGGTCTCCCAAGCCGTTGCCGGGTTACCGTCGATCGCCGCCCCGGCCCCGGCCCCGATATCGCCGGTGAGCCGCACGCTCGAGGACGCGACCGGACCCAGCGTGGTCGGACCGGTGCGACCGACCACCTGGTCGATGGTCGCATCTGACGCCAGGGGCGAGACGCGGGCTTGGCCGGTGACCGCAAAGGTGCGTGCCGTGGGAAGCCAGAAGGCCCGGGCCAGCGTCGGCTCGGGGTCCGAGCGCGGCGGATAGCCCGAGCTGCGCAGCCGGGTCATGATCATGGTCAATGGGTGGGAGATCGAGCTGCTCCCAGCCGATCGGAGCAGGTCCTGGGGCATCGATACCGTCTCGTCCGCAGTGACGCCCGGTATCCGCACCTCGGCGAATCCGGCGGTGTTCTGGTAGCCGGCACGAACGTGGTACTTGGTGCGTACCGAGCGGGTGATGATGATTCGAAGCGTGGAGAACGTACGCGGAGCGAATCGGATCGTCTGCCCTGCGATTGTCCGCGACGCCGGACCGAGATCGGCCACCACTTGGCTGCCGCCGTCAAAGGTGAGCCTGACCTGGGTGATCACCTGTCTGGGTGTGGACGTCTGGGCCTGTACGAGGTTCACCGAGGCAGCGGTCCTCGGCCCGTCGAAGTGCACCTGCCACCACTGGCCGTCGGGACTCTGGGCTGTGAGCCAGGCCGTCTGTGGATTGCCGTCGAGTGCCGCCGCCGGGCGTTGCTCCACGAAGTACTGGACCGGTGAGCCGTAGCTCGAGGCCGTTACCGAGGTGATGCCGTGGAACGCCGTCGTGGTCTGGGCGTCGGCAGGAGCCTTGGGAAATAGGTCGAGGGGCGCATCGGTGGGATCCAACTTGTCGGGTCCCTCGACTGCAGTCTCGGTAAAGCCGGCGTTGTCGGTGATGCCGTTCCACCGGTACCCCTGCTTGCGGTTGCTGTCGGTGACCACCAGGTTCGCTCCGGCCCCGAGCACCTTCTTCTCCAACTTTGCATTGGTATCGAGTGTTCCGGCGTAGAAGATGGTGGGGTCGCCCGACAGCAGGCCGAACGAGGATGCCGCCACCAGCCCCGAGGAGTTGCCGGCGACAACGAGCGGGGCCTTCAGCGACTCGGCCCGGACGATGGCCCGAGGATGGTCGACCGTGTAGGACACCAGCGGGGCGGTCCACCCCTGGTTGGCCGGGAGGGCGAGGGCCTGCTCGTCGAAGTGGGCGACCGTGGACACGTTCGGCCGCGGTGCCCCGTAGGACACGGGATCGCTCAATCCCGGTGGCGTCACTGCGAAAACCTTGGCCACCTGCTGTGGATCGGGTGCGTCGTAGCGTTCGTAGGCCTGGTCGTACTGGACGAGGATGTCGCCGGCGCTCATCAGCGACGCCATCGGCGCAAGAGTGCTGGGGTCCAGGACCCCTTCTTGCAGCGGGGTGTCCACAGCCTCGAGGAGGTCCGCGGTGGGCAGTGAGCCCATCGTCTGTTGCTCGTGGGTGACGAAGGGACGTGTCAGCAGAGCGGGGTAGACCGTGTCGATCGTGTCGCCCCATCGATAGGCGGCAAAGTTGTTGCCGGGCAACGCATAGACGCGTGTACCCGGATGGGTACTGTTCAGATGGTCGGCCGCTTCCTGCACATACGCCGGTGGCCTGGCCGGCTGGGTCAGACCGTTGACCACTCCCCCACTGGTCCAGAGAGGAGCCGAGGCCCCGGCGATGGCCGCCAGGGCGAAGGCTCCGACCACCAGGCCGGTCCTCTTGACGCGCCGGTACACCGCGGTGACACCGGCACCGAGCAGGACGGACAAGCCCAGCAGTACCAGCGGCGAGGCCCGGTCGGTGGACCGGAGGGCGAGGCCGGCAGTCGTATCGCCCATGAAGGCCTTGATCAGACCGCTGACCGCGGTCGGCTGATAGTAGGGGTAGGGACCTACCGCCAGAACCATCCCGACAACGACCAACAGTACGAAGTAAGCACGCTGACGCCACTTCATCAACGCGGCTGCCAAGAAGGCCAGGACCGGAATGCCGAAACTCAATGCCAGCAGCCCGAGGTTCTGGGTGTAGGCCACCGCCGCCTGGGTCCAGTTGCCGGTCTGGTCGGACGCGCCGTAGAAGAACCAGTACCCGAGCCCACGGAGCACCTCGAACGGCGACGACGAGGAGCTGGTGGAAGGCAGGGTCTCCGTGTATTTCAGGATGTTGACGCCATAGGCCGCCTCCACCTGCAGTCCGATAGCCCACCACAACGACACCAGGGCGCTGAGCAGCCCAACCTTCCAGGCCACGCTCCAGGCCTTCCTCCATGTCGCCTCACGCTCGACGAGCACCGCGTACACGAGCCACAGGGCAGGACCGATCCCCACGTAGAGAATCGAACTGGCGTTGATCCCGCTGACCAACGCGACCACCAGGGCGAAGAGCGCCGGATATCGCCAACCGCCGCGTCGGAGGGCCAGGATGACGAAGGCGAGCATCCACGGCAGCCCGGCCCACGGCATCAAGATGACCGAGATGCGCCCTGCATACTGCAGTACATAGGGCGTGAACATGAATCCGATCGAGGCGACATAGCAACCCGGTGCCGACAGGTGGATCGTTCGGCACAGGTAGATCATTCCGGCACCGGCGGCAAAGAGCAGGCCCCCCAACCACAGCCGTTGGGCGATCCACAACGGGGCGTGGAGCTCGGCCATCACCCAGTAGAACGGGCCCATCGGCAGGAGATAGCCGATGTTCTCGTGGGTGACCGTGCCCAATGCGATGTTCGGGTCCCAAAGTGACACGGCCTGGCGCACGTATCGCCCGGGATCCAGGTACAGGTAGGTCTTGGTGTCGTCCGTGACCGCGCCCGGCTGAGGAATCAGCAGGGGAACGAAGGCCAACAGGGCGATGCCCAGGTAGTCGACGGTGGACCTGAACCGACCGGGTGATCGGAGGCGTCGCCCGACGCCACCCTCCCCTTCCGGGTCGGATGCAGTGGGCCCGTGGGGGGCGAAGGACGTTTCGGACACGAGTGGGGCCAGTGTAGACAAGGCTTCAAACGAGGTGGCATCGACGATTACCCTGCTGGTGGCGCCGAGACGCGCATCGGCGGGCAGGCTGTCCCTTCCCGGCATTGCGCTCGAGCATCACCGCCCCTGTGCGAGCCGGGGGCGGTGGAGAGGCGGCAGCGTCAAGCCATGCAACGGATCCTCGGCATCAGCTGCGTCGGCCAAAGGCTCTGGCCAAGGTCGAGGTCGGAGCAGTATGATGATCTGCCTTGAGTGTGGGCGGACCGCTCACACAGCGGGTTGGGGGGACCATTCGATGAAGGACGCTCTCGGCGAGGACGAGTCGGTTCGACAACGTCCTTCTGCCCACGATCACGACAGAGAGTCCAGGCCCGCTACGGAACAGGCGCCCGATGGTCATGGGGAATTGGCTGGTCCGGACACCAGCCGTGCTACCGGTCCAGCAGCGTTCGATGCGCCTGCGCTCCGACCGTATGCCGACATGTCGATCGAGGAGATCGCCGAATTCGCTGGCCTGCGAAGGATCGACGTCGTGGCGTGGCGCGATTTCGACGACCCCGAGGCAGGTGGATCGGAGCTGCACGCCCATCGAATCCTGTCCGCTTGGTCGCACGCGGGGCTGAAGGTCTGCATGACGACGTCCACCGTGCCCGGAGCCTGGCCCTTCATGCGCCGGGAGGGGTACATGGTGACCCGCCGGGTGGGGCGCTATTCCATCTTCCCCCGCACCATGATCTCGGGGGTGCTCGGTCATCTCGGAAGTGGCGATGGACTGGTCGAGATCTGGAACGGCATGCCATTCTTCTCACCGCTGTGGGCCAGCTGCCCGCGCATCGTCTTCCTCCACCACGTGCATGCCGAGATGTGGAAGATGGTCCTGCCCAAGGGAATGGCCGAGGCCGGCAACGTCATCGAGCACTACCTCGCACCACCCGTCTACCGCCGAACCCAGATCATCACCCTGTCCTCGTCGTCGAAACGGGAGATCGTGGAGCGGCTCCGACTGCCGGCGAGGAACGTCACCGTCGTGCCGCCCGGGGTCGAGTCGCACTTCTCGCCGGGGACGACACGCTCCGAAGTGCCTCTCGTAGTGGCAGTAGGTCGGTTGGTGCCCGTGAAGCGATTCGAACTGCTGATCGAGACCCTCGTCAAGCTGAAGCCGAATCATCCCGAGCTGCAGGCGGTCATCGCCGGCGAGGGCTACGAACGGCCAATGCTCGAGGAGCTCATCCGCAAGGAGGGCGCCGAAGGGTGGATCTCGCTCCCAGGCTATGTGGACGAAGCACAACTCATCGATCTCTACCGCAAGGCATGGGTCGTGGCCTCCGGCTCCCTGCGGGAAGGGTGGGGGATGACCATCACCGAGGCCGGGGCCTGCGGGACACCTTCGGTGGTGACCCGCATCAGCGGGCACGAGGACGCAGTGGTCGATGGCGTGACAGGGTTCCTCTGCGACACCACCGACGAGATGGTCGAGAATCTGCATTCGGTCCTCACCGACGAGGTGCTGAGGAAGCGGCTGGGGAACACGGCCTGCGAGCACGCGTCCCAATTCAACTGGGACGCCACCGCCCGGCAGTCGCTCGCCGTCCTGGCCTCCCAGGCCGTCAAGCGTCGCTGAGCGGACACCGCGACCGCGTGCCCTCCCCGGTCCCCAACTCTGGCCAGCTCTCCCTTGCCAGGGAATCATCCGACAGTCCACTCCCCTATTGAGTAAGGTGCGAACCCATGAAGAAATGGATCGGTGTCATTGCGTTGACGGTCGTCGGCATCCTCGCGGCGATCGTGGCCATCGAGTATCTGACGGTACCCATCCACAGCGTCCCCACGTTCCTCGGCGGCAAGCACGTGCGTGGCCACTACCAGAGGCGGGGCTCCGCGCTGCTGGTGCTCGCGGTGGTGGCGTTCGGGGGAGCCGCCTATTGGGCGGTACGGATCCGGCGCGCCGAGCGTGCCGACAACGCGCCGACCCCCACGGCAGGCGCCGTGGCCCAGGCCGGATCAGCGGACGCACTGCTGTCGAGTCCGGACTCGACGCCGGAGACACCGCCGAACCAGTAAGCGCGTCCGGACTCTGCCATGGCGGAGCCCGGGACTGTTGCCGTGAGGCAGTGATATGACCATCGGGGATCCCGGGTCGGGCACCCCCTCCGCTTGCATCCTCAAGCGAGGTGACAACCGCGGAATGGGATCCCCACGTCCCACAGGTCTCAGAAGAGCCAGGCCGTTGCGGGTCCTGTACCACCAGAGTCAGAATCCGGGTAGGGAACGATGAGGCCGTGGAAGCCGTGAACGCAGTAGGGGCCGTGGCCGAGGTAGAGGCCGTAGGGGCCGTGGCAGGCGTCAACGATTCCGATGAGAGATCCGGTTGGTGGAGCCACATACCCTTCGTCGTCCGGGTCGTGAGCCACGCAGCCGTATGGGTCGGAGTCCTTACGCCCATGGTCGTCATCATCTCGAAGGGCTGGATCGCTGCCGGCGACAACGCGGCGATTGCGACCCGGTCCTACCAGGCACTCACGTTCCACCCCCCGCTGGTTGGTCTCCCGTCGGCCGCAGGGCTCGGTCTCGGGCATTACCTGTACGATCCCGGCCCACTGGAGTTCTGGCTGCTCGCAGTTCCCGTCCACATCGACACGACCAACGGGCTGTTCCTGGGTGCATCCCTGCTTGCTGCCGCGGTGCTGTCGGTAGCCATCGAAGCGATCTGGTCTACCAAGTTGTGGCTCGGATGCGCCCTCGTGGCATTCACGGTCTTTGATCTGCTGTGGTTGACCCCGGCGGTCTTCGAGAACCTCCCCTGGAACGCGTACTTCCCGATTCCCTTCTTCATCGCCACGATTGCACTGGCGTGGGTAGTGGGCACCGGCAGGTTCGGTTGGTGGCCAGTGATGGTATTCGTGGCCTCCGTTGCATCACAGAGCCACCTGCTGTTCGTGATTCCATGCGTGGCACTCACCGTGGTCGCCCCTCTGATCGGGGTCGTGACAGCACGCAGACCCGCACGACTCCGATGGCTGGTGACCGGATTGGTGGTGGGCGTCGCCAGCTGGATCGCTCCGATGACCCAGGAGCTCGGGAGCAACGGCAATCTCTCCGCACTGTTGACCAGCAACAAGGGTCAGGCAACCTTGGGGTTGGACTATGGGCTGCGCTTTCTTGCCGGAGCCGGCTCGCCGGATCCGATCTGGCTGGTCCACGAGCCCATCACGTTCGTTCCGACGACACTCTTCGTGGAGAGTCACTCTGCTGTCGGCGGCGTGATCGTCCTGCTCCTCCTGGCGCTGCTCTCCCTGGTGTCGTGGAAGGTCTGCCAGCGGCAACTGGCCGCCCTCGCCGCGGTATCCGTGGTGGTTGCGCTGACGACAGTGATCAACTTCTCCATGTATCCACAGGCTCAGGCTGCGAGCATCGACTATCTGGTCGTCTCCATGTGGGTGGTCGGGATACTGATGTGGTCTGCAGCCATCTGGGCGGTGGTGGCATTCGCACCGATGATCGTTCATCCGAGCCAGTACCGGAGAGCACGGTCTCCCCGGGACAACGATGCGCCCGTTGAGGTGTCCGGTGCCACCAGAGACGGCGTACCTGGACTCATCTCGACTCGACACGGAAAGCGGTTCGGATGGGTGGGAATTGCCGCCGTGTGTGTCCTGTGCGTCGTCGGTGTTACGGCGTTGTGGCCCCTGGTCGGATACCAGCCGAGATTCGACACCGTGGGGTGGGACCAGAACACATTCACGACCGTCGATCATGTGGCGTCTTCGATCGAACAGAATGTCAAGCCCGGACCGGTGGTCTTCGTAATCAACTCTGACTGGGGGAACGCCTATGTCTTGGCGACCGTGGTCGACGGTGTTGCGTGGCAGTTGAAGGCTGACGGTTGGTCGCCCGGACAGTCGAGCTTCTACGAGGCCTATACCGGCCTGGCGATTCCCACTCGCAAGTCGTACACGAAGGTAACGGTGTCAGTTCAAGACGGTCGGGTGACTTCGCTGACGCAGGTTGAGTGCGCTCCTCGTGAACTGGATTGCCAGTCCACTGCCGCGCACAGTTGACTGCGGGCGATGGCTTGGAGCGATGGTAGGTTGCCTCCTTCGAAGAAGTGACTGAGCGCATCCTCGTTCGCCTGACTGGTGTCGATCGCCGCGAAGGACGCGGCGCAATATCGTGACCGACTTGTGCTCGGGGAGGATGTAGGGGGATGGCTCTTCAGGACACGCCGGTTGTCGATGAACGATTCCTGGCATCAGGTGATGAAGCGGGCACGGCCCCCAGCGACCGGAAGTTCCGTCCCGACGTCGAGGGCCTCCGGGCCGTGGCCGTGGGGCTGGTCGTTCTCTACCATGCCGGCGTCCCCCGCCTGACCGGTGGTTACGTCGGGGTGGACGTCTTCTTCGTGATCTCGGGCTTCGTGATCACCGGATTGCTGCTGCGGGAGAGGAGCGGGACGGGTCGCACGTCGATCCTCGGCTTCTACGCCCGACGGGTCCGCCGCATCCTCCCGGCGGCGACCCTGGTCATTCTTGTAACAGTCTCCTTCACCTACGTGGTGCTGGGATTCGTCATCGGGAACAACGTGGCCAATGACGGGCGATGGGCGGCGGTGTTCCTGGCCAACTTCCACTTCGAGTCGGTGGGCACCAACTACCTCACGGCAGCCCTTCCTCCCTCGCCGCTGCAGAACTTCTGGACCCTGTCGGTCGAGGAGCAGTTCTACGTCGTCTTCCCGACCCTCTTCCTCCTGGTGGCCAGGGTCAAGGGACGGTTCTCCCTGCGGACCCGGATGTCCGTCGCCC
>JBKQMB010000016.1:0-7114 GCA_052326605.1 Acidimicrobiales bacterium | reverse complement strand
GCCGACATGCTCACCCGCATCCGGAACGCCAACACCGCCCACTTCGATACGGTGAAGATGCCGGGCTCGAAGCTGAAGGAGTCACTCGCCGCCATTCTGGTCGACGAGGGCTACATCTCGGGGTTCTCGGTGGACGAGAACCCGACCAAGCCGGGCAAGACCCTGGAGATCGTGATGAAGTACGCCCCCGACCGGGCGAGGACCATCTCCGGCATCAAGCGCGTGTCCAAGCCCGGCCTGCGGATCTACGCCCGTGCCGACAAGATGCCCCGCGTGCTGGGAGGCATGGGCGTGGCGGTGGTCTCCACCTCCAAGGGCCTGATGACCGATCGTGAGGCGCGCAAGCGCCGCATGGGTGGCGAGGTGCTCTGCTATGTCTGGTAACCGCTCCCGGTCCTGCCACGGCCCGGCAGCTGCAATGGAAGGGGGTCGCTGATGTCCCGCATCGGACGCAATCCGATCCCGGTCCCCTCCGGGGTCACCGTCGCCGTCGACGGCGACAACAACGTGTCGGTCAAGGGCCCTCAGGGCGAGCTGAGCCGCTCGGTCCCCGCCGCCATCACCATCCGCCAGGAGGGTGAGGTGCTGGTGGTCGAGCGCCCCGATGACCAGCGCCAGAACCGGGCCCTCCACGGCCTGACCCGCACGCTGGTGGCCAACATGGTCGACGGCGTCACCCAGGGCTTCTCCAAGGAGCTCGAGATCGTGGGTGTCGGCTACCGGGCCATCCCCAAGGGCCCCGGGGCCCTGGAGCTGGCCCTCGGCTTCTCCCACCCGGTGAACATCACTGCCCCCGACGGGGTGACCTTCGAGGTCCCCACGCCGACCCGGGTGATCATCAAGGGGATCAACAAGGAACAGGTCGGTCAGGTGGCTGCCGACATCCGCAAGATCCGCAAGCCCGAGCCGTACAAGGGCAAGGGCGTGCGCTACGCCGGCGAGCGGGTGCTCCGCAAGGCCGGAAAGGCAGCGAAGTGATGGGACGCGCAACCGACCACAAGCTCGAACTGAGGATCCGGCGCCACCGGCGCATCCGCAAGCGGCTGTCCGGGACCGCCGAGCGGCCCCGCCTGGCCGTGTTCCGGTCGAACAAGCACATCTCCGCCCAGATCGTCGACGACGGCGCCGGCCACACCCTGGTGTCGGCGTCCACCGTCGAGGCGCCCCTCCGGGGCTCCTCGGGCGGCACCATCGACGCCGCCAAGGCGGTGGGCGAGCTCATCGCCTCGCGGGCCAAGGAGGCCGGCATCACCACCGTGGTCTTCGACCGCGGCGGGTTCACCTACCACGGGCGGGTGGCCGCCCTGGCCGACGCCGCCCGTGCAGAAGGACTGGAGTTCTGAGGATATGACCGAGCTGCAGTACGAAGAGCGCACCATCCGGGTCAACCGGGTGTCCAAGGTGGTCAAGGGCGGCCGCCGGTTCAGTTTCGCCGCCCTCATGGTGGTTGGAGACGGGAACGGCAAGGTCGGCCTGGGCTACGGCAAGGCCAAGGAGGCCGGCCTGGCCGTCCAGAAGGGGATCGAGGAGGCTCGCAAGAACATCTTCGACGTCCCACTGGCCGGCACCACCATCACCCACCCGGTGGTGGGCGAGAGCGGGGCCGGTCGGGTGATGCTGAAGCCGGCCGCCCCCGGCACCGGGGTGATCGCCGGCGGGGCCGCCCGGGCCATCCTCGAGATGGCCGGCATCCGCGACATCCTGGCCAAGTCCCTCGGGTCCTCCAACGGCATCAATGTGGCCCACGCCACCATCGCCGGCCTCAAGTCGCTCAAGCGCCCCGACGAGATCGCCATCCTGCGCGGCAAGCCGGCCGAGGAGATCATCCCCGGCGGCGTGCTCCGGGCCTACCGCGAGCGCCAGCGCCAGGGTGATCTGTTCACGGAGGTGCGCTGAGATGGCCGAGGCCCCGGTCTCCGACACCGGATGGCTGCGCGTGACCCAGGTCCGCTCGGCCATCGGCACCAAGCCCAAGCACCGGGGTACGCTGCGAGCCCTCGGACTGCGGGGGATCGGGCGGACCAACGTGCTGCCCGACCGCCCGGAGATCCGCGGCATGATCGCCCGGGTGCCCCATCTGGTTGACGTCACCCCTGCTGGTGACGACGAGAGAGGTTGACGATGAAGGTTCACGAGCTTCGCCCACCGGCCGGTTCGACGCGCCCGCGCCGCCGGGTCGGCCGCGGTATCGGCGGCAAGGGTGGCAAGACCGCCGGCCGCGGCACCAAGGGCCAGGGGGCACGCGACACCATCCCCATGGGCTTCGAGGGTGGTCAGCTGCCCCTGATGCAGCGGATCCCCAAGCTGCGCGGCTTCAAGAACCCCTTCCGGGTCGAGTACACGCCGGTCAACGTCGGCGCCCTCGAGTCGGTGGAGGGTGACACCGTCGACCTGGCCGCCCTGGTGGCGGCCGGGTTGGCCCGCAAGGGGGCCCTGGTCAAGGTGCTGGGTGGCGGGGAGCTGACCCGTGCCGTCCGGGTGGAGGCACACGCCTTCTCCAAGTCGGCCGAGGCGGCCATCACCGCCTCCGGTGGCTCGGTCACCGTGGTTCCACTGCCGTTCGGCAACGACCGCCCGCCTGCCAAGGGCAACGCCCTCACCAACCGGTAGCATCGGCCGACCGTCCGGCGTCGAGGAGCGACCATGCTCGCCAGTTTGGCAAACATCTTTCGGATTCCCGACCTTCGCAAGAAGGTCCTCTTCACGCTGACCGTCATCGCCATCTACCAGTTCGGTGCCAACGTCCCGGCGCCGTTCATCGACTTCTCCAAGGTCCAGCAGCTGGCGGCGGCGTCCAAGGCGTCGGGCGTGCTCGGCTTCCTCAACCTGTTCTCCGGTGGGGCTTTGACCCGCATGGCCGTGTTCGGGCTCGGGATCATGCCCTACATCACCTCCAGCATTATCATCCAGCTGCTGGCCACGGTGATCCCCAAGCTGGAGGAGTGGCGTGACCAGGGGGCGGTGGGGCAGAAGAAGCTGACCCAGACCACCCGGTACCTGACCGTGGCGCTGGCCCTGATGCAGTCCACCGGCCTGGTCTACCTGTTCCACAAAGGCGGCGGCGGCCTGTTCGGTTCCACCTCGAACATCGACCTCATCCTCCACTACTCGATCTGGCGGGCCGGCTTCATCGTGATGACCCTCACCGCCGGCACCGCCTTCGTGATGTGGCTGGGCGAGCTCATCACCCAGCGGGGCATCGGTCAGGGCATGTCCATCCTGATCTTCGCCAACGTGGTGGCGGGCATCCCCACCGGGCTCAACACGGTCCTCCAGGAGGGCGGGAAGTTCAAGTTCTCCGCCATCATCCTGGTGTCCCTGCTGCTGCTGGTCCTGATCATCTTCGTCGACCAGGGCCAACGTCGGATCCCGGTGACGTTCGCCAAGCGGGTGGTCGGGCGCAAGATGTACGGCGGCTCCAGCACCTACATCCCCCTCAAGGTCAACCAGGCGGGTGTGATCCCGATCATCTTCGCCAGCTCGGTGCTGTACATCCCCGTCCTGCTGTCGAATATCATCCCCTCGTCGTGGTTCCGGAACTGGGTGAACCACAACATCACCCCGACCAGTATCTTCTACATCGCCACCTACTTCCTCTTCATCCTGCTGTTCACGTTCTTCTACGTGTACGTGGCCTTCGACCCCCACCAGCAGGCTGACATCATCCGCAAGCAGGGTGGGTACATCCCCGGCATCAGACCCGGACCTCCCACCGAGAAGTACCTGGCGCACATCCTGAACCGGATCACCTGGCCGGGTGCGCTCTTCCTGGGTGGCGTGGCGGTGGTCCCCTCGCTGCTCATGGCGGCGTGGAACATCACCAGCTATCCCTTCTACGGGACGACTCTCTTGATCGCCGTGGGCGTGGCCTTGGAGACGATGAAGCAGATCGACAGCCAGCTCATGATGCGAAACTACGAGGGCTTCCTCAAGTAGGTGGTAAGCGGAGCCAGGCTCGTTGTCCTCGGCAAACAGGGGGCAGGGAAGGGGACGCAGTGCGTGCGCCTCTCCCATCACTACGTCGTCCCCCACGTCTCGACCGGGGACATGCTGCGCGCTGCGGTCAAGCAGGGTACGGCCCTCGGGCTGAAGGCCAAGGACCAGATGGACCGCGGTGAGCTGCTCGGCGACGACCTGATCATGGAGATGGTGGCCGAGCGGCTCGGAGAAAGTGACGTGCGGGCCCGGGGCTTCGTTCTGGACGGATGCCCCCGCACGGTGGCCCAGGCGGAGCGACTGGCCGACACACTGGCACCGTTCGACCTCGATCTGGTGATCGACATCGAGATCCACACCGGCCAGGTGCTCCGCCGCCTGGCTGCTCGCCGCGTCTGCGTCGACTGCGGGGCCAACTACTCACTCTCGGCCCCGCCGTTGATCAACTGGACCTGCGACGTGTGCGGCGGGGAGGTCGTCCAGCGCAAGGACGACACCGAAGAGGCCATCTCCCGACGGCTGGAGCTCTACGAGCGCCAGACCGCACCGCTCATCGAGTGGTACCGGGCCCGTCACCAGCTGGAGTCGGTCCCCGGCACCGGGTCGCCCGACGCGGTGACCCGGCGGATGGTCAAGGTCATCGAGGCCAAGCGCCAGAAGGGCCACGGGTTCGTATGAGGCGCCGTATCTGATGAGACGCAATTCCGGAGAGCTGGCCAAGATGCGCAAGGCGGGACGGGTGGTGGCCGAGATCCACCAGGCCACCCGCGCCGCAATCCGCCCCGGGGTCTCCACCGCGGAGATCGACCGGGTGGCCCGGGAGGTCCTGGACCGCCGGGGGGCGGGCTCGAACTTCCTCAACTACCACGGGTTCCCGGCCGTGGTCTGCACGTCGCCCAACTCGATGATCGTTCACGGGATCCCCTCGGAGACGGTCATCCTCGAGGAGGGGGACATCATCTCGATCGACTGCGGGGCGATCATCGAGGGCTACCACGGGGATGCTGCCTACACCACCGGCGTGGGATCGGTCTCTCCGGAGGCGACCCGGTTGATGGAGGTCACCGAGCGCAGCCTGTATGCCGGCATCGACCAGCTCCTGCCCGGCAACCGCCTGCACGAAGTGGGGCGGGCGGTCCAGCAGGTGGCGGAGCGCGCAGGCTTCTCGGTGGTCCGAGAGTACGTGGGCCATGCCATCGGTACGGCGATGCACGAAGAGCCCCAGGTCCCCAACTACTGGCCGGGCACGCCGGGCCCGACCCTCCGGTCGGGAATGGTCTTTGCCATCGAGCCGATGGTCAACGCCGGCGGTCCGGCCACGCGGCTCCTGGACGACGGGTGGAGCGTGGTGACCGCCGATGGCCAGCTGTCGGCCCATTTCGAGCACACCATCGCGGTGACCGACGAGGGCCCCGAGGTGTTCACCGTCCTCTGACCGCCTCCCACCGGCCCCTGGGCCGCCTGCGACCGCGCCACCGGCGGGTGGGTCGGGCGGTAGAACGGGGGTCGGACTGGCAATTTGACCCCGAAGGGCTACACTGGTCATTCGGCTGGCCACGGGCGTGTTGTGGCGTGCCGATCCCGCTCAAGGTGGTGCGCTTCCGGTGCGCCTCCGAATGCGGTGCGGAATGGCGACGGCAACGTGGCCGTGACGCAGGTCGACCTCGGGGTCGACGTGGTACGAGAACAACAGAATATCGAGGAGATTCACCTGCCCAAGCCTAAGGAAGATGCCATCGTGCTCGAGGGAGTGGTCGTTGAGCCGTTGCCCAACGCCATGTTCCGGGTGGAGCTCGAGAATGGCCACAAAGTGCTGGCCCACAGCTCCGGAAAGATGCGGATGCACCGCATCCGCATCCTTCCCGGGGACAAGGTGCAAGTGGAGATCACCCCCTACGACCTGGCTCGGGGGCGGATCACCTACCGTTACAAGTAGGCCGGGGCAGCGAGGGCGGCGTCGGACGGCCGGTGCAGGGGCAGTGTCGAGTTGTGCAGTACGAGACAAGGACGAGAACGTGAAGGTTCGACCGAGCGTCAAGCCGATGTGTGAGAAGTGCAAAGTGATCCGCCGGCACCGGCAGGTCATCGTCATCTGCGACAACCCGCGCCACAAGCAGCGCCAGGGTTGACGGCAGCGGATCAGGCGTACGAGAGAAAGAAGAACACGTGGCCCGCATTTCAGGCGTCGACATCCCCCGCGAGAAGCGGTTGGAGATCTCGCTCACCTACATCTTCGGCATCGGCCGGACCACCGCGCAGCAGATCTGCGCCGCCACCGAGACCAGCCCCGACACCCGGGTACGGGACCTCACCGACGAAGAGGTGACCCGCCTCCGCAACTACATCGACGCCAACCTGCAGGTGGAGGGCGACCTCCGCCGCGACGTTTCCCAGGACATCAAGCGCAAGATGGAGATCGGCTGCTACCAGGGCATCCGGCACCGCAAGGGCCTGCCCGTCCACGGTCAGCGCACCCACACCAACGCCCGCACCCGCAAGGGACCGAAGAAGACGGTCGCCGGAAAGAAGAAGGTTCGCAAGTAGATGGCCAAGCCAACCAAGCCCGCAGCCGGCGCCAGGCGCCCCCGCAAGCGCGAGCGGAAGAACATCACCTTCGGCGTCGCCCACATCAAGAGTTCGTTCAACAACACCATCGTGTCGATTGCCGACCCGGAGGGCAACGTGTTGGCCTGGGCCTCGGCCGGCAACGTCGGATTCAAGGGCTCGAGGAAGTCCACGCCGTTCGCCGCCCAGCTGGCCGCCGAACAGTGTGCCAAGCGGGCCATGGAGCACGGCGTGCGCCGCGTGGATGTGCTGGTACGGGGTCCGGGCTCGGGCCGCGAGACGGCAATCCGCTCATTGGCCGCAGCCGGCATCGAAGTGGCCGGCATCAAGGACGTCACCCCCATCCCGCACAACGGCTGCCGCCCCAAGAAGCGGCGTCGGGTCTAGGGCCGGGGCACGAAGGGATCAAAGGAACACTTATGGCTCGTTACACCGGACCCGTCTGCCGGCTCTGCCGCCGGGAGAAGATGAAGCTGTTCCTGAAAGGGCCGAAGTGCGACTCGATGAAATGCCCGATCGAGCGCCGGCCCTATCCCCCTGGCGTGCACGGCCGCGACGGTCACATGCGCACCAAGGAGTACGAACTCCAGCTCCGTGAGAAGCAGAAGGCCCG